>CAINOE010000215.1 GCA_903851415.1 uncultured Rhodopila sp. | reverse complement strand
GCGACGGTTCCTCCCGCCCCGCGGCCCGGCCGATCTACCAGCCAGGGGGTGGCGAATTCACCGGCCTCAGGTGGCGATTTGAACCGGCCTCAGGTGGCGAATTCAATCGGCCTCAAGTGGCGATTTGCTCCGGCCCGTGCACGCTTCGCCGTCGAAGGGCGGTTCGTCGCCGTCGCCAAATGCCGATGGATGGTGGAACGGCTTGGCACGCGATCGGCGCCGAACAGGGCAACCAGCTTGCTGCGTAGATCGTCCAGCGTGGCGTTGCCGGTACTGACGGCTTCAAGCCACGCACCGGCCTCCCTATCGGCCGCAAGTGTCGCGCGGCGCCCGGCCGAGGTCAGCCCCGCCGACTGGATGCGGCGATGCAGGGCGCTGCGGCTGGGAGCGCACTTACGCCCGAAGCGGACAGCGCAAGCGGCAGCCAACGCCTTGATCGTCATGTGCGGGGCGGCCTGCCTTATCCATAGGTCCATGTCCGATAAGGCGTCTGCGCTGTGATCAGGCCGCCACCAAGGGCGCCCGGACCGGAGAAGAAAGGCGGCAAGCCGCGTGCGGGATGGCGTGCGGATCAATCCGAAGCGCCGGATGCAGCGCGCCCTGATCTCATTGATCGTGCCGGTTGCGCTGTTCTCCAAAAGCCATGTCGCCAGGTCCAGGTCGCGGCGAAACCGGTTGAGGTTCCGCCGCCCCGCATAGGCGTGGCAGATAAAGTTTGCCACCTCGTCGACGTTGGGGGCGTCTGATCCGAACTGATCGGCCGCCATGCGCGCGACGGCCGCAAACGACATGTTGGACCGACTGCCCGCGAACCAAAGGAACCGTTCGATCGCGGGCGGGAAGGTGCTGCGCCAACTCATGCCGGCTGTTCGTCCGATGGCGTCGGCTTCGCGCGGCGCAAGCCTGATGCCACTTCGTCCGCAACATCAGGCGGGACGAAGTGGACGGACGATACCTTGAAATTGCGGCCGAGCCACTTCCCGAACGCGGCGCCCGTGCCGGCCGCGCCGGCTGGTGTGCCGGGGCGCATGATCAGCAGGCACCAATCGCCCGCGGGTTCGCCGCCGATCGGCGGCTTGGGCGCGGGAGGCACCAATTCCAGTTCGGGCACCACGCGCGGCACGATGGACGATGGCAGCTTGGCGCGAGAGGTGCCGGAGCTGCGACCGCGCGGGCGTTCGCTTTCAACCAGGCGCCTCGGAACGTCGCAGATCGACTCCATCTGTTCAGCCGGCAGGATGAGGCCCGCAAGCCTCGTTTGCTCCATCAGGAACGGCGTGGCGCCTTGCAGCACCACGGTTCGGTTCGGCCGTCCATCGGACCAAAGCAGGCGAACCTTGTCGCGCAACGCGCGGGCGATGCCGGCGAGGGTGCCTTCCGCGATGCCGGCTGTCCGCATGGCCTGATCCCAGGCCCGTGACACGTGCACGCGCGGTTGCGCGCGGTTGCTCGGCGGCTTTCTGGCCAGCGCGGCCGGACCGCCCGTCGCGTAATCCGCGACCCAACTGCGCACCGTCTTTTCCGCAACCCGCCGCGCCCTGCCCATCCAGTCAGGCAGGGTCTGGCGAGCAATCTCGGCGATGGCGGCGCCGCGCTCCCGTGATCCCGGATCGGTGTCGCGGATCACGGGCTGGATCAGCCACGCGCGCCATAGGGCTTGCGGCGATAGCGCACCGGCCGAGCCGAAGCGTGCGATATGGGCCGCCAGCAGCTTGGCAAACGTCAGGTGGCCCGGTTGTGCTTCCAGCCATTCGGTTACCGCCCGATCTCCGGAGAGATCAGGCGGTGCGCTGGAAGCCGGGGATGGCGCCCGCATCTAAGCCCCCGCTTGCTGCGCGGAATCAGACGCGGCGGTTCCGGGCTTGCGCTTGCGCTTCATAGCCCGCAAGCCGCCGATCGCCCGATGCGCGGCCTGCACCGTCAGGAACCTGATGGACGAAAATTCAAACTGTCGCTCGAGCCATTTCCCAAGGGTGGAATCGGCGCCTTCGCCGTTCGTGCATTCCGACCATAGTTGCCGGATCAGGGCGGTTTGCGCCGGAGACGCCATGCCGGAGCGCATCGGCAGCGGGCGGCGTGCCGAGGTGCTCGCGAAGCCCAGGTCCGTCATGCGCTGCATGACGGCGGTAAAGCCAGCCTGATCCAGTTCGGCGGCATGCTGGACGCCACCGAACAGATTCAGCACGGACCGATAGTCGTCATCCGTCAGTTGCAATTGGCGCCGGGCCACGTGGATCAGGCGCAGCTTGCTACTGGCGATTGGCGCGGGAGAGGGTTTGCGCGAGGTCGCTTGCGGCATCGTAAGCCTCCTTGACGATTGTTGACGTGACGTCTGCGAGTTGATGGATCACCTCGAAAAGCTGTTTCCAGTCGGTGGCTTCGCCACCTTCCAAGCCTTCGGACGCCATGCGTTCGATGGCGATGAACATCAGGGATGCGTTGTGCATCTTGCTGGCGATGGCCTCGCACTGCTCATAGGCATCCGGCATGCGGGGCTGATTCATCGGGATTCCTCCCGGTCCTTAAGCGCAGCATCGATACTCGCGGCAGTGATCGGTTTGCCTTCCCCCGCGATGACGGACGCGACGCCAAGGACCTTGCGAACAACCCGCAAACCACCCGGCATGCGGGCAACCCGGGCGAGCTTGTCGCGCGCTCGTTTGCCTTCGATCCCAACCGCGGTGCAAATGGCGTCGATATCGGCGGCAATCGGCGCGTCGATATCGATACTCTGGTAAACCCGGCTGGTAAGCTGTGCCCAGCGGCGGCCGGACCACCGTTCCCGGATTTCCCGGCCGCCGATGAACACCACGCCGACATCGGTTGCGTCGAGAATGGATCGCACCTCTTCCACTGCCGCATCCGACAGGTGCTGCGCCTCATCGATCAGCAGAAGCTGTGCTTCAGGTTCCGACCTGATGCGTGAGCGGATGGCGTCAGACCAGGCGCACGCGCCGGAACCGCTCGGATAGGTGCCTATCGCCTCGCCGATCCGCGCGAGGCATGGCACCAGCATGCTTGCGGCCGGCGACATGGTGATGTGGAAGGCAAAATCGTTGCGCGCGGCATAGTGCTGCGCCGCCGTCGTCTTGCCGACGCCGGGTTCCCCAGTGACGATGCCGAGCTCGCCTTCGGCTTGGCAGACGCGGAACAGGATTTCCAGATCGGTAGCGGTTGCTGTCTCGCAAAAATCGCCGAGCTTTGCGCCCGTTCCCGGTCCTGGTATTGTAGGCTCGTTGGTCATTGTCTGGCCTTCACGGAAGTGCTGGGGGGCAGCCCCAGCGCCGGGCGGGTTGATGCTGGACACATCAGCCCGCCATCCTTTGCCGCGCGCCGGGATCCATCAGCTTCAGAAGTGCGGACTTCCTGGCTCGGACGGATGCCGTGCGGGCGGTTACCTCTTCGGCACGCACCGGGGCGTTCTTCGCCATGCGCGCGGCTTCGGAGAATTCGGGGTTGATTATGCGGATCACGCCATCAGTGGGCGCTTCGGCGGCAGGTCCATGCAAAGCCACCACCGCCGCCATGGACTGTTCGCCATCAAGCCGGGTGGTATCCTTGGCAAGCTCCCGGATGCTGGCATTCAAGGCCGCTTGCCGCCGCCCCTGCTCTTCGGCGCCTCGATCGTCGGCAAACGCATAGCGCGTATCGGGGAAAGCGGTGTCGATCGGTTGCCCTTGCTCAGTGAAAACGAACAGTTTGTTCTGGTCACCAAACAGCGGTTGCCGGACCAAGACGCGAAGCCCGACATAGGATTGCAGGCCGTTCGCGCGATACTCGACACCGGCCAGCCGAAGCGTGCCGCCAGTATGGACGGGCTTCAGCATCTCCCGGCTGAAGGCAACCTCAAGTTCGTGCGGATCAAGGATCGTCCGCTTCCATCCGGCTTCGACGAATGCGGCAAAGCGGGATTCCGGCGACTGGCCGTCAAGGTGGCCCGTCTGCGGCTTGCGGTGATAGTACGCAACGGCAGTGCTGACGGCCTGCCGCAAGGCCGCTTCGTCGCCATCGAACGGCTTGGGCGCCCGGCCTTGGTTCGCGGTCTTCTTCCGCATGCGGTTGCCGCCGATATAGCCGGGCAGTTGCGGAAAAACCGACCGCTCGAGCGTGGCAAACACGCCTTCGATCACCTTGGCCTGAGCATTGTAGGGACGCGCCCGCTGGATCGCCTTGCCGGTGGCGGCCGGTTGTTCGATGCCGTGGATTTCCGGTGCATGGGCAAGGCGGCTCAGTGGCTCTGCCATGTCAAGCCAATTGTATTCGCCGCCGTTGTCTATGTAGAGGTGCCGCATCACGCCCCAATCGGAGCATAGCGACACAAAGGACTGTATGACATGCTCAGTCCGGACGGCTTCACCTTGCGGCGCGACAAACATATCCCATCGGACGCGGTTGGTGGCGAGATCTTCCCAGACGATCAGTCGCGGGCAGCACGTGGTTCCATCGGGCCGCTGAAAGAGGATGTCCAACGGGTGAACATCGCCGGCCACCCACTCCATCGGCAGCAGCGCCGATCGGTCCCGCTTGATGCGCGGAACCACTTCCGACGCGAAGCGGGCCGCGTCCGATTCCTTCATGGCGATAATCGCATACCGGCGCTCGGCTTCAACAAAGCGGCGCGGCACCATGCAGAGGGCATGCAGTTCGGCGTCCGGACGATCCAGGCCGGCGGCGCGGGAGAGGTTGACCACGGTGGGCAGCGTGTTGAGTTGGACCGTTGGCCAGCTCGGGGTTCCGCTGCGCCATTCGCTGCGCACGCGGTGGCGAACCTGCTTCGCGATTTCGGCCTGATCGGCCTTGGAAACCCCCGCGGCATCCATCGCCTGATCCCAGGCCCGCGACAGGACGAACCGGCGCTGCCCGCCGTTGCTTGGCGCCTTGCGCATCAGTCCGCCGACGCCCGTTGCCTCATAGCGGACGATCCACTTCCGGATAGTTCGCTGTGCGATGGTCCGGGACCGCCGTTTCCAGTCTATCAGGGGAGTTCTGGCGATCTGCTCAATCAGCGCGGCCCGTTCGCGTGAGTTCGGCGCTGTGGTGGCGATGATCGGGCGCACCAGGTTGTAGCGCCATTCCCCCTCTGCGGTGTTCGCCGTGATGCGGGCGCGCGGGATCGGCGGCGGCAGGTTCGGCGATGGGGGAAGGATTGTCGCAATCTTTGCGACTTGTGCAGATTGGCCGGGTTGCGGCGGCGATGGGGCGGTCTCAGGAGGTTCTGAAACCCCGATCAGAGGCGTCTTAGGTGCCCCCAAGAGATGCGCGGGAATGCTATCGCGGGCGACTTGATAGACCAACCCGCCGGAGCCACCGCGTCCCGGCACAGCCCTTACCGAAAGATGGACCCCGCGCCACGCCTTTCCCGCAAAACAGGCTTGAAGCACCTTGCTCGCCATGCGCCGCGAGATTTGCGCCTCTGATGCAAACTCCGCCGCTGTGGCAAAAACGGTCACGAGATGCCGGCCGCGCTGATGATCTGGTCAAGAAGTTGGGCGGCAGATTTGCCACCCCGCTTGCCAACAAGGCACTGATACGCGAACTGGCGCGATGTCCTATTTTTTTGACACCAGTCCGTCAGGGTGACGCCATTTACCAGCAGCGCTGCCCTCACACGGAGGTGTAGTTCCGGGCTGCCGGATAGTGTATGCTGGTTGGGGTCGGGCGCTTTCATGGGAAAGCACATTGCCGCCATATGGCGGCAGATACAAGAGGGATTCCGAGTATGGCATCAAATTCTGATGCGTTGCGGCCACATGACGACGCCGCGCATGCCTCCGGCGACCAATCGGCCGCGAAAGGCGTGGCAGATAGGGTTCGCGAGCTGCGGCTTGGCCTTGGTCTCAACCAAACAGAGTTTGCCCGCGCCATCGGGGCTTCCCGGAGCTATCTGTCCGACGTGGAAAATCGGAAGGCGAAGGTCTCAGTCGATCTCCTTTTTGATATAGTCGCGAGGTTCCGGGAGAAGGCCGACAAGGCCACATTGGGCTGGCTGTTGACCGGGCGGGCCGAGCCTGTCCCATGGGGCGAGGAACCGAGCTTAAGTCCATTGAATTCGATTTTGGGCCTTGACCGCCGCGCCCTGGCCGCCGCGATCGAATGTGTTGATGCTCTGGACCGGGAGCAAGCTATCCCTCTGCCGCCCAAGGCAAAAGCTCGCCTGCTAGTCCAAGCCTTGTACGTCTACATCAGCGAGATGATGAGGGCGCGCCAGGCCGGGATCGATCCTGATCGGGCTCGCCAAATTGCCCAGGCCGCGTGTGATAGCATAGTGTCCGACTACGGAGTGCCGGAGGAAACCGGCCCCTCAATGGGAGGCGTGTAAGGCCCTCATCGCCGATTCCCGCAACCGACTTTGCGGGCGACTGGTAGGTTTTGGTTCCTACTTCGTCCGGGTTGCGACGCCGATTTTGGGAGTGTCCGATCTACTGTGTAAATAGGTCCGTGGCCTGATCGCATCGATCGGTCAGCTAGCTGACCGATCGATGCGATCAGAAAACAAAATCATAAACTGGATCTTCGCCTCCGGCAAGTGAATTGAAGGCTTGGATCGCAAGCCGATATGCCCGATCGCCAGAAACAGCAGCT
>CAINOE010000214.1 GCA_903851415.1 uncultured Rhodopila sp. | reverse complement strand
CGCCGCCAACTTCCATCGGGTTGAAGTAGTCGTCCAGCGCGTCGTCCACCGCCGCCCGCACCGCCTCGATGAAGCCGCCGTTCTGATCCGTGATCTGCTGGCTGATGATGGCCAGCGTGGCGTTGGTCCGTTCGACCGTGCTCGCAAAAATCTCGAATGCCCGCCGGATACCCTCGTCGCGGACAAGCTGATCGCGCGCAAACTGGTCAAGCGACGCCTGGATGCTCTCAAGAGTGGCCATCTGTGATCTCCCCTATGCGGACTGCTATACGCCTGCCGCTCGCTGGCTGTCACTGTGCACCCGTTTACGGGTCATATGGTCTGTTGTCGCCATCTGCCAGTCACCGCAACTCTTATGCGATTTAGTGACCGGTAGAAAGCACTTTAAGAGACGCTCATAACCGCTTGACGCGCTCTCTAGTGGTTGCTAGGCGGGGATATGAGCAAGCCACCGGACCTGGCCGGAGCCATCGCCGCCATGCGCGCCACGGCTCGCGGACCGCACAGGAAGTCCCCTGTCTATGAGTGGCTGGCCGCTCGCCACAACGCGCTTGCGGCCGAGTTTGCCAAGCAGCCGCCATCTTGGACGGCACTGGCGAAGTACCTCAGTGACGGCGGTATCATGAACGCCGACGGCAAGCCGCTGACACCGTCCGCAGTCCGCAGTTCGTGGCTGCGAGTGGAAGCCGACTACCGCCGCAAGCGCGATCGGCGGCCTCAGGTTGCACTGTCCGACGAACCTGTCACCACGCCCTCCAGCCAGGAACCGAAGCCGGTTTTCAACCCGGAAACCGTCCGCCGCGACGACGACGGCGACGATCCGCCGCCGACCACCACGCCGCCGTTCACCCCGATCCAAAGGAAAAACTGATGGCCGCAGAACGCAAGACAGCCGCTCAAGTCGTGCCGTTGTTTCCAACCTTCGCAGCGGTGCAGGTCGCCGATGAGGTTTCAGTCGGGCGCACTCTCGTCCACCGCGCCGCGCCTGACGTCGCCAAGGAAGCTGGTATCGACCTGTCGGATAAGCCGAAAGTGCTGCTGGCAATCGGGGCTGGTAACGTAGGCAAAACGAGTATTCTTAGATGGGTTGCCGAACGGGCTGTCGCAGCCAACCGGCAAACCTTCTTCGCCGCCATCGACCCGGAGAACCGGGAACTCAGCAACTACTTTGAGGGGGTCCATGAACCTGCCAGCTTTGAGCCGAACGCCGTGCTGTCCTGGCTGGAAAAGTTTCTGGCGTTCGCGATGGACAATAAGGCAACGGCGGCGATCGACGTCGGCGGCGGCGATACCAGCCTCGGTCGGTTGGTCGCCTCGACGCCTGATATCGTCCAGATGGCCGAGGATGCCGGTGTCGCGATCGTAGCTCTCTATCCGCTCGCCCCGAGACTGTCCGACCTCTCGGCCATGGAGACCTTAGAGAAGGCAGGATTCCAACCGAAGGCAACGGCGATCGTGCTCAATGAGGGACGCGCTGACCCGACCGTGCCGCGCGAGGAAGCGTTCGCACGCACCATGCAGCACAGTGCCTACAAGGCAGCGATTGCCCGGGGGGCGCAACAGGTCTGGATGCCGCGCCTGATCCCTGCCAAGGAGGTCGAGGACCGCCGCATAACGTATGCCGATGCGCGGGACGCAACGCCGAAGAAGGGCGTGGTTCCGCTAGGCCCCTTCGACCGGCGGCGGGTCGGACAATGGCTTCTCCGTATGGAAGCTGAGTTCGGTGGGATTTCCACATGGCTTCCGTAGCCGTGTCCGGTGCCGACCAGCCGGAAGATGATGTCGATGCCGTGGTCCGTGCCGCGCGGGAGAAGCTGGCGCGGACGATCCTGGTGGCCAACCTCGGCGGCGATCCGCTCGGTTCCGTCATGGAAGCCTTGGACGCTGACCTTGGCGCCCGCCACCTGATGCACACTGCGGCGATGCGGCAGGCCGGGCAGACCAAGCCGCCGCCGGCGTCGGCGCTCACCCCGGATCAGGTGCACACGATCGGTCGGCACCTGGTGATGGGTTACGCGGCCTGGGCTGGACGCTTCGCCAAGGTGATGGAATGGCGCATCGCTGCCATCCTCGCTTGCACGCACCTCGCCGTCCTGCTGCTTGGCATGGCGGTCGCTCACTGGGGCATCGACACCAACATGCGCGGCATGCAGTGCGGTTACAACGCCGGCCAGTGGATGTGCTGGGCACCAGCGCCGACGAAGCGGTGACGCTCGGTCTATACCGCAAGATTCTGTAGCGCAAACCGTACCCGGCCCCGGTCGGGGACCACCAAACTCCAATGGAGATTTCAGAAAGTCGGTGACCCCACCCGACAAGGATTTGGGTAGGTGTGGCGGCGCACAATAATAAACGGCCCGACGCGCAATAGATGGCCATTTCCAGCGCACATTCCCTGAGACGGAAGCGGCTGTCCGACGCACAATAGCTGAGAAACAACGCAAATTCGGTGAGACGGACGCGCAATAGACGACCGTCGGCGCATGATGCGGTTCGATCAGGTTGGCAGCCCCGCCGCGTCCCCCATTTTAAGGACTGCGGCGGCATCAACCGCTTCCATCCGTCTGCCATAAGCGGGATACCGGCTTTTCAGAGCCGCGACGGTTGCCGCCTCAGCCGTGGACGGACTTCCCGGGAACGGGGGTTCCGGCGCGTACTCGATCTGCAACTGAATTTCACGGGCGACCGTTTCTCCATGGAATTCGGCCGCCACGGCGAGGCCAAAATCGATCCCGGCGGTGACGCCGCCGCCGGTAATCCGGTCGCGATCGACCACGACCCGGCGATTGGCCGGCTTTGCGCCAAAGGCGGCAAGCCGGTCCATGGACATCCAATGGGTCGTGCACTCGAAACCGCGCATCAACCCAGCCGCCGCGAGAACGAGCGTCCCGGTGCACACCGCGGTGACGAAGCGACATCCCCTCGCCTGGCGCCGGAGAAATGACAGCAGGGCTTCGTCCTGCATCGCGTCGAGATGTCCGGGACCTCCGGGCACACAGATCATGTCGAGTTGCGGGCATTCGGCATAGGTCATCGTCGGAACGATGCGCAGTCCGCCACTCGCACTCCGAACCGGCAGGAGATCACGGCTCACGAGATGGCAGGCTGTATCCGGAAGCCGCGTGAGCACTTCCCACGGGCCGGTCAGGTCGAGTTGCGTAAGCCCCTGAAACAGCACGAAGCCTATCTGCCGCACGGTCTTGGCCTCATCCATGGAAACCTCCTCGAAGGGGAGCCAAAATGCTTTGACGAGCGCCGAAGTGTCCAGGTCAGCCTGGACTGATCATGTCCGTTACGAAATCGACCGCCCGTTCGGGTGGTTGCGCTCTCGGGCAGTCACCATCTTATTGATGCATACCCCAGCGAGGCGTCGGCCTGAGACACGTTCTACGTCTCAATAGGGTTGCCTACGGCATTCCGGGTCGACGGCATCCGAGGGTCTTGACCCTATTGGAGCAAAATGACTGCGTAAAGCTGCGCCCATACCGGGTTTCCGAGGAGATCTCGGCCACGGTGCCCCGCCGGTCATCTATTGCGCGTCCGTCTCACCGATTGTGGATTCAGTCTCAGCCATTGTGCGCCGGTGGCTCGGTTCCGTCTCAGGGAATGTGCGCTGGAAATGGCCATCTATTGCGCGTCGGGCCGCTCATCATTGTGCGCCGCTACATATAGCGACACCTGCGGGCAGGCCCTGTCCGGGCGATAGAGCAGCCGGCATCCGTCACCCGGAGGCACGCGCAGAGAAGCGGAGCGGAGCGACGCGCGCGGGCCGCAGCCCGGAGGGCGCGCCGGAGGCGCGGGTCCATTTCTGCGGACACCCCGGTAGCCGGACTGTGCCGGCCGCCCCTTCCGACAAAAGAAACGAAGCGGCGGGAGCCTCGCGGCCCCCGCCTTGGTGCCTCACCCGAAGGCGCCGAGCTGGGCGTCCGCGGATTGGCGGCTGATGCCGGCGCCGGGGGCGATGGGCGGCTCGTAGGGCTTCCAGTCGTCGCCGGTGATGTGGGCGTAGGCGTGAACGGCTCCTTCCGCGGCGGCCATCAGCGCGAAGGCCTGGAGACCCATCTCGGCGGCGAACTGGCGGGCGCGCTCGGCCTTGCTTTCGAACCCGCTCGGCCCGTCGCGGTCCTCATCGCGGTCGTCGTTCGCTCCCTTGGCGGTGAGGTCGCGGGCGGCGGTGACCTTGGTGCCGTAGAAGGTGGCGGCGCCGTGGGCGGAACTGACGAAGGCGCCGACGATGCGCTGGAGGTGGATCGCCATGGCCTTGTCGTTGAGGTCGTCGCGGAGGGTGTTGGCGCTGCGGACCAGGTGCTCCTCGGTGCCCTCGCGGACGGCGGCGTAATCCACCGGGCTGATCCCGAAGATGCGGGCCAGGTTCTCGGCCACGGCGGCGTGCGGGGCGTGGGCCTTGACCAGTTCCAGGGTGATGGATTGGCGGACCGGCTGAGTGCGGCGGGCGGGCTGCGTGGTGTTCGGAGTGGACGACTTGGAGGCCATGATCTCATCTCTCTCGCTGCCGAGGCGTGTCGCCGGCCCTATGCCGGCGTCATCCCCCTCGGGTGCGGTTCCTTGGGGTCGGGCAAGGAGGGCGCGGAAACCCCTGAGCAACGCCAGTGGTGCGGAAGTTCTGCGCTTGCGGG
>CAINOE010000213.1 GCA_903851415.1 uncultured Rhodopila sp. | reverse complement strand
GTTGATGAATTCAAGCATCTTGACCTTTCGTTGTTCTATTGCCTGCTTGAAGATAGCTGTAGTATCTTGCTTCTTTGGCTAGATCATTTCAATCTGGTAAACCTCAAGAGGAATAAAGGAGAATGTGATAACGTAGTTACCCGGCATTTTGGAAGGAGTGGAGATTGCGGGCATCGACATAGCCAAGCTGCTCGACACGATGAACGCGCGCATTGAGGCCCTTCTAGATCGGGACCACCGTCTCGGCCATGCTTACTTCTTGGGCATAAGCGCCGCCGACGACATCGCGCAACTCCGCCAAGTTTTCACCACGCAGGTGATTCCGCTGCTCCAGGAATATTTCTTCGACGACTGGCAACGCATCCGGCTTGTGCTCAACGATCATCGCAAGGAAGAGCCTGCCGACCGCTTCGTGGTTGAGCGGGATGAAAACATCGAGCAACTCTTCGGCCATTGTGATCTCGAGGTGCCCACCTCGAAGGCGTGGCGCATCAATGTCGAGGCGCTGGAGCGGCCTTCGGCCTACCTGTCGATCATCGGCTGAGCGTAGCGCATGCCAACCGTTAGGGAGTTCGCAAGGCTGACCACCGATGCCGTGCCTACGTCCCTCGACCAAGCGACGATCACGCGGTCCGCGTTTAACTGGCTTATCGAGCACGCCAGGGGAGGCCCCTCATCGCTCGGTCTCGTGAGCATGGATGGTCCTCGGAGCCTCCGGGTTCTGAACTTTGTCGGCGTGTTGGAGACGCCTTGCGGCACTCGCATTGAGATCCTGCCCAAGTACACCGTCGGCGAGGAAGATATCGGGGAAGCGCGCAGCCTCCTCGTGCGCATGGTGGCGGAGGCGCTTCGGCTGAAGCCGCGGGCCGGGTCGGTGTCGCACATCTCGGCGTTCAAGCTTCCGCTGCCGGAGTGGCTGGCATACAGCTTTCTCCAGGAAGTTTCCGATCTCATCAGGCGGGGACTTCGCCAGAGCTACCGCCAAGTGGACGCGCGAGAGCCGTTCCTGCGAGGAGCGCTGGATGTCTCGCGGCAGATACGGTCTGGCCCCGCTGGAGCGCACCTGTTCGCGTTCCGCCACGACACCTTCTCGTTCAATCGGCCAGAGAACCGCTTGATCCGCTCAGCTCTCGGTTTAGTGCTCCGGTTGACGCGGGTCAGCGATAGCTGGCGGCTCGCCCGCGAACTATCGACCCTGTTTGCCAGTATCCCGGAGAGCCGCGAGATCAGCGCCGACCTCCGTCAATGGGGCACCGAACGATTAATGGCGGACTACGCAGCGATCAAGCCGCTATGCGAATTGATCCTATGGCGTCAAACCCCCTTTGCGATTACAGGCGCTTATCGTGGGCTCAGTATGCTGTTCCCCATGGAGAAATTGTTTGAAGATTACGTGCTCGCATCTTTACGCAGAGCAGCCCCGACTTGGATACGGATAAGACCTCAGGCCGGTGATCGCGATCTCTCCCTGCACGAAAACGCCGGTTGGTTTCGCTTGAAGCCAGACATTATCGTAACGATCGGCCACAACAGCTGGATCGTGGACGCCAAGTGGAAACTGCTCAGCGACGACAGGTCCCGGAAGTATGAGCTGAGCCAATCCGACTTCTACCAAATGTTCGCCTATGGGCAAACCTATCTGGGCGGTGTCGGAGACATGTTTCTGGTCTATCCACGAACCGACGCGTTCCCGGAGCCTCTGCCGCCGTTCTACTTTTCGTCGAGCATGCGGTTACATGTCCTGCCATTCGATCTCGCGCGGCGCTATGTGCCCTACCCGTTTCTACTTGAACCGCGCTTGTGAAAGTCCGCTTGAACCAACCCCGGCCAGGGGCACGCAAGCGTAGCCGCGGTCGAATCGATACCGGTGTCAAAGCCCGCACGCTACAGCACACCGCCGTTCGTTGCGATGACCCGCTGATACCACGCGAAACTGTCCTTGCGAATGCGCCGGAGGTCGCGTTCATCGGCTTCGTCACGATTGATGTAAACCAGGCCGTATCGCTTCTGATACCCGTTCAGCCAACTCAGGACATCGGTGAACGACCATGCGCAATAGCCGACAAGGTCCACCCCCTCATCGATCGCAAGCCGGCACTGCTCAAGGTGGGATCTGAGATACGCAACGCGATCGGGGTCATGAACCTGCCCGTCCGGCGTCAGCGTATCGAATGCGCCAAGGCCGTTCTCCGTAATCATGATCGGGATGCGGTAGCGGTTCGCCAGCCGGCGCAGGACGATTCGAAGGCCGATCGGATCGATAGCCCAATCCCAGTTGGTGGTCTCGACGAACGGGTTCGGCGCGGTCTTATAGAGGCCGGGAACGCCCGAAACATCCGTTGACCCCTTGGCTCCGGTGCGATTGATCCCCGCCAGGCCGGCGCCATCATCCGCATTGGCAGCGTAACAGACCGAGAAATAGTAGTTGACCCCGAGGAAATCCGGACGCGCGGCAGCCAGAAGCTCCGCATCGCCGTCCAGGATCTCCGGCGCCAGGCCCCGCGCTTTCAGCCAGGAATAGGCCGCGTCCGGGTAATGCCCGCGCAAGTACGGATCGAGCCACCAATGCTGCAGGAACTCCTCGGCGTTTTCGGATGCCAGGACGTCCTCCGGCCGCGGAGACGCGGGGTAGGCTGGCATATAGGGGAAGACAGGGCCGATCTTGCCGTCCGGCACGTGCCGGCGGAAGGACCGGATGGCCGTCGCGTTTGCCAGCAGGGCGATATGAACGGCCGCATAAAAGCGCCTTGTGTCGCGCAGCCCGGGCGGGTGCAGCCCTAGGAGGTAAGCCCGCTGGAAGTCGTGATTCATCTCGTTCAAAGTGCACCAATATCTGACGCGCCCGCCGAAGCGCTTGAACAAGGTGGTGCAATAGCGGTCGAAGTCTTCGATGATTGCACGGGATTCCCAGCCGCCGCAGGCATCGGCCAGCGCCTGCGGCAGGTCCCAATGATACAGCGTCAGCACCGGTTCGATGCCCGCAGCCCGGAGCGCGTCGATCAGCCTGTCGTAGAAAGCCAGCCCGGCTTCGTTGACCTCGCCTCGTCCTGCGGGGAAAACCCGCGACCATGCGACCGAAAACCGGTACGCTTTAAGGCCGATCTCGGCCATCAGCGCAACGTCCTCGGCGTATCGGTGGTAGTGATCCGCTGCCACGTCGCCGTTGCTGCCTGCGAAGGTGTTGCCGGGAATTTTCGAGAACGTGTCCCAGATCGAAGGCCCTTTCCCGTCGGCATCAAACGCGCCTTCCACCTGGTATGCGGCGGATGCGGCGCCCCAAAGAAATCCATCGGGGAAAGGACGAGCGGCGGTGTCGACCACGGCAGTCTCCGCATCCTGACAGGGGGAGAGTCGCTCGTTCCCTGGTTGCTTGCCGCCCCTTACGGATGCCGCGCCGCGGCCACCGCCGTCTTCAGCTCCGCCAGCTCGACCGCCCCCGGCACCAGAGTGTCGCCCACAATCAGCGCCGGCGTCCCCTGAATCCCCAGCCCATGCGCCAGCCTGATATTCGCATCGAGCCGCGCCTGGATCGCCGGATCCTCCATGTCGCGCGCCATCCGCGGCCAGTCCAGCCCCAGCGACCTCGCCGCGGTTTCAAGCTGCGGCAGCGTCGTGTCCGGCGGCAGCTTCATCACCGCCTCGCGCATCTTCCCATACGCATCCTGCCGCTGCGCGGCCAGCAGCGCCTTCGATCCCAGCAGGCTCGCCGGCCCGAGTATCGGCAGGTCCTTGTAGACCAGCCGCACGTTCTTGTCCTGGCCGAGGAAGCTGTCCATCGTCGACTCCATCTTCCGGCAATACGGGCAGCGCGTGTCGAAGAACTCGACGATCGTCACGTCGCCCCGGGGATTGCCGGCCACCGGATCGGCCGGAGTCACCAGCTCGTCACGCGCCCCGGCAATGGCGGCACGGGCGGCTTCCTGATTATGCGCGGCCTCGTCCGTCTGATACGCGACCACCGCGTCCCGCAGGATCGACGGGTCGGTTTTCAGCGCGTCGCGCACGATGGCGACGATCTCGTCGCGCTGCGCCTGGGTGAACGAGGCGGCATCAGCCGTCCGGGCAAGCAGCACGGCGGGTAGCATCAGGGCCGCGGCCCGCAGCAGTCGGTTCATCGATGGTCCCTCATTTGGTCACGCCGCCACTCTAGCGGCATACCGCGCGCCGGCACAGGGCGGACCGACAGGCGTGGTTGCCGCTGATGCCGAAGCCGTTTATGGCACGCTTCCTCAACGGCAGGACGTGTTCGCTGGATTCGGCGCGCCCTTCGGATTGGCGAGACCGGCAGGATGAACTCAATGCGTTGCGGCTACCAGACCCGTTCCCCGCAAGCCTCCACGCGGCGGTTCCGCCACCGGATGCCGCGCGCGCGCGCCGCCTTTGCCTTGCTGGCCTTCCTGCCGGGCTGCTCCACCGTCACCAGCGTGACCGACAAGGTGCTGGGCACCGGCGGCCCGCCCGCCGGCCAGCCGGGCTACGTCACCGGCTTCCTGGGCGGCGTGGCGGCGGACGAGCCGCGCGCCGTGCTGGCGGGGCGGGAAGTCCTGTCCTCCGGCGGCAGCGCGGGCGACGCGGCGGTGGCCGTCGGCCTGACTCTGGCGGTGACCCTGCCCTCGCGCGCCGGCCTGGGCGGCGGCGGCGCCTGCCTGGCGCTGTCCACCAACACCAAGGGACCCTCCGGCGGCGTGCCCGAGGCGATCATGTTCACCCCGCTGGCCCCGGCTCAGCGCGGCAGCAACGCGGATCGTCCCGCTGCGGTGCCGATGCTGGCGCGCGGGCTGTACCTGCTGCATGCCCGCTATGGCGTGCGGCCGTTCGAGTCGCTGGTGTCCTCGGCCGAGCAATTGGCGCGGTTCGGCACGCCGGCCTCTCGGGCGCTGGTGAAGGACCTGACCCTGGTATCCGGTCCGCTGCTGGCCGATCCCGGGGCGCGGGGGGTGTTCAGCCTGAACGGGGTTCCGCTGCAGGAGGGGCAGATCCTGCGCCAGCCGGACCTCGGCGCGACCCTGGCGCAAATCCGCGTCGCCGGCGTCGGCGACTTCTACCAGGGCTCCCTGGCCCGCCGGATCGAGACCTCCTCCGCGCTGGCTGGCGGCCCTTTGGGCCTGGCCGATTTGCGCGGGGCGCTGCCGAGGCTGGCGGCGCCGCTGATCGCATCCTATCGCTCCGACAAGGTCGTCTTCCTGCCGCCGCCGGCCGATGGCGGTCTGGCGGCCGACGCCGCATTCGCCGTGCTGGCCGCCAACCCGAACGACCTGGCGGCGGCCGGGGCGCGGTCGCTGGCGGTGGCGGAGCGCTACCGCGCCGGCGGACTCACGCCGGAAGCGGTGCTGGCGGCGCGCGATCTGCCGCCCCCCGATTCGACGGTGTTCCCCGCCTCCACCAGCTTCGCCACCCTCGACCGCAACGGCAACGCGGTCGTCTGCGCCCTGACGATGAACAACCTGTTCGGCACCGGGCGCATCCTGCCGGGGCTGGGCTTTCTGGCCGCGGCCTCGCCGGATTCCGTGCCGCCGCCGCTGCTGGCGGCCGGGCTGGCGTGGAACGCCAACATCGTGGCGTTCCGCGCCGAGGCGGGCGGATCCGGCCAGTCCGGCGCGGCGCTGGCGGTCGCGGCGGGGCTGATCAACGCGCTGCGCTCCAACCAGCCGATGCCGGTTCCGGTGCCGGAACCCGGGCGGGCCAACGTGATCGCCTGCGCGCGCTATTTGCCGGGCGAGAGCAGCCTGTGCAACTGGGCCAACGATCCGCGCGAATACGGGCTGGCTTTGGGGGCGAACTAGACCCATCTCAGGCGGGCTGGAAACAGACGCGGGGGGTGTTCCATGAAGCTGTCGGCCCTTTGGCTGGCGCCTGTGCCGATACTGGCGGCGCTGGTCCCGATGGCGCAGGCCCAGCGCGCCGCCCCGGCCTCCGTCGGCCCCGGCCGCATCATCTGCAACGCGTCGTTCTGCGAACTCGGCGTCGGCCCGCGGCCGGCGCAACGGTTTCGCGTGATCGCCTCGGGCCTGCCGGAGGATGACACCAAACGGCTGCGCAAATGCACCGGGGTGGCACCTCCCTGCGTGGTGACCGTGGACGGGCTGGAGCAGGGTGATAAGACCAGGATCATGGCCACACGCATCGTCTGGCAGGACTGACCCGATGGCGCTGAAAATCGGCAAGGGCGCGCTGGCGCCGCCGTTCATGGTGATGGACGTCATCGCCGCGGCAAACGCCCGCCAATCCGCCCTGCCCCCCGGCGCCCCGCACGTCATCCGCATGGAGGTCGGCCAGCCCGGCACCGGCGCACCGGCCGGCGCGGTGGAGGCCGCTCAGGCGGCGCTGCGGTCGGGGCATCCGCTGGGGTATACCGAGGCGTTCGGCCTGCGCTCCCTGCGTGAGCGGATCGCCGCGCATGCGCGGGCCTGGTACGGGCTGGACCTGCCCATCGGCCGGATCGCGGTGACCGTCGGGGCGTCCGGGGCGTTTCCGCTGGCGTTCCTGGCGGCGTTCGACCGCGGCGACCGCATCGCCATGGCGGCGCCGTTCTATCCGCCCTACGTGAACATCCTGACGGCTTTGGGCATGGTGCCGGTGATCCTGGAAGCCGGGCCGGAGACGCGGTTCCAGCCGAGCGTGGCGATGCTGGAGGCGCTGGACCCGCCGCCGGACGGGGTGATCGTCGCCAGCCCGTGCAACCCGGCGGGGACGATGCTGCACCGGGACGAACTCGCCGCCATCGCGGTATGGTGCGACCGCAACGGCGTGCGGCTGATCAGCGACGAGATCTATCACGGGCTGAACTACGACAGCCCGATCGCCTCGGCGGCGGAGTTCAGCGGCAGCGCCATAGTCGTCAACAGTTTTTCCAAGTATTTCTCGATGACCGGCTGGCGCATCGGCTGGCTGGTGCTGCCGGATGATTTGCTGCGGCCGGTGGAGCGCCTGGCGCAGAACCTGTTCATCAGCGCGCCGTACATTTCTCAGGTGGCGGCCGAGGCGGCGTTCGGCTGCGAGGCGGAGCTGCAGGCGAATATCGCGCGGTACCGGCGCTCGCGGGACCATCTGCTGGTGGCGCTGCCGGGGGCCGGGTTCGCGCGGCTGTCTCCGGCCGAGGGGGCGTTCTACCTGTTCGCCGATATCAGCGACCGGTCGAGCGACAGCGCCGGGTTCTGCGCGCGGATGCTGCAGGAGGCGGGGGTGGCGGCAAGTCCGGGGGTGGATTTCGACCGCACGCGCGGCACAAGGTTCGTGCGGTTCAGCTATTGCGGGCCGGAGGCGGATATGCGCGAGGCGGCGGAGCGGTTGCGGGGGTGGCGGTAGCGCGGCCTCGGGACGTATTTGAGCCGCCGTCCGATTTGTCGCTGACGCTGATATCCTTGACCAAACGCACCGCGTGTGTATGACCCACATCGTGAAGAGCCGAGACATCATTCGCGAAATCGAAGCCGATGGTCGGGTATTGGATCGTGTCCGCGGTTCGCATCATGTTTTCAAGCATCCGGCCCGACCGGGGCATATTTCAGTGCCGCAGCCGAAAATGGACCTCGGACCAGGCATCGTGGCGCAAATTCGCAAAGCGGCAGCAGGGGTCCGCGAAACTCCGGACACGAAGCAGGAGATGGGCATGCGTTACCCGGTCGCCATCGAACCCGCCACGGACACCGCCTGCTACGGCGTGGCAGTACCCGACCTGCCGGGTTGTTTCTCCGCTGGCGACACCCTGGATGCGGCATTGCCGGGCGCCGAAGAGTCGGCGGCGGCGTGGATCGACGCGACGCTGGATGCCGGCGGCCCGGTCCCACCGCCGTCCAGCGTGGAGGCGATCAAGAACAATCCCGATTACGCCGGCTGGATCTTCGGTTTGATCACCGTGGATACGGGGCTGTTTGACGATACCGTCGAACGGGTCAACATCACCTTGCCGCGGCGGGTGATTTTGCGTCTCGATGCCCTGGCGCGGGCGGCGGGCGAGAGCCGTTCCGGCTACATCGCCCGTCACGTCACGTTTCCCGGGCGCCCGGCGACTGACGGGATGGGCGGGCCACCAGCAGCTTTCCGCGCTGGACCGGGCGGCATTCGCCCTTTCGCCGCCGGAGACATCGGTGGTCAATCCCTGTTCGTGCCTATGACCTTGTCGACGATCCTGTAGACGGCCGGCGAGTGCGCGAAGCTGGTCAGGAACCAGCAGGCAACCATGACGGCAGGTCCGATGATGAACGTCCTGAAGGGCATGTCTGTGGTCAGGTACAGGAAGACCAAAAGGAGAGTGAAAACGCCGATGATGGCATACCCGGCAAAGGCGAACGGGCTATCCCCGACCAGGTTGCCCTTGAACAACAGGCCGATCTCGGTGACTATCCTTAGCTCCTTGGCGGCTTTCACCAGATTCTCCAAGTCGTCAGCTCCTTCTGTTGAGGTCAGGCGGCCAACCCACCTGTACGGCGCCACTTTAATTCTGCAGATCGGCTACGCTCCTGCTTGCTACGTAGTCGTCCGTCTCACGCCGTCCAGCGCCCGATCCGGGCAGGCGTGATAATGTGATAAGAAGTGCGAAGACTCGAAAACATGGATGTCATCCGTGGTGGGCTGCGGTCAGGCGCCGCAATCCGGTCAGGCGTCATCCATCCGGACATCGGGTGACGTGACGGACCGGCCGGTTCATTTCGCCTTCCCGCTCGCTCGGTTCGGTGGAGACCCATCGATCCGACGCACCAGCCCGTGGCAAGCCGCACTATGCAGGCCGGCGCCGTCAATACCATCGCTTCAAAGCAAGCGCGCGCCGGAGCATCGTGTCCCAATCTATCTCCGGGCCGCCCGTCTCATCCCTCCGGCACTGGACAATGCCGCAATCCCCGGCGCATAGCACCGTCGCTGGCCGATCGGCCGGCCTACCCGGGAGTCTGCGCGCAAGACCATGATGTATTTCAGTCGCATGAAGACGACCATCATCCTGGCCGTCTGCCTGCTGGGGGTGTTGCTCGGCGTGCCGAATCTGTTCCCCGCCCCGGCCTCCTGGGTGCCGTGGCGCACGGTGCATCTCGGCCTCGATCTGCGCGGCGGCAGCTACCTGCTGCTCGAGGTCGATATGAAGGCGGTGATCAAGGAACGCCTCGACAGCCTGATGGACGGCGTCCGCCAGGCGCTGCGCACCGGCCAGATCTTCTACCAGTCGCTGGACGCCCAGCCGGACCAGAACCGCATCGTGCTGCGCCTGCGCGATCCGGCGAAGACCGATGACGCCGTGGCCGCCTTGCGCCCGCTGATCAGCCAGGACGGCAGCACGGGCCAGCCCGACATGTCCATCGGCTCCAACCCGGACGGCACGATCACGCTGACGTTGTCGCCGGTGGCGCTCAGCCGGCGGGCCAGCGGCGCGGTGGAGCAGTCGATCGAGATCATCCGCCGCCGCATCGACGAAACCGGCGTGGTGGACCCGCAGATCACCCGCCAGGGCGAAAGCCGCATCGTCGTGCAGCTTCCGGGCGTCGGCGACCCCGACCGGATCAAGCAGCTCATCGGCAAGACCGCGCACATGACGTTCCGGCTGGTCGATGAGACCGCCAACCCGAACGGCGGCGGTGCGCCGCCGCCCGGCGACGACTACCTGGTTCTGCAGGACCGCCCCGGCGAAAAAATCGCCGTGCGCAAGCGCATCGACGTGGACGGGGCCGATCTGACGGATGCGCGGGCGGGGACGAGTCCGGAGACGGGGGACTGGGTGGTGAACTTCACCTTCAACTCCGTCGGCGCCCGGCGTTTCGGCGATGTCAGCCGCGCCAATGTCAACCACCGCTTCGCCATCGTGCTGGACGACAAGGTGATTTCCGCTCCGGTGATCCGCGAGGCGATCACCGGCGGGCGCGGCCAGATCAGCGGGTCGTTCACGCCTGATTCCGCCAACGACCTGGCGGTCCTGCTGCGCGCCGGCGCCCTGCCGGCGCCGCTGACCGTGGTGGAGCAGCGCAGCGTCGGCCCGGAACTCGGCGCCGCGAGCATCCGGGCCGGGGCGATCTCGCTGACCGCCGGCTTTGTCTTCGTCATCGCCTTCATGGGGATTTTCTACGGCCTGTTCGGCTGGTTCGCGAACCTGGCGCTGGTGGTCAACCTGTTCCTTGTGCTGGGCATCATGTCGCTGCTGCAGGCGACGCTGACCCTGCCGGGCATGGCGGGAATTCTGCTGACCCTCGGCATGGCGGTGGACGCCAACGTGCTGATCAACGAGCGCATCCGCGAGGAGCAGAAGCTCGGCCGCCCGCCGCTGCAGGCGCTGGAGCACGGCTTCAGCCGCGCCTACAGCACCATTTTCGACAGCAATGCCACGGCCTTCCTGGCCCACGTGATGTTGTTCGTTTTCGGCTCCGGCCCGGTGCGCGGCTTCGCCGTGACCATCACCGTTGGCATCGCCACGTCCCTGTTCACCGCCTGGATGCTGACCCGGCTTCTGGTGTCGCGCTGGTATGTGGCGACGCGGCCGAAGCTGCTGCCGGTCTGAGGTAACCGATGTTCATCAAGCCCCTGCTCCGACTGGTTCCCGACAAGACCCGCATCCCGTTCATGCGGGGCCGCTACATGGGCCTGATCGTCTCGGCGATCCTCTCCACGGCGTCGGTCATCGGCTTTTTTTATCCCGGGCTGAACCTGGGGATCGACTTCTCCGGCGGCGTGGTGATGCAGGTGCGCACCGACGGGCCCGCCGATTTTGCGCAAATCCATGCCGCGCTGGCCGATGCGCATGTCCCCGACCAGGGCCTGCAGCGATTCGGCGATGCGTCCGACGTGCTGATCCGGCTCGGCGCCCAGCCGACGGAGGCCGCCACCCAGGCGGCCGTGGCCCAGGTCCGCGCCGCGCTGGAGCAGGGCGTTCCGGGGGTGAAGGTTCAGCGCACCGACGCCGTCGGCGCCAGCGTGTCGGCGGAGCTGTTCCGCAACGGCCTGCTGGCGCTTTTGATCAGCCTGCTGATGATCCTGGTCTATATCTGGTTCCGCTTCGAATGGCAGTTCGCCGTCGGCGCGGTCGTGACGCTGATCCTGGACATCACCAAGGCCATCGGCTTCCTGGTGCTGACCCGGATCGAGTTCGATCTGGTCATGGTGGCGGCGATTCTGACGATCCTCGGCTATTCGACCAACGACAAGGTGGTCGTCTACGACCGGGTGCGCGAGAACCTGCGCAAGTACAAGTCGATGCCTTTGCGCGAGCTGATCGACCTGTCGATCAACGAAACCCTGAACCGGACCCTGGGGACGTCGATGACGGTGTTCCTGGCCAGCCTGCCGCTGGCGCTGTTCGGCGGCGAGTCGATCTCGGGCTTCGCCTGGGTCATGCTGTTCGGCATTGCCATCGGCACGTCCTCATCGATCTTCATTGCGGCGCCGATTCTTTTATTCCTGGGCGAGCATCGCCTGCGCCGCGATGCCGCCGCCCCGGCGCCCGCCAAGGCCCCGCCCGCCAAAGGTCCGCCCGCCAAAGCGACCACGGCTCCACGGACGTGATCGCCAGCCGCCGCATCCTGCTCGCCGGTTTGGCGGCCCGGGCGGCGCTGCCGGGTGTTGCGCAGGCGCAAACCGAGCTGCCGCCCGTCCGCCTGCGGCGGTCCATCACCATGCTCGTGGGCGGAACGGAGGGGTCGGAGACGGCGGCGTTGGCTCGCGTGTTCGCCGGTTTCCTCGGCCCGCGCCTGGGCGCGCCCATGCCCGGCGGCGTGGAGGTCATTGTGCGCTGCCAGCCGGGGGAATCCGGGCGGACGATGCTCACCGCGCTGGCCGATGCTTTCCCCAGTGGCGCCACCATCGGCTGGGTCGTGTCGCCGACGCTGGCTGCGCGCATGATCGACCGCGACGATCCCGGCCTGATCCGGCGCATCCGGATTGTCGGCCAGGTGGAACGCGAGCCGATAGCGTTCCTGTCGCCGGCGAGCGATCCGGCGAACTCGGTGCAGGACATCATCCGCAGGGCCGGCGATGACGCGGATGCGGTCCCGCTCGGCACGCCCCCGGCCGGCAGCCCGCCGCATCTGGCGGCGCTGCAGCTGCAGGTGCTGGCGCAGACGCGGCTGAGCATCGTGACGTTTCCCTCCTCCGCCGCGGCGCGGCAGGCGGTTCTTGCCGGCAACGTCTCCGCCGCGGCGCTGGGATTGTCCGCCGTCATCGGCGATGTGCGCGACGGCAATCTGACCGCCATCGGCATCGCCGCCAAACGCCGGTTCGGGCTGCTGCCGGACGCCCCGATTCTGGATGAGGCCGGAATTCCGCTGGCTGCGTTCATCCGCCGCGGCATCGCCGTTCCCGCCGACACGCCGGAGGATATCGTTGCCACGCTGGCGGATGCGGTCCGTGCCGTGGCCGAGGACGAGGCGTTCTCCCGCGAGGCCGAGAACAGCGGCTACTACGCCGCCTGGGCCGATGCCGCCGCCTGGCGCGCCCAGATGGACACGGAACAGGCGGCGCTGGCCAGGCTGTGGGAAACCGACCCGTGGCTGTCGTCCTCGGGCGGGTGAGATGACGCCCGGTTCAGAACGGCGTGCCACCCATTTCGTCATGGCCCGGCTTGTCCGGGCCACCTGTCGCGGCACGTGCTTGCACAGGTGGCCCGGACAAGCCGGGCCATGACGATGAGAGAACGATGCTGCGATCCGCAACTACCCCCTACAAGCCGGAACTCTCCGTGCTACACCCACACCAACTCGAATCCGTCGCAATCCAGGAGGAATCCAATGACCGAGCACAAGCAGTATCCCGTCCGCCAAACCGACCGTAACCTCGCCCTCGAACTCGTCCGCGTCACCGAGGCCGCGGCCATCGCCGCCTCCCACTGGATCGGCCATGGCGACAAGAACGAGGCCGACGGCGCCGCGGTGGAGGCCATGCGCAAGGCGTTCGACGCGGTGGCGATCGACGGCACCGTGGTCATCGGCGAAGGCGAGATGGACGAAGCGCCGATGCTGTTCATCGGCGAGCGCGTCGGCGCCGGCGGACCGGCCATGGACATCGCCGTCGATCCGCTCGAAGGCACCAGCCTGACCGCCAAGGCCGGCCCGAACGCCATGACGACCCTGGCGCTGGCCGAACGCGGCAAGTTCCTTCACGCACCCGACATCTACATGGACAAGATCGCCGTCGGCGGCGGCCTGCCGCCGGACGTCGTCAGCCTCGACGACAGCGTCGCGAACAACCTGCGCAACCTGGCCCTCGCCAAGAAGGTCGATATCGAGGACCTGATGGTCTGCCTGCTCGACCGCGACCGGCATGAGCAACTGATCGCCCACAGCCGCGAGGCCGGCGCGCGCGTCATGCTGATCAGCGACGGCGACGTTGCCGCCGCCATCGCCACCGCCCTGCCCGAGTCGCAGATCGACATGTACATGGGTGCCGGCGGCGCGCCCGAGGGCGTGCTGTCCGCTGCCGCGCTGCGCTGCGTCGGCGGCCAGATGCAGGGCCGCCTGCTGTACGAGAACGACGAGCAGATCGCGCGCGTCCGCTCCATGGGCCACGCCGATCCGAAGCGGTGCTTCGCGGCGCATGAGCTGGCGGCAGGCGATGTGATGTTCGCAGCGACGGGCGTGACCACCGGCCCGATGCTGCGCGGGGTGAAATGGAGCCACAACGGCGCGGTGACGCATTCGATCGTCATGCGCAGCCGCTCCGGCACCGTCCGCTTCATCGAAGCCCACCACAACCTGGAGAAGGACCGGTCGGCGAATTAGGGTTAGCGGTTTGACGGCGGACCTCGTTCTCGGGGTCAGCCGCAGCCTGTCGGGCCGCCGCTGGCTGTGGCGGCCTGCCGAGGATCGCGTGGCGGCCGGTATCGCCCAGAAGCTGGTGGTGCCGGAGATCGTCAGCCGGCTGCTGGCGGCGCGCGGTGTCGGGATCGACGCCGCCGCCGATTTCCTGGAACCGACGCTGCGCGCCCTGCTCCCTGACCCGTCGCTGCTGATGGACATGGAGGTGGCGGCCGATCGGCTGGCCTCCGCCATCCGCCGGGCGGAGACGGTCGCCGTGTTTGGCGACTACGATGTGGACGGGGCGTGCAGCGCCGCCCTGATGGTCAGCTTCCTGCGCGGGATGGGCTGCTGCGTGCACCATCACGTGCCTGACCGCATCCTGGAGGGCTACGGCCCCAACCCGGCCGCGCTGACCGCGCTGGCCGAGCGCGGCGCCAGCCTGATCGTCTGCGTCGATTGCGGCACCGCCGCCGCTTTGGCTTTGTCCGCCGTGGCCGGGAAGGCGGACGTCATCGTGCTGGATCACCATAAATCCGAGGGCGCGCCGCCGCCGGTGCTGGCCACGGTGAACCCGAACCGGCTGGATGACACCTCGGGCCTGGGCACGCTGTGCGCCGCCGGGGTGGCCTTCCTGACGGCGATCGCGACGGTGCGCTCGCTGCGCCGCCTCGGGTTCTTTGCCGCGCGGGCGGAGCCTGACCTTATCGGCTTGCTGGACCTGGTCGCGCTGGCCACCGTCTGCGACGTCATGCCGCTGACCGGGGTCAACCGCGCCTTTGTCTGCCAGGGGCTGAAGGTGATGGGCCGGCGCGCCCGCCCCGGGATCGCGGCGCTGCTGGACGTGACCCAGGCGCGCGACAAGCTGAACGCCGCCACCTGCGGCTTCGCGCTCGGGCCGCGCATCAATGCCGGCGGGCGGATCAGCGAGGCGGATCTCGGCCTGCGCCTGCTGCTGTGCGAGGACCGCGTCGAGGCGCTGGCTTTGGCCGAGAAGCTGGAGGCGGTGAACCGGCAGCGCCAGGATGTCGAGGCGTCCATCATGGATGCCGCGCTGCATGCGGCGGAGCTGCAGGTTGGCGCCGGCCGCGCGGCGGTGCTGGTCTCCGGCGAGGGCTGGCATCCCGGCGTCGTCGGCATCGTCGCCGGGCGGATCAAGGAACGCTTCAACCGGCCGGCCTGCGTGGCCGGGTTCGCGGACGGGGTGGGCAAGGGATCGGGACGCTCGGTGGCCGGAGTCGATCTGGGTTCGGCGGTGATCGCGGCGCGCCAGGCGGGGATTCTGGTGACCGGCGGCGGCCATCCGATGGCGGCGGGGTTCTCGCTGCTTGCGGAGCGCCTGGAGGATTTCCATGCGTTCCTGGATGAGCGGCTGGCCGGGGCGGGGGCTTTGCCGAGTGCGGCGGATCTGGTGATCGAGGGCGCGCTGGCCGTCGGCGGCGCCACCACGGAGGTGGCCCGGCACCTGGAACGGCTGGCTCCGTTCGGCGCCGGGAACGAGGAGCCGACGCTTGTGCTGAACCGCGCCCGGGTGGTGCGGGCCGATCGGGTGGGGCGCGAGGCGGGGTCGATCCGGGCGTTCCTGGAGGGCGAGGGCGGCGGGCTCCGGTTGAAGGCGATGCTGTTCCGGGCGCGGGAAGGCGCGCTGGCGGATGCGCTGCTGGCGCGGTCCGAGGGGGTGCCGCTGCATCTGGCCGGGCACCTGCGGGCGGAGGAGTGGAACGGCTCGGTGACGCCGTGTTTCGTGGTCTCGGACGGCGCGGTGGCGTGAACGGATGATGGCGCTTGACCGGCGGGGGCGGGTCCGCTACCCACCGCCGGCCCGATGATGATTGCGCTCGGGTTCGGCCTTGTCCCGTTCGTCTAGAGGCCCAGGACACCGCCCTTTCACGGCGGTAACACGAGTTCGAATCTCGTACGGGACGCCAGGAAAATCAGTCAGTTAGCTGCCACCACCTGAAACGAGTGTCCGGTTTGTGTCCCGTCTAGAACCGGAACCGGGCGGGACGGGACGGGACACCACGGGACGATTGCCGTCCGCGCGTCGCCAGTCCGCAAGTTTTCCTTGCACCCTGCCGTTGCCGGGATACGCGCCGATGCCGGGTTGTCGGCTCACGGTAGCGTTGTCAATCGGCAACGGTGGTGATACAGGGATGCTCCACTACCGACAGGAGCGACTAATGGAAGATTTCAAGGAGGGCGATGAAGTTCGCCACAAGGTCGGCGGACCGAACAAAATGTCTATCTTCATGATTGAGGGTGACGAAGCTCATTGCAGATGGCCGGACGGCAACGGCTTCAAGGCCGGTAAGTTCCGCTTATCGGAATTGGTTAAAATCCCGCCTAAGTAGCCCTTATCGCCCGAACAACTGGCCAAGATTATCGTTAGTGGGACTTAAACCCGCCCGTTAGGCGGGTTTCTTCGTGTCGGCGCGCTAATTCGCCCTGGCGGGGGTGCGGCTTAGGCCGCATCCCTAACCCGCATAATGGTCTGGCGGCTTGTCTCATACTGCCGCGCCAGTTCGGACACGCTCTTGCCCGACGCCACCGCCGTCCGCACTGCGGCCCGCTGCGCTGCGTCCAGGGTGCGTGGACGGCCCAAGGTGGCACCCTCGACCTTGGCGCGCTCTAGACCGGCTTGGGTGCGCTCAATCAGCAGATCGCGCTCAAACTGCGCCATGGCACCGATGACGGTCATGACCATGCGGCCCGCTGCGCTGGTCAGGTCTGCCCCGCCAAGCTGTAGGCAGTGAACCCGGACACCCATCGCTGCCAGCGGCGCGGGCGCTTCGCCTGGGAATACAAAGGCAAGCACAAGGACTTGGAGGCCGCGCACCGGCAACTCCTGCAATATGCCGGGGCGCTGGAAAACCCACCGTTGCTGGTCACTTCCGACATCTCTCGCATCATCATCCGCACCAACTGGACCAATGCCGTCTCCGAGCGGCACGAGTTGCGGCTGGACGAACTGGCCGATCCGATCCGCCTCGGCGTGCTCAAGTCGGTGTTCTCCGACCCCGAACGCCTGCTGCCGAACAAGACTCGGGCCGCACTGACCGCCGAGGCCGCCGCGGAGTTCGCCGAATTGGCGGGACGGCTGCGCAACCGGGGCAACGACCCTCAGACGGTGGCCCACTTCGTCAATAGGCTGGTGTTCTGCCTATTCGCCGATGACGTGGGGCTGCTTCCCGCCGGGCTGTTCGAACGGATGCTGGACGCATCCCGCAAGCGCCCGGCACAGTTCGAGGGCTACGCTCGCCGGTTGTTCGCCGGCCGCTGCTGGCCGAGTGGCGCGGGGTGCATACGCATATCGCGGCCACCCTGACGGCTGGCGCCGCTGCCAAGCCGGGCAGCAAGGCGAGGCGCGACGCGCCGGCGCAGGCCGAGACGTTGCTGCGCGGCTTCCTCGATCGGCTGCGCGCCTTCCGGGTGCTGGACCCCGCCTGCGGCTCCGGCAATTTCCTTTATCTCGCGTTGCTGGCGCTGAAGGATCTGGAGCATCAGGCGATGGTGGAGGCCGAGGCGCTCGGCTTGCAGCGCGAGTTCCCGCAGGTGGGACCGGAGGCCGTGCTGGGGCTGGAAGTGAACCCCTACGCGGCGGAACTGGCCCGCGTGTCGGTCTGGATCGGCCATATCCAATGGGCCCGCCGGCATGGCTTCCCGCCGCCATCCGACCCGGTGTTGCGGACGTTGGACACGATTGATTGCCGGGATGCGGTGTTGGCTGAGGACGGTGCGCAAGCAGCGTGGCCGGCGGCGGATGCGATCGTGGGCAACCCGCCCTTTTTGGGCGGAAAGCGCCAACGCACGGTGCTGGGGGATGAATACTGCGACCGGCTGTTCGCTGCCTATGCGGATCAGGTTTCCGCAGAGGCGGACTTGGTTTGCTACTGGTTTGCTCGGGCACAGAAGGCGTTTGCCGCCGGGCGGCTCCAGCACGCCGGCTTGGCGTCGACGAACAGCATCCGGGGTGGCGCGAACCGGCGGGTGTTGGAGCCGATTGTGCCGGCAGGCGCGATCTCGACTGCCTGGTCGGATGAGCCGTGGACGCTGGACGGCGCGGCCGTGCGCGTATCGCTGGTGTGCTGGGGGCGCGAACGGGCAGCGGCGCCGGAACTGGACGGCGCGGTTGTGCCGGCGATCCACGCGGACCTGACCGCGGGCGGCGCGGACCTGACAACGGCGCGGCGGCTGCGGGAAAACGCGGGCGTGGCCTTCATGGGCGACACCAAGGGGGGCGCCTTCGATGTGCCCGGGGAGTTGGCGCGCAAATGGTTGGCGCTGCCGAGCAACGCCAATGGCAGGCCAAACGCCGACGTGCTGCGCCCGTGGTCGAATGGCATGGATGTCACTCGCCGGCCGTCCGATACGTGGATCGTGGATTTCGGCTGGACCATGCCGGAAGCGGAGGCCGCGTACTATGCCATGCCGTATGCCCACATTGCCGAGCATGTGCGGCCCGTTCGAGCCGCGAACAAGCGAGCAGTTTATGCGCGGGACTGGTGGCGGCACGTCGAAGCGCGGCAGGGAATGCACAAGGCGCTGACCGGTGCGCCTCGGTTCATCGTAACGCCAACGGTGGCCAAACACCGGCTATTCGCCTGGATGGCCAGCCCGACACTGCCGGACCATCAACTCATTGCCATTGCTCGCGATGATGAGACGGCTTTCGGCGTACTTCACAGTCGGTTCCACGAGATTTGGGCGTTGCGCCTGGGCACTTCGCTTGGAGTGGGCAACGATCCTCGATACACACCCTCTACCACGTTCGAAACATTCCCCTTCCCCGCCGGGCTAACTCCCGATCGCCCTGCCGCTGCGTACGCCGCTGATCCCCATGCTCAGGCTATCGCGCAGGCTGCGCAGAAACTGGTTGCGGCGCGCGATCACTGGCTGAATCCGCCCGAGTTGGTGGTCGCCGTGCCCGAGGTCGTGCCCGGGTTCCCGGATCGTCTGTTGCCGAAGGATGCGGCGGCGGCAGCTACCTTGCGCGGGCGGACCCTGACCGCCCTCTACAACCAGCGCGGCAAGCCCGCGGGCGCGTGGCTCGATGCGCTGCACCGGGCCTTGGACGAAGCTGTGGCAGCGGCCTACGGCTGGCCGGCGACCATCTCCGATGCTGATGTGCTGACGCGGTTGCTGGCCTTGAACCGTGAGCGGTCGGCGGCAGAACAGGTTGTGGTTCAGGACGCTTCCGGCGTCGATGCCATGCTCGACCAAGGTAGTCTGTGAGGGAGAGGTGATGAAACTACGAGCTGCGACCCGGGACGAAGGCCGAGCACAGGAAGTTCCGTTATAGGTTGATTACATCACGAGGTTTCCCCAAAATGTGATGGTCCCGCAACTGATGCCCCGCGCCAGGATCGGCTGCCTTCCCCAAAATCCAATGTCCCCCGGCCATTGCGGGACACAATCATACCAAATCGCATCGCCTGCCGCGGCCTGAAGACTATTCAGCCGGAACCTCCTCCTTCCGCCCCTGCCCCTTCAACCGCTCCCGCACCGACTGGAACACCACGTACAGGATCGGGATGACAAAAATCCCCAGGAAGCTCGCCGCGATCATCCCGCCGAACACCGGCGTGCCCACATTCCGCCGCGCCAACTGGCTCGGCCCCACCGCCACCACCAGCGGATACAGCCCCAAAATAAACGCGAAGCTCGTCATCATCACCGGGCGGAACCGCAACCGCGCCCCCTCGGCCGCGGCGCGCAGCAGCGGGACGCCCTTCTCGCGCTCGGCCTTCGAGAACTCGACGATCAGGATGCCGTTCTTGGCCGCCAGCCCGATCAGCACGACCATGCCGATCTGCCCATACAGGTCCAAAGTCAGGCCGCCGAGGAGGATGGCGGCGAAGGACCCCAGCACGCCGACGATCACCGACAGCAGCACCGGCACCGGAATGGTGATGCTCTCATACAGCGCCACCAGGAACAGGTAGGCGAACAGCAGCGCAAACCCCAGGATGATCCCGGTCTGCCCCTCCGCCCGCTTCTCCTGGAACGACGTATCGGTCCAGTCGCCACGATAGCCCGACGGCAACGTCCGCGCCGCCACCGCATCCATTGCCGCCAGCGCCGCCCCCGACGACACGCCCGGCGCGCCCGAGCCCTGGATCACCACGGCGCGGCGGTTGTTGTAGCGGATCAGCGACTGCGGCCCCTGCACCACCCGCACCTCGATCAGGCTGCGCAGCGGCACCATCTCGCCGCCGGCCCCCTTCACGTTCAAACGGTAAATGTCGTCGATCGAGCCGCGATCGGGCGCCTCCGCCTGCACCTGCACCTGCCAGGTGCGCCCGAACAGGTTGAAGTCGTTGACATACGCGCCGCCGAGATTCGCCTGCAGCGTCTGGAACAGGCTGGTCAGCGGCACCCCCAGGATCTGCGCCTTGTCGCGGTCGACATCCAGGTAGATCGACGGGTTGGTGGCCGAGAACGTGCTGAACACCCGGGTCAGTTGCGGGTCCTGGTTCGCCGCCACCAGCAGCCCCCGCAGCACCTGCGCCATCGCCTTGGCATCGCCGCCCCGCGTATCCTGCAGCACATACGCAAACCCGCCGCCGCTGCCGAGCCCGATGATCGGCGGCGGCGCCAGCGGCACCACCGTCGCGCCGCGCACGCCGCGCAGGCTCCCGCTCAGGCGGCCGATGACCGCGTCGGCGGACTGCGCCGGGTCGTGGCGCTCCTCGAATGGCTTCAAGGTGACGATCAGGAAGGCGGCGTTGGACTGCGAGATGCCGTCGAGGAAGTTGAAGCCGGCGATGGAAGAGACGTCCTCGATCGCGTGCTCCTCCTTCAGCACCGCGTTGACCTTGTCGATGATCGCCTCGGTGCGGCCGACGGAGGCGCCGTCCGGAAGCTGTACCAGCACGAAGAATGCGCCCTGGTCGTCCTGCGGCAGGAAGCCGGTGGGCGTGATCTTGCTCAGGCCGAAGACCCCGAACGCGGCGACCAGGGTGATCGGGATGCTGATGATGGCGATGCGCACCAGCCGCGCCACCACCATGCCGTAAGCGTCGCGCACCCGGTCGATCGCCCGCATCACATAGCCGATGGGGCCGCGGCGCGGTCCATGATGCGGCTTCAGCAGCAGCGCGCATAGCGCCGGAGACAAGGTCAGCGCGTTGATCGCCGAGAGCAGCATCGCCACCGCGACGGTGACCGCGAACTGGCGGAACAACTCGCCGGAGATGCCGGCGATGAAGCCGATGGGCACGAACACCGACAGCAGCACCAGGGTGATCGCAATGACCGGGGCGGTGATCAGCTTCATCGCGTTTTTCGTGGAGTCCGCGACGGAGCGTTCGGGATGCGCCTCCATCTCATGCTCGACCGCCTCGACCACGACGATCGCGTCATCGACGACGATGCCGATGGCCAGCACGACGGCCAGCAGGCTGACGGAGTTGGCGGAATAGCCGATGGCGTTCAGCACGATGAACGCGCCGATCAGGCTGACCGGCACCGCCAGCGTCGGGATCAGGGTGGCGCGGAAGCTGCCGAGGAACAGATAGACGACCAGGACGACCAGCACGAAGGCTTCGACCAGCGTCTTCATCACCTCATGGATCGTGTCGGTGACAAAAGTCGTGGTGTCGTAGGTGACCTTCCATTCCAGGTCTGCCGGGAAGTCCTTCGACAGCTCCTGCAACTGCTTCCTGACGCCCGCCAGGGTCGCCACCGCGTTGGCCCCCGGCGTCTGATACAGCGCGATCAACGCCGAACTGCCGCCGTCCAGCTTGGTTTCGCGATCCAGCGACACCGCGCCCAGCTCGACCCGGGCGATGTCGCGCAGCCGCAGCACCGAGCCGTCCTGGTTGGCGCGGATGACGATGTTCTCGAACTCCGCGACCGTCGTCAGCCGCCCCTTCAACTGGATATTCAACTGCAACTGCTGGTCATTGCTGATCGGCCGGGCGCCGATGCGGCCGGCGGCGGCCTGGGCGTTCTGCGCCTTGATCGCGTCGATGACGTCGGCCGCGGTCAGGCCGAGGCCGCTCATGCGGTCGGTTTGCAGCCATACCCGCATGGCATAGTCCTGCGGGCCGAACGGGTAGGCGTCGCCGACGCCCGGGCTGGCCTTGATCTGGTCCAGCAGGTTGATCGCCACATAGTTCGATACGAACAGCCCGTCGTGCGTCTGCTTCGGCGAATACACCGCGATCACGCCGAGCATGGCGGAGGACTGCTTCTTCACCGTCACACCCTGCTGGCGCACCTCCGCCGGCAGTTTCGACATCGCGACCTGCACGCGATTGTTGACGTTGACAGTGTTGATGTCGGGGTCGGTGCCAAGCTCGAAGGACAGTCTCAGCGTGTAGCTGCCGTCGTCGCCGCTGACGCTCTTCATGTAGATCAGCTTGTCGACGCCGACGATCTGCGCCTCGATGGGCTGGGCGACCGTGGCTTCGACCACGGCGGCGGAGGCCCCGGGATAGACCGTGGTGACGGAGACCTGCGGCGGCACCACGTCCGGATACTGCGCCACCGGGATGACCAGGATGGAGATCAGCCCGGCGATGGTGATCAGCAGCGAAATGACGATCGCCAGGCGCGGGCGATCGACGAAAACCGAGGAGATCATCTTCTTAGCCGCCCGGAATCGCGACGGCGATCGGCGCCGGTTCGACCGGGGCGTTCGGGCGCAGGCCTTGCAGGCCCTCGACGATCACCTGCTCGCCGCCGTCCAGCCCCTGTTCGACGACGACGTTGGATCCGGCCTCCGGGCCGAGCTTGAGGCGTTTCACGACCGCTTTGCCGTTCTCTGCGACGAAGACATAGGTGCCGCCCTGGTCGGAGATCAGCGCGGCCTGCGGGACGACGACTTTCTCATCCGGCGTGTCGCCCTGCACGGTGACGGTGACGAACTCGCCATCGACCAGCGCGCCGTGCGGGTTGGGCACCGTGGCGCGGACGGTGACGGTGTCGGTGCCGCGATCGACCTTGACATCGACGAAATTGATCTTGCCGTCCTCGGGATACAGCGTCCCGTCGGCGAAGCGCAGCTTCACGAGCAGGGCGTTGGTGTTCAGCTTATCCTCGGTTTTCTTGACGCGCAGGAACTCGCGCTGGCTGACCGGGAACACGGCGTAGATCGGGTCTTCGCTGAGGATGACGGTCAGCACGCCGGAATCGGGTGAAACAACGTTGCCCTTGGTGACCGCCGATCGGCCGATGCGGCCGGCGATGGGGGCGGTGATGTCGGTGTAGGACAGGTTGATCTGCGCAGTGCTGACGTTGGCGTCGGCGCGGATCACGGCGCCCTGGGCGTTGGTCTCGGCGGCGCGGCGTTCGTCGCGGACGGCGACGGAGGTGGCGCTGGTCTTGACCAGTTCGTCAGCGCGCTGCCGCTGGACGCTGGCGTTGGCGTAGTTGCCCTGCGCCTGGACCAGGGCGCCGCGGGCTTCCTGGAGGGCGGCCTCGAACGGGGCTTTCTCGATGCGGTAGAGCGGCGCGCCCTGGGCGACCGTGTCGCCTTCCTTGAACAGCACGGCATCCAGGTAGCCGGTGACGCGGGCGCGGATTTCGACCTTTTCCGTCGCCTCGATGCGGCCGACGAAGGCGGCGCCGCGGGTTATCGGCTGCCTGGTGGCTTCGACCACGCCGACGGGGACGGCTTTGGGCGGCGCGGGCTGGGCGACCGCCCCGGCCGAAAGCAGCAGGAGGACGGCGCCGATCGCGGATTTGAGGTACATGAAGAGGGGGTTCCGCCGGGGTTAAATCCTGGTCAGTTTGCCAGACCCGCGCGGAAATGGACAGAGATTCGCGAGCGGTCAGTTGCCGGTGCCGAGCGCGCCGGACTCTTTCAGGACGGTGAAGGCCGAGCCTACGACCAGCTTGTTGAGCGAATCCTCCCCGTCGGGCGGCTGGCTGTTGGTTGCGGTTGTCATCACGAGGTCATATTGCGGCCAGTATACGAATGTGGCCCTGAAGCCCAGCGTCGTCCCCTGGTAGAACCACACGGCGCCGCCCAGCGCGTCCTGATAGGCCCGCCCGAGATCGAGGCCGAATCCCGCCGGATCGCCGGCACTGACGTCTGCGATGGGAAGCCCGGTCTTATGCGACACGATGCTGGTCATCTCGTCGAGCTGTTGCTGCGGGAACACCTTCAGCCCGAACAGGGCACGGATCCAAAGATCGAGATCGTTCATATTCGAGACGATGGCGCCCGCCGGACCGGCCCAGGACATGTTTTGCGTGTGCACGTCCTTGCCGATGAGCGGCGCCAGCGTGGACGTGGTGCACGGCTCCGGCTGGTACAACAGGCAGCCGGCGTTTTCGAACAGGCCGCGCGGCTCGCGCGCCTCGATTCGGGGTGGATACTCGCCGTTGGAGTAGAATGTATCGCGCAGATGCAGCGGCTTCAGGATCATCGTTTCGAGCGCGGTCTTGTAGTCCATGCCGGAGGCAGCCTCGATGATCAGGCCGGCGAGAATGTTGTTGGTGTTGGAATAAAACCATCCAGTGGGGGTCGGAAACGATTTGCCGTTGCCGGGATCGACCGCGGCGATCAACTCCTGGTCCGTGAACTGATGATGAATGTCCGCGGCAATCAACCGGCCGATTTCGGGGGTTTCCGAATAGTTCGGGATCGGGCTTGTCATATTGAGCAAGGAACGGATCGTTACCTGCTTCCAGGCCGGGTATTGCGGCAGCCAGTCGCCGACGGTTTGATCGATGTTGAGCCTGCCCGCGGCCTCCAGCATCAAAATCAGGGCGGCGGTGAAATGTTTTGTATTGCTCCCAATCTGAAACAGCGTCCGCGAATCGATCGGCTTCGTATCGGGCAGGCCGTTATTTCCGGAGAACAGTGCGATCGCCGGCTTTCCGCCGCCGAGATCCACCTGCAGCGCGACGCCGGATATCGCTTCGGCCTGACCGCGATCCGCGACGTAGCTGTCGAGCACACGCTGAAGTCGTGCCGTGAGATCGTGCGTCCCGGCCCTCGCCGGAGCGCCGGGCACGCCGATCGCGGCGAGGAGCATCGCTATCGAGGAGACAAGGTGCCGGCGCAGCGGTTTTGCACCCGGTGCGCAACGCTTCTGCAAAATGCCGGCGAACCGGACCATGTTGTTCTCCCGTGATTTCACGGCCGATTCTTTACCTGGTTTAAATCACCCGGAAAGCCGCTTGACTGATTGCGGCGGCTTGATCCGCAAAAGTTGAGCAGCGAGTCAGGCATGGCCGGCCCCCCCCCGGCAGGTTGCTTCGGGTCAGCGGGATCGGCGCGCCCGATGGCTACTTCGTCCCGCACACCCTGTTGCCCAATATCGCGGAGAGCAGGCGGGACCGCTTCCGCAACCCCGGCGGGAGCAGCCGCACGGTCGATTCGATCCCGTTCATGATCGACGGATGCAGCCCGACATAATGGCCGCGGGTGCCGATGAAGCTCTGGAAACGCGTGAAGCCGGCCGCCTCGAACAGGGCCATCAGTTCGCGGGTGGTATATTCTTGCAGATGAAGTCCGTTCGCCCGGTAATCCCCGTCCCGCACCGGACAGGGGATATCCCGGAAACGGGCCGAGGAGTCGTGCGGGCCGTTCACCCGGCTGGGGGTGATGCAGATATACCTGCCGCCGGCCCGCAGCACGCGATGGACTTCCCGAAGCTGGTCGCATGCGTCGTCGGGATGCAGATGCTCCATAAGCTGATTGCTGATCACCAGATCGATGCTGTCGCTGTCGAACGGCATATGGATGCCGTCGGTCCGCTTCAGCTCGAAGTTCGGAACGCCCTTATCAGCGCCGGCGCCGACCTCGGCGACATCGACGCCGTAGATCCTGGCGACATGCGGTGCGAGGGAGACGGCAAGGTGGCACCGTCCGGGCCCGATCTCGGCCATCACGGTCGAGGGTTTCAGGAACCGGCGCAGAAATGCGGTTTCGTAACGCGCAATCCGTTCCGCCGCAGAGCTGTCCTTCGGCAGGGTCTCGGGGAACTTTTCCGTGTATTCGTTGTATAGCTCGGTGTAGAGCCGCAGCCGCTCCTGCTGCGGTGCCGTGCGCAGTTGGTGCGCGATGCGGGTTTCAAAAACACACTGGTCGTGAGCGCGGTCGGTGAGCACGGCAGCAGCGTTTCCGTTCATCGCATCAAGTTCCTTCGGCGGACCACAGGTTTTCTAGACACTGCCGGGCGCGGTCAGCCACTCACTTCCGATGCTCCAATGACACATCTTTGTGGGCGGCAAACCGTCTGTTCCGCGCCACGCAAGCGGGCACGTGGCGCGGACAACAGGCGGGGCCATGACGATTACGCGGGAACGCCCGTTACACCAGCCGCCCGTCCCGCAGCGTTACCACCCGGTCCATCCGCCCCGCCAGCTCCGGGTTGTGAGTCGCGATCAGCGCCGCCAGCCCGTGATCGCGGACAATTGCCAGAAGCTCGGCGAAGACCGCCTCGGCCGTCGCCACGTCCAGATTGCCCGTAGGCTCATCCGCCAGCAGCAGCTTCGGCCCGTTGGCCAGCGCCCGCGCGATGGCGACCCGCTGCTGCTCGCCGCCGGACAGCTTCCCCGGCAAATGCCCCGTGCGCTCCGCCAGACCGAATGCCGACAGCAGCGCCCGCCCCCGGTCAGCCGCCGCCCGCCGCGACCGTCCGGCGATCATCTGCGGCAGCACCACATTCTCCAGCGCGGAGAACTCCGGCAGCAGATGGTGGAACTGGTAGACGAAACCGATGGTATCGCGGCGGATAGCGGTGCGGGCGGCATCGGCCAGGCCGCCGGCGTCGCGGCCCTCGATCACCACCGCGCCGCCGTCCGGCCGATCGAGCAAGCCGGCGGCGTGCAGCAAGGTCGATTTGCCCGCGCCCGAGGGCGCCACCAGCGCCACGATCTCGCCTGCCCGCACGGTCAAATCGGCGCCGCGCAGCACCGGCAGGTCGCCGGCGTCGCCGCGATAGGTCCGCCTGACCCCGCGCAGAACCAGCGTCTCACTCATGCCGCAGCGCCTCCACCGGATCGGTTTTGGCTGCCCGCCAACTGGGATACAGCGTCGCCAGCAGCGACAGGGCCAGGCCCAGCGCGACGACACGCACGACATCGTTCCAATCCACCGTGTCCGGCAACTCGCTCAGCATGAACACGGACGCGTCGAACACCCGCCCGCCGGTGATATTTTCGACGAAATGCTGCACGGCGACGATGTTGCGGCAGAACAGCACGCCAATGATGGTCCCGATAAAGGTGCCGCTGACGCCGACGAAGGCGCCGCACATCAGGAAGATGCGCAGGATGGAAAAGCTGGAGGCGCCGATGGTGCGCAAAACGGCGATGTCCGAGCGCTTGTCCTTCACCAGCATGATCAGCGAGGACACCACGTTGAACGCCGCCACCAGGACGATCATGCCAAGCACGATGAACATGGTGTCCTTCTGCACCTGCAGCACGCCGATGATGGTGTCGTTGGCATGACGCCAGTCGCGGGCATAAACCTGCCGCCCCTGCAGCAGCGGCGCCAGTTCCCGCCCCACCGCGTTGACCTGATCGGGGTCGTGGAGACGGATCTCGATCCCGGTGACGGCGTTTGGTTTCTGGAAGAAGATTTGCGCGGCCGGCAGCGGCAGGAACACGACGCTGCTGTTGTAGTCGTTGAGGTCGGCGTCGAAAATCGCGACGACTTTGTAGGCCCGCACCCGCGGGATGGTGCCGAACGCGGTGGCCGCGCCCTCGGGCGAGATCACCGTCAGCGAGCCGCCGACACGCAGCCGGTAGGCACTCGCCAGCCCGACACCCACGAGGATCGCGTCATCCCCGGTGAAGTTGGACAGGCTTCCGCTGACGATATGGTCGCTGATCGGGTGCAGGGCGCGCAAATCGTCCAGGCTGATGCCGCGGACCAGGCCGCCGCGGGCGCCGCCGCCTTCGGTGCTGAGCAGCGCCTGGCCGTCCAGCACGGGCGTGGCGGAGGCGACATCGGGCAGGCCGCGCACCTGCGCCACCAGCTTCTGATAGTCATCCAGCTTCTGGCCGGCATAGGCCTCGACGGTGATATGGCCGTTCACGCCGAGGATGCGGGAAACCAGTTCGACCTGGAAGCCGCTCATGACGGAGGTGACGACGATCAGCGTGGCGACGCCGAGGGCAATGCCGACAAGGGAGAAAATGGCGATGATCGAGACGAAGCGCTCGCCTTTGCGGGCGCGCAGGTAGCGGCCGGCGACCATGCGTTCGAAGGGGCCGAACATTCAGGATTGGTTCCAGGAGGATATGGGTGCGTGTTGAACCGGGGCTGTATCTTCGGAGACCGGACATGACCGGGTGGTCCTGCCAGACAACCGCCGCCCGGGCGGTTGCATGTCCCGCAAGACAGATTCTAACACAGAGGAAGAAGCGAGGGCCACAGAGGGCACAGAGAAGGCAAGAACGGCGCTTCGCGCGGCGAGGGTGCGGTCTGTGCGTTTCCGCGACCCGGCACTCGGGTCGGACGCAAACAGTCGGAAGACCGACTTCAAGCGACTCCCCGGGCTTTCGATCCGGGGCGCCGTCTCTGTGGTTCTCTGTGCCCCTCCGGCCTCCTCTGTGTTGAAAAAGCGGTGCTTGAACCAAGCGTTCGCCCTGACCATTCGCTTCCCGCCTGCGGCCGAGCCAACGCCGCCAACCGCGCGATCCGACACCGGCCCGAACGCCTCTACGCCCCGATCCGCGCCAACACCTCCTCCGGCGTCACCTCCACCCGCTCGCCGGTGGCGCGCCGCTTCAGCTCCACCGTGCCCGCCGCCGCGCCGCGCGGCCCGACGACGACCTGCCACGGGTGCCCCATCAGATCGGCATCGGCGAACTTCGCCCCGGCCCTGTCGGCGCGGTCGTCGTACAGCGCGTTGCCGCCGAACGCCGCATATAACCGCTCGCACAGCGCGTCGCACCCCGCATCCCCGATCTTCAGGTTGAGGATGGCGGCTTTGAAGGGCGCGATGCTGTCGGGCCAGATGATGCCGTTGTCGTCATGGCTGGCCTCGATCACCGCGCCCACCAGACGGGACACGCCGACGCCGTAGCTGCCCATCTCGGGGTGCAGCGGCTTGCCGTCCGGCCCGGCGACGACGGCACCCATCGATTTCGTGTATTTGGTGCCGAAGTAGAAGATATGGCCGACTTCGATGCCGCGGCCCTCGCGCTTGCGGTTCGCGGCGACCTGGTCCCAGCGCGCGGCGTCGTGCTTTTCGTCGGTGGCGGCGTAATGGCCGGTCATGACCTCGAAAAACCTTGCCAGGTCCTCGGGCTTTTCATGGCTGAAGCTGTCGCCGGAGAGGTAGTCGATCTCCTCGAAGGCGGCGTCGTAATAAACCTGGCTCTCGCCCGTGGGCGCGAGGATGATGAACTCATGCGACAGGTCGCCGCCGATGGGACCGGTGTCGGCCTCCATCGGGATCGCCTTGAGGCCCATGCGCTGGAAGGTCCGCATATAGGCCAGCATCATCTTGCGATAACTGTTCACCGCGCCGGCATGGTCGATGTCGAAGGAGTAGGCGTCCTTCATCAGGAACTCGCGCCCGCGCATCACGCCGAACCGGGGCCTCACCTCGTCGCGGAACTTCCACTGGATATGATACAGAATCTGCGGCAATTCCTTGTAGCTTCTGATCGACTGGCGGAACAGGTCGGTCACCATCTCCTCATTCGTGGGGCCGTACAGCATGTCGCGGTCGTGGCGGTCGCGGATGCGCAGCATCTCCTTGCCGTAATCCTCATACCGGCCGCTTTCTTTCCACAGCTCGGCCGGCTGGATCGTCGGCATCAGGATCTCCTGCGCGCCGGCCGCGTCCTGCTCCGCCCGCACGATGCGCTCGATATTGCGCAGCACCCGCAGGCCGAGCGGCAGCCAGGCGTAGATGCCGGCCGAGGTCTGCCGCACCAGACCCGCCCGGAGCATCAGCCGGTGGGAGGCGATCTGCGCCTCGGCGGGCGTTTCCTTGAGTGTCGGAATGAAAGCGTGGGACAGGCGCATCGCGTTGGACTTCCGGTCAGAGAACAGGGCGCCGTCCTATCGCGTTTGCGTCCGTGCGGCTACAGTGTTGGCCAGTCACGGCGTATGGCCTGCAACCGGCTTTGCGCCAAAAAAGTATACGCTGACGCGATTAAGAAACATCGGAAGGAGCTTTTTAACACGAAGCCGCCCGGCCCGGTAAGTTTTGTGCGTTGCACAAGCTCTTGGCGCAATAAACTTCCTGCGATTCTGCTTAATGGCAACAATAAGGCGTGACAGCGCCGAAGAGTTTGGCTAATCAAGCGTCCGGGCCGCTTACCGGGGAGTGTGCGGGCCAGGTTTGGGGAGGAAACGCCAACTGCGCGGCAGGTCAAGGACATCCGTCCCCACCCTGTCCGTGGCCGCGTAAACCGGTCGAACGTCCTTTATAATCAAAAATGTCAATCATCCGGCGCGGCGAATATGCCGTGCCGGAAACTGATCATATCGCTACGGATCAGGAAATATGATCCCGTCCAGAGAAAACACGTAACTATCGTGGTAACGATAACCTTCATGAGTATACGGGGGCGCTCCGGTGCGCCCCTCCAGCCGCTGCTGGTATCGGCCTTCTCCACCGGCCGGGTGCCGATGGGCAGTACCGCGAACAAGGCGGTCCACCAGATGATCACGAACAACACGATGCCGGTGAACCAGTTCATGGAGATCAGACCAATTTGCTTGGAGGCTGATCCGTCATGGCCCGGCTTGTCCGTGCCACCTATGCCAGCACGTGCCGCGATAGGTGGCCCGGACACGCCGGGCCATGACGAATATGACAAACCGGGCCGTGACGAATAGTTTGCCGGCCTCACACCCGGATCAGATGCACATCCACCACCGGCCGTTTGCCCAGCCGCCGCCCGAGGGTCCGGCGCAGCGCGGCCCGCGCCGCATCCGCCAGAGCGGAATCATCCCGGCGCAGGTCGTGCGGCAGATCGCGCAAAGTCACCGCGAAATCATCCGCCAGCCGATCGGCTTCTTCATCCTCCGGGTCGAGCAGGCCGGGAGCGCTCACCTTCGGCCGACCGAGCACCCGGCCGGACTGATCCACCGCCAGGCTGGCAACGACGATGCCGTTGAACAGCATGCGGCGGCGGGCTGACATCACCTCGCCCTTCAGCGGCACCAGCCGCGTCCCGTCAACCACCAGCCTGCCGACGGGCGCGCTGTCGGTGATCGCGGGGCGGCCGGGGAACAAGGTCAGGATGTCGCCGTCCTCCATCATGAAGGCTTCGGACCCGGCCGCCCGCGCCAGTTCGGCATGGGCGGACAGATGCCGCCACTCGCCGTGCACCGGCACGGCGTAGCGCGGCTTGACCAGGCGGTACATCCGCCGCAGCTCATCGCGCGCCGGATGGCCGGAGACATGCACCAGATGATCGTCGTCCGTCATCAGGCGCACCCCGGCGCGCACCAACTGGTCCTGCACGGTGCCGATGGCGCGCTCATTGCCCGGGATCATGCGGGAGGAGAAGATCACCGTATCCCCCTCCCCCAGCGACACCCGAGGGTGGTCGTCGCGCGCGATGCGCGACAGGGCGCTGCGCGGCTCGCCCTGGCTGCCGGTGACCAGCAGCAGCAGGTTATCATCAGGCACGTCGTCGATGTCATCTTCCGTCAGGAACGGCGGCAACGACCTGAAGTAGCCGCATTCCCGCGCCGCCGCGTCCATGTTCTTCAGCGACCTGCCCACCAGCGCCACGCTGCGGCCGGCCTCCTGCGCCGCCAGGGCGACGGATTCCATGCGCGCGACGTTGCTGGCGAAGCAGGTCACCGCGACGCGGCCGTTGAGGTCGCGGATCAGCGCCGTCAGGGTGTTGCGCACGTCGAGTTCGCTGCCGGAATGGCCCTCCACCATGGCGTTGGTGGAATCGCAGACGATCGCCAGCACGCCCTTGTCGCCGAGCGCCGCCAGCGCCGCCTCATCCGTCGGGGGGCCGATCAGCGGGGTGGGGTCGAGCTTCCAGTCGCCGGTGTGCAGCACGATGCCGGCCGGCGTCTCGATCGCCAGCGCCTGCGCCTCCGGGATCGAGTGCGACAGGCGGATGAAGCGCAGCACGAAGGGCTTGAGGTCGATGTTGCCGCCCGGCGGGACGACGTTGACCTTGACCTGGTTGACCAGCCCCGCCTCGATCAGCTTGCGCCGCAGCACCGCGGCGGCGAAGGGTGTCGCATAGACCGGGCATTGCAGTTGCGGCCACAGCCACGCCACCGCGCCGATGTGATCCTCATGCGCATGCGTTATCACCAAGCCGACCAAATTCTTCCGCCGATCGGCGATAAACCCGGGATCGGCCATCATGACTTCGACTTCGGGGAGTTCGCTGCCGCCAAAGCCGATCCCGCAGTCGACGGCAAGCCATTTTTCGTGTCCGTTCTCACGCCATCGGTAAAGGTTGAGGTTCATGCCGATTTCGCCCGTCCCGCCGAGCGGCAGGAAGGCAAGGTCGCCTGTTTCTGAGTCCATATTTACGTGTTCGTTCCGTTAATCGTTTTCAATCAGTCGCGTTCTCTCCCGGGGCAATGTGGGCGCTGGGTTGCGCTCCGCCAACATCCGCAGGCCATCCAAGGTCAGGTCGGGCTCGATATGGTCGATCATCAGGGTGCCTTCGGCGAACAAAGGGGCTAAGCCGCCGGTGGCGATGACCTTCATAGGGCCGCCGAATTCGGTCTTGATGCGAGCCAGCAGGCCTTCGATCAGGCCGACATAGCCCCAGTATATTCCCGATTGCATCGCCGGGACGGTGGCACGGCCGATAACCGACTGCGGCCGGCCGATGCCGATGCGCGGCAGGCGGGCTGCGGCCTGGTGAAGGGCCTCGATGGAGAGGTTTATGCCGGGGCAGATGACGCCGCCGAGATAAGCACCCGTGGCATCTACCACATCGAACGTGGTAGCGGTACCGAAATCGACGACGATCAGCGGCCCGCCGAACGTCCTGTGCCCCGCCATCGCATTCAGCAGCCGATCGGCGCCGACTTCGGCGGGCTGGTCCACGCGGATTTCGAAGCCCCAGTCGAGCGCGGCGCGGGCGATCAGCGGCTCGACACTGAACCAGTCGCGGCAAAGGCGGCGCAGATGATACAGCGCGGCGGGCACGACGGTGCCGATGACCGCGGCGCTGATCTGGTCGCGTTTGAGGCCGGACAGAGTCAGCAGGCTGTTGAGCCAGACCGCATACTCGTCGGAGGTGCGCTGCGCATCGGTGCGGATCCGCCAGACGCCGCGCCAGCCGGTGGGATCGTGGACGGCGAACACGATGTTGGTGTTGCCGGCATCGACGACGAGCAGCATGGCTAGGCGGCTTCGGTTTGGTTCATCGGCATGGCTTCTGGAAGACCGGGTTGGGACTGCGTTTGGCGTCAGATGAGCGGCACATATGTGATGTGTCAATGTAGGTCGGCGCCCGAAGCTTTGCCACTTTCGAGAGCAGACCGGAGTTTGCCGAAGAAACAGGCAGCCGGAGGATCATGCGCTTTGGGCTGCCGCGAGCTGCGCGTCTTTATCACGCATGCGCAGCGCCGCGGGCCGGGTCGCGGTCCGCTCGATAAAGGCATCGATCTCAAGGGTCTTCGGGACGATGCCGAACATCGTCGTCCATTGCAGCGCGCTGCCCCACAGGACGTCGGCGGCGGAGAACTGCTCCCCGAGGATGAACGGTCCGGCCCGCAACTGCGCGGTCAGCGCGGCCATCACCGCGTCGAAACTGCCGTAAGGCGACATCGCCTGCGGCCCCGGTTCGCGTTTGAGCGCGCGGTCAACGACCGCCGGTTCGAAGCTGCCGGCGTAGAAGGCCATCCAGCGCAGGTAGGGACCGCGGCGCGGATCCTCCGGCAGCGGCGCGAGACCGGCGGCGGGAAACAGGTCCGCCAGATAGATCGAGATCGCGATCTGCTCGGTGACCAGCACGCCGCCGTGCAGGATCGCCGGCACTTTGCCCATCGGGTTGACCGCCAGATAGGCCGCCTCGCGGTTCTCGCCGGCCTTCATGTTGAGCACCCGGAGTTCGTAGGGTGCGCCGAGTTCCTCGAGCAGGACCAAGGTCCCGGACGACCGCGATTGCGGGGCGTGGAAGAGAATGACCGGGCTGGTTTCGCTCATGGGATGCCTCCGCTCTTTTTTAGATGGACAAACGGATAGAATATACCTATAGTTGTATGCATGAAAAACATACCCGTCATGGTTTTGGTTGTCTGGGCGCTTTGGCCGGCTCTCGGCACTTGCGCCCCGGTAGGCTACTCCCTCACGGTCACTACAGCCTATGCCAACGGCAATCCCTTCCCGAACCAGATCGACAGCGTCTTCTCCGAACCGGACACCGGCTTTATCGAGATCGCCAATACCGGCGGAAGCACGTTCTCGGGGGTGGTCGGGACGATCGCCGTGTCGGCCTTCGCCGGCGACCTGTCATTTGCGTCGGCACCCCTGGTGCTGGCGCTTGGGGCGGCGGTGTCGATTGCCATGCCGGACAACTCCGCCTCCGTCGGCGGGTTCAACGGACCCGCGTACTATTATCGGCCGGGCGTCGAGATCTATCTGGACGGCACGCTGTCCAACGCTACCGGCTCGGAGACGGTCAGCCTGCTCGTGGCGGACAGGGACATCCGGTCCGGGGTGTGGCGAACCGATGCATACGGGCTCAGCTCGGACAGCTTCGTGCTGCAGGGCGGCGATCCGTGGGGCTTCGACAGCGGGAACGCGTTCGCCATGAGCCAGGCGGACGGGGTTTACGTGTTCAGCCAGGCGGTGGTGCCTGAGCCCGGGTCGCTCGGCCTGGTGGCGACGGCGCTGGCGGCGTTCGCCGCGGCACGCGGGATGCCGCGGCGTTGGCTCAGATTTCGGCGGGGGTGACCTGAAGCGTCAGTTTTTCGGCGCGGCGCAGCAGATCCAGCGGCACGGCAACGGCCGCCCGTTCCGCGGTCAAGGCGCGATGCAGGTCGTCCACGCCGGTCAGCGGGATGCCGTCGAACGAGACAAGGACGTCCCCCGCCTGCAGACCGGCCAGCTTGCCCGGGCCGTCGGGCGCAATTTCGGAAACCATCACGCCGGACGCCTGCTGCAGGCCGTGGAACCGCCTGATGCGCGTGCCGATCGGCACCGTCTGTGCCGACACCCCGAGGCGGGAACGCCGCACCCGTCCGTCGCGCATCAGCCGCGTCGCCACCCAGATCGCGGTGTCGATGCCGATGGCGAAGCAGATGCCCTGCGCCGGAGCGATCATCGCGGTGTTGATGCCGACGACGAGGCCGGCGCCGGAGACCAGCGGGCCTCCGGAATTGCCGGGGTTCAGCGGCGCGTCGGTCTGGATCACGCTGTCCAGCAGCCCGCCCGCGCGGGTGCGCAACGTGCGGCCGAGGGCGCTGACGATCCCGGCCGTGACGGTGCAGGTGAAGCCGAGCGGATTGCCGATGGCGACGACAAGCTGCCCGACCCGCAGCGCCGCGGAGACGCCGAGTTCGGCATGCGGATGGCCGGCGCCGGACAGGCGGAGGACGGCGATGTCGGTGGCGGGGTCGTCGCCCACCAACGCGGCATCGAAGGTCTGGCCGTCGGTCAGGCTGGCCTGGAGCCGGAAGGCCTTGGCGGCGACGTGGCTGTTGGTCAGCACGTAGCCGTCCGGGGTGAAGATGACGCCCGAGCCTTGCCCGGCGGAGCGGCCGTCCCTGGCAAATGCGGTGACGTGCACGACGGCGGGGCCGACGCGATCGAAGGCGTGGACCACCTGCGCGGAATAGGGATCGAGTTCCTGGTTCACGGAATCGAGCGGCATGGGAGGTATCCTTTCCCGGGGCGAGATGGGGAGGGTTTTGTGCCGCGGGCACCCGGCCATTCGGGCGGGGAGGTTCTTGGGTACCTGTTCTGATTGTGCCGGTTTACGGTTTATTAAGGTTTCACACAGAGAAAGCGGGGAGGCCCACAGAGGACACAGAGCCTTATCATGATAATGTACAAGCATAAGGCGTTGACCGAACGTATTATTGGATTGGGCATCGGAGTCCATCGGGCGCTTGGGCCGGGGTTGCTTGAGTCCGTGGATATGGCGTGCCTTTGCCGCGACATGGAACGCGCTGGACTGGAGTTCGGGCGCGAGGTGCCGATCCCCCTTGTCTATCGAGGCGAGACAATTCCGTTGGGATTTCGTGCGGATATCATAGTGGCGAATACCGTGCTTCTCGAAATCAAGGCGGTCGCGGCCATCGCCCCGGCTCATGTGGCACAAATCCTGACCTACCTCCGCCTGAGCCGGCTCCCCGCCGGCCTGCTGATGAATTTCCACGAGCGCCGCCTGGTAGACGGCGTCAGCCGCTACGCCATTTAACGGTCGCTTTGCTCTGTGCCCTCTGTGGCCCTCGGCTTTTCTTCTCTGTGTTAAATGGCGATGCCGAACAGCCCACCCGGCCATCCGGCGAGGCCCCCAACCGGCCATCCGCCCGATACCGCCGCCGCCGCCAACCAGTCAGGATCACACCATGCAAGGAGACCTCACAGCATGGGCATCATAGACACACTCTCCACCGAGCTGGCCGATCGGACCGCTCAGGCGGCAGCCTTCACGGTTGGAATCCACAGCGGGCAACGGCCGAGAAGCGGCATCCTCTGGCGCCCGGACGTCGTCCTCGTATCCGAGCAGGTGCTCCCCGAGGACGCGACCGGGCTGTCCGTCATCCGCGGCGGCGCGCGCGTCGCCGCGACCCTGGCGGGCCGCGATCCGGGCACCAACGTTGCGGTGCTGAAGCTGGAATCCCCGCTCGACGGCGCCCTGCCCCACCCCGAAACCGAGCCGCCCCGCGTCGGCAGCCTGGCCCTTTTGATCGGCGCCGATGCCTCCGGCGGGCCGACGGCGCGGCTGGCGACGGTGCATGAAGCGGGCGCGGCCTGGCACAGCATGGCCGGCGGGCGGATCGACGCCTTCATCCGGCTGGACGCCGGCCTCGCCGCTGACGAGGGCGGACCTGTCATCTCCCTCGCAGGCGGTCTGATCGGCATGTCCACGTCCGGGCCGCGGCGCCGGACCATTGTGATCCCCGCCGCAACCCTGGAGCGGGTGGTCGATCCGTTGCTGGCGGACGGCCGCATCGCCCGCGGCTGGCTCGGGGTCGGTTTGCAGCCGGTGATGATCCCGGACGGTTTCCGTCAGTCCGCCGGCCGCGACAGCGGGTTGATGGTGGTCAGCCTGGCGGACGGCGCACCCGCGTCCACCGCCGGGGTTTTGCCGGGCGACATCGTGCTCGACATCGACGGCACCGCGGTCAGCCGCCCGCGGGCCCTCACCGCGTCGCTCGGGCCCGACCGCATCGGCCAGGCGGTGGCGCTGCGGGTCCTCCGCGCCGGAGCCGTGCAGACCATCGCCGTCACCGTCGCGGCCCGGCCGGCGGCATGAGCGAGCCCGCGCCTCTGCGTGTGCGGGTTCATGCCACGGACCCGGTGCGCCGGCGCGGGCTGATCGCCATGCTGGAGGGCGCGGGCCACGCCGTCACCGATGACACGCCGGATGTGGAGCTGTGCGACAGCGGCCAAACCCTGCCGCGAGAGTCCGAAGCCCCGGTCGTCGCCCTGACCGCCGTGGCGTCCGCCGGGGCCGGTCCGGCTGGCGTGCTGCCGCCCGACGCCTCGGCCGAGCAGTTGGACGCAGCCCTGCGCGCGGTCGCCGCCGGGCTGCTGGTGCGGCCGCCGGGCCTGCCGGAACCGCGCAGCTTCGCCCCCGCCGACGACGCGCCCCTGCTGACGCCGAGGGAACGCGAAATCCTCGGCCTGATCGGCGAGGGCCTCAGCAACAAAGCCATGGCGCGGCGGCTGGGGATCTCGGTCCATACGATCAAGTTCCACATGGAAGCGCTGTTCACCAAACTCGACGCCACCAGCCGCGCGGAAGCCCTGACCAAAGGGCTTCGGGGAGGGGTGATCGAACTGTAGGGCGGCTCCGTGCTTCAGGTTTGACAACCCCCCTGAGGCGATGCGATCCGGCGGCCGCACCATCGGCGTCCTCAACGGCATCGCCCGGGACGCCGCGGCCGATCGGCTGTTTGTTACGAGGAAGTTGCGGCCGGTACTGTTCCAGATCAGGCTGTCGCCCCGGCCGGGCGGAAAGTATCTTTGCGGCACGATACCCTGACGCACGCGTATCGGAGTGCCCGCGGAACGGCGTTCCTGACGATTGATGCCTGGTGTATGACGCGTGATGCAGGAGGCCATCATGCGCACCACCCTGGTCATCGACGACGACGTCCTGACGGCGGCAAAGGCCATCGCACACCAAACGAATAGAACGATCGGTCAGGTCGTCTCCGATCTTGCCCGGCGGTCGCTGCGGCAGCCGGCCGCGCCTGGTGAGCGGAACGGCATCCCGCTGCTGCCGGTGCGCGCAAAGGGCGCCATCGTGACGCCGGACATCGTCAACGCCCTGCGCGATGAGCTGCCGTGACCTATCTGCTCGACGTGAACGTGCTGATCGCGCTGATCGATCCCGCTCATGTCGGGCATGAGGCGGCTCATCGCTGGTTCCGCGAGACCGGGTCGGCTTCGTTGGCAACCTGTCCGATCACCGAGAACGGCGTGCTGCGCGTCGTCGGGCACCCGAAATATCCCAACTCGGCCGGTTCCCCGGCGGCGGTGGCGCCGATCGTGGAGCGGTTGCGGGGTTTGCCGGGGCATGGGTTCTGAGAGGACGGGCTTAGCCTGGTGGGATCGGATCAGGTGGATGCGGCGCAGATCGCAACGCCCGGTCAGGTGACGGATACGTATCTGTTGGCGCTGGCGGTTGTCCGGGGCGGCCAATTGGCGACGTTCGATCGGCGGTTGCCGGCGACGGCGGTGCGCGGGGGAAAGGCCGGGTTGTGTGTTATTGATGGCGGCGGGTGACGGAGCCAAGAGGTGACGCGACGATGCGGGCGGTTGTCCCGGGACCGCGATTGCGTCCCGGCGAAAGGGGGTTTGTCGTCGCGATTTGGCCGCAGGATTGGCTTGCATCTTCGGCAGTGGAACGCCAAATCAATCCATCGGCATGGATGATTTAGGAGCCTGCCTCGTGGCGGATGTAACCGAAGCGCACCTGACGGTGCCGGAAGCGGCTTTCGTCTCCGGATTGACGGTCAAGGAGATCAACCGGGAGATCGATGCCGGGATCATCAACCCGGGTGGCGAGTCCGAGCGCCTGGTGACCGGGCCTGACGTTTTCTATCTGGCGGCGATGAAGGACGTTCGCACCCGGCTCGATCCGGCGCTGCGCAAGCTGGTGCGCAAGGCGATCGCCGAGGCGGCCAGTGCGGGCAGGAATGAGGCTGGCGTGCATCGCCTCGCGTTCCGGATCGACCTTATACGCCGGGATATTCTCGGACCTTTCGAGGCGCTGGAGCAGAGCAAGCGCGATCATATCGAGAGCCGCCCGGATGTCCTGGGCGGAGAGCCGGTGATCAAGGGCACGCGGATCGCCGCTCGGCACGTCGCCGATTTGATGAAGCGGGGAGCGGCGAGGGAGGAGCTTCGGGACGACCTGGACCTGACCGACGCACAGATCGACGCTGCAGTGGTGTTCGACCGGACCAGTCCCAGGCGCGGCCGCCCTGCGGTGGGTAGCGACAGGACTGTGCATGTATCTGCTGCTTGACGAGTGCTGCGGCAAAGCGCTCGTCAGGGTTGCAGAAGCGGCGGGACATACCGCCCAACGAACCGTAGAGGTCGCCGTTTTGGGGCGGCAGGCACCCGACCTTGATATCTTCGAATTTGCCCGGCGCGCAGGCTCGGTTTTCGTGACCGTGAATCGTGGCGACTTCATCGGGCTGGCCGCAAAGGGCCGGGAACATCCGGGCGTTATCCTGATCCCGTCGCTTCCGCATGCTCAGTTGCGGCCGTTATTCGAACAGGTATTGACGGTGGCCGGACCGTTGATTGCGGATACGCCCAATCTTTTTGTCGAGATCGATGCGGCTGGCGTTGTCACGAGCTTTCAGCTTCCGTGAATGATTGATCTAGGCCCGCGAGCGACCACTGTCGACGGCCATTTAAGTCAATCACCCAACCGAAACGCAGGGAGAGCCAGCAAGCGAGTAGCCATGCCGATAGCAAAACTCGCGTCGCCGAACAAGTGGCTCTCAGCCGGCAATCTGCTGTCAAGCACTCGGCCAGAGAGATTTGAGGGATCGTCTATATCTCGGTAATGCGAAAGAGGATTACATAAAGACATCGGGCGCCGAAGGTCGTCGAAGTCCTTCTGGTCAATTAAGCCTTTGGCTAGGCAACGATCTAGAGTGTCTTTAAAGGTAATCTTACCAGGCAGCTTCTCAGGTTTGATCCCGATTACGAGTTCGGCGGCCAATACATGTTCCGCCAAACCTTGACAGAGCAAAATGGTAGCCACGTAGTTACCGTGTATGAAACTCGATCGTGCCTCACTCCAAGCGGCATAGGTTGCCTCACCGCCTGGAAGCATCGTGCCACCCGAACCGAGCGCGCCGGAGAGATCGTCAAGCTGGCGAAAACGGGCAACCTTTCCCAGCAAATCATGATGCAAATCTTCCAATAACAAGCGGACAAGGCCAAGATCTTTTATCAGACTCAGAAGGTCCGATATGATTTCTTCTGCCATTGAACAACTCGCTACCACACAAGAAGCACGCCCTGCTTACCGGTTTCCTCCTACTCCCACTCAATCGTCCCCGGCGGCTTGCTCGTAATATCATACGTCACCCGGTTCACCCCCCGGACCTCATTGACAATCCGCCCCGCTACCCGCGTCAAAAACCCCATCTCGAACGGATACACATCCGCCGTCATCCCGTCCGTGCTGGTCACCGCCCGCAGCGCGCAGGCCATGTCATACGTCCGCCCGTCCCCCATCACCCCCACCGTCCGCACCGGCAGCAGCACGGCGAACGCCTGCCAGATCGCGTCGTACAGCCCGGCCGCGCGGATCTCCTCCAGATAGATCGCGTCCACCTTCCGCAGCATGTCCGCCTTCTCCCGCGTCACCGCCCCGGGGATGCGGATGGCCAACCCCGGACCCGGGAACGGGTGCCGCCCGACGATCGCCTCCGGCATCCCCAGCTCCCGCCCGAGCGCCCGCACCTCGTCCTTGAACAGCTCCCGCAGCGGCTCCACCAGCTTCATCCGCATCCGCGCCGGCAGCCCGCCGACATTATGATGTGACTTGATCGTAACAGACGGCCCGCCGGTGAAGCTGACGCTTTCGATCACGTCCGGATACAGCGTGCCCTGCGCCAGGAAGTCCGCGCCGCCGACAAGCGCCGCCTCCTCCTCGAACACCTCGATGAACAGCCGGCCGATGGTCTTGCGCTTGATCTCCGGATCGGTCACCCCCTCCAGCGCCCCAAGGAACAGCTCAGACGCGTCGCGGTGCACCAGCCGGATATTGAAGCGGTCCCGGAACGTCTCCACCACCTGCGCCGCCTCGTCCTGCCGCAGCAGCCCGTGATCGACGAAAATGCAGGTCAACTGGTCGCCGATGGCCTCATGGATCAGCACCGCCGCCACCGAGGAATCCACGCCCCCCGACAGCCCGCAGATCACCCGCCCGCCGCCCACCAGAGCGCGGATGCGGGCGATTTCAGTCGCGCGGAAGCCGGCCATCGTCCAGGACCCGGCCAGGCCCACGACGCCATGCGTGAAATTGCGCAGAAGCTGCGCGCCATGCGGGGTATGCACCACCTCCGGATGGAACTGCACCCCGTAGAACCGCCGCGCATCGTCGGCGATGGCGGCGAACGGAGCACCCTCGCTGACGCCCACCACCCGGAACCCCGGCGGCAGCCGGGTCACCCGGTCGCCATGGCTCATCCAGACCTGCTCGCGGCTGCCCTTCGCCCACACGCCGGTGAACAGCGCGCAGTCATCCGCCACATCGACGTAGGCGCGCCCGAACTCCCGGTGATCGGACGGCTCCACCGCGCCGCCCAACTGCTGGCACAGCAACTGCTCTCCATAACAAATTCCCAGGATCGGCACGCCCAGCCCGAATACCGCGTCAGGCGCCAGCGGAGCGGCGGACTCGTGCACGGAGGCCGGGCCGCCCGACAGGATGATGCCGCGCGGATGCCACGCCTCGATCCGGGCGGCATCGGCGGTGAACGGCCATATCTCGCAGTAGACGCCGGACTCGCGCAGGCGGCGCGCGATCAACTGCGTGACCTGGCTGCCGAAATCGAGGATCAGGATGCGTTCCGGCGTGTCGGCGGGATCAGGCAGGGAGTCGGTCATGATCTACGATACCAGCGCTTGCTTCGCGGGCTTGGACCATGCCGGCCAAAGGTTTGCAAGCTTCGGCTCGAAGCTGATAGCCAATCCAAACGCCCTGCTGCGTACTCTCAACGTCTCATCCGCCCGGCACGGCCGAGGGTGGCGATGCGCGCGCTACCTCCCCGGCGCGACGCCGCCGCCACCCGTTGCTCCGGCACGGCTCATCGCGAGGCTTTTGTATCCTTCCACAACACCATCGGGCATGGTGCGCAAAGCCGAACCGAGAGGCGAAATCTTGTAGACCGCGCACGCGGCATGGGAGCCGGCAATGCCAATGACCATGGCGGCAATGAGACCGGACCGCAAGCGGCGGGACATCGGCCCGCTTTGCCGGTGCGCAAGGACGGTATAGAGGCCGAGAAATCCGCCGAGGTCGAGGAAAGGATAAAACTCGATCCGGTACCGATAGCACATCGCGATCGCGCACAGCATGAGAAGCGCCGGAGCCGCCAGGCCGGCCAGAATCAATGTTGTATTGCCAAGCGGAACGATGCTGCGTCCGCGCGCGCTGATCAGGTGCCGGATCAGGCAGCACAGCAGGATGATGAACAGCATATCGGTCAGCAGAAAACTTGATGGCGGCAACTCTGTCACCTCGATCAGCCGGTTCTGCCAGTCCTGGAAGAAGTAAGCCTGATCGCCGCGCGGCAGGATCCATATCGGCAGAAAATAGTACAGCAGTCCAAACGGAATGCGCTGAATGTTGAACGCCCCGTAGGCGTGGAGGCGGACGGGATTATCCGCGTGCGCCGCTTCCGCGTATATGCCGTAGTAGCGAAAGTCGACAAAGACCAGCGGGTTGCCCCAGCGTCCGTAGTTTACCACCCCGGCGCCAACGGCGAATGCCGCCAGCACGACGACGGGCGCCGCCAATCGCGCAAGCCTCCGTGCGAACGATCCGCCCGATGCCGGCCCCGGTATCAGCAGCAAACGCGCCATCAGCAGGCCAAGGGCAGCGTACAGGCCGATCCCCGTCGTAACCCGGGTGTTGAAGGCGAGGCCGGCGAGGATCGCCATCCAGGTCAGCCGGCCGGCCGGGTAGCAATCTTCAAGCAGGCATCGCAATGCGCCGTAAACAAAGCCGGAGGCAAGCGCGCCCGCCCAGAAGCAGACCTCCTGGTAGATGGAAAGTCTCATGAAAGCGGTCTGGGCTCCCGACAGCAGCACGGCCGCCGTGCAGATCGCGATCAGAAATCGCTTGTCCCGGCCGTCGGGAACCACCGTGGCGACCAAAGCAAGACAGCGGAGCTTGAACCAGACCCCCACCATGATGGCCGTCAACGACGAAACCGCCGTGACGTCGGTCGCGATGCCGCCTGGAATCAGCAGCAGCGGCATCCGGAGTGCGGCGCAGAAGACCCCCCAGTACGCATAGGTCCTGCCGTCGCGAACAAAGCCTTCGAAGCCGATGGCCGATGGACTGACCTCAAAAGAACCGTGCACGAGATGCTCGGCCATGCTGTTGAAAACCATTCCCAGGGGAACCGCGGGAAACAGGTGCCGGTTTCCGCTGGTCAGTAACGCCCAATAATAGGCGCCCAGCAGGACTGCAAACAGAATGTAACGAAAGCGCCCGGCAGCAACGCTTCCGATCGATGCAAATCGATCGCCGGATCGTGCGGCGCCGAACCGTCCGCTTCCCACAACGTCCAGAGTCACGGCGACACCCCCGCAAACCGATACCGGCGACGCCTTCGTGCAAAGACCCCGGCGCGAGATGATATCGCAAATCCGGTGCCGTTTCAGCACGCTCTTTGTAATAATTTTATTCGCAGATTGCGACGCGTTTGGCGCCTTGTCCGGTGTCGGCCCGTTCGTGCGGGAAACTGCTGCCCCGTCATTGCCGGCCGCCGCATGCGCTCATGGCTTCGTCGCGATCTGTCATGGTTCCTGCCGGGCGCCGGCAAGCCGCCTCTACGCCGCCACGCCCGCCATCTGGTGCCCGACCAGCCGGGCGTAAAACCCGCCCGCGGCATTCAGCGCCTCGTGCGAGCCGCTTTCGATCACCCGCCCGTCCCGCAGCACCAGAATCGCATCCGCCGCCCGGATCGTCGACAGCCGGTGCGCCACCACGATCGTCGTCCGGTCCGCCATCAGGGCATCCAGAGCATTGCGCACCGCCCGCTCGCTGACCGTATCCAAATGAGACGTCGCCTCATCCAGGATCAGCATCGGCGCATCCTTGAGGAAGGCCCGGGCGATGGAGATCCTCTGGCGCTGTCCGCCCGACAACTGCACGCCCCGCTCCCCGACCCGCGTGGCCAGCCCCTCCGGCAGTCCGGCGACGAAATCGGCCAGAGCGGCGCGGGACAGCGCCCGGGCAACCTGCTCCCCGGTCGCATCCGGCCGCGCCAGCCGCACATTCGCCTCCAGCGAATCGTTGAACAGATAGGTGTCCTGCGCCACCAGAGCGATGCGGCCGCGCAGCCCGTCCAGGGTCAGCTCGCGCAGATCGACCCCGTCGAGCCGGATGGTCCCGGCCTGCGGGTCCCAGAACCGCAGCAGCAGGTTGGCGACCGTGGTCTTGCCCGCCCCGGACGGGCCGACAAGCGCAACCGTCGCCCCCGGCGGCACGTCGAACGTCAGATGCGCCACCGCCGGCTCCGTCCGGCCGGGATAGGTGAAGCCGGCATCCTCGAACCGCACGCCCGATCCGCCCCGCGGCGACGCCGGCTGCAGCGGGCCATCGGTGATCAGCACCGGCTCCGCGTGCACCACATGCAGCCGCCTTGTGGAGGCGATGGTGTCCGCCAGTTGCCGCCCGACCTGGGCGATCTCGGAAACCGGCAGGAACGCCGCGACCGAGATCAGCACCAGCAGCGGCAGCATCGCCGGAGCGATCGCGCCCTGCGTCACCAGCACAGCCCCGAGCGCCGCCACCGCAAGCCCGCCAAGCCCGGTCACCGCATCCAGCATCGCCGCCTGGAACGACAGATCGTCCAGCAACGACAGCCTCAGGTCCTGGTACGCCCGCACCGCCGCCATGAAGCCGTCGCGCCGCCGCAAGGTGGCGCCGAACATGACCAGTTCCGCCAACCCCTGGATGGTCTCCGTCGCATAGGCGCCGATAAGGCCGAGCGCCTCGCGCGCGGCGGAGCCGAGCCGATCGATGCGCTGCCGCCCGAGCACCGGGGAGGCGCCCGCATACAGCAGGAACGGCGCCAGCACCAAAGCCAGCGGCCAGGCGAACCAGGCCAGCGTGACGATCACCGCCAGCGGCACCAGCACCGCGACAATCGCCGGGGCGATGGTGTGGGCGAAGAAATACTCCACGGTTTCCACGTCCTGCGTCGCCAGCGCCACCAGGTCGCCGGAGCGCCGGCGCAGCAGATAGGCCGGCGCCAGGGCGTCCAGCTTGCGGAACAGGTCGATGCGCAGGTCCGCCAGCAGCGCATAGGCCATGGCGTGAGCGATCCACGACTCCAGCCAGTGCAGCAGTCCCGCCAGCGGCGCGGTGATCATCAGCGCGGCTACCAGCACGCCGATGGGCGTGCCGTTGCGGACGGCGCCAAGCACCAGCGCGCCGAGGACGCTGACCCCGATGAAGGCCGCGGCGCGGCCGATGCCGGTCAGCACGGTGATCGCCAGTTGCGCGCGATACGGCCGCACCACGCCCAGCAGCGTCCGGATCGTCTGCGGCCAGCCGACATGCGCGGCATCCTCGGCCAGGCTGCTCACGGCCGCCCCGGCGGCGGGCGACTCCGCACCGGCCGGTTCGGCAGTGGCCGCGGCCGCGAACACCTCGTCGCCGCCGGTCAATTGCGGCCCCATCAGGTCGCGGTACGGCCCGGGCACTGCGATCATCTCGCGGTGCGTGCCGGACTGCGCCACGCCGCCGCTGCCGAGCACCAGGATCCGGTCCGCGCCGATGACGCTGGACAGCCGGTGCGCCAGTATCAGCGTGGTGCGGCCGACGGTCAGGCGGTCGAGCGCCTGCTGTATGACGGCCTCGTTTTCGGCGTCCACCGAGGACAGCGCCTCATCCAGCACCAGTATCGGCGAGTCGCGCAGCACGGCGCGGGCAATGGCGAGACGCTGCCGCTGGCCGCCGGACAACTGCGTGCCGCGCTCGCCGATCACGGTTCGATACCCCAGCGGCAGTGCCGAGATAAAACCATGCGCGTTGGCCACTGTGGCGGCGGCGATCAGCTCGGCTTGCGTCGCGTCCGGGCGGCCGAGCCGCAGATTGTCCTCCACCGTGCCGTGGAACAGGTAGGTGTCCTGCGAGACCACCGCGATCATGTCGCGCACCTGCGCCGGGTCCAGCGTCGCGAGGTCGCGCCCGCCGATGCGGATCGTGCCGCCCTGCGCTTCATGCAGGCGCGACAGCAGCCGCACGATGGTGGACTTGCCGGAGCCGCTGGGACCGACGATCCCGACGCGCTCGCCCGCGCCGGCGCGGAAAGACAAGCCGGCATGAGCCGGCCGCCGCCCGCCGGGATAGGCGAAGGCGACGTTGTCGAACACGATCTCCGGTGTCAGCGCCTCGCTGCGCGTGCCGCCCGGTTGCGGCGCTTCGGAGTCCAGCAGGGCATTGATGCCGTTCGCCGCCGCCTGCCCGGTCAGGCCCTGATGCAGCACGGCGCGCAAGTCGCGCAACGGGCGGAATATTTCGGTGCCGGCCATCAGGACGATCAGCAGCGCCTCGATGCTCATCTCGCCGTGGCGGACCCGCCAGGCGCCGAGTGCCAGCGCGGCGGCGGAGCCGAACGCGGTGCCGAGGTCGGTGAAGCCTCGGGTCAGCACGTTCAGCGACAGCGCCCAGAACGTGCTGTCGGACAGCGCGCGGGCCTTGCCGGCCAGCATGCGGCCATAGGCGGCGCTCTGCCCGAACGCCTTCAGCGTCGGCAGCCCCTGCACGGCATCGAGGAACTCCTCGCCGAACGACTTGAACGCCGATTGGCGCTCGCGCGAGGCGCGGGCGGTCTTGCGGTGCACGGTCGCCGGCAGAATCAGGGTGAACAGCGCGGCGGCCAGCATGACCAAGCCGATCGGCATGTCCCACCAGGCGATGAAGGCGAAGATCGCAAAGGGCGCGCAGACGGCAATTGTCACCTGCGGCAAGTATTGGCCGAAGAAGGGCTGAAGCTGCTCGACGCCGTCGACCATCGACAGCATCACGCCGCCGGTGCGCTCCGCGCCGAACCAGGCGGGGCCGAGGGCGACGATCGTGTCGAACAGCCTGCCTCGGAGGCTCTGCTGCACCCGCGCGGCCGTGCGGTTGGCGATCATCGTGCGGCGGTGGTCCAGCCAGGCGCGCAGCAGGATCGCGGCGGCCGCGGCCAGCAGCGGCAGGACCAGGGTCTCGCCGCGAAACACGCCTGCGAGGAACTGGCCGAGAAAGGCGAAGCGCGCGATTCCCACCGCCAGCGCGAGCAGTCCGAGCGCGGCGGACACGGCGATGCGGCCGCGCAGGCCGGCGGTCATGCGCCAAAGCTTCAGATCGAAATGCATCGGGCGATGCTGCCGCACCGGACGCCGCACGTCGATAGGCGGCGGGCCCACCTTAACACCAACCGGCATTGACATTGACCTGTCGGCGCGGTCGCCTCCGCCGTCGTGGCGGGCGCAGGCCCGCCATCCACGCCTTTGTTGGCACGAGCAAAAGGCGTGGATGCCGACCTGCGCCGGCATGACGGGGCGGCGCAGCCGAAGAGTCAACATCATCGCCGGTCGGTATGACACCGGATAGTGGCAGGCCACGGCGCGGGCCGGGCGCTCGTGCGGGGATGGGCGGGATGCGAAAGCCCTGATCAGTCGGCCCGACCTCGACCGATCGCCCGGGATACATCGCGCCGGTGCGGTCCTGGCGGCCGGGACCTCACGCACCAATATGGCCTTTCGGAAAACCCGTGCCTATCCTGACGAATGAAATTGACGCTCGCGCGGCGAACGGCCACCGTAGCGTGCAAAGGATCACATTATGGACCCGATACGCTGGCAGCCCGCCCGGACTGCCGCACCGAATTCCTGGCCTCACCCGCCCGTGTTGACCGCCATCGGCCGCGGTTTGCTCGGACTTTGCCCGGCTTGCGGGAAGACCCATCTTTTCAACGGGTTCCTCCGAGTCAAAACCGCATGCGCCAAGTGCGGCGCCCCGCTCGGCCTGGCCCGCGCGGACGATGCGCCGCCCTATTTCGTCATCCTGATCACCGGCCACATCGTCGTGCCGCTGATGTTCGTCGTCGACCGCATGAACGAGCCGCCGGTCTGGCTGATGATGGCGATCTTCGTCCCCCTGACGTTTTTTGTCGCGCTTGGCTTGCTCCGCCCTGTGAAGGGCGGCACGGTGGGGCTCATGCTCAACCTCAACATACTCAAGACCGACATAGACGCGCCATGAACGATACCGCCGTCCCCGCCGCCCGGCTGCACCGCGTTATCCTTGATGGGGAATCGCCCGCCAACCTGTCCCCGTACATCGAGGCGGACCGCGAGCAGGCGGTCGCCGATCTGGCGGCGGCGAATCATTTCGCGCCGCTGATCGGGACGGCTGATCCGGGGCCCTACTCCTTGCACCTGTCGATCCTGGAGGGGCGGCTGATCTTCGACGTGCGCGACATCAACGGCGAACCGCTGACCGCCGTCGGCCTGGCGCTCGGCCCGTTCCGCCGGCTGGTGAAGGACTACCAGATGCTGGTGGACAGCCACATCAAGGCGGTCGAGGAAGGCCGCGAGCAGCGCATCCAGGCCATCGACATGGGCCGCCGGGGCCTGCATAACGAGGGCGCGGAACTGATGACGCAACGGCTGGCCGGCAAGATCGACATCGATTTCGACACCGCCCGCCGCCTGTTCACCCTGGTCTGCGTGTTGCACCAAAGGGTTTCCTCGCGATGAAGATCGACGGCCAGGCCTACCGCAGCGTCTGGCTCGACGCGGATGACCGCTGGTCCGTCCACGTCATCGACCAGACGAAGCTGCCCTGGGCGCTGGAGATCCTGCGCCTGACCACGCGGGATGACGCCGCGCACGCGATCCGCTCGATGCAGATCCGCGGCGCCCCGCTGATCGGCGCGGTCGCCGCCTACGGGCTGTGCCTCGCGCTGCGGGCGGACGCCTCGACCGATGCGATGGAGCGCGACGCGGCGCTGCTGAACGCGACCCGGCCGACGGCGATCAACCTGCGCTGGGCGCTGGACCGGATGCTGACCCGGTTGCGCAACACCCCGGCTGCCGAACGGGTTGCCGTCGCGTATGACGAAGCCGGGCTGATCGCCGACGAGGACGCCGCGCAGAACGAAACCCTCGGCCGCCACGGGCTTCCGCTGATCGAGGCGGCCGTGCGGCCGGGACGCGCGGTGAACGTCCTGACCCACTGCAACGCCGGCTGGCTGGCCGCGGTGGACTGGGGCACGGCATTGTCGCCGATATACGCCGCGTTCAACGCCGGGATCGACGTGCATGTCTGGGTGGACGAAACGCGCCCGCGCAACCAGGGCGCCGCGCTGACCGCGTGGGAACTCGGCAAACACGGGGTGCCTCATACGGTGGTGGCGGACAATGCCGGCGGGCATCTGATGCAGCACGATCAGGTGGACCTGATCATCGTCGGCGCCGACAGGGTCACCCGCACCGGCGATGCCGCCAACAAAATCGGCACCTACCTCAAGGCGCTGGCCGCGCGCGACAATGGCGTGCCGTTCTGGGTGGCGCTGCCATCCTCGACGATCGACTGGACGGTGTCGGACGGCGTGGCAGAAATCCCGATCGAGGAACGCTCGCAGGCCGAGGTGACCGACATGACCGGGCGGCTGGCGGATGGCACGATCGCGACGATGCGGGTGGTGTCGGCGGACAGCCCCGCGGCCAACCCGGCGTTCGATGTGACCCCGGCGCGGCTGGTGACCGGGCTGATCACCGAGCGCGGGCGATGTGACGCGACGGCGGACGGGCTGCTGGGATTGTTTCCGGAACGGCGGTAGTCCGTCATGGCCCGGACGAGTCGGGCCATGACCGGGGTACGGGAAGCGCCGCCCTCATCAACCGCGTGGTATCTACTGAAACGGGAAAGCATCCTGCTGGCAGACCGTGCCCTCGGGCGGCAACGTGCCGTTGATCAGGTAATCCGCCTCATACTGGCTGGCGCAACGGCTGGGGTTCAGCCACACGGTATGACCATAGCCTTGCACCGTCAGCAGCCGCGCCCGGGCCAGTTTTTGCGCCATCGATACGGAATTCTGATACGGCGTGGACGGGTCGTTGGTATTGCCGATGACCAGGATCGGGTTGGCAGTCGGCTTGTTCCAGGGCCCGGTGTATGCGTCGGCGGCCGTCGCCTGCCAACTGGCGCAGGATTCGTCGTTCCACAGATCGGGAAGTCCGCCCGGACCGTAACTGGCATAGACGGAGCGGCTCAGAGCGCGGAACACCTCGGGCGGGCGCGGATTGGGACTGTCCGAGCATTCCACGGCGTCTCCCTGGTGGGCGCTGCCTGTCGGGGGCGGTGCCCCGGGAGCTGTCGCGGGGGGTGCCGGCGGCGGGCCGGGATCGCGGGTCCACAGCGCATTCAGCAGTTTGGCCGCGGCAGGCCAGCCATGGTAGTTGCCTTCCGGCAGCGTGGTGAACATCAGGTTGTGCATGGTCTGCACGACCAGAGCATAGGTGAAAACAACGCCGCTATACGTCTGCGGGCTGGTCTTCAACCGGTTCAGCAATGTCTCGTATCTCGCCCGGGTTCCCGCGGCATCCCCGGCAGAAAACGCGCATTTCGCGGGGCCGGCCAGGCCGCACTGGTCGAGCATCGCCTCCACGGACTTCGCCGAGCTTTCGGAGCTGCCGAAACGAACGCCATCGCTGGCCGTCGCAACAGGGTTGCCGTAATTCGTATAGACTTCCGGGTCGAGATTGCCGTCGAGGATCAGGCCGCCAACCCGGTCGGGAAACAGATTGGCGTAGACCGCGCCCAGGAACGTTCCGTACGAGGCGCCGAGATAGTGGATTTTCGGCTCGCCGACAGCCTCACGCAGTAAATCCAGGTCGCGGGCGGTATCGGTTGTCGACATATGCGACAGCAAGGCCCCGTTCTGCTTCAGGCAGATATCGGCGAACTCCGCGAAGCGCGAAAACCATGCGGTCTGCTCGGCGTAGCCGACGGGGAAGGCGTCGGTCGGGACGCCCTGGAAGAACGTGGCCTCCTCGGCCAGGGTGGGGAAGCACTGCATGGCAGTACTTTGCCCGACACCGCGCGGGTCCCAACTGACGATGTCGAAACGGGCCCGCACGGCGGCGGGGAACAGATCAAGGAACTGAGGCAGGTCTTCCGTGCCCGAGCCACCGGGACCTCCGGGGTTGAAAAACAAGGTTCCGATGCGGTTCGCCTGATCCGTCGCGGCGTGGCGGATGACGGCCAGATCGATCTTTTTGCCGTCCGGTTCGGCGTAATCGAGCGGCGGATGGGCCGTGGCGCAATCGAAACCAGCAGCGTCCTTGCAGGCTTGCCACTGCAACGCAGTAGACGGAGCGGGGGTTTGGGCGGATGACGGCGACGGCTGACATATCAATGGCGCAACAATAGCGGACGTCAAGAAACCCTGTATAATGAGGTATTTATCGCGTGGCATGGAATCCCCCGGTGGTCGGCGGCCGGACGCTACAGCCAGTCCGGCGGAGTCGAAACTCCGGTTCCTGCATATCCGATATCACTTCGGGGTGAAACCGCTTAATTGCGGCCGACCCGGGCGTTTGCGGTTCGGGATACGATCCGGTCGGAAGCAAAAACGGCTACTTTAACACGCGAGCGCATGCGGGCATCACCCGGGCTTGTTGTGTTGTCCGTCCCGGGCGGCTCCTCGGGCCGCGCCAGCGGCCTGGCCGCCCAAGCGCATGCCTGTGCCGGTCAAGCCACGCCGGAAACGGAAACCCCGCCCCGTCCAATGACATTCCTCAAGAGTAACCAAAGTCGGATCGGCCACCATCGCCTTGCCCTTCGTTTCGGGGCTGAAGAATAGCGTCGCAACGAAGCTGACCAAGCTTCCGACCATGCCAATGAGCATCGGAATCACGAAACCCACGTGACGCTCGACGGCGAACCAGACAGCGCAGGCGGCGCCAGACCACCCGCTATCGCACCGATATGGCAGCAGAACGCCGCCGCCCTCACTTCGGGCGGGAAACGTTCATTCGCGTAGCCCGGGTTGATGCCATAGATCGCCCCGGCGAACGCGCCCTGGATCGAGATCATCAGCGGCGCCCGCCGCCCCATTCTATCTGCCATCCAGCCGGCGGCGATGGCGCCCGCGAACCGCATCCACATCGTCAGCGAGCCGGCCAGCACCACCAGCGTCAAATCGGCGTTGAACGGCCGCGGCGGCGCGTAAATGACGGATGCAGGCAATCTTGCGCCATCGCCGCCCGGGCCGCACATTGGCGCGGTCAAACGAGGGATGCCCGGCCATGGATTTCGACCTGTTCGTCATCGGCGGCGGTTCCGCCGGGGTGCGATGCGCGCGGATTGCCGCCGGCCACGGCGCCCGTGTCGGCATCGCCGAGGAACGCCACTGGGGCGGCACCTGCGTCAACATCGGCTGCGTGCCGAAGAAGCTGCTGGTGCAGGCCGGCGAGTATGGCGGCTGGGCCGACGATGCCGCGGGTTTCGGCTGGACCATCCACAAGGGTCCGCACGACTGGGGCAAGCTGATCGCCGCCAAGGACCGCGAGATCACCCGGCTGGAGGGCGTCTACCGCAAGCTCCTCACCGGCGCCGGCGCCACGATCTTCGACGGCCGCGCGGTATTCGTCGATCCGCATACGCTGGAGGTCGCCGGCAGGCGCATCACCGCCGAGCGGATCGCCATCGCCACCGGCGGGCATGCCGAGCGTCCGAACATCCCGGGCGCGGAACTCGGGATCATTTCCGACGATGCGTTCTATCTGAAGACGATGCCGCGCCGCGTGGCGATGGTTGGCTCCGGCTACATTGCGGTGGAGTTCGCCGGGATCTTCCGGGCGCTGGGGGCGGAGGTGCATCTGATCTACCGCCAGCCGCTGCCGCTGCGCGGCTTCGACCAGGACGTGCGCGAGGCGCTGGTGGAGGCGCTGGCGGCGCAGGGAATCATCCTGCATCCCGGCTGCCTGCCGCACAAAGTCGAAGCCGACGGAGAACGCCGCATCCTGACATTCGGCGACAATGAAATGATCGACGCGGACCTGGTGTTCTTCGCCACCGGGCGGAAGGCGAACGTAAAGGGCCTCGGGCTGGACAAGGCCGGGGTCGAGCTGAATGCGAAGGATGCCGTGCGGGTCGATGAGCATCTGCGCACGACGCAGCCGCATATCTACGCGATGGGCGACGTGACCGACCGGGTGAACCTGACGCCCGTCGCAACGGCCGAGGGGCATGCCCTGGCGGACACGCTGTTCGGCAATGCGCCCCGCACCATCCCGCTGTGGAACGTTCCCTCGGCGGTGTTCACCACGCCGCCGATCGGCACGGTGGGATTGTCGGAGGACCAGGCCTCGGCGATGGGGGCGGTGGACATCTACACCGCCCGTTTCACGCCGATGCGGCACAATCTGTCCGGCCGCAACCGGCGGTCGCTGATGAAACTGGTGGTGGACAAGGAGACTCAAAGAGTTGTCGGCGCGCACATGCTGGGCGAGGACGCGGCGGAGATCATCCAGGGCATCGCCATCGCCGTCGTCATGGGCGCCACCAAAGCCGATTTCGACCGGACCATCGGGATTCACCCGACGGCGGCGGAGGAGTTCGTGACGCTGCGGACAAGAACAAGAACCACCGACCTGGCGAAAGACGCCGATTGACAGTGACAAACAGGCGGTTTGCAGTAACGATCTGCGACCGCTGTAACTCCCGGGTTGCGCGGGCCCCGTCATGCCGACTCCGGCCGGCGGCATTCCGTTTACTTTAATTAATGGAGGCTTCGATAACGGAATTCGCCGGTGGGATAGGATGAAAATGGTGCCAAACTGCCAATTCCCTGCGCGGGTAAGGAAAGAAAAGTTGTTACACGGATTTCCACGGATTAAGGGCACCGATTACACAAGAGAAAACCGCTTGATCCACTGATCTCTGCCATGGCAGCCGTGAGCGGGCAACGCCCCACGGCCGAACAGGTCGCCGGGATGCCGGGCCCGTCATCCGATCAAGGGGTAATCCGTGCCCTTAATCGGTGAAAATCCGTGTCACATCCTGCTTTCTCGCGCGACCGGCCGCCTCGAAGCGGTGGCGGAATGCGCCACGAGCGAAGCACGCCGCCCAAACGGCAGATTTCGCAGCAACAACGCGGTGACCGGCCGAGGAGTGCACAGCACCGGCGTTGCGGACTCGCCCCATGGCCATGGCGCGCCCCTGCGGACCCTGGAAAACCGATCCGCACCGACAGGACATAGCGCCCGGGGGATAGCCAACCCGGCCACCGCCCGCCATCTTCCCCCCGTGTGCACCGTCGTCGTCCTGGTCCGCCCCGACCGCATCCTGCTGGCCGCCAACCGCGATGAGCGGATCGACCGCCCCTGGGACCCGCCCGCCGCCTGGTGGCCCGACCGCCCCGGCGTCGTCGCCGGACGCGACCGCAGCGCCGGAGGCACCTGGATGGGCCTCAACCGGCACGGCGTTGTCGCCGCGGTGCTGAACCGGCCCGGCACGCTCGGACCCGCCGCCGGCAAGCGCAGCCGCGGGGAACTCCCCCTGATGGCGCTCGAGCAGCCGGACGCCGCCGCGGCGGCCGAGGCGATGACCCGTCTGGATGCCGGCGCCTGGCGCGATTTCAACATGGTGCTGGCCGATGGCGCGGGCGCCTGGTTCGTCCGCGGCCTCGGACACGGGCACCCGACAGCCGAACCCCTGCCCCCGGGCGTCTCGATGATCACCGCGCACGATCCGAACGACCCGGCCAGCCCGCGCACCGCCCGCCACCTGCCGCGGTTCGCCGCCGCCGAACCCCTCGGCCCCGCCGACTGGCAGCCCTGGCATGACATCCTGGCCGATCGGCGGGGCGAGCCGGCGGAGCAGATGAATGTCGTGCCGCAGGACGGCTTCGGCACCGTCTGCTCGTGTTTTGTCGTGCTTCGTCCGGGCGAAGCGCCCATATGGCTGTTTGCCGGCGGCCCGCCGCATGAGGCAGCGTTCCGGCCGGTTACGATCCGGTAGCATCCCGCCCTTTTGCAGCAGGGATGCCGCTGCTATACCCCCCGCGCCGCCAGTTGCGGTGACCACAAAGGGATTCCGCGATGGCCCGCCGCCGACAGCTCTATGAGGGCAAAGCCAAGATCCTGTTCGAAGGTCCTGAACCGGGCACCCTCGTGCAGTATTTCAAGGACGACGCCACCGCCGGCAACGGCGCCAAGAAGGGGATCATCACCGGCAAGGGCGTGCTCAACAACCGGATCAGCGAGTACCTGATGCTGCGGCTGCAGGATATCGGCGTGCCGACGCATTTCGTCCGCCGCCTGAACATGCGCGAGCAGCTCATACGCGAGGTGGAGATCATCCCGCTGGAGGTCGTTGTTCGCAACGTCGCCGCCGGCAGCCTGTCCACCCGCCTCGGGATTGCCGAGGGCACCCGCCTGCCCCGCTCGATCATCGAGTACTATTATAAGAATGACGCCCTGAACGACCCGATGGTGTCGGAGGAGCATATCACCTGCTTCGGCTGGGCGAACACGGCCGATCTGGATGATATTGTGGCGTTGACGTTGAGAATAAATGATTTTCTGTCGGGATTGCTGCTCGGCGTCGGCATCACCCTGGTCGATTTCAAGCTGGAATTCGGCCGGCTGTGGGAAAACGAGGAGATGCGGATCATCCTGGCCGACGAGATCAGCCCGGACAATTGCCGCCTGTGGGACAGCAAGACGAACGAGAAGATGGACAAGGACCGCTTTCGCCGCGACCTCGGCAAGGTGGAGGAAGGCTATCAGGAAGTCGCCCGCCGCCTGGGAATCCTCCCGGAAGCCGGCACGCGCGACCTCAAGGGTCCGGAGATGATGCAGTGAAGGCGATTGTGACGGTGATGCTGAAGACCGGCGTGCTCGACCCTCAGGGGAAAGCCATCGCGCATGCGTTGGGGACGCTGGGGTTTGCCGGCGTGGGCGATGTGCGGGCCGGGAAGGTGATCGAGATCGAGCTGGCGGAAACCGACCCGGCGAAGGCGCGGGCGGCGGCTGAGGAGATGGCCCGCAAGCTGCTGGCCAACACGGTGATCGAGAGCTTCCGGGTGGAGGTAGGGGGTTAGCGCGTTGCCATGAGCGAATACGACGCAGACATCGTGATGTGGGCCGATCGGCAGACCGGACTGCTGAGGCGGTGGGCGGCGGGCGAACTGGTGAACGACAGCGAACTGGACTGGCCCCATATCGCCGAGGAGATCGAGAGCGTGGGGAACTCCGAGCGCCTGGCGCTGCGCAGCCACATCGGCACCGTGCTGGAGCATTTGATCAAGCTGCAGGCATCACCGGCGATTGATCCCCGGAAGGGCTGGAAAGCCGCGGTATTGCACGCGCGAAGCAGCATCCGCAGACTTCTGAAGAGCAGCCCGAGCCTGCGGCGGGAGGTTGCTGCGATGATCGCGGATGAAACGCCGGATGCGCAGCGGGACGTCGCGACGATGCTGGCTTTATATGATGAGCAGCCGAAGGTGCCGATCGAGGGCCTGACGTTCACGGAGGACCAGGTTCTGGGTCCGTGGTTGCCGGATGAGCCCGCCTAGGGCGACGCCCATGAAACTACCGCTTTACGGGGCGGTGTTGCGAAAACCGTCATGGCCCGGCTTGTCCGCGCCACCTGTTCCAGCACGTGCGGCGATGGGTGGCCCGGACAAGCCGGGCCATGACGATGGGGGCGCGGCGTCACGCGGGGCAACGCGAAATGTCAGGTCAGATCAGTCGTCGCGTAGAACTCGTCCAAACAACCCTCGTAGCCGATGCTTTCCAGGCGCAGCGTTTCTTTCCCGCGGGCGATCGCCGGGGTCTCGTCGCCCTGACGCAGGATCTCCGCCCGGACGGCGGTGCTTGAGAGGATCAGCACCTCCTGCACGCTCGGGATGGTGGCATAGGCCCAGGCATTCGCGCGGGTCTTCGCCTCGTTCGACGGCGAGAGGATTTCGACCAGCAGCACCGGATCGGGCAATGACCGCGAGTCAACAAACGGCCCGCAGGAGACGCCCAGATCCGGCACGCGCTGGTTGACGCGGGATCGGAGGCCGGGAATGACACCGGGCGTCACGATAATTCTGCACGACGGACGATGGGTCCGCAGGTGCAGGCCGAGCAGCATGCCCACCTGGCTCTGGATGGCGCCGTGGTTGACACCGGGAGGCGCCATGCAGACCGGCTCGCCGTCCACGAGTTCCCAGCGGCGATCTTCCAGTCCGGGTGGCGGTTCCCAGTCGTGGAATTCATCGACGGTCAGCAAAGGCCGGCTCAGCGCTTGGCTCATGGCGACGTTCCTATCACATGAGGCAATCCGATGCACCCTGCCCGGGCCGCCCCGCGGCAAACCCTACTCTGCCGCCACCGCCTTCCCCACCGTCACCGGCTGCGCCTGCCAGTTCTCCGGGAACAGCGTCCGCAGCGCCTGCACCTTCGGCATGTCGTTGATCGCGATATACGGCGCATCCGGATGCAAGGTCAGGTAATCCTGATGATACGCCTCCGCCGGATAGAACGGACCCGCCGCATCAACCCGCGTCACTATCGGCTTGCTGAACGCATGCGCCGCCTCAAGCTGGGCGATATACGCCTTCGCCACCCGCTCCTGCTCCGGCCCGGTCACGAACAGCTCCGAGCGGTATTGCGTGCCCCAATCCGGCCCCTGCCGATCTTTTTGGGTCGGGTCGAGCGCTACGGAGAAGAAAATCCGCAGCAGCGTGCCATAGCTGACGCGGGACGGATCGAAGGTCACGCTGACCGACTCCGCATGCCCCGTCGCCCCCGAACTCACCTCTTCATACCCGGGATCAACGACATGCCCGCCGGCGTAGCCCGACACAGCGCGGGTCACGCCCTTGACATGCTCGAACACGCCCTGGACGCCCCAAAAGCAGCCGCCGGCAAACACAGCGGTCTGCGGACCGGCCGCAGCGGGGGCCGGGTCCAAAGCCGGCGCCGGCAGTGCCCGCTCGGCCCCGCCGGCCGGGGCGGGCAGGAACCAGACGGCCAATCCCAGCCCCGCCAGCAGAGCGGCACCGGAAACTGTGATCGAGCGTACGGACATGGTTCAACCTCCCGCGTGATCGTGCCACGACTGCCCACAGGCGTGGCTACCCGGACGATCTGGTGACCGGGCGCGGCGTGTCAAAGCTCTATTGCGGTAATTTAACCGCCTCGGCACGGAACGGCGGCGGAGACCGCTTCCTGAAATCCGGATCGAACAGGTATTTCAGCGGCACATCCAGGACATAGACCGTGTCGCCCACCTGCGCGAGCGACACGGGCCCCTCGAACCCGGCCTTGACGGTGTCGATGTTGGCGCTGTCGCCGCTGACCGTGATCAGGTCGAGGGTGCCTTTCGTCTCCCCCTCCACCATCAGCAGCCGGTTCGGACCGAAGGCGCGCAGCCCGTCGGAATGGAACAGCGGGCGCGAGGTTTGCAACCGGGTGACCGTGCCGGCGCTGCCGTCGGCGTTCACCGCGACGCGGTACAACCCGTTGCCCTGGAAGATGTTGGCGTAGACCGCCCCGTCCGGCAGCACGGCGATGCCGTCGAGCTGGGGTCCCTTGACGTCCCAGCGCGCGTCATGCGCCCAGACCTCGAACTCCCTGGCGCCCGGCTTGAGGCGCAGGATGCGGCCGCCCAGCGAGTCGGTCACATAGGCGGTGCCGTCCGCCGCCACGGCGATATCGTTGCACAGCGGCGATTGCCCTAGCAGCGCCGCGGACGGCAGCGCGACGCTGTCCTTCGCCGCCCCGGTCTTCAAATCGAAAATCTTCAGGGAGGTCGGCTTGTTGCCGGTCGGGATGGCGAGGCCCGCAAAGCTCATATCGTTCGAGCAGACAAACAGGGTGTTCGACTTGTCGTCAGCCAGCACCCCCAGCGCGGAGGACAACCCGCCGGCGCCCTGCCTGATCCAGTCGGACGCCTCGGCCGCGCCGGGCGGGGCGCGGAAAATGCGGCCGCCGGCCATGCTGCTGAAATACAGCGTGCCGTCGGCCGAGGCTGTCATGCTCTCGGGAAAGTCGGTTGTGCCCGGCACGGTAACAGTCGCGGGCGGTGCCGCCGCAGCGGCGGAGCAGAGGCCGGCAAGCGCTGAGATAAAGACGGACGATCGAAGTGCTCGGTGAAAAGCGCGCATTGTTTCCATCCCGTTTCTTGGTGTTCGGCGCGGCGTCGTTGTATTTGGACGTATACAGCCAAGCAGTATTGCGGGGAAATCCCGGGTGTCAACCTGCACCCGGCGACACCGCGCTTGGCATCGCGCGGGCGTTTGCATAGATATCCGCCGGATCGCGCGCCGCCCGGCGCCGCGCAAAAGGGGCCCGAGGCGATGCGGCCAACCGACACGAGCGACATTGCGGCCAGGGTTGGCGTGCTGCCCTACGACTCGTCCGACGGCCTCGACGCGGCGGTGTCGGAGGCGGTCTGTTGCCTCCGTGCGCGGGGCATTGCGGTGGCCGGCCTGCTGCAGCACTTCGGCGATGCCGTGCCCGGCGGCAAGCAGGCGATGTGGGTCGAGGACATCGGCAGCGGGCAGGTCATCCGCCTGGACCAGCCGCGCGGGCCGGGCGCCATCGCCTGCACCTTCGATACCGGCGCGCTGGCGCGGGCGGCCTACCTGCTGGGGATCGCCGCCGGGTCGGGCGCCGAGCTGCTCGTCGTCAACCGGTTCGGCGGCGTGGAGGCCGAGGGCCGCGGACTGCGCCCGGAAATCGCCGATGCGATCTGCTCGGGACTGGCGGTGCTGATACCGATCCGGGTTTCGCTGCTGCCGGCGCTGGAAGAATTCCTCGGCGGTCCGGCCACCCGCCTGCCCGCTTCGGCCCGCGCGATCGAGGCCTGGGCGGAGGCGCTGTTCCCGAGGCTGGCGGAACGCGGCCGAAGCCCCGCCGTTGTGGCGTGACGGCTACGGCGATAGCGTGCGCCGCCGGTTCCGTTCCGGTATGCAGAAAGAAAGATGTTACACGGATTCTCACGGATTAAGGGCACGGATTACCCCGAAATCGGGGCCGGGCCGCAGCATAACGGGCTGTGGCGGCTGCTGAATTTCGGCCAGGCTCAATCGCCGGTGCGCCGGTGGTCGTCCGGCGCAGGGGCAGGATGGCAGCCAACCGCAATCTGCGAAATCCGTGCCCTTAATCCGTGAGAATCCGTGTAACAGCTTTGCTTCCCTCATCCAGCCACGGAGCTGGCCATTTGCAACTCCGGCAGGGCTTGTCCCGCGGGGGCGATGATGTGAGCGTGTGATCAGGCAGACCACAGGAGACGCCCGTGAAGTTCGGTATCCACAACCCGTCCTGGCTGTTCGGCGACGATCCGGCGGATGCTTTCGAGGGCGTCAAGGCCAAGGCGCAATGGGCGGAAACGCACGGCTTCACCTGGTTCTCGGTCATGGACCACCTGATCCAGATCCCGCCGGTGGGCGCCGCGGACGAACCCTTCATCGAGGGCTGGACCGCGTTGACGGCCCTCGCCGCGGTCACGACCCGTATCCGGCTGGCCACGCTGGTGTCCTCCGTCGCCTATCGCAACCCGGCGCATCTGGCGAAGATCGCGGCCGGCGTTGACCTGATCAGCCGGGGACGCCTGACCCTCGGCATCGGCGCCGGCTGGTTCGAAACCGAATACCGCCAGTATGGCTGGGAATTTCCGGAACGCCCCGCCGTGCGCATCCGGCAGATGGAGGAGGCGGTGCGCCTGATCCTGACCATGTGGGCGGAGCCGCGCGCCACCTTCCACGGCAAGTATTTCCATGTGGAGGACGCGATCCTGGAGCCGAAGCCGGTGCAGAAGCCGCGTCCCCCGGTGATGATCGCCGGCGGCGGCGAACAACTGACCTTGCGCGTGGTGGCTCGGCTGGGCGACGCCTGCAACGTGTTCGGCGATCCGGACGAGGTGCGGCACAAATACGACGTCCTGCGCGGCCATTGCGAGACCGAAGGGCGCGACTACGCGACGATCGAGAAAACCAATGTCATCGGCCTGCTGCTGGCGCGCGACGAGGCGGCGCTGGCGGCGAAGCGGCAGCGCCTGGCCGTACCAGACCCCTTCCGCGGCTTTGCCGGCACGGTCGCTCAGGTGACCGACCTTGTGGGCCGCTACCGTGACGCCGGGGTGCAGCTTTTCATCAGCTCCGCGTATAAGAACGACGCCGAGACGCATGAACTGCTGGCGTCGGACGTGATTCCGCATTTCGCTTAGGAGGCTCGACCGCCATGGCCCTGACAATCCTGGTGACCGGCGCCACGGCCGGCTTCGGCGCCGCGATGGCGCGCCGCTTCATCCGCGACGGGCACCGCGTCATCGCCGCCGGGCGCCGTGCCGCCCGGCTGACGGAGTTGCATGAAGAACTGGGCGACGCGCTGCTGCCGCTGATGCTCGACGTGACCAACGCCGGGGCGGTTGCCGCGCTGCCCGGCAGCCTGCCGCCGAATTGGCGGGAGGTCGATGTGCTGATCAACAACGCCGGCCTGGCACTCGGGCTTGACCCGGCGTTCGAGGCCGATATCGAGGACTGGGACCTCATGGTCGCGACGAATGTGACCGGGCTGATCCACATCACCCGGGCGCTGCTGCCGGGCATGGTGGAGCGCAACCGCGGCCACATTATCAACCTCAGCAGCACGGCGGCGTCCTACCCGTATCCTGGCGGCCACGTGTATGGCGCGTCGAAAGCGTTCGTCACGCAGTTCAGCCTCAATCTGCGGGCCGATCTGGTGGGGCGTTCGGTGCGGGTGACGGACCTGGAGCCGGGGCTTTGCGGCGGCACGGAGTTCAGCGTCAACCGCTTCGGCGGCGATCAGCAGCGGGCGGATGCGGTGTATGCCGGGACGGTGCCGCTGACGGCGGAGGACATCGCCGAGGCGGCTGCCTGGGTGGTTGGCCTGCCGCCGCACGTGAACATCAACCGCATGGAGATGATGCCGACCTGCCAGGCGCCCGGGCCGTTGGCGGTCAAGCGGTCGTAAGCGGGGAGCGGGTCTCCCCGTGGCATGGCCGGTTTTGGTCCGGCCATCCACGACTTTGCCGCCACCCGCTCCGCCAGGCGAGGATGGCCGGGCCAAGCCCCATAGCCATCGGGATAAACGCCTGGGCGGAGCACGGCATTCTTCCCATTCGCCATGGCCCGGCTTGTCCGGGCCACCTGTCGCGGCACGTGCTGGCATGGGTGGCCCGGACAAGCCGGGCCATGACGAGGAGAGACCGACGCCCGGGCCAGGTTTTTTCCAGTCGCGGCTTATCCTGATAGCCAAGGGGCCAAGCCCGGCCGTGACACGGAGGCAACGACGTGCGCGAAACGCCCCGGCGTGCGGAAAAATCTAAAAACCGTCATTTTTTCCACACTCCAATAGTTTCACTTTGAGTCGCCGGAGCCGATGGGCTACTCGGGTGCCGCGGCATGGCCGTCCGTGCCCGCGGTGTTGGAGAAGACTTTGCGCCCTGCCATGAACGACGGTCCCGCCGGCACGCCCGGCCCGAACCCGCGGCCGGACCGCGCCGCCCCATGAAAATTTCCATCTTCGGCGCCGGGTATGTCGGCGTTGTCGCCAGCGGCTGCCTGGCGTCCGCCGGACATGACATCACCGCCGTCGATGTCTCGGCCGAAAAGATCGCCATGCTCAACCGCGGCCAGTCGCCGATCGTCGAAGCGGAGATCAACGATCTGATCGCGCATGCGGTGCAGGCCGGATCGCTGCGCGCGACCGCCGATTCCGCCGCCGCGATCGCCGCGACCGATGTCACCTTCATCTCCGTCGGAACGCCGAGCGCGCCCAACGGCAGCGTCTCGCTGGAGGCCGTCGATCAGGTCTCCGCCGTCATTGGCCGGGCGCTGCGCGGCAAGACCACGCCGCATGTCGTCGTCATGCGCTCGACCGTGCCGCCGGGGACCGCGGAGGACCGGGTGATTCCGATTCTCGAGCACGAATCCGGCCGCCGCCATGGCGAGGGATTGACCTATTACAGCAATCCGGAATTCCTGCGCGAGGGCAGCTCGGTGCGCGACTTCCATGCGCCGCCCTTCACGCTGATTGGCGCCCCGCCCGGCGACGATGCCGCGGTGCTGCGGCAGCTCTACGCCGGCATCGACTCCCCGCTGCATGTGACGCCCTACCGGGTCGCCGAGAGCGTCAAATACCTCTCCAACGCCTACCATGCGGTCAAGCTCGCCTTCGCCAACGAGGCCGGGCAGATACTGTCGGCCTGCGGCGTCGATGCGCGCGAGGCGTTCCGGCTGTTCCGTGAGGACCGCACGCTGAACATCTCGCCCGCCTATCTGCGGCCGGGCTTCGCCTTTGGCGGCTCCTGCCTGCCCAAGGACATCCGCAGCTTCCTGTCGCTGGCGCAGCGGAAGGACGTGGCGGCGCCGTTCCTGCACAACGTGCTCACCAGCAATCAGGCGATCGTCGATCGCGTGTATGAGGCCATCCTGCGCCAGGGCCGCCAGCGCGTGTCGCTGTTCGGGCTGGCGTTCAAGCAGGGCACCGACGACCTGCGCGAATCGCCGTTCGTGACCCTGGCGGAGCGCCTTATCGGCCGCGGCTTCGAGCTGCGGATATACGACCGCCAGGTGCAGGTCGCCCGCCTGATCGGCAGCAACCGCGCCTACATCGATCGCGAAATTCCCCACATCGATCGGCTGCTGACGGCCGAACCCGCCGCCGCGCTGGAGGGCAGCCGCCTCGTCGTCGTCGGGCATATCGCGCCCGAGGACCAGCCGGCGCTGCTGGCGGCGCTCGACGGACAGACGGTGTTCGATCTTGCCGGCATCCCGGCCCTGGAGACCAAAGCGGGCATCGCCTATCAGGGCCTGTGCTGGTGACGGCACGGCCGCGCCTGCTGTTCATCAGTCCGCGATTCCTGTTTCCGATGGACGAGGGCGGCAAGATCCGCACCGCCAATATTCTGCGCAACCTCAAGGGCGGCGCGTTCGAGGTCGCGCTGGCCTCGCCCGCCCCGCCCGGCGTGGCCCCCTTTGCCGCGGACATCGACGCCGTCTGCGACCGCTTCGTCTGCTGGCCCGCGCGGCGGGCATCGACGCGGGAGCGGATCTTGGCGCTGGCCGCGACCATTCCGGTGAGCGCCGCAACCGACCGTTCGGCCACCGGACAGGCGGCGATTTCCCGGGCGGTCGCGGAGTGGCGGCCCGACGTGATCGTCGCCGATTTTCCCCATGCCACCGTGCTTCTGCCCGAACGCACCGAAGCGGCGCTGGCGATGTTCACGCATAACGTGGAGGCGGAGATCTACGAGCGGCACGCGCGCCAAACCGGCGGGGTCCGGTCCCTGGTGTGGCGCGACCAGGCGCGCAAGATGCGCCGGTTCGAGAGAGAGGCGCTGCGCCGCTGCGACCCGGTGATCGCGGTCTCCGCGCGCGACGCGGATGCGCTGAAGCGGCGCTACGGCCTGGCGCGGGTCGAGCCGATAGATACCGGGGTCGATCTGGAATTTTTCCGGCTGATGCCGCCGCCGGCGCGGGAGCGGGCGGATACGGTGGTGTTCACCGGCGTGATGGACTCGCCCGCGAACATTGACGGCATTGCGTTCCTGATGGATGACATCTGGCCGCTGGTGGCGCGCGCCCGCCCTGACGCACGGGCTCTGGTCGTCGGCCGCAACCCGGCGGCGTCGCTGATCGCGACCGCGCGCAACCGCGGACTGCCCTGGAGCTTTACCGGTTCGGTTGCCGATATCCGGCCGCATGTCGCCGAGGGCGATGTCTCGGTGATCCCTCTGCGCATCGGCAGCGGCACGCGCATCAAGGCGTTCGAGGCGATGGCGATGGGCCGCCCGGTCGTCGCGACCGGGGTCGGGATCGAGGGCCTCGACATCGAGCCCGGGCGGCATTTCCTGCAGGCCGACGATCCCGCTTCATTCGCCGGCGCGGTCGTGCGTCTGCTTGGCGACGCGGCGCTGCGGCAACGGATCGCCGGCGCGGCGCGGACGCGTCTGGAGGAGCGCTTCTCCTGGGCCACGGTCGCGCGGCAGTTCGAGGCGATCTGCCGCAGGGCCGACCGGAGGGGCCGGGAGGGGGAATGCCGGCTGCCGTAGCGATGGCGCGCCGGGCGTGGCGCGGCGGGAAACCCGGCGCGGGCGGCGTTGAAAAGGCGGCCGATGGGGAACGACAATGGTTTAATATCAGCACAAAACGGCGTAGGTTCCGCGCTTCGTCGCACGAAGGCAACCGTTCATGCAGCTCCCGCCAAGCGAAGGCAGCCTCCGGCCCACTCTCTCGGTGGTGGTGCCTTTGTTCGACGAGGCTGATGTTGTTTATGAACTGCACCGGCGCCTCAAGTATGCGATGGACGGCCTGGGGCTGGATTGGGAGGTCGTCTACGTCAACGACGGCAGCCGGGACACCACGCTGCAGCAGCTCGAAACGTTGCGGGCATCCGCTCCGGAAGTTGCTTTGGTGAACCTTTCGCGCAACTTCGGCAAGGAGATCGCCACGACCGCGGGGCTGGACCATGCGCGCGGACAGGCCGTGATCGTGATGGACGGCGATCTGCAGGATCCGCCTGAACTGATTCCGAAGCTGGTGGCGGCGTGGCACGACGGCGCGGACATGGTCTATGCGCAGCGCTGCATGCGGCAAGGTGAAACCTGGCTCAAGAAGGTGACTGCGTCGCTGTTCTACCGCCTGATGCGCCTGCTCGGCGATGTGCCGCTGCCATCGGATGTCGGCGACTTCCGGCTCATGAGCCGGCGGGTCGTCGATGCGCTGGTGCAGTTGCGCGAACAGCACCGCTTCATGAAAGGGCTGTTCGCCTGGGTGGGCTTCCCGACCGTGGCGGTGACCTATGTCCGCGAGCCCCGCGCCGCCGGCAAGACGAAATGGAACTACTGGAAACTCTGGAACCTGGCGATCGAGGGGATCACCAGCTTCAGCGTCGCGCCGCTGAAGCTGGCGACCTATCTGGGTCTGGCCACGGCGGTGTTCGCGGCGCTGTTCGCCGGGCAACTGGTTGTGCGCACTCTGCTGTTCGGCAATCCCGTGGCCGGCTACCCGAGCCTGATGGCGGTGGTTTTGTTTCTCGGCGGCGTGCAGCTCATCACGCTGGGTATAATCGGCGAATATCTCGGCCGTGTTTTCAACGAAACCAAGCAGCGTCCGCTGTATCTGGTCGAGCGCTACGCCCCGAGCCAGGCGGCGGGCGGGATCGATCCCGCTGCGGTCAGGCCGAACGGCATTCTCGCGAAGCCGTTCACGGCATGAGCGCGCCGGCAAAAACCGTCGGGCCGCTTGACTCCGCGCCGCTGCGCTCCGCCCCGTCGCGGTTCAGACCCCGTTTCGCGCCCCTGGCGGAGGCGCTCCTCGCGGCGCTTGCGGCGGCCATGCTCTATGCCGGGCTTTACGGGGAACTGCCTCATCACGACGTCGCCCGCTTTGTCGCCCAGATCAACTCCGGCCGCTTCGTCTGGGACATCGGGCATATCTTCCTGCAGCCGGCCACGCTTGTCTGGCACACTCATCTCGGCTTCGGCGAGACCGCGGAGGCAAGCCAGAAGCACATCAACACCTTCGCCACCGCCGCGGGAATCGGCATATTCTATGCGCTGTTGCAATGGCTTGGGGTTTCGGCCTGGCAACGCGTGCTCGCGACGGTCGTGGTGGCGTGCAGTTTCAGCCTGATCGTCCTGGCGCCGAGCGGCCACATGAAGCTGCTGGCGTTTCCGTTCGTGAATGCATCGCTGTTCATGCTCGTCCGCTGGGAAGCGCGGCGCGGGATGCCGTCCGGGCCGGGGCTCGGGGGCTGCCTGTTCGCCGGCGCGGTGCTGCTGGCGCTCGCCGCCTCCTTCCTGGCCAGTGCGCTGGCGACAGCGCCCTTCGCGACCCTTGCCATCCTGGCCACGCGTCTGCGGAACCGCGACGGATGGCTGAAAGCCTTGGTATCCTCAGGATTTTTTGCGGTTGTCTGTGGCGTGACCTTCGTGCTGCTGGTTTGCATCGGCTACACGTTGTTCGCCGGCTCCGCGCCCAGCCTGCATGGCCTGGCGGGATCGGTTGCCGACAAGGCGGAGTTGCGGCCGCCAACCTATAACGTCGTGGCAAGCATGGCCCGGCTGGTATTTACGTCGGTCAACAATCTCATCTATGCACCCGACACGGGTCCGGTGCTGCGCGCCTGGATCTCCGGTCAGGTGCCGTCGCTGGCGCCCTATGCCCGGGTCCTTGTCCTGCAGGCGCTGCCGTCGCTGCTCACGCTGGCGCTGCTGCTTGCGACCTATCTGCTTGCGGTGCGCGCCGTTGTCTCCGGCGTGGCCTGCCTTGTGCCGGTGGCGTTCCTGTGCGGCGCCCTGGCCTGGTCGGCTTACTACGATCTGAACGATCCGGAGCACCGGTTTCTGGCGACCGTGCCGACCGTCATTCTGTTCCTGCTCCTGGTCCCGCCGCGCATTGGCCGGCTCGTGCTGCCCTGCTGGGCGGTCATGACGGCTGCGATCAATGTCTTCATCTACGCTGTGCCCTATGCGACCTATCCGCTCAAGACCTATGAGGCTCAGCTCAGGCGGACGTTCACATCCAATGATCTGCTCATCGGGTTCGCCGCCTACTCGGGAGGCCCCTCCGTTGCGTTCTTGGATCTGCCGGGGGTGCCTCAGCTCAGGCTGGACACAAGACTCGATGAGTCGGCGGACCTGAACGCATTTTATGCCGGCGTCGACCGCGACATCGCCGCCGCTCTCGCCCGCCACGGCAGGGTCGTCGTGCTTGGAAACGTGCTGGACCCGTACGACTGGAATGCGCCATGGGTTGACCTGCCCGCGCGCGGCGTCCGGAAGCAACAACTCATCGAGTTCTTCACTGGTCACTACAAAGTGGAACCCGCCGGGTCCATCGCGGGGCTCAAGGCATGGGAGATTTTGCCGGCCGACAGCGGTCCGGCCCGTTAGGCGGCGCCCAAGAATTCCCGCTTCGCGGGCAGAGCCAGGCCGGGGCCGGCCATGACGATTAGAGCGTGTTCAGGCTGACCGGAAAGGCGGCGGACGCTGCCACACCGTCATGGCCCGGCTTGTCCGGGCCACCTATGCCAGCACCCTGCCGCGATAGGTGGCCCGGACAATCCGGGCCATGAAGAATAGGGTCATCGCGACGATTCCAGTCAGCCTGAAAAGGCTCTGGCGGGACGAATCGTTCTCAAAGCCGGCGGTTGTCAGCTCGCGCCGGGCCGCCGATCGGCCGGCGCAATCTCTTCGCATGCATCCGTCAGGGGGAGGTCCGGAATCTTCGGCACCCCTGCCCTGGCGCACATCGCCGCCTGGCGTTGCGCCCGGACATCCCGGTTGCGGGCGGCAACTGAACCGGGTGTCAGGACGACGCCAAACTCCGGAGCATCCTCGCCCAGCATCCGCTTGATCATGATGCCGCCGAGCTGCTTCTTGAAGTGATTAGGTTCCCAGAACCATTGCGTGGCGCTCCGCCGATCGGCTGCATCCGGCACCGGCTCGGCGGTGAAGCTGCCATATTCCAGAAAGTCCCATAGAACCACGCCTTTGCCCTGGCTCGCGACCAGATCAGCCAGCTCCGTCTTGAGCTGTTCGATCCGCGGCCACAGCCCGGAGCGCCAGTACAGCTCCAGGACGCCGGCATGGTGCGGCACCAGGAACAGAGTCAGCTTCACATCGCGATCAGCCGCCAGGGCGATGATCCGGGCGACGATGTCCAGATTGGGCCGCGAGTCCGTCCATTCAGCCCCGGCGCCCTTGAGGTACTTCGCCCGCTCCGTCTCCGCGGCCTGCTTTTGGGCAAACAGGTCGTGCATGCCATCGGACCGGGCGGCCCTGATGAATTCCGCCTCGTTCGAGGAACCGTTCGGCGCCAGATTCAACGTAACGGAGCCGGACTGTTCGGCAATCGTATATAGGCTGTCGGCAAGGGCGCCCATCGTCGCCAGCGACAAAAATATATCGCTGAGGATCTGATGCGGGCGGTACGGGTTGCCGGCGCCGCCGGCCAGGGTGTGAAACCGGCGGCCGGATTCGGAGATCGCCTCGCCGGCATTTTCGGGAACCAGGAAATTCTGGAAGTCCAGTGAAACGAACGCGTACCCGGCGCCGCCCGGAACCAGCGCCTCCCGCAGCGTGTCCAGGCTGTCCGTGGTGGATGTTCCGGGAATTCCGTAGTTGTAGACCGGGCGCATCACCGGCGGCCAGGCAGGATCGTCCGAATCGAGTCCGATATGAGTGGATGAGGAGCCGATCAGCACGGTGACCGGATGGGCCCGCGCGATCTGGTAGGTTTTCGCGAGCATCGCATGGTTTTTCGCCGCCGGCTTGAGCAGGCTGATACCCGGGATGCGCGGCGTGCCGAACAGGTCATAGGGATCGACGAGCAGATTGATCCCGGCAACCAGGGCGGCCAATGCCGCGAGACTGGCCAGCCAGATCCGGATGAAGCGCGCGCAGCCGGGCATCAGAATTGCCAGTACAAGAACTCGCTGAGCTCGCCCAGCGACAGGATTCCGGCGAGGGCAACGCAGGCCAGCCCGACGGCCCAGGTCCCGCTCGGGGTCCAGGACAGGCGGCGAGCCAGCCACGCCGGGTTCCTGGCCGGCTTCACCCCCAGCGCGGGCTCGTAGGGAGCCAGCATTTCCAGCGTGTTCGGCAGCATCAGCGCGATCGCCAGCAGCAGGCCGATGCGCAGGATTGCTTCCATCAGGAAGGCGCCGCTGCTCCAGGCGGGATGGACGCCCATGGCCACCAGCCACTCGCCCGCTGCGCCGAGATGGGCAAGCACGGCCTGCGGCAAGGCCGCGCCGTAGCCGCCGATCATGCCCTTCCACAGCAGCAGGGCGGCGCTGACGGTGGGCGCCCGGAACAGCACCATGGCGAAGACGACCGACAGGAACGTCAGCAGGAACCCGGCCGGCGCCATCCACCGGTTATAGCTCCCGGTGTCGGGCCAGATCCGCGGGCGGACCAGGCGCCAGGCATGGTTGATGCAGAGCAGCACGCCATGCAGCAGCCCCCAGAGGATGAAGGTGTAGCCGGCGCCGTGCCAGAGGCCGGAGATCAGCATGGTCAGGACCGTCGGCATCGCCAGCATGACCAGGAAAGCGGACAGGGTCGTGTTGCGTCCGCCGAAGACCGGCTTGCCCCTGGCCATGCGGCGGCGGGTCAGCGCCAGGGTCATGGGATTGTAGATATACGCGGTCAGGAAACGGGTCAGGCTGATATGCCAGCGCAGCCAGAAGTCGATAATGCTGGCCGCCTTCAGCGGCGAGTTGAAATTCATCGGCAGCCTGATCCCGAAGCACCGGGCGATCCCCAGCGCCATGTCGGTGTAGCCGGAAAAATCGAAATAGATCTGCAGGGTAAATCCCAGCGCGGCGATCCAGGCCTCGGTCAGCGACTGCGGAACCCCCGCCGCGGCGTGCCCGTACAGCGGCGCCACCAGCCGGCTGAGCGGATCTGCCAGGATCAGTTTCTTCGCCAGACCGAAGGAGAAAAGGGTCAACCCCACCGCGGCATCGGTGGCATCGAAACGGCACGGCGCCGCCCTGAACTGCGGCATCATCTCCCTGTAATGAACGATCGGCCCTGCAATGAGCTGGGGGAAGAACAATACGAACAGGCCGTAGTCACGCAACGTAAAGCGCGAGACGCGGCCGGCCTGTATATCGACCAGGAAAGCAATCTTCTGGAACGTGATGAACGAGATGCCGAGCGGCAGAACCAATTGCGTCAGCACAAATCCGCTGCCGAAGGCGTCGTTGATCGCGCTGCCGAAGAAGTTGAGGTTTTGAAGTAGCCGAGAAAACACAGGTTGAAGACGATTCCGGCGGTCAGGATCGCCTTCGTGCGGCCGGGCCTGTCCTGCCCGGTCCGCTCCATCGCCCGCGCCAGCCCGTAGTTGATCAGGATCGAAGGCGCGATCAGCAGGACATTAGCGGGACGCCACCAGGCATAGAAAAACAAGGACGCGGCGGTCAGCCATGCCAGCGCCGGCTCCCGCCCGGCCCGGCCCAGCAGCCAGAAACCCGCCAGCACGACAGGCAGGAAGCCGAAGATGAACGCGTAGGAGTTGAACAGCATGCCGCGACGTCTTCAGCGGCGGGCGGCGGTGCCGATCGCTGCCACGATCGCTCCGACGTCGGGAAACGATTCGACGTCGGCGATGCGGAACCTGACGCCGTACTGGGCCTCGACCGCAACGATGAAATTGATGTAGTTGAAAGAATCCCAGCCGGGGATGTCCTCCCGCACCGTTGCCGCGGTCAGTTCGATCGAGTCATCTCCCAGCAGATCGCGCAGGATCTGCGTCAGCGTGGCGAGCCGTTCCTGCTCATCGGGCATCAAGACGTTCCGGTTCGGTGGACGTCCGCTCAATGCCACACGGAACCGTGAGGTGCCAGATAATCTTTATCGGGCGGCAACCGGGTCCGCCTACAGGATCTTCCAGCCTTCCGTGCCATGCCGGGTGAAATGGCAGGTCATGACGCGGCCTTCGTGGCGGGACAGCGCGCGGATGACGTCCACCCGCCGCTTGGGGTCCACCAGGAAGGTGATGAAGCCGCCGCCGCCGGCGCCGGAGATCTTGCCCGCCCGCGCCCCGGCGTCCAGCGCGCTTTCCACCACATGATCGATCGAGCTGTTGCTGACGCTGTCGGCCAGGCGCTTCTTGGCATTCCAGCTTCGGCGCATGCAGCCCGCCAGGCTGTCGAAATCGCCCTTCAGCAGGAACTCCTTCATGCTGAAGGCGTCCTCCTTCATCGCATGCAGCGCCTCCATCGTCGTGCCGCTGTGATGCGTCAGGTTGTCGGTCTGCTGCTTGATGATCCGCGCGGACGAGCGCGACACCCCGCTGTCGAACAGCACCAGCGACGTTTCCAGCTCGGAGATGATCCAGTTCTTGATCCGCAGCGGGTTGACGATCACCCGCTCATTCGGGTGGAACTCCATGAAGTTCACGCCGCCGAAGGTCGCGGCGTACTGGTCCTGCCGCCCGCCGCCCAGCGCGGCGTCGATCCGCTCGATCTCGAAGGCCAGGCTGGCAATCTCGTACTCACCGAGCGGCAGGTTCAGCCATTCGACAAAGGCTTTGAGCAGCGAAACCACCATGGTGGAGGAGGTGCCGAGGCCCGAGCCCGGCGGCGCGTCGCAGAAGGTGGTGATGCGGCAGGGCAGCGGGCGGCCGCCGTTGAACTGCCTGACGATCCGCCGGTAAACCGCGCGGTGCAGGATCAGCGGATCGCCGATGGGCATTGGCGCATCGGCCGGTGCCTCGAAACTGCCGCCGATGTCGGGGGCGGCGAAGCAGACCCGCCCGTCCTCCGCCGGCTCGATGATGGTGTAGGCATACAGGTCGATGGTGGCGTTGAGCACGGCGCCGCCATGCTCGTCGCAATACGGCGAGACATCGGTGCCGCCGCCGGCGAGGCCCAGGCGCAGCGGCGCGCGGGAACGGATGATCATGGCGCGAACGCCGGTTGCGCTGCCCGGTCGAGCAGCGCGCCGAAGCCGCGCAGGCACTCGGACCAGGTGTAGTCGCGCAGCACGCGGCGGCGGGCGGCCTCGCCGATGGCCTTGCCGGCGGGTCCGGCGGCATGCAGGCAGGCGGCGGCGAAGGTTTCGGGGGTATCGGCCAACAGCACCTCCTGGTCGGGGATCGCGTTGATTCCGGTCAGCGCATCGAAGGTGACGACCACCGGGCGCGCCATCGCCATCGCTTCGAGCACCTTGTTCTGGATGCCGCGGCCGATGCGCAGCGGCGCGACACCGGCGCTGGCATACGCGATGTAGGGACGCATGTCGGGCACCCGGCCGGTCACGAAAACGCCATCGATCGCCGTCAGCGCCTGCACCCGGGGCGCGGGATTCGACCCGGCGATATGGAACGCCGCATCGGGCCGGGTGCGCCGGATGATCGGCAGGATGGCCTCGGCGAACCACGCCACGGCGTCGATGTTGGGCGGGTAGTCCATGGTGCCGGTAAAGACGAAATTGGGGCGGTCCGTGGCGTAGGGTGGTTCGAACGGCAGCGATGGATCGAAATAGGCGTGGTCGACGCCGCTGCTGACGCCGCGGATCTTGCCAGCGTGTTGCGGATGCATTTGGGCAAACAAACCGGCCTCGGCGGAGGAGACGAACGTGCTCCAGTCGCATTCGCGGGCGACGCGGGCCTCCAGCGCGGCGACGCGGCGCCATTCGCGGGCGTGCACATGCTTCATCGGGAAGGAACCGGATTCGGCGTAGGCGCGCCATTTTTCCGAGTCGACATCGGCCAGATCGACCAGGCAGACGCTCTCCCGTCCGCGCAGGTCCAGCACGTACGGCGCCATGTTGGAGGAGCAGACAAAAATCGCCTCCGGCTTCACATCCAGCAGCACGCGGCGCACCCAGCCGGCCAACCCGCGGTCGCGGTAGAACGTCACGCTGAGCGGCTCGTTGGTCAGCAGGCCGCGCAGGCAGGTGATTCGGGCCCGGCGGCGGTCTATCGGCGCGAAATACGAGTCCGCGCACATCGCCTGGATGGTCGGCACATGCTCCAGGTCGCGCGGGTCGTCCACCAGGCAGCCAAGATGAACGTCATAGGACTGGCGCAGATGTCCGAGAATCTGCAGCGGCCGGATTTTTTCGCCCTTGATCGGGGGATACGGAATGCGCTGGGTCAGGAACAGCAGGCTGCGCACGTTCGGCGTCCTCGGCAATCAGGGCGGGCCCCTCTTCCCATAAACCGCCCTGGTCAGGCCACTCCGATTCGGCATGCGCATCGGAGTGTTCATCTTCTGGCGCCGCGCAACCGCTCAGGTCTGCAGGAACGCCAGCTTGTCCTCCTCCAGCACCACGCAGGTCAGCGCGCCGCCGAGCACCGCCCCGGTATCGATGGCGATGCGGTTGGGCTGGACGATCGGCTCCCGCTTCGGCGTATGCCCGTGCACGATCACTGCGCCGTGGTTCGCGCGCGACGACAGGAACGGCTCGCGTATCCACAGCATGTCGTGACGGTTCTGCCGTTCCAGCGGCACGCCGGGCCGGATGCCGGCATGCACGAACAGATACGGGCCGACGGGGTGGCTGAACGCGAGGTCGCGCAGGAAGATCAGATGCGGGCGGGGGATCAGCGCGGCCCACTCGGCGGGCGGCACCAGCCGCGAAATGCCCCAGCTCAGCAGCGAATCGGCGCCGCCGTTGGTCAGCCAGAGCGATGCCGCCTCCTTGTCCACGCCGGCCAGGGCGGAGAGCATCATGTGCTCATGGTTGCCCATCAGGTTGACGATCTCGTCGGCCGGCACCGGCGGACTGTTGATCAGCCAGTCCACCACCTGGGCGCTGTCGGTGCCGCGATCCACGTAGTCGCCTAGATGCACAAGAACGGTGTGCTCCGCCGGGCGGGCGGCGATATCCTCGGCGATCAGCTCGTGCAGGGCGGCGAGGCGGTCGATGCAGCCATGCACGTCGCCGACGGCGTAGACGCGCTGTCCGGGAGGCAGAGTCGCAGGGGCGGCGGCAAATTCGATCATGACCGATCAGTGTAATGCCACGGGCGGTTTTGGCCAATCGCCGCGTGTTCGCGGACTGTCCCCTTGGCGGATCGCCGGCGGCGCCTTATCCGAATGGGCATGAACGCAATCCAGGTGGAAAGCCTCAGCAAGCGCTATGACGCGGTGCTGGCGGTTGACAACATCGATTTCACCGTCCGGCAGGGCGCCACGTTCGGGCTGCTCGGCGGCAACGGGGCGGGCAAGACGACGACGATCGCGATGCTGCTGGCGCTGATCGTTCCGACATCCGGGCGCATCAGCGTGCTGGGGCACGACATGGCAACGGACCGGTATGCCGCGCTGGCGCGGATGAACTTCTCGTCACCGTATGTCGCCCTGCCGCACCGGCTGTCGGTGATGGAGAACCTGCGGGTCTACGGGCATCTGTACAACGTGAAGAAGGTGGACGCGCGGATCGCGGCGCTGGCGCGGGAACTCGATCTCGGGGCGATTCTGGACCGCCCGGCGGGGGAGTTGTCCGCCGGCCAGAAGACCCGCGTGGCGCTGGCCAAGGCGCTGATCAACAAGCCGGATGTGCTGCTGCTGGATGAGCCGACGGCCAGCCTCGACCCCGACACCGGGGACATGGTCCGCACCTGGCTGGAGCAGTACCGGGCGGAAAGCGGCTGCACGATCCTGCTGGCTAGCCACAACATGGCGGAGGTGGAGAGGCTGTGCACCGACGTGGCGATGCTGAAGCAGGGCCGCATCGTCGACCGCGGCAGCCCGGCGGAGCTGCTGGAGCGGTACGGGCGGCACGACCTGGAAGCCGTGTTCCTGGACATCGCCCGCGATCGTCGGCAGTCGGTGCCGGTGTAGTGGCATCCGTCTTCCCCTCCTGGCCCGGCTTGTGCCTCCCGTCATGGCCCGGCTTGTGCCTCCCGTCATGGCCCGGCTTGTGCCTCCCGTCATGGCCCGGCTTGTGCCTCCCGTCATGGCCCGGCTTGTCCGGGCCATCTATCGCGGCAGGACACGGCGGGCGGCCTGGCCCGGATGAGCGGACGGCTACGTTCGGGCCCGGCTACTGGGCGCATTCCCACGTCAAAATGAACCGCACCGCCCCCTTGTCCGGATGGGCCGGCCAATGCGTCCAGCCGGTCGATTCCTGAAGCCGATCGCCGTCAAATCTGAAAAAGCGGGTCTGCTCGCCGCCGACCCAGGCGGGATTGGCGGACACGTCGACCGTGGTGATCCATTTTTGGCCTTCGAGCCGATACAGGCCGGTGTAGGCGACCAGAGAGTTCAGCAGCTCGGCGCGATCCTGGTCGGTTGCCGGCGGCTTCCGCCCCTCCCCGGTCAGCACCACCATCATGCGCCCTTCCGGTGTGAAGATGATGCTGCCGGACGGATGCTGTCCGAGAACCGGCTCGCGCACGCCGGTCGCTTGTTGTTCCACCTCATATGAAATCAGGGTCCAGGCGCCGACAAGCCTGGCCTGATCGTTGGCAAAGCCGGGGCGCGCGCCAATACATAACGCAGTAAAAACGATAAGCGGCATCAGCCTGGGCATGGCTCGAACCCCCGAGGTTAAATGACCGTGGTAGACCTATGAACCGGACAACGACGGTTGTCGGGACGTTTGGCTGCACGACGCTAAGATGCTGAGTTGTTAAGTGGTTGTTGGCCGATGAACAATGATTCAGGTCAATATCGACGCCTTTTTGTGCAATCGTGCGCGGGCGGGACAGGCGCGGCGAACCGGATGCATGCGTGTCGATTTGCGCAACCGGAGTCGGCTGATACAAATCGCTTAAGCCGATCATCCCGGAGCAGTTCCGTGCCGCACTTGCCCTGCCGCGGCCCGGGCAGCGTAGCCGCCCGCCGGCCTTGGAGCGGGTACGGGACGTATTGCAGAGGCCGGGGCGGCTTCGTTCACAACCACCCCGATCCGCTGTATCCGTCTGGCCGCATGACCCCCAACGGCGCTAACCCGACGTCCGGACCGCTTCGCTTCACCGCCGGGGTGGAGCACGCCGGCGAGCGGGTGGACCGCTTCATCGCCGAGGCCATCGGCACAGTGTCGCGCTCCAGGATCAAGACGCTGATCGACGAGCGGCGGCTGCGCAGCGACACCGGCCCGGTCACCCAACCGGCCGAACCGGTGCGGGCGGGCGCCGTCTACACGCTCGATGTTCCGCCGCCGGCTCCGGCAACCCCGCGGGCGCAGATCATCCCGCTGACCATCCTGTATGAAGACCCCGACCTGATCGTGCTCGACAAGCCCGCCGGCCTGGTGGTGCATCCCGCGCCGGGCAACCTCGACGGCACACTGGTGAACGCGCTGCTGGCGCATTGCGGCCCCGGCTTCACCGGCATCGGCGCGGAGCGCCGGCCGGGGATCGTCCACCGGCTGGACAAGGACACCTCCGGCGTCATGGTCGTCGCCAAGACGCAACTCGCCAACGACGTGCTGACCGGCGCCTTCGCCGCCCGCGACCTGGACCGCGCCTATGCGGCGCTGTGCTGGGGCCTGCCGTCGCCGCTGACCGGCGAGATCGAGGGCGCCATCGGGCGGGACAAGCAGGACCGCAAGCGCATGGCGGTCGTCGGTCATGGCGGCAAGGCGGCGCTGACCCGGTACCGCACGACCCGGGCGTGGGGAACCAGCCTGGCGCTGCTGGAATGCCGGCTGGCGACCGGGCGGACTCACCAGATCCGCGTTCACCTTTCCGCGAGCGGCCATCCGGTCGTGGGCGACCCGGTTTACATTCGCCGCGTGCCCGCGGCGGCGAAAACGGTGGATCAGCCGCTGCGCGGCCAGCTTCTCGACTTCCCCAGACAGGCTTTGCATGCCGCGACGCTGGGGTTCGCGCATCCGCGGACCGGCAAACCGCTCAGCTTCAGCGCCGAAATCCCGGATGATATGGCAACACTGGTCCGGGATATCGATTTCAAGATGTCCGGTACCTGAACGAGACTTAATATTGACAGGACCATTTCAGTCCTGTATATGAAAATGGTCGGCGCGGGTGGATGCCCTGCTCCGACGGGTCGTCCGGCTATGCCGCTGCCGCCTTGGGGTGGGTCGCCGGGACGTGAAACTCCCACCCTGCATCCTGACTGGCCTCAATAACATTCATACCGCAGTCCTTGCGCCGGCGTTCGGGCAAGATAAGCGGTTGACGAAAGGAGCCTAAAACGTGGCCTCTGCCGTCCTTAACATTGCCCCGGAAGGCAATCTGTCGCGGTATCTCCAGGAGATCCGCAAATTCCCGATGCTCACCCCGGATGAGGAGCTGTCGCTCGCTCACCGCTGGCGCGACACGCAGGATATGGAGGCGGCGCATAAGCTTGTCACCTCCCATCTGCGGCTCGTCGCAAAAATAGCCATGGGCTACCGCGGATACGGCCTGCCGGTGGGCGAGCTGATCAGCGAAGGCAATGTCGGGATGATGCAGGCGGTGAAACGCTTTGATCCCGACCGCGGCTTCCGCCTGGCGACCTACGCCATGTGGTGGATCCGCGCGGCGATCCAGGAATACATCCTGCACTCCTGGTCGCTGGTCAAAATGGGCACCACCGCTGCGCAGAAGAAGCTGTTCTTCAACCTGCGCCGCCTGAAGGGCCAGATGCAGGCGATCGACGACGGCGACCTCCAGCCGGAGCAGGTGGCGAAGATCGCCCGCGTGCTCGACGTGCCGGAGCAGGACGTGGTCAGCATGAACCGCCGCCTCGCCGCGCCGGATCACAGCCTGAATGCGCCCGTCCGCCAGGATAGCGAGGGCGAGTGGCAGGATTGGCTGGTTGACGAGTCGGAAAGCCAGGAAAGCTCGATCGCGGACCGCGAGGAGCTGACCGGACGCAAGGCCCTGCTGACCGGCGCGCTGAAGTCGCTGAACGAGCGCGAACGGCACATCCTGATCGAGCGGCGGTTGAAGGATAACCCCACCACGCTGGAAGATTTGTCGCAGCAATACAACATCTCGCGCGAGCGGGTGCGGCAGATCGAGGTGCGGGCATTCGAGAAGCTGCAGAAGGCGATGAAGGCGCAGATCGCCGAACGCCGCATGAGCGCGGGGAACCGCGCGGGTGCGGTCGAGTTGGCGGCGCAGGTTTAGTCGATCGTCTTGGCCGGGCTTGTCCCCATGGCTATCGGGATAAGGGGCAGCCGGAGAAAAGTTTGGCCGAGGCGTCGCTCTTTCATCGTCATGGCCCGGTCAAGCCGGGCCATGACGATGGGGAAAAAGCCGTGCTCGGACCGCCCCTTCTCCTGATAGCTATGGGGCTTGACCCGGATAGCTATGGGGCTTGACCAGGCCATCTGCGCTTCGGCGGACGGTGCGAGGATGGCCGGGACCAGCCCGGCCATGACGGTGAGCGCCGGATGGCGGGCCCCTACGCCCACACCGGCGCGAAGAAAATCGCCAGGTTGCACAGCATTCCGGCAATCCAGACGGTCGACCTCGCCGTCGGGCGATCGGTCAGATACAGCAGGACATAGACGATCCGGATCAGGATGAACGCGACCGCCAGAGCGTTCACAATCCCCTGCGGCACCACGCGCATCTCCGCCAGGATCACCGACGCGGCGAAAAACGGGAACGCCTCATACCCGTTCAGGTGCGCACCCTGCGCCCTTGCCCGGAACCCCGGCTTGTAGAACCCGGGGTCGCGCGGATTGGCGTTGTCGTACTCCCTCCCCCCGTCCAGTTTAGCGGCCCCGATCGTCGCGATCGTCAGGACCACGGCCGCGAGAAGGCATAAGTCAGCGATGGTCACGGCATACTCTCCGGATTAATGTCAAAAGTCTAATCTACCAACACGGCGGGGGGAGCAAGCCATGACACTGCGGTTCGATCTGATTATCCGCGATGCCAATGTTTTCAATGGCCTCGGCACGCCGAGGGTGCGCACGGACGTCGGCGTCACCGGCGACCGGATCATCGCCATCGGCGACCTCGGGGCCTCGCACGCGGATCGCGAGGTCGACGCGAATGGCCTCGCGCTCGCCCCGGGGTTTATCGACGCGCACACCCATGACGACCGCGCCGTGCTGTGCGGCCCGGCCTGCATGCTGTGCAAGATGTCGCAGGGAGTCACCACCGTCGTCGTCGGCAACTGCGGCTTCTCGCTGTCGCCCGTCCGGATGACCGCGCGGCCGGTGCCGCCGCTGGACCTGCTCGGCGATGCAAGCTGGTTCAGCTTCGGCAGCTTCGGCGAATACGCCGAGCGACTCAAGCGCGAGCCGCCGCCGGTCAACACCTACGCCCTGATTGGCCACATGTCCCTGCGCATCGAGGCGATGAATGGCGACATGCAGCGCGCGGCCACCGCCCGCGAGGCCGCCTATATGCAGTCGCGGCTGCTGCAGTCGCTGGTCGAGGGCGCCTCCGGCTTTTCCACCGGTCTGTATTACCCGCCCAGCGTCATGGCGCCGACGGACGAGGTGATCGCCGTCGCCGAAGCGCTGCGCGCCACGAAGGGCATGTATGTCACGCATATGCGCAACGAGGCCGCCGACGTGCTGCTGTCGATCGAGGAATCCCTCAAAATCGGCCGCGCCGTCGATGCCCCGGTGGTGATCAGCCACCACAAATGCACAATGCCGGAGAATTTCGGCCGGAGCGCCGACACCCTCGCTTTGATCGAGAGCGCCGCCGCCGGGCAGAAGGTGGATTTCGACGTGTATCCCTACGACGCCAGTTCCACCGTGCTGATTCCGCATCGTGTGCGGCCGGACGTGCCGGTGCAGATCACCTGGTCGGCGCCGCACCCGGACATGGCCGGCCGCTACCTGCACGACGTCGCCGCCGACTGGAAGATGGACCTGCGCGAGGCCGCCGATCGGCTGCTGCCGGCGGGCGCAATCTACTTCCAGATGGACGAACCCGACGTCCGGCGCATCCTCTCCCACCGCCTCGCCATGATCGGCAGCGACGGCCTGCCGCATGACGAATTTCCGCATCCCCGCCTGTGGGGGACGTTCCCCCGGGTGCTGGGGCATTACAGCCGCGACCTGAAGCTGTTCAGCCTGGAGGAGGCGGTGCGCAAGATGACCGGCCATACCGCCGCGGTGTTCGGCATGGTGGACCGCGGCGTCATCCGCGAGGGCGCTTACGCCGATATGGTGCTGTTCGACCCGGATACGGTGCGCGATGCAGCCGACTATGACAACCCTCAGGCGGTTTCCACGGGCATTCTGGAAACCTGGATCAACGGCCAATCCGCCTATGTTTTCGGCGACGGCGCCACCGAAGCGCGGGCCGGGCGGCTGATCACCCGAAATCAACCGTGATGTCACATAACTGAAACGCCTTTCGGGCGTGACAGGGCTGGTGCGGCGGGTCTAACAGGGCAGCCACGGCACCCTTCCGCGAACAATCGGCTTCAGCGACATGTCAGCCACGAAATACCCCTCGATGGCCGCCGGATGGCGCCTGCCCAACCTCTGGGACGCCGTGGCGTTCGTGTGCGTCATCGGCGCGCTGGTCGCGTTCGGCCATGTCGCGGAGGGGACGCTGAAGCCGATCAACGCGCCGGGCGCGACGGAGATCAGCCTCGATCCGTGGAACCTGCCGAACTACGCATTGCGCACCACGCTGCGGATGTTCGCCGCCCTGGCCGCGTCTTTGTTCTTCACGTTCACCTACGGCACCGCGGCGGCGAAAAGCCGGCGGGCGGCGCTGGTGCTGGTGCCGGTGCTCGACGTGCTGCAATCGGTGCCGATCCTGGGGTTTCTGACGTTCACGGTGGTGTTCTTCATGGGCCTGTTCCCCGGCCAGGTGCTGGGGCTGGAACTGGCGGCGATATTCGCGATCTTCACCAGCCAGGCCTGGAACATGGCGTTCAGCATGTACCAGTCGCTGAAGACCGTCCCGGCGGATCTGGCGGAGTGCTCGGTCAGCTTCCATCTGACCGGCTGGCAGAAGTTCTGGCGGCTGGAGGTGCCGTTTGCCGCGCCCGGGCTGGTATGGAACACCATGATGTCGATGTCGGGCGGCTGGTTCTTCGTCGTCGCGTCGGAGGCCGTCACCGTCGGCGACAACAGCTGGAAGCTGCCGGGAATCGGCTCGTATGTCGCGCTGGCGCTGGAGCAGCGGGACATCCTCGCCGTCGGCTGGGCGATCCTGGCGATGCTGCTGGTGATCCTGGCCTATGATCAGTTGCTGTTCCGCCCGCTGGTCGCCTGGTCCGCCAAGTTCCGGTTCGAGACCACGGCCGGGGTGACGGCAAGCGATCCGTGGATGCTGCGGCTGATGCGGCGCACGCGGCTGCTGAAACTTCTCGGCGAGGCGTTCGGCGACGCCGCGGCCTATATCGGCGGCATGCGGCTGTCGTTCACCGGCCGCCCGCGCAGCATGGTCAGCCGGGAGCCGTCGCGGATCATCGACGCGCTGTGGATCGCGCTGCTGCTGACGGTGCTCGCCTGGGCGATCTGGCGGGTGCAGGCGTTCGCCTCGCAGGCGCTGCAGTGGTCCGACGTCAAGGAAGCGGTGCTGCTGGGGCTGATCACGCTGGTTCGGGTGGTCGTGCTGATGATCATCGCCAGCCTGATCTGGGTGCCGATTGGAGTCTGGCTCGGGCTGCGGCCGGTATGGGCGCGGCGGGCGCAGCCGGTGGCGCAGTTCCTGGCGGCGTTTCCGGCGAATCTGCTGTTTCCGCCGTTCGTGCTGTTCATCGTGTATTTCCACCTCAGCCCGGATATCTGGCTGACGCCGCTGATGGTGCTGGGCACCCAGTGGTACATCCTGTTCAACGTCGTGGCCGGCGCCGCCGCCTTCCCGGGGGACCTCAAGGAGGTCGCGGCGAATTTCCGCATCGGCGGCTGGCTGTGGTGGCGGAAAGTGATCATCCCGGGGATTTTCCCGTACTATGTGACGGGGGCGATCACCGCCTCCGGCGGGTCGTGGAATGCCGCGATCGTCGCCGAGGTGGCGTCGTGGGGCGACACGAAACTTCAGGCGCACGGCCTGGGCGCCTATATCGCCGACGCGACGGATCGCGGCGACATGGCGCGGGTGGTGCTGGGGGTCGTCGTGATGTCCGCGTTCGTCGTGCTGTTCAACCGCTTGCTCTGGCGCCCGATGTATGCCTACGCGCAGCGCCGCCTGACCCTGGCCTGAGGATACGATCATGGATACAGCCGTCGACCTCCGCCCGTGCCTGATCGACGTGAAGGGCTGCCGGCAGTCCTACCACAAAGAGGCCAACGCCGATCTGGTGGTGCTGGACGATGTGAATTTGACGCTGCACGAGGGCGAAATCGTTGCGCTACTGGGCCGATCTGGGTCCGGCAAGTCGACGCTGCTGCGGATCGTCTCGGGGCTGCTGAAGCCGACGGCCGGGAGCGTGACGTGGCGGGGCGTGCCGCTGTCGGGGCCGACGGATGGCGTGGCAATGGTGTTCCAGAGCTTCGCGCTGTTTCCGTGGCTGACGGTGCAGGAGAATGTGGAACTCGGACTGGAGGCCCGCGGCGTGCCCCGCGCCGAACGCGAACGCCGCGCCGAGGGGGCCATCGACATGATCGGCCTGGGCGGGTTCGAGAACGCCTATCCGAAGGAGCTCTCGGGCGGCATGCGGCAGCGCGTCGGGCTGGCCCGGGCGCTGGTGGTGCATCCGGATCTGCTGCTGATGGATGAGCCGTTCAGCGCGCTGGACGTGCTGACCGCGGAGACGCTGCGCACAGACCTGATCGACCTTTGGATGGACGGCAAGCTGCCGGTGAAGTCGGTGCTGATGGTGACCCATAACATCGAGGAGGCGGTGCTGATGTGCGACCGCATCCTGGTGTTCTCGTCGAACCCCGGGCGGGTGGCGCATGAGCTGAAGGTGCCGTTCCCGCATCCCCGCAACCGGCTGGACCCGGCGTTCCGGCAGATGGTGGACGATATTTACGGGATCATGACGCGGCGCAAGCCGGTGGAGCCTCGGCCGGCGACGGCTCCGGCACCCTCGCCGCTGGCGATGCCGCTGCACTCGGTGGGGACGAACGTGATGTCGGGGTTGATGGAGACCCTGGCGGCGGAGCCGTACAAAGGGCGGGCGGACTTGCCGGCCCTGGCGGGGGCGTTGCAGTACGAGGTGGACGACATCCTGCCGCTGGGCGAGACGCTGCAGTTGCTGGGGTTCGCGGTGCTGGAGGAAGGCGATATTTTGCTGACCGACCGGGGGCGGAATTTCGTCAATTCCGAGGTGGATGAGCGGAAGCGGATCTTTGGGGAGGCGCTGCGGCAGCATGTGCCGCTGGTGAACATGATCCGTCAGGTGCTGGATGAGCGGTGGAACCACCGGGCTTCGGCGGTTCGGTTCAGGGATGAACTGGAAGATCATATGTCCCCGAGTTACGCGGCCGATACGTTACGGACGGTGATCGGGTGGGGGCGGTACGCGGAGCTGTTCAGTTACGACGAAGAGGCTGAGCAGTTCAGTTTGGAGGATATTGAGTAGGGGACGCGCGTTGTCACGGCCGGCCGCATGTCTTGCCCCTGTGTCATGGCCGGACCTGGTCCGGCCATCCACGACTTTGCCGCGAACCGCGTAGCACTGTAATATGTGCCCTTACACTATCCAATCGCCATTGAGATAGCTACCGCCGATGCAGCGTATGGCGTTGTCGTGCCTGACTTACCGGGCTGCTTTTCGGCCGGCGACACGCTGGACGAAGCCGTCACCGGCGCCGAGGAAGCTGCCGCCGCGTGGATCGACGCGACCGTCGAAGCGGGCGGGGCCGCTCCCGCGGCGTATTCGATCGAGGCCATACACGCAAACCCGGACTTTGCCGGATGGGCGTTCGGCGTGATCGCGGTGGATCCGGCGGCGGGCGCGTCCGGTCATGGAGCCCGGCTTGAACGAAGAGACTTAAAGAGCTGACTGCGCATCCGTTTTCGAGAAGTCATTGCCAACGTATAGCAGTGGGCACTTGCGAGCTTGCGCCAACGCGTAGGCAAAACAGTCGCCCCAGTTCAGGCCAGCCGGGTGGACGCCCTTGCCCCATCGGTTGTAGGCCTCGGCCACGCGCACGGCATCGGCCTCGATCAGCGGTATCACCTCCATACCCGCCCCGGCGATGAGGCGGTGCATCTCTGCCTCCAGTCCCTTCCGGGAGGCCACAATCAGAGCCTCGGCCAGGGTGGCGGCTGAAATCATGATGGCGGTCTCGACTGCCAGGGCTTCGGCGCAGGCCGGACCGCGTGCTTCACCCGCTGCAATGGCGAACAAGGCGGACGTATCGACAACGATCAACCCGGCAGTCCCTGATCGTCATACAGGAAATCCTGGCTGCGTGCGGCATCCTCATCAGCAGCCTTCGCGCGACCGCTTTGCATGATGCTGGCGAACAGGGCCCGCTTTTCAGCGGTCCCGGGGATGCGCCGAACCGGCACCAGGCGCGTCACCGGGTGCCCGTGCCGTGTCAGGACGATGTCCTCGCCGGCTTCGGCACGCCGCACCAGTTCGGTCAGTTGGGCTTTGGCATCGCTGATCGGGATATTCATGCCGGAACCTCGTGTGGTTTGGACTATCATGATGGTCCAATCGAAGCAATCGCTCAGCTTGGCATGGGGACGAGGCACGTGCGGCTAGATCCCGGGCGTTAACTGCCGGTTAACGTTTCCCCGCTATTGCCGTTCGCAGGTTCGCCCGGGCACATTCATGCTGGACGTTGCACAACGGCTCACGCTTCACAAAGCCACGGCTCCGTCTCCGAACGGCCGGCGCTGACGCCGTGGCCACAATCGACCCGACCGCCGGCTTCGAGGCGAACAAGCAGAAGCTGTTCGATCTGTAGTCCAAGTGCCGATACAACGAACTTTGCTGCCACAAGCTGATGCAAGCCAGCATGACCATGGAACGGGCAGTGCGATGGTCAACGGCCTGCTGATCGCGTCATCGCTGCTGACGGGATCGGTCAGCTACCTCATCCAGCCGATCTTCGCCCCGGTCTGGGCGGTCATCACAACACTCGCCACGATGATCGGCATCCCGACACGCTACAAGGCGCCGCCGGATTGGCCCGGCCCGCGGTACAGGCTGGAGCCCTTTTGGCTCTCCGAGTGGAAGCGCCGGCAAGCCAATCCCGATTTCTTCACGAAGGTTAGAAACGCCGTGAGGTCATTTTTTCGAAAATCTTTCTGAACGCGAGTGGCGCTACCTTGCCGCCTTCGTGCAAATGGCGGCACTGCCTCAGCGCGCCGTCGATGTCGCGGACGAACTGGCCGGAGGCGGCGAAGTCGTAGTCCTGGACGCGGACCTTGTAGCCGGCGGCCGCCAGCGCATCGGCGGCCTCCCGCGCCAGCGCGGCAGCGGTGCCGCGGCGGGAGATGAAGTAGTCGAACGCGAAACCGCCGCCGTCCATCCGATTCCTGTATACCGGAACAGTTTTTATTCTGCATCGGGAGGCAAGAACGCACAAGCAATTGTGCCCGAACCGATCGGGCTGACCGGGTTCCCAAACGATGCGCGGTATGGCAGCAATCAGCCCGGCACTCCAACCCGGCCGTCGTTTCCGCGACGCCGCGAAAGGCAAACCCCATGCGGATCAGCAAGCTCGTTATCCTCGGCGCCGTCACCGCCCTGCTGGCGCTGCCGGCTTCGGGGCAGACGACGCAGACGACGCCGGCCAAACCATCAACCAGCATCCCCACCGCCAAGCCGGCGGCAGCCGCCCCGCTGGTGGACATCAATTCGGCGTCCGCGGAAGACCTCGACAAGCTCCCCGGCATCGGCAAGTCGCGCGCCGACGCGATCATCAAGGGGCGGCCCTACAAGGGCAAGGACGACCTGGTGAACAAGAAAATCCTGACGCCGGGCGTCTATAACGGCATCAAGACCAAGATCATCGCCAAGCAGGGTTAGCCCGGCCGTATCGGCTGTTGCCCACCGCGGCCTGCGGCGGCAAAGTCCCGCCGGCTTTGAAGGAGCACGCAGCGGCGATGGCAGCGCGGATTTTCATAACGGCGGCGGCCGTCCTGATCGCCGGCATCGCGGCGGTGGCGGCATCGCACGCGCGCGCCGCGGTTCCGGAATACGGCTTCACCGTCGTGAAAGCCTACCCGCACGACCCCGCCGCCTTCACCGAGGGATTGCTGTTCCAGAACGGATACCTCTACGAAAGCACCGGCCTGGAAGGACGCTCGTCGATCCGCAAGGAAAAACTCGAGACCGGGAAGGTGATCCGGGAACACAATCTCGACCCGAAATATTTCGGCGAAGGCATCGTCATCTGGAAGAACAAGCTCATCGGCCTCACCTACACAACAGGAATCGGCTTCGTCTACGATGCCGCCACCTTCAGGCCGCTGTCGGACTTTCATTACAAGGGCGAGGGCTGGGCGCTGACCAGGGACAGCACCCGTCTCTACATGAGCGACGGCACCAGCGACCTCCGCATCCTCGACCCGGACACCCTGAACCAGATCGGCAGCATCCACGTGACCTGCGACGGGCACCCGGTTCGTAACCTCAACGAACTTGAATGGGTCAAGGGAGAAATCTTCGCCAACATCTGGAAGACTCCGCTGATCGCCCGGATCGATCCGGCAACCGGCGCGGTCACCGGCCTGATCGACGCCAGCGCGCTGGGCGTTCGCGCCGCGTCCAAGGACCGCACCATCGACGTCCTCAACGGCATCGCCTACGACGCCCGTGCCGATCGGCTGTTTGTTACGGGGAAGTTGTGGCCGGTACTGTTTCAGATCAAGCTGTCGCCCCGCCCGGGCGGGATCGATCTGTGCGGAACGATCCCCTGAGGCTCGCGCAGGGTTGCAGGCTGCGGCGCCGCGCTGTCGTCTGATGGGTTCGCAGAGCGATATCGGCAGCGATTGATGTTTGGTGCATGATGCGCGATGCAGCAGGCGATCAGGCGTCTATCCGGTGGCCGATCCGGAACTGGGCTTTGATCATGGCCCGCACCGGGTCCGCCACGCCTGTGGATTGGACGAAGACCGATCTGCCGAGAGCGGCCCGCACCCCCGCTGCCCACGCGGACCTTGGCGGCGGCGGCGAACCAGCAAGCGGAACCGAACCGGCCGCGTCACGGCCTGCCCCGCCCGGTGCAAGGGCGCCTGCAAGGGACAAGCGGAGCCTGCATACCACGGACATCCACCTTGCTCGTGTCCGCCGTCTTGCCGTGGTCGGCGACATCAAGCGGAGTTTTATGGCCACCAAGGCCACCGTGTCTGGTGATCCCCTAAGCCGGCGAAGCCGGAATGCCGCGCGACAATCAAGGTGAGAATCCCCCGCAAGATGACACTCTCGACAGGGGAGGCTACACCAAACCTGTTGGTTCCGGCTTCGCCGGCTTAGGAGTGGTAAGCCGGCATGTGGCGTGCAGCTACCAACGGTGCCCCACGACCGTTGCCAAGGTCGAGACGCTGAAGGCGAAGGCCTGAGCCATGGCGGTCTCGCTGGAGATCGTCAGCCCGGAGAAGCTGCCGCTGTCCCGTCCGGTGGACATGGTGGTGATCCCGGGGGCCGAAGGCGACATCGGTGTGCTGGACGGCCACACGCCGATGATCGCGACTCTGCGCGGCGGCAGGATCGCGCTCTATAGGGGCGACAAGCTCGCCGATCGCTCGTTCGTCGATGGCGGGTTCTCCGAGGCACCGCCGGAGCGTCGGTCCTTAAGCGCGGTGGTATTACAGTAGTTGGCCGCGCGTCATTGTGGCTCGTGCTGCTGATCGAACGACCGTAGAACTTCGGCCGGCAGAGCGTGAAAGTCGCCAGTGCCGAACCACCGCGTGGACGTAACCGCTGGAGTTCGGGCAAACAAGCCTACCCACATCCGCCTGGTGGTGCCATCAAGCACCACGATCGCGTTTTGGTTCCCGCAATCGTGCGGCATGCATTGTTTGATGATCAAAAAAGGGCCGATCTGCTCAATCGGGGTCTCGACGCTGAGCGCCCGTAGCCGGTTCCGGTCCGCAGAACTCAGCAACTGCTCCATTTCTGCGCGGATAGCCGGTACATCAAACAAACGAGCAGGCGGACGGACATCGCCGTCGGTCGGATAACGACCTACCCAGTGCGACAGATTACCCCAGTCGGCCGGTGCGGCGGCCGTGAGTAACACGGCCAGCGCCGCTGCGCCTATCGCTCTGCGAATGATCATGGATGAATTGCGAAAAGGCATGGCTTGAGCTGATCGGCTGAGCTGGGCGGCTGTTGTCGTTTCATGCAGGCCTCGGCGGCAAGCAAATTCTCGGCGTATCCGGAGCCGGTGCCGAATCGCTCGATCCCTTTCGCGACATCGCTTCCGGCACGCTTGATCCGGAGACTGAGATAGTAGGTTCCACACTGAATGTTCTGAGCCGGGTCGGACATTTGAGAGTAGGAATAATGAGTGCCTTTTGGCGTGTTGGCGTTCACGTCGGCGACCGCCGCATGCGTGATTTGCATGAGACCGATTGCACTCGAGACGGCGTTCTTCACGGCCGGATCGAACCCGCTTTCCTTCCAGATCAGACAGATGATCAGTTCATTTGACAGAATCGGTGAGCGATTGTTGGCAGCAACAAGGGTTCTTACAGTGTCGAAATCCAATGCAGCCATCGCACCTTCCTTTACAGGAGTTTTCCCTCAAAGAGCATTCCATGGACCGAAACAGAACCTACTCATGTTAGTGAATAAGAGCAATAAGCTTGTTGTCGGTCTGGTTTGTCCGCGGCGGCATCACGATGATCGAAAACAAAGCAACAAAGCCTGGTTCGCCGCGGAGACAGGCCGGTGCGGACCGCCGCAGCGCCGCCGAAAGCCGGACCCCCTCCCCATTTTCGCAGCAGTGCCGGAGCTTCCAACGCCTTGGTCATGAAGGCGCCCTGTCGTTAGCAAACCCGCGGATGACCGGGAATCCCCCGGCCACCCGCATCGTCAACGACTACATCTGCGCGTAGGAACCGCTCTTCCAGACATAGAACACGTACCCGCCGCCGGTCGTGTCACCCTTCTTGTCGAAGCTGACCGGCCCGATCACGCTCGGCCAGTTCCCGGCCGCCTTCAGTTCGGTCGCCACCTTCTTCGGATCGGTTGTGCCCGCCTTCTTCACCGCATCAGCCCAAACCTGCACGGCCGCGTAGGTGTAAAGCACATACCCTTCCGGATCGACGTTCTTCGCCTTGAACTCCTTCACCACCTCGGCCGCGCTCTTCATCAGCCGCGGGTCGGGCGGGAAGGTCATCAGCGTGCCGACGCCGGCCTCACCGGCGATCTGCCAGAACTCGTTCGTCACCAGCGCATCGCCGCCGACGAGCGTCGCCTTCAGGCCCTGCTCCTTGGCCTGGCGGATGATCAGCCCGGCCTCGGTATGGTAGCCGCCGACATAGATCACCGTGACACCCGCCTCCTTCAGGCGGCTGACCAGCGAGGAGTAGTCCTTCTCGCCCGGCGTATAGGCGGTCGCCAGCACTTCCTTGCCGCCCGCCGCATGCAAAGCCTTCGCCGTCTCATCCGCCAGGCCTTTGCCGTAGGCCGAGTTGTCGTTCAGGATGGCGATCTTCTCGCCCTTGAAATGCTTCGCCAGGTAGTCGCCGGCGACCTTGCCCTGCTCATCGTCGCGGCCGCAGACGCGGAACGTGTTCCAGCTACCCTCATCGGTGTATTTCGGATTGGTCGAGGCGGGCGAGATCTGCAGGATGCCCTCCTCCGAATACACCTTGCTGGCCGGGATCGAACTGCCGGAGCAGAAATGACCGGCCACCAGCTTGACGCCCTTGGAGGCAAGCTGGTTGGCGACCGACACCGCCTGCTTCGGATCGCAGGCATCGTCGCCGACATCCAGCACGAGCTGCTTGCCCAGCACCCCGCCGGCCTTGTTCAAATCGGCCACCGCCTGCTCGGCGCCCGCCTTCATCTGCGAGCCGAACGCCGCATACTCCCCGGTGATCGGCCCGGCGACCGCGACATGGATCGGCTGCGCCCGGCCGGGCATCGCGGCACCGGTCAGCAGGATGGCGAAGGTCGCCGCGGCGCCAAGAAGGCCGAATCGCCGGCCCGCCTGCATGGATTGTTTCAGCATTAGGAGCATCCCCGTCTTGTTGGAGCCGCGCGGCTGCCCCGGCGGCGAACGATCATAGCCCGGGAGCGAAAACCGCGCCACAAAGCGATACAAACCGGGCCCGCGGCGGGAAAGCCGGGGTCAATCCCCCCGCAGATCCGCCTCAAACCGGTCCCGCCACCGCTCCAGGCTGTTCCGCCGCATCACCGCCATCATCGCCTGGTGCCGCTCCCGCCGCTCCTCCACCGGCATCGACAGCGCCCGGTCCATCGCCTTTGCCATGCCTTGTTCGTCATACGGATTGACCAAAAGAGCCGCATCCAGCTCCCGCGCCGCGCCGGCGAATTCCGACAGGATCAGCACCCCCGGCTCCTCCGGGTCCTGCGCCGCCACGTATTCCTTCGCGACCAGGTTCATTCCGTCGCGCAGCGGAGTCACCAGGCACGCCTGCGCCTCCGCATACAGCGGCATCAGCACGTTCCGCGCGAAGCTGCGGTTGAGGTAGCGCAGCGGCACCCAGTCCACTTCGGCGAAGCGTCCGTTGATCCGTCCCGCCTCGCCCTCCAGCTCCCGCCTGATGCGCTGATAGGTCTCGATATCAGACCGCGAAGGCGGCGCGATCTGCATGAACGTGACCAGCCCGTGCTGCGCCGGATACTCCGCCAGGAACCGCTCGAACGCGGCGAACCGTTGCCGCAGCCCCTTCGAGTAATCCAGGCGATCGACGGACAGGATCAGGCGGTCCATCAGGAAGGCCCGCATGCGCGTGGCTTGGCGCCGATTGACCGGAGTCTCCGCCTGGGCGCGCACTTCATCGACATGCACGCCGATGGGATAGACCCCGGTGCGCACGACCCGCCCCGCCACCAGCACCGTGCCGTCCGCCATGCCGTCCACCGAACCGCCGGCATGCCGGACGGCGTAATCCAGGAAGGCCGTGCGATCGATCTCGGTCTGGAACCCGAGCAGATCGTAGGCGCACATCGCCCTGATCAGTTCGGCATGCGACGGGATCGTCATGAACACGCCGGGAGAGGGGAAAGGGGTGTGCAGAAACAGGCCGATACGGTTGCCCAGCCCGTTCGCCCGCAGCGATTCGGCGAGGCACAGCAGGTGATAGTCATGCACCCAGATCAGGTCGTCCTGCCGCACCAGCGGCGTCAGCGCGCGGGCGAACAGGTCGTTCACCCGCCGGTATCCCGCGAACTCCGGCCATTCGAAGCGGCCAAGGCCGATCTGATAGTGAAGAACGGGCCAGAGGGTGCCGTTGGCGAAGCCGCGGTAGAATTCGTCGTAGTCCCGCCGCGTCAGGTCGATGGTGAACAGGGTTATCGGCCCGACGGTTCGCTCCGGCTTCTGCTCGCCCGAGTCGGTCACTTCGCCGCTCCAGCCGAACCACAGGCCGCCCTTCTGCTTCAGCGCATCCAGCACCCCCGCTGCCAATCCCCCCGCCGTCGCCTCGCCCTCCTGGATTGGCGCGACACGGTTGGAAACGACGACAAGACGAGACATGAGCGATACTGCCTATGGTTTGCGCACTTCCCGCGCGGCTGAACCAGCTTAGGCCGGCCCGCGCCGATCGGCCACCGTTCCGGCGCTGGTCACGGGATCAAGCCGAGCCCGCGGGCCGCCTGCGCCACCTCGTGCCGCGCATTCCCCGCCGCCTCCCGGGCGGACGACCGCAACGCGGCAATCCGGGACCGCAGGCGATGGTAGGTCGCGCCGCTTTCCGACACCGCCTCGACTCCGTCGGGCACGGTATTGCCATACGAAGCTGCCGCGGCGCCGCTCCAATTCCGCACCATGGGCACGCTGCCCGCAGGTTCGACCAGGGTGTTGCCGCGCACCGCCACCACCTCGGCATCCCCGAACACCAGCACCGCGCCGGGCCGATCGGCTGACGTGGGTGAGAGGGTGAAGGTATTGCCCTCCAGCAGCACCACGGAGCCGTTGAGCGAAACCAGCGGCCGAGTCATCTCGCCGCCTTCGCCGGACAGCCGGTTGCCAACCAGCTCGGTCCGGGCTGCGGAAGACGCGATATGGCCGCTGCCGCGCGGGTCCTCGAACACCGATCGGGAGACCGACAGCCGTTCGAGCGGCCCCGTCAGAACGGCCGGCAGCGGGTGGTCCCCGGTCCCGGCCCCGTTGCCGCTGAAGGTGCAGCCGCTGATGCGCAGGCTTCCGCCGCCGCTGGTGAGTATGGCAACCTGATTGTTGACGAAGCGGCTGTCCTCTACGGTCAGGTCGCGGCCCTCGGCCCGGATTCCCGCGCCGTTGCCGTCGGGCACCCGGATGCGCGCAAAAGTCAGCCCGCGGATCGTCACGTCGTCGCCCTCGACCACGAACGCTGCCTTGCCTGCACAGGCCCTGTCGGTGATCTGAACATCTCCCCCGGTGGCGGCGATGGTCAGCCGGTTGGCGCGCCAGATCGCGCAATCGAAATAGCTGCCCGGCGCGATCGCCACCGTGTCGCCGTCCGCGGCGGCAGCGGCGGCCTCGCTTGGGGACGCGTAGGTCCGTCCGAAGCCGACTTCCAGGGTCCGCGCGGCCGCCGGATCGCTGCAAACGGCCGGGGCGGCGGCCAATAGCAAAACGAGCCGCCTGGCGATCATTGCACGGTGCCGTCGCCGCGCAGCGGCTTCGCGTTGCCTTTCAGGATGTTGCCCTTCAGCACCGCCTCGGTCGCGGTGAGGTTCCACACAAGGTAGGAGTTGTAGTCGCCCTCCACCAGGAACGTGTTGTGCTCGACGAGGATCTCCGGCGTCGGCTGGGTGACGCCTTCCGATCCAACGACCAGGGCCGCGGTGTGGTTCTCAGCTTTCGGGCCTTTCTGGATGTGGTTGTCGCGCAGCACGACAGCGCCGCCGTTCGGCACTTCGACGGAATAGCTTGATGTCCCATCGGCGCCGTCGGCAATGTCGCAACCGATGACCTCCGTGCGCTGGGCGCGCGACTTGATGCTGTGGCCCTGCTTCGTTTCGAAGAACCTGGAGCGTTCGACGCGCAGCAGAGCGACCGGGCCGATATAGATGCCATGGGCGCATGCGCCGTCGCAAATGCCGTTGCGGATGAAGACGCTGTCGCGGATGACGATCTTCTTCCCCGGCAACGGGCCGGTCAGGATGCCGTTCTGGTTGTTGACGAACTGCACATGCTCGATGGTCAGGTCGCCGCCCTCGGCACGGATTCCGGCGCCGTTCATGTCGGGCACGCGGGCGCGCGTCAGCATCAGGTTGCGGATCGTGATGTTGTTGCCCTGGGTGATGAACAGCGCCTTGCCGTTGCACGTCTTGTCGGTGATCACCGTCGCGTCCGGGCCGGCGCCCTCGATCGTGAGGTCGTTCGCCCGCCACACCGCGCAATCGAAATAGGAACCCGCAGCGATCACGACGTGGTCGCCGTCATGCGCGGCGGCCGCGGCGGCCGACGGCGCCGCGTAGGTTTTGCCGGAACCGACCTCCAGCGTCGCGGCCTGGCCCGGGGTGGCAAGGCAGACCGCGGCGAGCACGGCGGCGGGCATCCAGCGGCCAGGACGAACGGACCGCGGCCCGCGTTGCAAAAACGTCATGTCATCAACCTCGATTTTTTTTCGTAGATCCATGCATCGGGGATCAAGCCGGGTCAGCCATACCCGTCAGGCGCCGCCGGAACCAGCCGGAACACGAACTGTTACAATATCGTCTCCGGCGCACGAACATCACTGCGGACTCGATCCCCGTCGTCATGCTAACCGTTGCGCAGACCGCGATCCGCGGCATTTCCCGGGGTATCGTCGATTCCATGACTGATCCGGCAACCGCCCGGCCAAGGCCGATCCGTTACAATACCGCAAGCCGTCACGTCGTGCCCCCGAAAAAACGATCGATTGGCCGCCGGCTCGGACTCGCCGCGATCCTCGTTTGCCTGACCGGTCTGGCGGGCGCGGTGGCAGCCGCCGCGGCGCTCTGGCAGATCGGCCGGACGCCCCGCGAATGGGCGGCTGAGCTACAGCGGCCGGCGTTCCGCGACCAGCCGGCGCTCGGCGGCATCGCCCGTTTGGCCGAGCACTGGCTGACCCGAGCCGATCGGCTGGCGCCGATGCGGGCGGCGCTGCTCCCGGGGTCGCTGGGCGCCTCCGCCGACCGGTCCGGGGACATTCCGGACGGACGGCTCAGGCTGGTGTCGTCGCTGGACGAACTGAGCGTTGCGGCCGCCGGCGCGGAGCCCGGCGACGTGATCCAGCTTCAGCCCGGGCTTTACCATTTCTCCGGCACTGCGATTCACTTCAGCGGGACGGGGACCGCGGCCAGGCCCATCATTGTCCGTGCCGCGCGGCTGGGCGATGCCGTCATCGAGTCCGACGGACCGGAGGCATTGAAGGTCACCGGCCCCTTCTGGCGGTTCGAGAATCTGAGCCTGCGCGGCGTATGCGCCGAACACACCCGGTGTGAGCATGCGTTTCATGTCGTTGCCGGCGCCACCGGCACGGTGATCCGCAACAACCTGCTGGCGGATTTCAACGCCCACATCAAGATCAACGCTGAGGACGGCCTGTTTCCCGACGGCGGTGCGATTGAGGGCAACACGCTGCTCGACACGGCGCCGCGCAACACCGCCGAACCAATCGTTTCGGTCGACCTGGTCGCCGCCAGCGACTGGGCGATCCGCGGCAACATCATCGCCGATTTCGTCCGCGGCCCGGGCTACGGCGGCGGGCCAACCTATGGCGGGTACGTCAAGGGTGAGGGCAAGGGCAATGTCATTGAGCGCAACCTCGTGGTCTGCGAGTGGAAACTGCGCAATGTCCCCGGAGAGAAAGTCGGGCTGTCGCTTGGCGGCGGCGGCACCGGCATCGCCTATCGCCGTGAAGGCGGCGCCAGCGGCTTCGAGCAGATCGGCGGCGTCATCCGCGACAATCTGGTGGCATTTTGCAGCGACGACGGCATCTACGTGAACCGCTCCGCCCGGTCGGTCATCGATCACAACACGCTTCTGGATACCGCCGGCATCGACGTGCGGTTCGTCGAGTCCTCAGCCACCGTGACCCGAAACATCGTCGACGGGGCGATCCGGCAACGCGATGGCGGAATGCTGCGGGCCAAGGACAATGATTCACCGTTTCTGCTGGGGCTGTACGTCGGAATGCATCCGCAACGCGGTCTCTACCGCGATCCGGCGAGTCTCGATCTGGCCTGGCGAACGGCACCGGCGAGCGTGGCGGAGACCGAGTCGCGCGCTGACCTGTGCGGCCAGCGGCGCGGCGGCGAAGCGCGGCCGGGCTCATTCGAAGACTTTGCCGGCTGCCTGGCCGGCCAGTAGCTCCGCCGCCAGCGCGTCCCATTCCTGTTCGAGGCTGCAGCTGACCTGCGGCCGTCCGGCGCGGTTGTACCAATACCGCGCGTTGGCCGGGTCGGGCTCCTTGCGGTGCAGGTAGGCATGAACCGCCGCGCCATGCGGCCCGGGTTCCGCCTGGGCACATTCATGCGCGCGATCCCAGTCGCCTTTTGCGTCCCACCATAGCGCCTGCAACGGCAGAGACAGTGGCGACGGCGGTTGGGCGGCCTGAACGGACAGGCGGAAGGCGGCAGTGTCCATGGAACGCTGGTCCAAAACTCAGGCCAACCTTAATTGCCGGGCCGAAAAGCGCAACGGGGTGAGTTGTGCGAAAGGCACCCGCCTACGCCGGCCGCCGCGGCGGCGACCATCGCTTCGGCCCCTGGCCGCCGATGCCCAGGAAGGACAACTGCCAGCGCAATTCCTCGATCGGCAGCGGGAAGCCGCCGCCATCCTCCGGCCGAAGCACAAGGTCGGGCGACAGCCGCCCGAGCATCGCCTGCAGCACGACCGCCGCGGTCATCGACAAGCCCGCCTTCCAGGCCAGGGCGACCATAGCCTTGGCGCTGCGCAAGGCGCAGGCCCGTTCGACCACCGGCAACGGAACGTCCGCCTTCACCGCCAGCATGGCCGTCGCGGAACCGATGGCATTGCGCCGAAGCGCATCCAGGATCGCCTGTTCGTCCAGCCGCCCCGCCTCATGCAGCCGCACGGCATGCGGCAGCGCGGTCTGCGCCGTGCTGTCATCGGGCAACGCGTCCGCAATGCCGAACGCGGCGGTCCTCGGCTTGTCCAGCAACGCCTGCAACTCCCGGCTCAGCTTCGGTTCGAGGTCCGGCCGTGCCGCCAGCACCTCCAGCAGGTGGCTGGTGACAATCTCGGACAGAATCCGCGCGGCGCGTTTCGGCAGGTGCGGACGGCGCACCAGCGGCTCCTGCCACTCGGTCTGCTCTTCCGATTGCGCCGCCAGCGCGTCCAGCGTGGCTTCGCGGATTTGCGCGGTCCGGTTGGACAGCAGGGCGGTGATCGCCGCGGTGTCGGAGGTCTCGACGATCGCATCCGACACGGTGGCGTCGATGCGCGGCCGCCGCGCCACCGCCGTCAGCGTCACGGATGGCGGCCGCGAGGCGATCAAGGCCACCAGGTCCTCGGCCGTCAGCATGGGCGAGAACAGGATGACCGGCTCCGACACCATCACCGACGGATCGCGCGCCAGATGCAAAATGATGTCGCGCGGCCCATCCGGCATGTCCCGCACTGCTTCGGCGATCGTCGCGCGCACCCGCAGCGCCGCATCGGCGACCAGGGCCGTCAGGTTGGCGACCGCATCCTGCTGCACGCGCTCCCGGTCCGGGCCGCTCAGCCCTGGTGTCAGGCTGGCGAGCTTGCGGCCGATGATGGAGCGCACCCGGGCGTCGGCATCGCCCGCGAGCACGGCGGTGACCTGTGGCGGCAGCGCCGGGTTCATCGCCAGGCTGGCCCGCACGGTGACCGAGGGGTCGGTTGCCAGCGTCCGCAGGATGTCTGGGCTGGTCCCCGGGCTGGCGCCCTGACGGACGCGCGTGGCTTCGTCGGCATCCATCAGGCGATCTCCTCCTGCGATACCTGCCAATGGCTGCGGCCCGAGCGCTTGACGTCATACATCGCCATGTCGGCCCGCCGCATCAGATCCTCAATGGTTTCCCGGCTGCCGGCCCGGCGGGTGGCGATGCCGATGGACAGGCCGAGCGCGGGAAACGCCTCCGGCACCACGCAGCTCAGTTCGGCCGGCGCGGTCCGGCACAGGTGATCCGCCCGTTCCGCCGCGATCATCCGGTCCGCGCCGCTCAGCCAGATGGCGAATTCGTCGCCGCCCAGCCGGGCGATCAGGTCGGACGGCCGCACCAGCCTGCGCAGCATGTCCGCCAGCCTGATCAGCACCGCGTCGCCCATCGCATGGCCCATCCGGTCGTTCACCGCCTTGAACGAGTCCATGTCGATGAACAGCAGCGTTCCCGGCGAGTCCTCCCGATCCAGGCGGGCGCAGTGCCGGCCGATCTCCTGCATGAAGGCGCGGCGGTTGAGCAGCCCGGTCAGCGGGTCGGTGCGCGCCTGATGCGCCATTTCCCGCTGAATCGCTTCGTATTCCAGGATCATGCGGACGATGCCGGTGGCGGAAGCGGCGAGCAGGATGTCCTCCCGGTCCCACGCCCGCGCATTGGCGCTGCGCCACATCGCCAGCCCGGCATTTGCGCCGAAGCGGGTCGGACAGCCGACGGCCAGGACCAGGCGGCCATCGAAATTGACAGCCTCCCCCGGCTCCGGCGGCTGCAGCGCGATCAGCCTGGCCGCGGTGTCGATCGTCGCCGCGGCGCCAGGGCCGCAATCGTGCAGAATGCCTACGCTCGGACTTTCCGCCGAGGCGGCGATCACCGCAGCCCCTTCGGCACCCAGCGCATGGATCATCGCCCAAAGCGCTGCGTCCATCATATGATCCGCCACCAGTTCCTGCCCGACGCGGGACAGGATGTGGTCCAGCACCTCGCCGCGGCGCAACCGGCCGGCGATCTGCGACGACTGGGTGTCGTAGTCGGTCATGTCGATGCCGATGCCCCGGGCGCCGATGATGCCGCCGGAAGCATCGAGCAGCGGCGCGGCGGAGATCGCCATCATCGCCAGCGACCCGTCGCAGCGCCTGATCCAGGCCCGCCGCCGCCGGCACTCCGCGACAGGCCGGAACGGGTTAAGGATCGGACCGGTGCCGTCGTCGCCGACAAGAAGCTCCGACGGCTGGCCGATGAGCATGCCGGCGGGCCAACCCAGCGCCTGATCCGGGATGATGAACACGAAGCGCCCCGCCGCATCCGTCTCGAACACCATATCGGCGGCAAGGCAGACGAGCTGGCGCCAGCGCTGCCGGCTTTCCGCCAGCGCCTCACGGATCACATCCGGAGCGGGGGCGTCCGGAGCGGCCGGGGACGGAGGGTGCAGGGTCGTATCGGGCATGCGCGGCGCGTCCTCGGAATACCGGTGGCGCCATGGAAGGCACGAAATCCTTAACGAAAGGTTGCCGGTAGAGCGAATTTGAGCGGGTCGGTCATTTTGAGGGGAAGCCGGAGGCGGTTTTGCCGGACGGCATCGCGCTGCACGGAAGGTCCGGGGACTCTGGCCAGGCCGGCATGGCGCAGGCAGACCTCAAGCCGGGCCGCGCGATGATGTGTTGACGGCAGCGGCCGGGCCGGAAACAGGCGATCCACAGTTGCCGGAGCCGAAGAGCGCCGAACACTTTGCCCAAAGCATGAAAATCCGACATTGACATGTGGAAAGCATGTGTTCACCCTATTTGCATGTCGACAATGATTCAGATTCGCAATGTACCGGACGAGCTGCATCGCCGCATCAAATCGCGGGCGGCACTCTCGGGCATGTCGCTTTCCGACTTTCTGCTCAACGAGGTTCGCCGGATTGCCGAGCGGCCAACGCTTGATGAACTTCGGGCGCGTTTGGCGCGCTATGAGGAAGTGATCCCAACCGTGGCGCCCGCGGAAGCGGTCCGAGCTGAGCGCGACCGGGCTTGATCGTCGTCGACGCGTCGGCTCTGCTCGAAGTGCTGCTTCGCACACCGTCGGCGAAAGCGGTCGAGACACGGTTGTTTGTTCCGGATCAAACTCTCCACGCGCCGCATTTGCTCGACATCGAGGTCGCGCAAGTGATCCGCCGGTATGCGGCGAATGGCGATATCAGCAGCGACCGCGGCCGCACGGCCCTGGCTGATCTCGCCGACCTTCCCCTGCAGCGATATCCCCACGTTTTGCTTTTGCCGCGCGTCTGGGCGTTACGACATAACCTCACTGCCTATGACGCTGCTTATGTCGCGCTTGCCGAAGCACTCGATGCTGTCCTGCTCACACGCGACAAACGGCTTGCCGCGACGGCCGGCCACCAGGTGCGGATCGAACTGGTCTGACGAGTTCCGGACCGAAGGACGGTCAACCCACAAGGCTGGCGCGCCGCAGCGCGGAACCGGCGAGCCCACGCCCGACTGAGCACGGCGAACAGGTCCGCGATCACGTCAACCAATGATCCGGTTCGGCGTCATCCATCCGGACTTACGGTTCCGCGACGAACCGGCTGGTTCATTTCGCCTTCCCACTCGCTTGATCCGGTGGAGACCCATCGATTCGGCGAACCAGCCTCATGTCAGGCCAGACTATGCAGTTAGCGCTCCTGGAATGTGATCGTGTCAAAATGCAGCAGGCTATTTCGGCGGCGCCGCGGCCAGGCTGTCCAGCGCCGCCGGCACGACCGGAGGCGCGGTTGCGATCACCGGCGCCTCGATGCCCGCCGCGTCCTCCTGCCAGCCGCCGCCGAGCGCGTTGTAAAGCCCCACGACATCGTTGGTCAGCGCCACCTCGGCCTGCACCAGTTGCTGGCGCGAAGCCGTCAGCGTGCGCTGGGCGTCCAGCACCTGGATGAAGTCCGACAGCCCGTGCGCGTAGCTGTCGCGTGCCAGATACACGGTCAGTTCCCCCGTATGTACTGCATCCGCAAGATGATCGCGGGCGACCTTGTCGGTGCGGTAGGCAACCAGGGCGTCCTCGACCTCCTGCAAGGCGTTCAGCACCGTGCCGCGGTAGGCCAGCGCCGCCTCGGCCTCCTGCGCCCGCGCCAGGCGCAGACCGGCGGTGAGCCGCCCGCCCTGGAATATCGGCAATGAAACGCTGGGACCGAAGGAGTAGAACGCGCTCGCCCAGTTGGTCAGGTACGAACCATCCAGCGCCCGCAGGCCGAAATTGCCGGTCAGGGAGACGTCCGGGTAGAAGCTGGCGGTCGCCACGCCGACATTGGCGGTCGCCGCGTGCAGACGCGCCTCCGCCTGGCGGATGTCGGGCCGCCGCCGCGCCAGCGCCGAGGGCACGCCGATGCCGATGACGGCGGGCACCTTCGGCAGCGGCGCCACCGGGCCAAGCATGGCGTCCAGCGTGCCGGGAGTCTGGCCGATAAGCACGCTCAGGCGGTTCATCGCCTGCTCGGCCTGCTTCTCGTAGCCCGGCAACTGCGACTGGAAATTGGAGAGCTGGGTGCGGGACTGGTCGACGTCCAGCTCGGTCGTCAGGCCCTGGCGCTGGCGCTTCAGGGTCAGGTCGTAGGCCGCCTGCGCGGTGCGGATGTTCTCCTGCTGGCTGGCGGTCAGCGCCTGGGCGCCACGAAGCTGGAGGTAGGCCTGCGCCACCTGCCCTTCCAGCATCACCAGCGCGTCGTTGGTGGCTTCGATCGAGGCCACGGTGTTGGCCTTCGCCTGCTCCTCCGAGCGGCGGACGCGGCCGAACAGGTCGAGTTCCCACGACGCGTTCAGTCCGTACTGATACAGGTTGATCGGAGAATAAAGCGCGTTCAGCGGCGATCCGGGCTGGCCCGGGGCGTTCACCTCGCCCTGCACGCCCGTGGACAGCACCAGGCCGCGCAACCCAAGCTGATCGCGCACGTAGCTGCCGCTGCCGTTGACGCTCGGCAGTTCGGCCGCGCGGGCGGTCACCTCGCCCTGGCGCGATTCCACCACACGCAGCACCGCCTGCTGCAGGTCGAGATTGCCGGCGATGGCCTTCTCGATCACCGCGGTCAGGACGGGATCGTTGAAGCCGTCCCACCATTTCGGGTCGGGGTTGGTCTCCGGGCTGACCGGCGCATGCGTGCGATGCGCGGACGGGTCTTTCCAGGCAGCGACCTCCGGCGGCTTCGGCGGCGTGAAGCCCGGGCCGACGGTGCAGGCGGAGAGGATGGCGGTCAGGGCGAGAGCGGTGTGGCGGGGCGGCGAAAGCCATGCTCGCCCCCGCGTCTCGCGGCCTGGCATGGCCCGTTCCTCTGTGTCATGGCCGGATCTGGCCCGGCCATCCACGACGTGCGGTGCAGGCTCGAACAACGTCGTGGATGACCGGGCCACCCTTCGCTCGCCTGCCGGGCCGCCCGGGCGCGACACCGTACGCGGCAACATCATTCTCCTCCGCCGCTGGACTTCGCCTTCAAGCCCGACATGCACAGTGCGGTCGGGATCATCACAAACGACATCAGCGCGGTCAGCAGAAAGACATCGTTATATGCCAGCACCGCGGTCTGCGATTGCAGCATCTCGAACACCTGCCCCGGCGCCATCAGCATCGCCTGCGCCGCGGTGTGCCCGGCGTCGATCAGACCGTGCTGCACATGCTGCAGCAGATCGTTATAGGGCTGGTTCGCCGGCCCGAGATGATCGACCAGATGCGCGTGGCGGATTTGCAAATGCTCGGTCACCAGCGCGGTGGAAACGGAAATCCCGATGCCGCCGAACACGTTGCGCGCCATGCTGAACAGGGCCGTTGCGTCCCCGTTTAATTCCGGCGGCACGGTCGCATAGGCAATCGTGCTGATCGGCACGAACAGCAGCGCCAGCGCCGAGGTCTGCGCCGCCCGAAACAGCGCGAGGTGATAAAAATCCAGGTCCGGAACAAGATTCATCGAGAAGATCAGCGCCGCCCCGAGCGCCAATCCGCCGCCGGCTATGACATATTTCGTCGGCACAAAACTCATGACCCGGCCGGTAATAGGCACCAGCATCGTCAGCACGACGGCGCCGGGCGCCAGAACCAGACCCGCCCACGTCGCGTTGTAGCCTAGCTGCTGCTGGGCGAATTGCGGGATCAGCACCGCGCTGGCATACAGCACGAAGCCCATGATCGCGATCTGCAACGAGCCGAGGGCGAAGTTGTGGTCCCTGTATACCCGAAGATTGACGATCGGGTCGCGCACATACAGCAGGTAGGTGATCCCGAACAGGAACCCGCAGGCCGACAGACCGAACATGACACGAACGAAGCCCGAGGCCAGCCAGTCGTAGTCTTCTCCACGGTCCATGCCGATTTCCAGGCAGCCCAGCGCGAGGGCGATGAAGAACACCCCGAGGTAGTCGAAGCGCGGTGCGGTCCGCTTCTCCTCCTTGATCATCGGCGAGTCCTCGACGAACTGCAGCACGCCGAAAAACGTCAGGACGCCGATGGGAATATTGATCAGGAAAATCCAGTGCCAGCTATACGTGTCGGTCAGGTAGCCGCCGAGAACCGGTCCGATCACCGGCGCGATGATGATGGCGACCGCGGACAGCGCGAACGCCTGCCGGCGCTTCTCCGGCGGAAAGTGATCCAGGATGATCGCCTGCTGCGTCGGCTGCAGGCCACCGCCGAAAAACCCCTGCAAGGCGCGGAACACCAGGAGCTGCCAGAACTGCTCGGTCAGGCCGCAGGCGAGCGACATGGCGGTGAACGCGCCGATGCAGGTCAGGAAGTAGGCCTTGCGTCCCAGCCGGCGGCTGAGCGCGCCGGAAATCGTCAGGACGATGCCGTTGGCGACGAGATACGTCGTCAGCGCCCAGGCCGCCTCGTCGCTGCTGATCGACAGGCTGCCGGCGATATGCGGCAGCGAGACGTTGACGATGGTGGTGTCCAGCACCTCCATGAACGCGCCGAGCGTGACCATGACCGCCACCACCCACGGGTTGGACTTCGGCTTCCATGGCGTCTGCGCGCCGCTCATCGAACGGTTACCGTCGGCCCCACGGAAATCCCCAGCGGCAATCCGTGCCGGTTCTCCAGGCCGCTGTCGATGATGATCTTGACCGGCACGCGGCGGACGATCTTGACGAAGTTGCCGGTCGCGTTCTCGGCGGGAAACGCCGAGAAGCGGGCGCCGCTGCCTTCCTGGATGCTGTCCACGTGGCCGTGCAGCGTCAGGCTCGGATAGGCATCGACGGTCATCGAAACGGGCTGGCCGGGCTGCATGTCGGCAAGCTGGGTTTCCTTGAAGTTGGCGGTGACCCAGACCTCCGGCCGGACGATGTAGAACACCTGCTGCCCGGCCTGCACGAAGGTGCCGAGATCGACGTTGCGCCGGGTGATGGTGCCGTCGGCCGGCGCGGTCAGGGTGGTGTAGGACAGGTTGACCTCGGACTGGGCCAGGTTGGCCTCCGCCTGCGCCACCTGGGCCTCGCGCTCGTGCACCGTATCCTCGGCCACCTGGATGTTCTGCTGCACCAACGAGGCGATCTGCACCCGGGCGTCGGCGTTGGCCACCACCGCGGTGGTCGTCTGCATCTGCGCGATGGCCTGATCGACGTTGGTCTGCGTCGTCGCGCGGGGATCGACGGCGTGCTGGCGGCGATAGTCGCGCTCGGCCTGCGCCTGGTTCGCCTTGGCCTGCGCGAGTTGCGCCTTCGCCTGCTCCAGCGTTGCCGGCGCCTGGACGCGGGCGATGTCGAGATTGACCTGCGAACTGGCCAGTTGCGCCCGCGCGAGGGACAGGCTGGCGCGGGCCTGGTCGCGCGCGGTGGTGTAGTCGCGCGGGTCGATCTGCAGCAGCAGATCGCCGGCATGCACGAATGTATTGTCGTCGATATGGAGTTCGGTCACGTAGCCGGACACCTTCGCCGCATAGGCGATGGCGTTGCCGTCGGTATAGGCGTCGTCGGTGCTCTCCAGATTGCGGGTCAGAAACCAGTAGACAACACCGCCGATGATCGCCAGCACAACCACGGCCGCGAGCATGTAAAGCGGCCTGCGGCTTCGTGGCTTGTCCTCGTCGGATTTTCCGGGACCGCCGGCGCTGTCCCGCAGCCTATCGGTTGGCCCACTGGTCCGGTATGGCCGATCGCGACCATCTTCCGCGAAAATGTTTGCAGTCCGCGCAAGCGTCCGCTCGCTGACCTCATCCGGTACGACAGTGTCAGGCATGATCGCGGGGTCGCCGGGCGACTGGCAGCCCGGGACAAAGGCAGCGTCAACCATAGCGATCTCCAAACGAGAGAGTGTCGTAATAGACGAATTGGTATCTGAACGCAACCTGTCAGGCGTTCGCGGGCGCGTTTTCAATGCTGATATGTTGCGATGCGGTGTCCGTAACATGATGAAGTTATACCAATCGGCGATGACGTTGACACTCCGGCGCTGCCGCCCCGTCATGCCGGCGGAGACCGGCATCCACGCCTTTTTTCCTGCACAAACAAAGGCGTGGATGGCGGGCCTGCGCCCGCCATGACGGTAGAGGCGATCGTGCCTATGGGTCGAAGTCACTGCCGGTTGGTATTAGTCCCATCCGCTACAGATCGTGGACTTGCCGGCCGGGCGAAGCGGCATCGAGTGGTTTGCTCTCCCCGTCGCAAGGGACCGCTGCGCGATGGCGGCTATGCGAAAGCCGCCCGCGGCATGGGTGAAATCTCGGCCGCTACTTCGGCGGCGCCGCGGCCAGGCTGTCCAGCGCTGCCGGCACCGCCGGAGGCGCGGTTGCGACCACCGGCGCCTCGATGTCCGCCGCATCCTCCTGCCAGCCGCCGCCGAGCGCGTTGTAAAGGCCGACGACGTCATTGGTCAGCGCCACGTCGGCCTGCACCAGTTGCTGGCGCGACCCGGTCAGGGTCCGCTGGGCGTCCAGCACCTGGATGAAGTCCGACAGCCCGTGGCTGTAGCTGTCACGCGCCAGATACACCGTCAGTTGCCCGGTCCGCACCGCGTCGGCGAGGCGATCGCGGGCGACCTTGTCGGTGCGGTAGGCAACCAGGGCGTCCTCGACCTCCTGCAAGGCGTTCAGCACCGTGCCGCGGTAGGCCAGCGCCGCCTCGGCCTCCTGCGCCCGCGCCAGGCGCAGACCCGCGGTCAGCC
>CAINOE010000212.1 GCA_903851415.1 uncultured Rhodopila sp. | reverse complement strand
CGGTGCAGACTTCGTTTACGCTGGCCGGCAGCGTTGATCGCGGCGGGTTCTCGCTGAGCGCGGATGCGGCGGGCAGCGGGACGTTGATCCGCTATAACGGGTGACATGCGAAACGAAATCGGATAATGAACTTTCGGCTGCGGGAGCGTTCTGATGCGTAGGTATTTTGGCGTATGGGTTTTGGCTGCCGGGGCAGCGTTTGTGCTCGCTTCGCCCGCCCGGGCGGACAACATCGTGCTGAATCCGGGGTTCGAACTCGACGATGCGTCGGGCGGGCCTGTGACGCCGCCGACGGACTGGACGGTGACCGCCATCAACGGGATCGCCGATGTCGGTGTCGAGAACGGCTTTGCCAACAGCGGGAACAATGCGGCTTATATTGGATACGGAACGCTGTCGCAGACCCTGGCGACTGTCGCCGGAGCGCTCTATTCGGTTTCCTTCTATGTCGGCATCAATGACGGCACCACCCTGACCGATCCGAACGCGACGTTCAGCGCCTCGGCCGGCGGCGCCGATCTTTTGGGAGGGGCGCTCACCCCGGGACCGCCCAACCCGGGGTCGTTCATTCAATGCCCGAATCCGGCGAGTCAGTGCGTCGCCGAGACCACGAATACGTTCACGGCCACGTCCACGAGTACGGTCCTGTCCTTCACCGGCCTAACATCGTTGAGCGGGTCATCGCCAACCGGCGTGTGGTATCTTGATGATGTGGCTGTCGAGCTGATTGCGGGGCCGCAAGTGGTGCCCGAACCCGCGGCGGCCGCGCTGTTGATCCCGGCGCTGGCGGGCCTCTGGCTGGTTCGGCGGCGGCCGGCCTAGCCGCCCGACGCTTTGGCCACCCGCCGCCTTACATGGCGGCGAGTCCATGCGTGATATGTTCGGGCGCAACGATGAGCGGCGGTTCCGCGAGGCCCCGGGCGTAATCGTGACGCACCCGGTCGTGCAGGGTTTGACGAGCCATGCCGGAGGTTGCGGCCGCAGTCCCTTGCGATGGTCCGTTCAACAGGAGACAGCGTCAGGGGAGGACGGCGCAGGCCGCGTCCCGTCCCGGGGCGCCATGCCGGCAGAGCGGACGCCGTGCGGTCTTGCCGCGTAACCGAAACTGTCATTGCCGCTTCCGACCGGACGGAACGGAAGCGATCGGTTGAACGCGCCCGTATCGGAGCTGATCGGAAACGAGTCGGTTCTGCGGCGTCACCGGGGCAGCGCTTCGGCGGGTTGTATTATTCTAGAACGTGGATTATAGGGTTCCACTCACTCAACCGGATCGATCCGGCCAGCAGGAAGGAACCCGCGTCATGTCTCAACAGCAACAAGGTCTGCAAATCCGCCGCCTCGGCGGCAAACTCGGCGCGGAGGCGCACGGCGTGCGGCTTTCCGGCGATGTGCATCCCGCCACCGTGAAATCGATCCATGCCGCCCTTCTGGAGCACAAGGTGCTGTTCTTCCGCGAGCAGCACCATCTCGATGACGCGGGCCAGGAGGCATTCGCCAAGCTGTTCGGCGCGCTGAACCAGCATCCGACCGTGCCCTCCGTCGCCGGCACCGAAGCGATCCTGGAGGTCAGCGCGGAGCGCGGCGAGGTGGCGAGCAACTGGCACGCCGATTTCACCTTCCTCGACACCTATCCGCAGATCACCATCCTGCGGGCGCAGACGCTGCCCTCGGCGGGCGGCAACACGCTGTGGGGCAATACCGAGGCCGCGTATGACGAGCTGCCGGACTCGCTGAAGGAACTGGCCGACAAGCTGTGGACGCTGCACACCAACGATTACGACTATGTCGGCGACCGTCCGGTGCGCGAGAAGGGCAAGACGCGGCACAGCGAGGTGTTCCTGCGCACCGTGTTCGAGACCGAGCAGCCGCTGGTGGCGGTGCATCCGCATACCGGCAGGAAGGTGCTGATCGTCGGCAACTTCATCCAGCGGATTCTGGGCTACCGGACACCGGATTCGCGGGCGCTGCTGGAGATCTTCAACCGCCATGCGACGAGCCCGGAGAACACCATCCGCTGGGCCTGGTCGCTCGGGGATGTGGCGGTATGGGACAACCGTGCGACGATCCACCGGGCGGTGGACGATTTCGGCGATGAGCCGCGCGTGGTGCGGCGCTCGACCGTTGTCGGCGAGCCCGCGGTTGGGGTGGACGGGCGGAAGGCCCATACGCGGGTCATCGGCGGCAAGCCGGCGGCGGTGGCGGCGGCCTGAACGCCGCGGGTCTCAGGTAAGATCGCAAGCGCCGGAGGTGTCGTGGCTACCTCCGGCGCTCCGCGTTGTGCGGTGTCGCCACGGATAGATCCGGGTTCGGCCGATCAGCTGAGGTGCGGGGGTCTCAGGCGATCACCGGGAAGGATCTGCCGAACCTCGCGCTGGTGGAATTGCAGACGGTCATCGTGCGCACCACGCGGCTGAACTGTCTGGTGACCACCATCGACGCCCCTTATGCAGATTTGGCCACGGCCCGGGTGGCCTGACGAGGAAGCGGGTCTGTCGGGCCGTATTTCAGCGGAGCATCCAAAACTGACCCATTTCCACGCCAGCGAATCGGTGGATTTCGCAGCGGAAATAAGATATGGTCTTTGCCCCGGCGATGTCCGGCTAACGTGGACGCGGTTCGGAATATCCGCTGTGACGTACGACACCCCGGAAATACCCGGCGGCTCGGTCAGGCTGTAGGAAATCCAATATCGACCTTCGATAATCCAACGGCGGCCAGGACGTTTCAGGGCAGGGTAGGGACGGGGCGCTTCCAACCCGGCCTCCGGCAGGCGGGGCGATGCGCGCCTTGACCCGCTCAAGCGCATTCAATAGGTTGATGGCCGAGGCAACCCGTTGCGTTTCCTCATAATATTCCATAAGCCGATCAACTTGCGCCTCGGCTTCCGGACTCAGCGAAATCACGCGCCGGGTGCAACCTTCCGCGCTGGGTCCGTTCGGCCGCCCTTCATCCGGGCAATGCTCGCCCGCAGACGATCGAGGCTCAAGCGGCACGGTCTCCCAGGACTCGATCTGGGCCTCGCTCCGCGCCAGCGGGTCCATTACCCAGCCCGGCGGCAACTTCTCAGGGATGGTGTCCAGACCCGCATTATGGGCCAACCAGTGCCGCTTTTCCAGACCGCTGACGCAACCTCACCGGCGCCCGCCGACCTCATCGAGGTGCTTCAGCAAATCGGCCGGGTCCTCGTAGACCCGCGCGGCGCCGGCCCGCTCCAACTCCTCCTGCCCGTAGCCGCCGGACAGCAGGCCGACCCCCAGTCCGCGGCAGCGCCTTGCCGCCAGCATGTCCCAGATCGAGTCCCCGATGATCACCGCCGTCTCGGTGGAGACGCCCAACCGCGCCGCCGCGGCGAGGAACAGGTCCGGGTCCGGCTTGGCGTACTTCACCTGGTCCCGAGTCACCACCGGCACCCGCTCCGGGTCCACCCCCAGCGCGCGCAGGTTAGGCGCCGCTGTCGCCATCCGCCCACTGGTGGCGATCGCCCAGGGATGCCCGGCGGCGTCCAGGGTCGCCAGCAGCTCCTTCGCGCCGTTCAGGGGACGCACCGACGCGCCCAGCCGCGCATAGGCCGCGGCATGAAGCCGGGCCAGACGCTCCACCCGCTCCGGGCTGATCTCCATCCCGGTCTCGCGCAGCAACTGGTTCACGAACAGCCCGCCGCTCATGCCGATGCGGCGATGGATGCGCCAGACCGCGAGCTCTATTCCCTCCTGGTCGAGCGCCTCCTTCCAGGCGAGCACGTGCTGGTAGACGCTGTCCACCAGCGTGCCGTCCAGGTCGAACAGAAAGACCGAATCGATGTGCATGCTCATCTCCTTG
>CAINOE010000211.1 GCA_903851415.1 uncultured Rhodopila sp. | reverse complement strand
GTAGGAAAAACCATCGGCTACCGCACCCGCCTCGACGGCGCCGGCTCCGCCGAAACCCGGGTCGAAGTCATCACCGAGGGTCTGCTGCTCCGCCGCCTGCAATCCGATCCCGGCCTGGAGAACGTCGCCGCCGTCATCCTCATCTTTCCACGCATCTCGCCATACCGCCTGCCCGGCGAACCGCAGGTAACAACCTGACGGAGAATCTCCCGGTGCTCCGCTTCCGCCGGAGTTCGCAACGACACCTGCGGCAACTTGCACAATCAGTTCATCGTTAACGGCATCAAGGGTCAGAGTTCCCACCAATTGATCTCCTGTGATCGAATCAATGCCTTGCTGTCCGACGGGCCCGGTGGCCGTGGCCTTTGCGGGCCTTGACTATCAGCCGCCATAAGGCTACATTACGAATGTAACATTTTTCTTTACAGGTGATGAATGGTCGGCGCAGTCGTTGAGACGGGGACAACGATTGCAGAAACCACTGGCAAAATTTTGCGCGAAACGCCCCCTGTGGTGGCTGTTGTAGTTGGAGGTTTCATCTTAGCTGGTGTATCCATTTGGGTGATGCAGAAGGTTTGTTGCAGTGCGATGGCAGGTAAAGGCACCAACTCCTGAACCGGCGGAACGGCATCCCCCGGCCTGCGACCCGCCTAACGCATCATCCCAACCGGGCCGCCATTTGTAGACGTGGCGGTCGGTCTTCGGATAGCCCCGCAATGATGCTATGCTGGTCCGTTAGGCGCACGCATGAGTCCGTCACTTGAAACCGATCCCGCCTTGATCCGCTTCCGGCAGGCACTCGGCCGGATGTATGGGGATCGACTGGACCGGGTTGTGCTGTTCGGCTCCCGGGCACGCGGCGACGCCCACGCCGAGTCCGACTACGACGTCGCAATCTTTCTCAAATCGCTTCCCGACAGATGGGCGGAACTTGATCGGCTTGCTCGGTTACGCGTTGAAATGATTGATGAAACTGGCGCTTTTTTCGATGCCATACCCTATCCCGCCGGGGCGTTGTCGGAGCGTACTCCGCTGATGCACGAAATCCGGCGGGACGGTGTTGATCTATGAAGCCGGAAGCCGCGGACTATCTCGAAAAGGCGCACACTCTCCTCTCCGATGCAGCATCGATCCTCGCCATCCATCTGCATGAGGCTGCCGGACGCACCGCTTATCTCGGCGCATTCCACGCCCGCGCAAGCCTTCGTCTTCGAGCAGACCGGGAAGACACCGAAAACGCATGGCGGTGTCCACAGGGAATTCCTGAGGCTGAGCAGGGATGATGCGCACATTGCTCCGGCTCTCAGGATTTTCCTTTCGCAGAGCTACAACCCGAAATTCATCGCCGACTACGAAATAGAACCGGGGGCGAAAGTCACCGCGGAGCTGGCGACGGCGACCCTGGATACCGCCCGGCGTTTCGTCGCCCGCATCGCCGCATTGCTGGAATAAGCGGCGCAGCTTCCCATGACGCCGCCCCCCGAACCCTCTATCACCCCACCACCGTGCCCCATGACCTTCCCGTCGCCGACGCCCTCCCCGCCCTGCACGCCGCGCTGAACGCCGGCCGCAACGCCGTGCTCGTCGCCCCGCCCGGCGCCGGCAAGACCACCCTCGTCCCGCTCGCGCTCATGCAAGCCACCTGGCGAGGCGACAGCCGCATCCTCATGCTGGAACCCCGCCGCCTCGCCACCCGCGCCGCCGCCGCCCGCATGGCCTTCCTGCGCGATGAACCGGTAGGAAAAACCATCGGCTACCGCACCCGCCTCGACGGCGCCGGCTCCGCCGAAACCCGGGTCGAAGTCATCACCGAGGGTCTGCTGCTCCGCCGCCTGCAATCCGATCCCGGCCTGGACAACGTCGCCGCCGTCATCCTCGACGAAATCCACGAGCGCTCGCTGGAATCCGATCTCGGCCTGGCCTTGTGCCTCGACCTGCAACGCATGCTGCGCCCGGAGCTGCGGCTGCTCGCCATGTCCGCCACCGCCGACGGCGCCCGCCTGTCCGGCCTGATGGGCGCCGAGGTCATCGAAAGCGCCGGCCGCCAGCACCCGGTCGCCGTCGAGCACGCGAAATCCGACATCCCGCATGTCCGCGACCTCCCCGACGCCGTCGCACGCGCCATAAGAGCCGCGCTGGCGAAGCACGAGGGCGACATCCTCGCCTTCCTGCCGGGCATGGCGGAGATCCGCCGCACCCAATCCGCCCTGGACAACTGCGGCGCCCTGGTGCTGCCGCTGCACGGCGACCTGCCGCCAGCCGAGCAGGACCGCGCCCTCCGCCCCGCCGAGACCCGCCGCGTCGTGCTGGCGACGTCGATCGCGGAAACCTCGCTGACCGTCCCCGGCGTGCGCATCGTGGTGGACGGAGGCTGGCGACGCACCCCGCGCCTCGATCCCGCCACCGGCCTGACCCGCCTCGCCACCGTGCGCATCTCCCGCGCGGCGGCCGACCAGCGCGCCGGGCGGGCGGGCCGCGAAGCCCCCGGCACCGCCATCCGGGTTTGGTCGCAAGCCCTGCACCGCGGCCTGCCCGCCTACGATCGCCCGGAAATCCTCGAAGCCGAGCTATCCGGCCTCGTCCTCGAATGCGCCGCCTGGGGCACGCAACCCGCGGACCTGCGCTTCCAGGATCGCCCGCCCGCCGGAGCGCTGGCCGCCGCCGCCGCGCTGCTGCAGGACCTCGGCGCCATGGATGCCGAAGACCGCATCACCGCCCAAGGCCGCGACATGGCCCGCATCGGCGCGCATCCCCGCCTGGCGGCGATGATGCTGGCGGCGGAAACCGCGGACGCAGCCGCCCTCGCCGCCGACATCGCGGCGCTGCTGGAGGAGCGCGACCCGCTGCGCAGCCGCGACGCCCCCGCCGACATCGCCACCCGCCTCGCCGCCATCGCCTACGGGGACCCGAACGCGGACCGGGGCGCGCTGTCGCGGATCCGGCAGGCGGCGGGGCAGTACCGGCGGCGCATGAACGTCAAGCGCGACACGCCATCCGCCGGAGACCCCGGTCCGCTGCTCGCCGCCGCCTTCCCCGACCGCATCGCCCAGCGCCGCGGCGAGCCGGGATCGTTCCGCCTGTCCGGCGGCGGCAGCGCCCGCATGCCGCCAACCGACCCGCTGGCGAAGGAAGCGCTGCTGGTGGCGGCATCGCTGGAACTGAAGGCAGCCTCGCGCATCACGCTCGCCGCTCCGCTGGACCCGGACAAACTGCCGCCCGCACTGGCGGCGCGGGTCACCGAGCAGGTGGAATCCGGCTTCGACCCGGTGTCCGGCACGGTGCTGTGCCGCCGCCGCCGCCGGCTGGGCACGCTGATCCTGTCCGACCGAACCGAAACCGCGCAACCCGGCCAGATCGCGGAGCTGTTGGCCGCTGCCGTCGCCAGCCAGGATTTGCGTCCACTGCCCCGGGCCGACTCCATCCGCCAATTGCAGGCCCGGGTCGCGCTGATGCGCGGCATCGAACCGGCTACCGGCTGGCCGGACCTGAGCGACACCGCGCTGAAAGCCACGATCCAGGATTGGCTGCCACCCTTCATCGCCGGCTTCACCCGCCTGTCAGACCTGGAAAAGCTCGACCTGCACGCGATCCTGCGCGGCATGATACCATGGGACCTCGCCGCGCGGCTGGACCGGGATCTGCCGACACACCTGCCGCTGCCATCCGGCCGAGCCGCGATCGACTACGCGGAATCGCCGCCTCTGGCCTCCGCCAGCGCGCAGGCGTTTTACGGCATGGCGGAGACCCCGAGGCTCGCGGGCGGCAAAATCCCGCTGCGGCTGGCGCTGCTGTCGCCCGCCGGGCGGCCGATAGCGGTCACCGCGGACCTCGCAGGCTTCTGGAAAGGCGCCTGGGCGGATGCCCGCCGCGACATGCGCGGACGCTACCCGAAGCATCGCTGGCCGGAGAACGGTGCGCAACCAACTGAAAACTGATCCAACAGATTCTTGTTACATCACTGGTCACGTGCCATCTGGTTACCGATACGCCCCGCGCACCGGAGATGGCCCAGCATCATGCAACCCGATTCGTACCTCCGCCCGTCCTGGCGGCAAGTCTCGCGGGGGCTGGTGCTTACTCTTGCGCTGCTGCTCTCCGACTGCGGTCCGCAATACGCCCTGGCGCGCGCGGCCCCCGAGAGCCTCGCCCCGCTGGTCAAGAAAGTGCTGCCGGCGGTGGTCAACATCGCCGTGACCGAAACCGTTTCCGGCGGCGAGATGCTGAACGAATTGCCGCCGGAACTGCGCGATACGCCGCTGGGACGGGAGTTCAAGCGCAAGTTCGGCAACCGGCATGAGCAGGTGGCCGGCGCCGGGTCGGGCTTCATCATCGATCCGTCCGGGATCATCGTCACCAACAACCACGTCGTCGATCACGCTGACAAGATCGTCGTCTCGCTGACCGACGGCCGGCAGTTGCCCGCCAGCGTGCTCGGCCGGGACGAACTGACCGACGTGGCCGTGATCAAGGTGCATACCAACGAATCCCTCCCCAGCGTATCCTGGGGCGATTCCCGCCGCGCTGAGGTCGGCGACTGGATCCTGGCGGCCGGCAACCCGTTCGGGCTGGGCGGGTCGGTGTCCGTCGGCATCATCTCCGCCGAGGGCCGCGACCTGGGGTCCGGTCCGTTCGACAATTTCCTGCAGCTCGACGCGCCGATCAATCCGGGGAACTCGGGCGGTCCGGTGTTCAACATGGAAGGCCAGGTCATCGGCGTCAGTTCCGTCATCGTTTCGCCCACCGGCGCCTCCGTCGGCATCGGCTTCGCCATCCCCAGCGAGGCGGTGAACCGCATCGTCGCCCAGCTTCTCGCCAAGGGATCGATCGAGCGCGGCTGGCTTGGCGTGTCGGTGGACGACCGCGACGACGGCGTGATGATCGCCAGCCTGGACCGCAACGGACCGGCCGGAAGATCCGGCATCAAGGCGGGGGACATCGTGATCGCCATCAACGGCGACCGCATCGACAGCTCGCGCGGCCTGATCCGCGCCGTCGCCGGCGTGCCTCCGGGCAACAGCGTCCGCGTGACCATCCGCCGCCAGGGGCGGGAGATGGAGTTTTCCGTCAATGTCGGCCGCCGGCCGACAGAACAACAAGCAGGCTGAGGAGGACTGTATGCGCATCCTGGTGGTCGAGGACGACAAGGACGTCGCGGGTTTCGTCGTGCGGGGCCTGCGCGAGGCCGGCCACGTGGTGGAGCATGCGGATAACGGCCGCGACGGCCTGTTCATGGCGGCCAGCGAAAGCTTCGACGCGGTGATCCTCGACCGCATGCTGCCCGGCGGCATCGACGGGCTGAAAATCCTCGAAACCCTGCGGGCGCAGAAGAACGCCGTGCCGGTGCTGATCCTGTCGGCCATGGCCGAGGTCGATGACCGGGTGAAGGGGCTGAAGGCCGGCAGCGACGACTACCTGACCAAGCCGTTCGCCTTCGCCGAGCTGCTCGCCCGGGTGGAGGCGCTGAACCGCCGCGGCAAGGGCGAGGGCCCGGTGACCAAGCTGGTGGTGGAAGACCTCGAACTTGATCTGCTGTCCCGCCAGGTCAAGCGCGCCGGCCAGAAGATCGACCTTCAACCGCGGGAGTTCCGGCTGCTGGAATACCTGATGCGCCACGCCGGCCAGGTGGTGACCCGCACCATGCTGCTGGAGGGGGTGTGGGACTACCATTTCGACCCGCAGACCAACGTGATCGACGTGCATGTGTCCCGTTTGCGCCAGAAGGTGGACAAACCGTTCCCGACCGGGCTGATCCATACGGTTCGTAATGCCGGCTACATGTTGCGGGCCGAGCAACCGTAGTATCCCGCTTTCATGGTGGGGACATGACCGACCGCGGCCTGTTCAGGTCCGCCGGATTCCGCTTTGGTGCGATTTACGCGCTGCTGCTTGGCCTCAGCGCCACCGCGCTTGCCCTGTTCCTGTGGTGGGCCACCGCCGGCCTGCTCGACCGCCAGACCGAGGCGGCGATCAACGCCGACGCGCAAGGCTTGTCGGAGCGCTGGGCGGAGGGCGGCCTGCCGTCATTGATCGTGACGATCGAGGACCGCCTGGCGCAGAACATCGATGACGACGCGATCTACTTCCTGGCTGACCGGGCGATGCATCGCGTCGCCGGCAACCTGGAACGCTGGCCGCCGAATGTCAGCACGCCGGGCGGGTTGTATGAGCTTCAGGTGATGCGGGCGGGGATGAGGTCGCTGGCCAATGTGCAGCGTTTCGACCTGCCGGGCGGGTTTCACCTTCTGATTGGCCGCGACGTCCAGGTGCGGGCGCAGCTGCGCGGCCTGCTGACCGATGCGCTGTTGTGGGCGATCCTCGTCGTCGGGCTGATGGCGACCATCGGCGCCCTGGTGGTGCGCAACCTGTTCCGCCGCACGCTGGCCAATATTTCCGCCACCACCTCCGCCATCGCCAGCGGCGACCTGGCCAAGCGGGTCCGCCTGACCGGCCGCGGCGACGAGTTCGACCAGGTCGCCGAGGTCATCAACGACATGCTGGAGCGCATCACCCGCCTGATGGACGGCGTCCGCCAGGTATCGAACGCCATTGCGCACGACCTGCGCACGCCGATAACCCGGGCGCGGACGCGGCTGGAGGATGCCGCGATCCATGCGCAGACGCCGGACGATCTCCGCGCGGCGATCGAGCGGGCGACGTTGGACCTGGACGGCATTGTCGGTGTCTTCCAGGCGCTCCTGCGCATCTCCGAAATCGAAGCCGGCACCCGCCGATCGGCGTTTGCCCGGGTGGATATTGCGCCGATGCTGGGGGAGGTGGAGGAGCTCTACGGCGTGCTGGCGGAGGAGCAGGGCATCTCGCTGGCGGTGCTGACGGCGGCGGAGGTGCCGGCATACGGCGACAAGGCGCTGATTCATCAGGCGATCGCCAATCTTGTCGATAATGCCGTCAAATTCTCTCCGGCGGGCGGAACGGTCCGCGTAACGGCCTCGACCCGGGGCAAGGTGGCCATCACCGTTACCGACGAGGGGCCGGGCATTCCGGAGGCAGAGCGGGCGCGCGCGACGGAACGGTTCTATCGTGGGGAAAGCGCCCGCAGCACGCCCGGATCGGGTCTCGGCCTGTCGCTGGTTGCGGCGGTCGCCAATCTTCACGGCGGCGAATTGAGGCTGGAGGACAACCATCCCGGCCTGCGCGCGGTGCTGGTGCTGCCCAATCCGGAGGACCCTGACCCGCGTGCGGCAGCATTGCAGTCTAAACACGATTTCATATGTTAACCAGCGCGGGAATAGCCCGGGTGTGGCATTCAGTTGGTCATGTCCCCTGTGCGCGTCATGCTGATGGTCTGCCTTGCACTCGCGTCGGGTGCCTGGATCGTGACCGCCGGACAGCAGGTCGCGGCGCAGCAGACCGGTGATTCGGATCCGGTGGAGGTCACCAGCGACACGCCGGAGTATTGCCAGTATCTGCACACCCGGGTTGACAGCCAGGTGCATCTCGCCTCCACCCCGCCGCCGCGGGAGGTGACCGATCTGTCAGCGGAAGGCGAGCGGATGTGCGAGCACGGCCAGACCCGTGGCGGGATCATGCGGCTGCGGCGGGCGTTGTGGCTGCTGATGCACGACGACCGCGGCACGCCGGAACGATAGAATTTCTCTATCGCCGGACGGCCCGGGCTTGTTGCTTTTTGCCCATGCAGGCTCTTTACATTTCAGCATAACGAAGTCCGGACTATCCGGGAGGATACAATGGCTGACCACGAGTCCTGGAATGAGGACCGAGCGCGCGGCGTCATCGCCGCCGTTGCAGTCAAGGAAGGCGCCGCGCTGCCGATTTTGCACGCGCTGCAGCACGTTTTCGGCTGCGTTCCGCTGTCAGCCGAACCGCTGATCGCGGCGGCGCTGAACATCAGCCGCGCCGAAGTGCATGGCATCGTCAGCTTCTATCATGAATTCCGCCGCACCCCGCCGGGGCGGCATGTGCTGCGCCTGTGCCGCGCCGAAGCCTGCCAGTCCGTCGGCGGCGATGAAGTCGGAGCGCATCTGCGATCCGCTTTGGCAATCGATTGGCACGGGACATCGCGCGACGGCGCGTTGACGCTGGAGCCTGTGTTCTGCCTCGGCCTGTGCGCCACCGCGCCAGCCGCCCTGCTGGACGGCGACCCGGTCGGGCGGCTGAGCACAGCGCGGGTGGACCGCATCCTGGAGACACTCACATGACCCGCGTCTTCGTGCCGCGCGACGCCGCCGCCCTGGCCGTGGGCGCGGAGTCCGTCGCCAGGGCGCTGGCGGACCACGCCGACATCGTGCGGACCGGCTCGCGCGGGCTGTTCTGGCTGGAGCCGATGATCGAGGTGGAAACGCCGGAAGGCCGCATCGCCTATGGTCCGGTGGAGGCGGCCGACATTCCCGGGCTGCTCGCCGATGGACTTCTGACCGGCACGGCGCAGCGGCTCCGGCTCGGGGCGCCGGAGGAAATTCCGTTCCTTGCCCGCCAGACCCGTCTGACGTTCGAGCGTTGCGGCATCGTCGATCCGCTGTCGCCGGAGGATTACCGCGCCTTCGGCGGGTTCCAGGGTTTGGCGAAAGCCCGCGCCATGGGTTCGGCCGCGATCATCGAGACGGTGCTCGCCTCCGGCCTGCGCGGCCGCGGCGGCGCCGGCTTCCCGACCGGCATCAAGTGGAAGACCGTCGCCGACGCCAAAGGCGACCGCAAATATATCGTCTGCAACGCCGACGAGGGCGATTCCGGCACCTACGCCGACAGGATGATGATGGAAGGCGACCCGTTCAGCCTGGTCGAGGGCATGATCATCGCCGGTCTCGCCGTCGGGGCAACCAAGGGCTACGTCTACACCCGTTCGGAATACCCGCACGCCATCGCCACCTTCGACAAGGCGCTGGCCATCGCCCGTGCGGTCGGCATCCTCGGCCGGGACTTCGACATCGAGCAGCGCTCCGGCGCCGGCGCCTATGTCTGCGGCGAGGAAACCTCGCTGCTGGAAAGCCTGGAGGGCAAGCGCGGCCAGGTGCGCGCCAAGCCGCCGCTGCCGGCGCACAAGGGCCTGTTCGGCCAGCCGACGGTCATCAACAATCTTGTCACATTGACCTCCCTGCCCTGCATCCTGCGCGACGGCGCGGAGCACTACCAGGCGCTCGGCATGGGACGCTCGCGCGGCACCATGCCCATACAGTTGGCGGGAAACCTCAAATATGCGGGGCTGTTCGAGGCGGGGTTCGGCGTCACCCTCGGCGAACTGGTCAACGATATCGGCGGCGGCACCCTCTCCGGCCGCCCCGTCCGTGCCGTCCAGGTCGGCGGGCCGCTCGGCGCCTACTTCCCGCCCGCGCTGTTCGACACCCCGTTCGACTATGAAGCCTTCGCCGCCAAGGACGGGCTGATCGGACACGGCGGCGTGGTGGTGTTCGACGACAGCGTGGACATGGCCCGGCAGGCCCGCTTCGCCATGGAGTTCTGCGTCGCGGAATCCTGCGGCAAGTGCACGCCCTGCCGCATCGGCTCGGTGCGCGGGGTGGAGACAGTCGACAAAATCCTGGCCGGTCGTGACGTCGAAGCCAATCTCGAACTGCTGGCCGATCTTTGCCAGACCATGAAGTTCGGGTCGCTGTGCGCGCTGGGCGGTTTCATCCCGTATCCCGTGCTCAGCGCGATGCATTTCTTTCCCGAGGATTTCCGCCGGGCCGAACGCCTGGCCGCCGCATAGAAGGAGACTCCCGATGCCGATGCTGCAGGAGATCGACTACGGAACCCCTCCGGTTACCAGCGACACCATGGTGACGCTGACGGTGGACGGCCATGCGGTGACGGTGCCGGAGGGCACGTCGGTGATGCGCGCCTCGATGGAGGCCGGGATCAAGATCCCGAAGCTGTGCGCGACCGACATGCTGGAAAGCTTCGGCAGTTGCCGCCTGTGCCTGGTGGAGATCGAGGGCCGCAACGGCACCCCCGCCTCCTGCACCACCCCGGTCGCGCCGGGGATGAAGGTCCGCACCGTCAGTGACAAACTGCGCAAATTGCGGCGGGGAGTGATGGAGCTGTACATCTCCGACCATCCGCTGGATTGCCTGACCTGCTCCGCCAACGGCAACTGCGAACTGCAGGACGCGGCCGGGGAAGTCGGGCTGCGCGACGTGCGCTACGGCTACGAAGGCGAGAACCACCGCACCGCCGTCGTCGACGGTTCGAACCCGTATTTCAACTTCGATGCGTCGAAATGCATCGTCTGCTCCCGCTGCGTGCGCGCCTGCGAGGAGGTGCAGGGCACTTTTGCGCTCACCATCCAGGGGCGCGGCTTTGAATCGAAGGTCGCCGCGGGGATGGACGAACCGTTCCTGACCAGCGAATGCGTCTCCTGCGGCGCCTGCGTCCAGGCCTGCCCGACCGCTACCCTGATGGACAAGTCGGTGGTCGAATACGGCCAGCCGGAGCACTCCGTCGTCACCACCTGCGCCTATTGCGGCGTCGGGTGCAGCTTCAAGGCGGAGATGCGCGGCGACCAGGTGATCCGCATGGTGCCGTGGAAGGACGGCCGCGCCAATCACGGGCATTCCTGCGTCAAGGGCCGCTTCGCCTGGGGGTATGCCAATCACCCGGACCGCATCCTGTCGCCCCTGATCCGCGAGAAGATAACCGATCCGTGGCGCAAGGTGTCGTGGGACGAGGCGATCGCGCGCGTCGCTTCGGAGTTCAGGCGCATCCAGGCCAAGGCCGGAAAAGATGCCGTCGGGGTCATCACTTCCTCGCGCTGCACCGCCGAGGAAGCCTATCTGGTGCAGAAGCTGACCCGCACCGCGCTCGGCAACAACAACACCGACACCTGCGCCCGGGTGTGCCACTCGCCGACGGGGTACGGGCTGGGCCAGACCTTCGGCACCTCGGCCGGGACGCAGGATTTTGACAGCATCGACGACACCGATGTCATGATCGTCATCGGCGCCAACCCGACTGACGGGCATCCGGTGTTCGGCTCGCGCATGAAGCGGCGGCTGCGGCAGGGGGCGAAGCTGATCGTCATCGATCCGCGGCGGATCGACCTGGTGCGCACGCCGCATGTGGAGGCGGCGTACCATCTGGCGTTGCGGCCGGGCACGAATGTGGCGGTGCTGACCGCCCTGGCGCATGTCATCGTCACCGAAGGTCTGGTGGATCACGCGTTCGTCAACGAGCGCTGCGATACCGAGGCGTTCGCCGACTGGGCCGCCTTCGTCGCGGAGCCGCGGCACAGCCCGGAGGCGACCGAGGCGGCGACGCATGTCCCGGCGCATCTGGTGCGCGGCGCGGCGCGGCTGTTCGCGACCGGCGGCAACGGGGCGCTGTATTACGGGTTAGGCGTGACCGAGCACAGCCAGGGCAGCACAGCGGTGATGGCGATCGCCAACCTGGCGATGGCGACGGGCAATATCGGCCGCCGCGGCGTCGGCGTGAACCCGCTGCGCGGGCAGAACAACGTGCAGGGAAGCTGCGACATGGGCAGCTTCCCGCATGAACTGCCCGGCTACCGCCATGTCGGCGATCCCGCCGCGCGCGCGGTGTTCGAGGCCGAGTGGGGGGTGAAGCTGGACCCCGAGCCGGGGCTGCGCATCCCCAACATGCTGGATGCGGCGGTGCAGGGCCGGTTCCTCGGGATCTACATCCAGGGCGAGGACATCGCGCACTCCGATCCGGACACCAAGCATGTCACGGCCGGGCTGCGGGCGATGGAATGCGTCGTGGTGCACGACCTGTTCCTGAACGAGACTGCCAACTTCGCGCATGTCTTCCTGCCGGGCGCGACGTTCCTGGAGAAGGACGGCACGTTCATCAACGCCGAGCGGCGGATCAACCGGGTGCGCAAGGTGATGGCGCCGCGTGCGGGCCTGGGCGACTGGGAGGCGACGCAGGCGATCTCCAACGCCATGGGCTACGCGATGAATTACGAGAGCCCGGCGGAGATCATGGCGGAGATCGCGCGGACCACGCCGACGTTTGCGGGCGTGTCGTACGAGAAGATCGACCGGGGCGCGATGCAGTGGCCGTGCAACGATGCGGCGCCGGAGGGCACGCCGATCATGCATATTGATCATTTCGTGCGGGGGAAGGGCAATTTCGTCATCACGGAATACGTCCCGACGGACGAGAAGGTCGGCCCCCGCTTCCCGCTGCTGCTGACCACCGGCCGCATTTTGTCGCAATACAATGTCGGCGCTCAGACAAGGCGCACCGGCAACGTGGCCTGGCATCCGGAGGATCTGCTGGAGATCCATCCGCATGACGCGAGTGAGCGCGGCGTGCGGGACGGCGACTGGGTGACCCTGCGCAGCCGGGCGGGCGAGACGACCCTGCGCGCGCTGCTGACGGAGCGGGTGGCGCCGGGCGTGGTGTATACGACGTTCCACCATGCGGTGACGCAGGCGAATGTCGTCACCACGGATTACTCCGACTGGGCGACGAATTGTCCGGAGTACAAGGTGACGGCGGTGCAGATCTCGCCGTCGAACGGGCAGAGCGAGTGGCAGTTGTCCTACCACGCCCATGCGGTCGAGAGCCGCCGGATCGAAGCGGTGGCGGGCGATGATTAAGGGGGCGGCGCGGAGGGGCGGACGGTCCGCGCCCCCGTGTCATGGCCGGGCTTGGCCGACCCTGTGTCACGGCCCGGCTTGGCCCACCCCGTGTCATGGCCGGCCTTGTGCCGGCCATCCACGACTTGCGGTGCTGGTGGCGGCAAAGTCGTGGATGGCCGGGCCAAGCCCGGCCATGACACGGGGGGAAGAGCGCCGCGCGGCCCCAATCCGGACGGATTTGGCACGGAAACTATCCCATGCCTGACCCCGCCCTCTCCGTCCAACGCATCGTCTACCGCGGCGACCAGGCGTCGGAATCCGCCCGCACCATCCCGCGGGAAACCCCCGTCGCCCTCACCTATAACCGCTCCACCCACGCGGTGATGCTGGCCACGCCGGACGACCTGGAAGACTTCGCCATCGGCTTCAGCCTGTCCGAAGGCATCATCCGCGATGCCGCCGACATTCTCGCGCTCGACATCATCACCGTCCCCGACGGCATCGAATGCCGCATGGACCTGCTCCCCGAGCGGCTCGACGCGCTGACCCGGCGGCAGCGGCGGCTGACGGGGCCGAGCGGGTGCGGGCTGTGCGGCATGGACAGCCTCGCCGCCGCGATCCAGCCGGCGCCGCGCGTCCCGGCCGGCGGAACATTCACCCCCGACATGGTCCAGGCGGCGATGCAGTCGATGCCGGCGGCGCAGACGCTGAACATGGCCACCCGCGCCGTCCATGCCGCCGGGTTCTGGACTCCCGCCCTTGGTCTGATCGCCCTGCGTGAGGATGTCGGCCGCCACAACGCGCTCGACAAGCTGTCCGGCGCGCTGGCCCGGGCGGGCGTGTCCGCGGCGGACGGGTTGCTGCTGCTGTCCAGCCGCGTCTCGGTCGAGATGGTGCAGAAGGCCGCCACCTTGGGCGCGCCGGTGATCGTCGCGATCTCGGCGCCGACGTCGCTGGCCGTCGAAGTCGCAGCCGCCGCCGGCATTACCCTGATCGGGATCGCCCGCTCCGACGGATTCGAGGTGTTTACCGGTTTTGACCGCATCAGCCATCCGAGGGCCTATCATGTCGCATGACAAGCTCGCCTACATGGCCAACCAGATCGGCCGTTTCTTCCAGTCGCAGAAGACGGCAACGGCCGTTCATTCGATCGAGGACCACCTGCGCAAGTACTGGGATCCGCGCATGCGCCAGACGATCGTGACGCAGCTTCGCGAAGGCTCGATCCAGCTCGATCCGCCGGTGCGGGAAGCCGTGGAGCGGCTGGGAACTGACAAAGCTGTCTGATTTGGCCAAGGCCCGGCGGCTGTATTAAGAAGACCGGGTCTGGGGAGAAACTCCAATGAGCGCCACCACGAGCCGCTTAGGCGGCGGAACAACCGCATTCGGCCTGTTGGACCGGAAGCGCATCGTTGCCGATGTCGATTACAATCGCTGGCTGGCGCCTCCGGCGGCGCTGGCGATTCACCTGTGCATCGGCATGGCGTACGGCTTCAGCGTCTTCTGGCTGCCGCTGTCGCGCGAAATCGGCGGCGGCAAGCCGCTGGCCTGTCCGGCCGGATCGTCCATTTTCACCGCCCTGTTCACGACAAGCTGCGACTGGCTGGTGGCGGATCTGAGCTGGGTGTTCACCCTGTTCATCTTCTTCCTCGGCGTCGCGGCCGCTTTGTGGGGCGGCTGGCTGGAGCGGGCGGGGCCGCGCAAGGCCGGCGTCGTTGCCGCTTTCTGCTGGTCCGGCGGCCTGCTGCTGGGCGCTTTGGGCATCATCACGCACCAGCTTTGGATCCTGTGGCTCGGCACCGGCGTGCTGGGCGGCATCGGCCTGGGGCTGGGGTATATTTCGCCGGTTTCGACCTTGATAAAATGGTTCCCGGACCGGCGCGGCATGGCCACCGGCATGGCCATCATGGGCTTCGGCGGCGGCGCCATGATCGGCGCCCCTTTGGCGCAGATGCTGATGGAGCATTTTCGCGCGCCCGGCTCGGGCGGCGTCTGGCAGACCTTCGTCGTGCTGGCGGCGATCTACTTCGTCTTTATGATGGGCGGCGCGTTCGGCTACCGCGTCCCGCCGCCCGGCTGGCAGCCGGCGGGGTGGACGCCGCCGGAGCCGAACGTCAAGGCGATGATCACCCATGGCCAGGTGCATCTGCGCGACGCGCACAAGACCCTGGCGTTTTGGTGCGTCTGGGTGGTGCTGTGCATGAACGTCTCCGCCGGTATCGGCGTGCTGAGCATGGCGTCGCCGATGTTGCAGGAGATTTTCGGCGGGTCGCTGATCGGGCAGCCGGGCACGGGGTTCACCGGGTTGAGCGACACGCAGCGCGCCTCGGTGGCGGTGATCGCGGCCGGGTTCGCCGGGCTGCTGTCGCTGTTCAATATCGGCGGGCGGTTCTTCTGGGCCTCGGTGTCAGACCATATCGGGCGGAAGATGACGTATTTCATCTTCTTCCTGCTGGGGATCGCGATGTATGCGGCCGCACCCTGGGCAGCGCATGCCGGCAGCATGGTGCTGTTCGTCACGTTCTTCTGCGTGATCCTGTCGATGTATGGCGGCGGCTTCGCGACGGTGCCGGCGTATCTGGCCGATTTGTTCGGGGTGCAGTATGTCGGGGCGATCCATGGGCGGCTGCTGACGGCGTGGTCCACCGCCGGGATCATCGGGCCGGTGCTGGTGAGCTATATGCGGGAGGCGGCGATCTCGGCGGGTGTGCCTCGGTCGTCTGTCTATGACGTGACGCTGTATCTGCTGGCCGGGCTGCTGGTGATCGGGTTGATCGCCAACCTGCTGGTGCGGCCGGTGCCGCATAAGTGGTTCATGTCGGCGGAGGAGGTGCGCGCCGCGCAGGGGCACCATGACGGGCCGCATGTGATCCCGACCTCGCGTGCGCGGGCGCTGACTGTTTCGTCGGCTTTGGCCTGGGCCGCGGTGGGGATTCCGATTGCGTGGGGGGTGTGGATCACGCTGACGAAGGTGGCGGTGCTGTTCCGGTAGCGCGTCAGTCCGCGGTGTTGCTGTTGCGGGTGGCGTGCGGCCCCAGCCACCCCATTGCGGCGTGCGGCTCGCTGTCGGTCGTGGGCAGATAGCGCTTGATATCGAGCAAGGGCGTGCCGTGGAGACAGTCCAGAAACCGCACGTTCAGACGACCCGGACCCTCGACCAGCAAAAACCGGCTAACGTCACTCAGGCTACCAAACGCGCGTCACGCCCAACCTGTCGAACGCAACATCGACAGACAGCAGATCGTATCCCTCTACCAGCGCCTGCCCGGCAAGCAGCCGATCGAATGGATCCCGATGCGGCAGCGGCAGGGCACCCGCGGCCAGGGTATGAGACCACGACAATGGCAGGATAACGAACCCCTCGCGTGCCGCGAAAGCGGGAACGTCTTCGATCAAATCCTCGACGCCGTGAAGCAATCCCTTCCGAGCCTTGAACCGGAGTTCGTAGGCACTCACCGGGCTGATCGCCACGTCATTGGCGCGGTCCTGCACCCAGGCGGCACAGCGCGGCGGAAGTTTCGCGTCGTCCAGCAACCACCAGAGAAGGGCGTGGGTGTCGAGCAGCAGGCGCACGGGCTACGCCTCGGTCTCACCCATTTCTTCGTCCGTCCACGGTTCGTAGAAGGCGTCCGCAACCGTCACGCGACCGCGCCATGCGCCGCGCCCGCCACGCGGGCCGAGCGTCTCGCCGGCTGCCTGCTCGCTGGCCCGGGACAGCCTCAGGGTCTGGGACCCCACCGCGATGAACACATCCTCGCCGTGCAAAGCCTTCTCGGCCAGCAACGGCAAATCGCGTTGCGCCTGTTCGAGTTCCAAACTGACCATGCACAGCCGATAGCAGAATTCGGCGCCGATTGAAAGATGCTGCACCCCCCGGCAACCCGGACTGTCTCGCTGGTCCCGGGCACGGACAGCACCGGTATCGGCGTGCTGAGCATGGCATCGCCGACGTTGCAGGAGATTTTGGGCGGGTCGCCGATCGGGCAGCCGGGAGCCTCGACCCGATCTGCCGCGCGCTCGGGCTGACCCTGCCGCTGGTATTTCAGGCGGTGCCGGCGGAAAAAGCAAGTATTCGCGCGGACTGACGGTGTGGTGCCTAAAAAACCAGTGCGCTGATAAAGCCAGGCTTTTCGGGTCAGGCTGCGGAAGCTGGGCATGAGATTATTTAGCAACGAAACAGCCTGTCGCGACTGCGGGTGAGTCTCGGTTTGCGAGCCAATGCCTCTTCTTCGGAGCCGCCCTACCCGGATGGATAAGGTGGCTCACACAAACTACATCGGCGGTGACAGATTCATTTGGACGAAGACCAAATCGTTATATGTGTCTGTGATCGAAATGACAACCGGATTACCGGCAAACGGAATGGATGCCGCACAACGACTCGTGATTGCGGCAGGATCGGCCGCCGCTGGATCAGTAGGATCGAGGGCAGTGTGCAGCACTGGAACCAATGGGCAAGAAAACGCCCCCGTGCCTTGCGGGGCCACGCCGAGTGCCGGCACCCCCCCGCTCGGCGCTGCCCAATTGGCTGGTTGGAAGACCAGGAACGATTGAACCTGATTGGTTGCGCCATCCAATGGATCGACGCTGACATTGGCGGCAATATTGATCGTTGTTCCATCTGCACTCAGCGTGGCTATGCCGCCAAGCTCGCTGAAGACCTTGGGTGGCACAACAGTCGGACAGGTCCATGCAGCCGGTGCCGGGACAGGCGGACATGGTGCAGGAGCCGGAAGTATCGGTGCCGTATAGGTACTGCCGGTTTGCGGCTGGATAAAGTCAACGATGTAAACCTGTGCGCCAGCCCCCCACTGGCTGACATTGGCAGGTGCGGTGGCAACTCCGGACCCCATCATCGTGTAAGAGCAATTCAGGATGTTGTCGCGATGGCCCCAATTTGAATCGGCATCGTCATACATCCACTGCCAGATCGCACCTTCGGGTGTGAAATTGACAGCGGCTATTTCTCCGACAAAACCATTATCGATGAGGCCGGGCGGACCAAGCGGTGCCGTCTCGCGGCCATCAAACGTCCCGTCAACAGCATTGCTGTGGATAATCGGAATATCAAGCAGCCACCATCCGGCATTGAGCGCCACCAGCAGCGCATGATTGGCGGTGACGTTGCCGATGTAGGGATCATTCGTGCCAGCGTTGGTGCCGCCCGGGCCAAGAATTGGCGGAATGCCTCGAATAATTCGCTCAGCATTGATCAAGACGAGAAGCTTTTGATCTGGATTGAGCGACGCGTAGTTTTCGGGGAGGTAGGTCTCGATCATGCTACCGCCCGCCGAGCATCGAGCGCACAAACCTTCCGCGATGTGGGCCGCATCGATTGCGGCAAACGCCAGCGTTGTGCTGAAGGGGAACGGCGTGGTGGAACTGGCTGCCGGATTGGGGATCGTCGGGCACGCTGGCGTTGGAGCCTGCGCCATCGCCATGTGGGCGACCGGTAGGGCTGCCACGAGATAAGCAGCAAATCTCATACGAATTCCCCCTGTAAATTACAACAAACTTACGAGGTATTAACCACAGTGAAAAATAAATCGTGTCAATCCGCTAAAATGTCACGAATCTGTGTGTTGTTGCAAGGTAATAGGTGCTACTGTGAGCGAATCGGGTCAACGGGCTGTAGCCGTCCAGGCCGGTGCTGTGTTGCCAGTCGGATGCACGGCGTAATGACGGATGATCCGATCCCATCCTTCGATGAGTTCCCACCCATCGTGTTTTTTGATCATGATCTTGTACCGGGTTTATGGTCATGGTCCGCGTGCCGACCCTTGCCAAGCCCGCCTCAGCCGCCGTCCGCCTCAATACTCGTCATGCCGCCGCACCCAACTCATGGCGCCGGCGCTCTCGTTGCGGCCCTTGGGCACCAGATCGAGCCAGTTCAGCGCGCCGATGAGCAACTCGACGCCGCGATGATAGGTTGAGTAGCTGTGGAAGACGGTGCCGTCGTCATCCTTCACGAAGATGCTGACGCCGAACATGTCCTGGCTCTTCCGGATCACCGTGCCGTAATTGTAGATGGCGCGGCCGTCGGCGATGTCCTCGGGCGTGAAAGACACGCCGAAATCGAAGTTGAAGTCGCTGCCCTGCGAGGAGACCCACGGAAATGTCCAGCCCATCCGCTGCCTGACCTGCTCGATCCGCTGCATCGGGACGCGCGAGACCGCGGCGAACGACAAGTCGGCGTGCTCGAAATGCTGCCGCGCCGCGTCGATATGGTCGGAGAGAAAAGAGCAGCCCGGGCAGATATGGTCAGAGCCCGGCGTCAGCATGAAATGATAGATCGCAAGCTGGCTGCGGCCGCGGAACAGGTCGCCGAGCGAGCATTCGCCCTCGGGGCCTGTAAACACGTACGGCTTCTCGACCTTGACGACAGGCAACTGCCGGCGCTCGGCGCGGAGCGCATCGAGTTCCCGGGTCAGCGCGCGTTCCCGCGCCAGAAGCGCCGTGCGGGCGGCAAGCCACTGTTCACGCGAAACGACCGTATGGTTCATGCTGCCTCTCCGTTGTTCATGGCTCATTTGGCGTTAGTTGTTGGAGTTCGAGACGCAGGCGCCGCGCCTCGCGCTGTGGCGGGCGCGGCCGCCGGTCCGCCCCTGATGCTTGCGACTTAGGCCCGCGGCACCGCCGTCCGCCACACGCTGCCCCTCAGTCCCGTCAGCAGGCTGACAATCCACATCCCGCCCGCCGTCAAGACGATCGCCGGGCCGGCCGGGATGTCGAGATGATACGACAGCTCCAGACCGCCGAGGGACGACACGCAGGCCAGCGCCACAGCCACCCGCACCTGCCCAGCCAGCGAATCGGACCAGTGCCGCGCCGCGATCGCCGGCAGCATCATCAGTCCGACCGACATCAGCGTCCCCAGCGCGACGAACCCCGACACCACGCACAGCACCACCAGCATCAGGAACACCAGGTGCCACAGCCCCCCCTTCCCCGCCGTCGCCGCCATGAACCCGGGATCCAGGCTCTCCAGCACCAGCGGCCGCCAGATCAGCGCCAGCACCGGCAGCGTTGCCGTCGCCACCCCGGCCATCCCGAGCAGCGCCGCATTGTCCACCGCCAGCACGTTGCCGAACAGCAGATGCGTCAGGTCGATGCTGTGCCGGGTTGAGATCAGCGCCACCCCGGCCGCCAGCGCCACCAGGTACATGCCGGCAAGCTGGCTGTCCTCCCGCCCGCCGGTGCGCCGCGCCAGCCAGCCGGCCAGCACCGCCACCAGCAGTCCGGCCACGACTCCGCCCAGCCCCATCGCCCACACCGACAGCCCGGCGAAGATCGCGCCTACGGCGATCCCGGGCAGCACGCCATGCTGCAGCACATCGCTCATGAGGCTCATGCGGCGCAGCACCAGGAACACGCCGAGCGGCGGCGCCGCGACCGACAGCGCGATGCATCCCGCCAGCGCGCGGCGCATGAAGCCGAGCGCGAACGGCTCCAGCAGGACATCCAGCATCAGGCCGCCCGCAGCCCCGCCTCGCCCCAAACGGCGCCGCCGGCCGTCAGGCTCAACGTACGGGGGAAACACCGCTGCACGATGTCCATGTCGTGCAGCACGGCGATCACGGTGCGGCCCTGGGCGTGCCAGGACTCGATCACCGACAGCAGCACCCGCGTCGTCGCGGCATCGACCGCGGTGAACGGCTCGTCCAGCAGGATCAAAGAGGCGTCCTGCAGGATCGTCCGGGCGAACAGCACGCGCTGGAACTGTCCGGCCGACATCGCCTGGATCTGCCGGTTGCCCATGTCCCCCAGTCCGACGCGGTCCAGCGCCGCGCGCGCCGCCGCCATCCGCGCGACGCTGACCGCCTGGAACGGACCCAGCCGGTTGGCGGCCAGCGCCACGACATCCAGGCAGGTGATCGGGAACGACCGGTCGAGATGGCTGCCCTGCGCCAGCAGCGCGATGTCGCGGGCTTCCAGCCCGCCCCGGTCGATGCGGCCGGCCGCCAGCGGGTGCAGACCCGCCAGGGCCCGCAAGAGCGTGGTTTTCCCCGCCCCGTTGGGGCCGATCAACGCGGTCAGGCTGCCGGGCTCAAACGTGCCGGAAATGCCGGAAACAATGACGCGCGAGCCATGCCGCAGCTCGACCTGATCGAGCGTTACCGCGGGGACCGGCTTCATAGCGCCCACAGCACCGTCAGCCACACCGCGGCCAGCACCGCCGCCGCCAGACACAGGCGGGCGGCCGCTCCTGCGGTCGGGGATAACGGGTCGATCATGGTTACAGTATAACATTGCACCCGGTTGGACGGAAGGGCCGCGGGCGCTTAAACAGGACAGCGATGACGCAACCCGACCCCGATACCCTCGCCAGGGAGTCCTTCCGCCGGCACCGGACGTTCGCGACCGGCCTTCTGGTGTTCATGGCGGCGCTGACGCTCTACAGCTACAAGATCCCGCAGGACTGGTGGAGCGGCCTGCTGCAATCCGCCGCCAAGGCCGGTTTTGTCGGCGGCATCGCGGACTGGTTCGCCATCACCGCGTTGTTCCGGCATCCCCTCGGCATCCCGATCCCGCACACCGCCATCATCCCGAACCAGCGCGAGCGGCTCGGCCGGGCGCTCGGCCGGTTCGTCGCCAATCACGTCTTCACCAGCGATGAAGTGTCCATCGTCCTGGCCAAGCTGGACCTGCCGGGCATCGTCCACCGCTTCCTGGCGGACCCGGCCGCGGCGCATCCGGCGGCCGTCGGGTTGGCCGGGATGCTGCCGAAGCTGATGACCAGCGTCGAGGACGGCCGCGCGCGCCGGCTGATGACCCGCATGACTCCGCGCATCCTCGGCGGCGCCGGCGCCGGCCAGGTGGTCGCCCGCGCCCTGCACAACATGGTCGATGGCGGGCGGCACCAGGAGATGTTCGGCTTCATTCTCGGCCAGATGAAGACCACCCTGGCGGGGCGGGAAAGCGCGCTGCGCCGCGCGGTCCAGGAGCGCGTGCGGGAGCAGGGCGGGCGGCTGGCCGGATGGGTGCTCGGCGCCTCGATCGCCCGCCGCGTGCTCGGGCTGGTGAATGCGGAACTGGACAAGATGAGCCCCGACGGGTCGGAGCTTCGCCTGGCGTTCGACGAATGGGTGCGGCGCGAGATCAACCGCATGGAAACCGATCCCGCCCGCGCCGCCGAGGTCGGGGCGGCGATCCGCAAGGTGCTGGCGCACCAGACGGTGCAGGTCTGGTTGTGGGACGTCTGGGCGCGGCTGCGGCACGCGCTGGAAGACGATCTGGCGCGGCCGAACAGCCGCGCCGTGGCGCATATCGAGACTGCCCTGGGCAATCTCGGCGCCATCCTGGAGCAGGACCCGGCCGCGCGCGCCCGCTTGCAGGTGGCGGTGGAAAAGATCGTCGCCTCGCTGCTGCCCGCTGCTCAGCTTCGCATCGCCGAATTCATCTCCCGCGTCGTCGCCAACTGGGATTCCGATACGATCACCGATCGGCTGGAGCTACGCATCGGCAAGGATCTGCAATATATCCGCATGAACGGAACGATTGTCGGTTTCCTGATTGGCGGTCTGCTGTATGTGCTCCTGGACTCGATGTTCGGTCACACGGCTTTTTAGTACGGCGTTTCCGCGAAGCCGGTCATATGGGGCGGTTCATCGTCCGTTGGCCAATTCCCCGACCCGGGCTGTCTTATCGGCTGCCGCCCAAACGGCTGGGATCGGCCGGAAGCGAAACGGCGGTTTCCGAGGATGCTGGGGCACGAATCCGCTATTTCCCGGCCCAAAGCCGACATGTTGGTTGCTCCAGCTATGCGACATTGCGAGGGGTGCCGAGGGCTTAACCGGAGGCGACGAAAATCTGAAGGCGGTGCAGGACCGGACACAAGGCCGGCGCTCGGTTGCGCACTCTCGCCGCCCGCACCTTCTGGACATAGGCCGCCGACAGAGGGCAACCCAGTTCTTTTGTCAGCAGCGTCCGCTGCTCTAAGCTCGTGCTAGCGCGCAAGTCCACCGTGGGCTAGGGTGCTGGTCGCGAGGTGTTCATGCTCACGGACGATGAGATTGCTCGGCTCTTCCGGGACATGGAGACGGACCGTGCTGAGCGCAAGCGCAGCTTCAAGGCAGCCGCCGACAAGGTGCGACAGGCGATCTGCGCTTACGCCAATGATCTCCCCAACCATCGCCAGCCGGGACTGATCTTCATCGGCCAGGAGGACGATGGAAGCTGCTCCGGGATCAATGTTGACGACGATCTCCTCAAAATCCTGGGGGGCCTTCGCAGCGAGGGTCTGATCCTGCCCTTTCCGGTGATGTCGGTGACCCGGAGGGAGATTGACGGCTGTACGGTTGCGGTCATCGAGGTGTCGCCATCGACCCAACCACCCGTTCGCTTGGACGGGCGCACCTGGATACGCGTCGGCCCACGGCGGGCCGTTGCGACCGCGGAGGAGGAACGCCGCCTTACGGAAAAGCAGGTTTGGCAGAACCTGACCTTCGATGCCCGACCGTGTGCCGACGCCTGCCTTGATGATTTGGACTTGCATCGGTTCGAAACTGAATATGTCCCGTCCGCGACTTCCCGGGAAATCCGGCGGGAGAACAGCCGATCGACCGAGGAGAAGCTGCGCGCGCTGCGGCTGATCTCCCGGGACGGACGGCCAACGAATGCAGCCTTGCTTCTCCTGGGCAAGGAACCTCGGGAGTATCTCCCCGGCGCCTATATTCAATTCCTTCGGTTGGGTGGCCCCGAGCTGGTCGACACGATCCTGGATCAGAAAGAAATTGGTGGAACCGTCCCCGACCAAGTCAGGCAGGTGGAAGAGCTCATGCGGTTGAATTTACGTACGCCCGCCGCCATTGGCGGGGCGCAGCGCAGAGAGCAGCCCGACTATCCTGCCGAAGCATTAGATCAGCTCATCCGGAACGCCTTGCTTCACCGGACATATGATTCCAGCACCATGCCGGTGAAGTTGTACTGGTACTCGGATCGCATTGAAATCATGAACCCCGGCGGACTTTTCGGCGAGGTCAACCCGGACACGATCTGGCGGGGCGTGACCGCCTACCGCAATCCCTTCCTTGCCGAAGGTCTGAAATCTTTGGGCGTGGTCGAACGGTTCGGCTACGGCCTGATGCAAGCTCGCCGCGCTCTCAAGGCAAACGGCAATCCACCAATAGCAACGCAGTTTGAGCCCAACTACACGCTGTTCAGGGTGGAGCCGGCCCGATGAAATCGATCGCTTTCTTTAACAACAAGGGCGGCGTTGGCAAGACCTCGCTGATCTATCACCTCGCGTGGATGTACGCCGACCTGGGGCAACGGGTAGTGTTGGCGGACCTCGACCCTCAATCCAACCTCACCGCCATGTGCTTCAAGGACACTACACTCGAGCAGATCTACGAGGCGCGGAAGCCGAACACGATTTTCACGGCGGTAGAGCCTGTCAAGCGCGGTGTTGGCGACCTTCATTTTTTCGACCCCCTGAGCGTGACCGACGGTCTTGCAATAATTCCTGGCGATCTACTGCTCTCGGACTTTGAGGATGAGTTATCCGCGACATGGCCGCGGTGCGTTGATCGCGACGAGCGAGCGTTCCGCGTCACGGCTGCGTTCCATCGGATCATCGAATACGCCAGTCAACGGCATCAGGCCAATATCGCCTTCATAGACGTGGGTCCGACATTCGGCGCCCTGAACCGATCAGCCCTTATTGCCGCAGATTATGTTATAATCCCTGTGGCGCCGGACCTTTTCTCCGTTCGAGGCCTCGAAAACGTTGGTGGCCGACTGAAGTCCTGGCGCGCGGAATGGCAGGACCGGCTCAACCGCGCTCCGCGGCTCGACTTCAGTTTGCCGGCGGGCAACATGCGGCCTATCGGCTATGTTGTGTCCCGCCACACTGAATTCGCCGACGGGGTAGTGCGCGCCTTCCAAAAATGGATCGGAAAGATTCCCGATGCTTACCGCCGGGCGGTGGACGATCCTGATATTCCCGACGAAGCGCTCGCGTTGGGTCGCCTCAAGGACTACCGCTCGCTGATCGCTATGGCACAAGATGCCCGCAAGCCCATGTTCAAGCTTCGTCCGGGCGACGGAGCAATCGGCGGTCATCAAGGTGCCGTGTCCGCTGCCTACGACGATTTTGAAAAGCTCGCCCGCGTGATCGCGGACAGGATCGAAGTGCCAATCTGAACGCGTCGAGTTTTCGTCCGGGCGTTGCCGACAGCTTTTCACCCGGGCCGTTCGTCAGTTTGCAAATAGCCTGCTTCAGCTTTGCAGAGGCCCGACGAGGGAGCCAGGCGACCGAGATTAGCGCAAGCTGTCGCCGAGGTGCTGCATCGCTTATGTCCGCTCTCCATCCACTCCCGCCATTCGACGATTGCCGAGGAGTGTCCGCTTCGGCGGTGAACGCCAGGGCGGTTGGATGACAGAACTGGGCGCAAAGCCGCCGTCGGTGGCGCGAATGTCGTGCGTCCGATAACCACCCAAGCGGGCCGCTCTGACCTTCACCCTCTATATGACCGATTTCATGGCAACGACCAACCACCCGCCGCCTCTTGCCCCCGCCCCGGCCCGGCGTTAGTGCGGGACACCCCGGCCGACCGGACGATCCGGACCATGACGGGGGAGGAGAACGATCCCATGGTTCGGCTATCGGTCCTGGATCAATCCACCGTCGTTTCGGGCCGCTCGCCCGACACGTCGATCCGGGAAAGCATCCGCCTGGCGCAGCATTGCGAAGCGCTCGGCTACGCGCGGTACTGGTGCGCCGAACACCACAACTCCGACAGCCAGGCCGGCACCGCGCCGGAGATCCTGATCGCCGCCATCGCCGCCACCACCCGAACCATCCGTGTCGGGTCAGCCGGGGTCATGCTGCCGCATTACCCGGCGCTGAAAGTCGCGGAACAGTTCCGCGTGCTGGATGCCATCGCGCCGGGGCGGATCGATCTCGGCCTGGGCCGCGCGCCCGGATCCGACGGACGCACCGCCTATGCGCTGAACCCCCGCGCCGACGCCGCGGCCGAGCAGTTTCCCGCCGCCGTGCGCGATCTGCTGGCCTGGGTGTCCGGGGAACCATTGACGCAGGGCCATCCGTTCCGCGACGTCCGCGCCCAGCCGGCCGGACCGACGACTCCGGAGGTGTGGATTCTCGGCAGTTCCGACTACGGCGCGCAGGTCGCGGCGCATTTCGGGCTGCCCTATTGCTTCGCGCATTTCATCACCGACGGGCACGGCGCCGATCAGGCGCTGGCGGCGTATCGCGGCGGCTACCGGCCAAGTGTCCGGCATCCGGAGCCGCATGCCGCGATCTGCGTCTGGGCGATGGCGGCGGAAACCAGGGAGGAAGCGGCCTGGCTTTTCCAGTCGCGCGAGATGTGGCGCCTCGGCCGCGACCGTGGTGTCTACACCGCCCTGCCCTCGCCGCACGAGGCATCGGTCCATCCCTATTCGGACGTTGAAAAGGTCCGGATTGAACGCTTGCGACAGCGTGCCCTATTCGGCACGCCGGACGTCGTCGGCGACAGGCTGCGGGCGCTGGCGGCGGAGCACCGGGTCGACGAGATTGCCATCCTGACGACGCTGCACGACCCGGACGCGCGTCGGCGGTCGTACGCGCTGCTGGCGCAGGAATTCGGCCTACGGCCGCCGGAGATCCTGCCGCCCGCCGATTGACGCGCCCGCCCGCCACAGCTTGTAGCGGTAGAGAACATACGCCACCGCGGCGGCCCCGAACGCGATCGGCAGGATGCTGAGCGCCAGGGTCAGCGCAATCGCGGCCAGCGATGCCGCGCCGGCAATCACCGCGACGACGACGGCCCAAAACAGGATGCGGGTCGAAACCGGGGGCGGCGGCGGCGAGACAAACTCGCCGTCGAGGGTCATTTCCAGTTCCGGCGGACGATTCTTATTCATAAGCGGAATGTGGACCTCTGTTGGCCGCGGTTCAAGAGTGGCCCGGGCTTGCGCCGAACCGCCGCCCGGGTTCGAGTACGCGCCATGCAGCCTGAGACGCCTTCCCGCCTGGCGGCCAACGTGATGCACTTCGCCCGCCTGCTGCGCCGGGCGGGGCTGCCCGTCGGCCCGGCGGAATCAATCGCCGCGCAGGACGCGCTGACGCGGATCGACCTCGGCTCGCGGACCCAGGCCCGCATTGCCCTGCGCGCCGCGATGATCCACCGGCATGAGCACCAGCCAGTCTTCGACGCGGCCTTCGCTCTGTTCTGGCGCGATCCGGCCGCGGCCGGGCAGTCCAACGCCGGGGCGCTCCCGGACGCGCAAAAAGAGACCAGGCCGGAGCGTCCTCCGCCCGCGGCGCGGCGGGTGGCGGAGGCGTTCGCGCCCGGGAGCAACAAGCCGCGGCAACCGAGGGATGAGCCGCCGCGCATCGACATGACGCTGACGGTGTCCGAGCAGGAACGGCTGCGGCAGATGGATTTCGAATCCATGGGCGCGGATGACATCGCCCGGGCGAAGCAGGAGATCCGCCGGCTGGTGCTGCCGCTGGATCTGCGCCGCACCCGGCGGACGCGAGCCGATCAAAACGGTTCAACAACGGATTTGCGGCGGACGATACGGAGCAGCCTGCGGCAGGGCGGCGAGATCGTGACCATCGCCCGCAGCAGCCGGGTAACCCGGCCGCCGCCGCTGGTGGTGCTGTGCGACATCTCCGGCTCGATGGCGCGGTATGCGCAGATATTGCTGCATTTTCTGCACGCGGTAACGAATGACCGCGACCGGGTGCATGTCTTCCTGTTCGGCACGCGGCTGTCCAACGTCACCCGCCAGTTGCGCGCCCGCGATCCCGAGGTCGCGTTCCAGATGGTCGCCCATGCGGTGCCGGACTGGTCCGGCGGCACCCGTATCGGCGAGGCTTTGGCGAGCTTCAACCGCCTGTGGGCGAAGCGGGTGCTGGGCCAGGGCGCGGTGGTGTTGCTGATCACCGACGGCCTCGACCGCGACGGAGCGCACGGGTTGGCGGAGAACATGGACCGCCTGCACCGCTCCTGCACGCGGCTGATATGGCTCAATCCGCTGTTGCGCTGGAGCGGGTTTGAACCAAAGTCGCAGGGCATCCGCGCGATGCTGCCGCATGTGGACGAGTTCCGTCCGGTGCATAACCTGGCCAGCCTGCGCGGGCTGATTGATCTGCTGTCCCGGCCCGCGCCGATGAAACCGGGTCCGGCCGGACGGTTTGAAGGAGCGTTGCCGAGGTGACAGGCGGCCAATCTTTGCGTAGAATACGCAAAGTTGGTAACGACAGGATGCGGAAAATCTCGGCCTACGCCGTCGCGAAACGCTTGAGGGTGGTGGTGTCTCGCAGCGAATAACAAAAGCTCCCGGGCTGATCGCCGTTGCGATGGAGCGGGTTCGCGCCAAAGTGCGTGGGCACCCGTTCGATGCAGGCTCGCCCCGCTGAGACCTGGCTCGTTCGGGCGCTTTGAAACAAGGAATCGCGTATGAACACTCCGCAAGTCGAGGATGTCCTGGCCACCGCCGCCATGTGGCGCGCCGCCGGGGAGCAGGTCGCGCTGGCGACCGTGACGGAAACCTGGGGCAGCTCGCCTCGCCCCGCCGGCAGCCAGATGGCGGTGACCAAATCCGGCCGCATGGCCGGGTCGGTTTCCGGCGGCTGCATCGAGGGGGCGGTGGCCGATGCCGCGATGCAGACGATCGAGACAGGCAGCCCGCAACTGCTGGATTTCGGCATCAGCCATGAACGCGCATGGGAAGTTGGGCTGGCCTGCGGCGGCAAAGTGAAGGTCTTCGTCGAGAAACTGCTCTGACGCTCCGGTTATCAGTCCGCCTCGCGTTCGAACACCAGCAGGCAATACCGCATCGAGCGCGTGCGGTAGGCGATCATGATGCGCACCATCGTCAGCGCGAAGATCCGGTCCGACGCGCTGCCATCGAACAGGAACCGTACATACCGCGGATCGGTGAACAGCTTCCCCAGCACCCGCCGCACGCAGATCGACCAGGTGCGGCGGACCTGATCGCTGATATCCTCGACCCCCACCACCCGGAACCCGGCGCGCTCGCCGAACCGCCGGTAATCCGCCTCGTCCCCCATGCCCGGCAGCCGCCCCTCGCGGCATATCGGCTCAAGCAGATGCCGGACCTCCCGAGGCCCCGGGTCGTCGCAGGCGAGCCAGGCGCAGATCGCCAGCTTCCCCCCGGGTTTCAGCGTGCGGAACGCTTCGTCGAAGAAGCGCTGCTTGTCCGGCATGTGCTCGGAACTCTCGACCGAATAGACGCGGTCGAAGCCGGCGGCGGCAAAGTCGTTGCTGAGCCAGTCCTGCAGCCGGATCGAAAGACCGCCCCGCGACACGGTGCGCGAAGCGGCGATCCGCGCCTGCGCCGGCGACACCGTCACGCCGATCACCGATACGCCGAATTGGTCCGCCAGAAGCTGCGCCGTGGCGCCGTAGCCGCAGCCGATGTCGCACACGCTTTGGCCCGCCTCCAGGCGCAACCGCCGCGCCAAGTGCATGACCAGCGCCTCGGCGGCTTGCCCGGGCGTCTCCCGCCCCGTCGCCCAATAGCCGTGATGCACATGCTCGCCCCATATCTCGCGATAGAACCCGTCGAGTTCGTCGTAATGCCCCGCGACGGCGGAGGTCGTTTGCGGTCGGTTCGGAACAATCACGCGCCTGCCTTTCCCCGGTCGGATTCAGTAACCGCGATCAAGCGCGCGGCGCCGGAACCCGGTATAGCGTGGCGCATGCCCCGGGCGGGAGGCAAGCGTGACCCCTATGGCCAGGCCCGTGTGATTCATCGAAACTCAATGCGCGGACGAGCCCCGCCGGGCGCGCGCCGGCGGTATTGTCGCGACCCTTTCCCTGACGGAGGCATATGCCATGGATGAGACCCCGAAGACGACACTGGCCCCGCCCCGGATGGCGGATGGCGGTCCGCTGCTGATCGCCGGACTGCAGGAGCATTTCCGCTTCGATGACCTGTCCGGCATGCCATCGCTCTGGAAACGCGTCCGCCCCCGCCTCGGCGCCGTCCCCGGCCAGATCGGCAACGTCGCCTATGGCGTCTGCTACAACACTGACGAGGAGGACGGTTTCGACTACATCGCCGGGGTGGAGGTCGCGGATGCAGCCGCGCTGCCTGAGGACTTTGCATCGCTGCGGCTGACGCCGCAGCGCTACGCCGTGTTCACCCATGCCGGGCACATCTCGGCGGTGCGGGGAACCTTCATGGCGATCTTCAACGACTGGCTGCCGGGATCGGGATTGCAGAGCGCGGATGCGGCGGTGTTCGAGCGTTACGATGAACGGTTCGATGGGCGGACGGGGCTGGGCGGGTTCGAGATCTGGGTGCCGGTGAAGGGATGACGCCGGCCCGCCGGTGTTGATCGGCCTAACGAGGCGCACGAAGGACGGGGATGGATGGCGCAGCTTCTTCTGCTACGCCGTCATGGCCCGGCCATGACGGCACCGCAATATCGCCGCGCCGGCGATCATTTCTTGGCCAGCGCCGCCTTCCAATCGTGGTAATAGTCGAGGCTCTCGCTGTCCGGATACCACAGCAGCCCCGGCGTATGGCCCCGTGTATCGGTCTTGCCGTATTGCCAGACGAACTCCTTGGACTGGCGATCGATCACCAGCAGCCGTTCACGATGGTCGTCGTTCAGCAGGATGTTGCCGTTGGGCAGTTCCTCCGCCAGCGAGGGATGATCCAGCGCCTTCTCGCCCTCTTTGACCCGGTATTCCCAGACCACCTTGCCCGTTGCGGGGTTGAAGATCACCACGCCGCCCGGCTTGGTGAAATCGGCGACAATGACGTTGCCGTCGCTGGCCGCCCGGGCGTCCGAGGGATAGCGCAGATGCGGCGCCTTGACGCTCCAGACCACATGGCCGTCGCCGCCCAGGCGGGTGATCCAGGCGTCCGGGATTTCGGTCACCAGGAAGTCGCCGTTGTCGTAGTAGTTGATGTCGTTGGGGAAGGCGAAGGTCGCCGGCGGGTTGTGCTTGCAGACGCCGGGCTTGCCCCATTGCGTCAGCGTCTTCGCCGTGTCCGGATTGATGAACAGCAGGCGGCAGTTGCGGATGTCCGCCACCGTCATCCGCCCGTCCGGCAGCAGCCGCGCATCGTCCGGGAAGTCCAGGTAGCCCTCACCCCGGCCTTTCGTGTCGGAGACGCCGTAGGTCCAGGTCAGGGCGCGCGTTTTATAGTCAATGAAATGGATGTCGTAGTTATCCTCCTCATTGACGACCAGGGTCTTGCCGTCGGGCGTGAAGTTCACGTCGTCATTGCCACGGTAGATAGCCAGGTTCGGAGAGGGAAACTCCCAGACAATCCGCTTATCCGGCGTCACCTCCAGCAACCGGTTATTCCGCCGATCGGCGATCAGTATCGGCCAGGGGAGCGGGCTGTCCCAGGCGGGGACAGGATGGGCGCGCGAACCGGTCACCGGCGGCGGGTCCGGCAGCGTCACACCGCTGGAAACGATGCCGGCGCCGGTCATTTCCTCGGTGACGGTGACCGGATGGCCTTCCGGCCTGGCCTTTTCCCCGCCGGCCTTGTCCCCGGCGGGTTCGGCCGCGCTGGCGCCAAAGGCGAGGCAGGCGGCGCCGGCCAGCAGAGCGGCACGCAGCGGCGCGGCCGTGAATACGCGAGACAGCATCATGATGATTCCCTCTTGCTCCGCCGAACCGGCGGAGTTTTCCGGAGCATCTAAACGAATGCGTTCCAAGGGGCTACTGCGGCGTTATCGGCGACTCGGCGGATCGGGCAATTCTGGACGCCGGTAAAATCATGGCCAGGGCCGGGTCCGGCCGTCCGCTCATGCATCCCGGTGCTGCAGGTCCATCACATCGCGGTAGGGGATCGCGCCCAGCAACAGCTCGGCGTCATCGACGATCGGAATCGCCCGGAAGCTGTAGCGGGCGAACAGCTTTGCCGCCTCCTTCACGGTGGAGCCGGCGTTCAGGGTCACCAGATTGGTGGTCATCACGTCCGCCAGACGGTCCTCCGGTTCGGCCTGCATGATCTCCTTGATGTCGAGCACGCCGATAAGCCGGCGCCCGGCATCCAGCACATAGACATACATCACGACATCCGCGTCCTTGGCGACGACCCGATAGTCATCGAGAACCTGCCGGATGGTTGTCTCGGGCGGGAAGGTGATCACGTGCGTGGTCGCGAAATTCACGATGGTGTCGTCGTGGTGCTCGAGCAAATGGTGGATCTTGCGCGACTCCTCGGCATCGATCAGCTCGAGGATGCCATCGACATCCGGCGCCGGCAGCACGGCCAAAATATCCGCCGCCTGCGCCGGGCTCATGTCGTTGATCAGCTCCGCGGCGCGCCCGGGCTCCAGCGAGGAGATCAGTTCGCGCTGCACCCGGGGCTCGATCTCCTCCAGGGTGTCGGAGGCATGCTCGGTCTCCAGCGCGTTGAAGATCGCCAGGCGTTCCTGCGGGTCGAGTTCCTCCAGGATGTCGGCGAGGTCCACCGGATGGATGTCCGGCAGCTTCTCCTTCAGGACGTTCAGCTTGACGTCGCCGTGGAAGCCGCTGATTCCCGCCGGCAGGCGCTGCACATAGGTCCAGGGGATCGTGTCATCGTTGATGCGGCTGGCGATGGAGCGCAGCATATCGGCCAGCGGCCGCAGACCGATGCGGCGCAGGAACGCCGCCCGCGAGCAATCGACGTCTGTGGCGTACAGCCGGCCCTGGCGCACCGCCAGCTTGATGTCGTAGACGACCTCGACCTCGTCGTCGTCGCAATCGAGCACCTTCTTGTCCAGCAGGTGGTCCTTCAAACAGACCTGCCCCTCTTGCGGCTCCCCCTTCACCTCGGCCGAGGTAGCCGCGTCTATCACCAGGCGCGGTCCCAGTTCGGTCACCTTGGCCCAGGGCACCAGCAGCGACTTGTGCCCGAACGGGCGCTTCACCAGGACATGCGTGACCTCGGGAAGTTTGCCGTCCTCGGTGACAATCAGGTCCGCGAGCTTGCCGATCTTCTTGCCGGCGATGACGGCCGGAATGCCGATGAGGTCGCTCAGCAGATAGCTGCGCTCGATCAGAGTGTTCATGATGTGCCTGCCGTCGAACGCTATTGCATGAGGGTGATGGTGAACTTGTAGACGAGCAAACCGACGAGCAAGAGCAGATAGACGCGCAGCGCCAGCAAAGCGAGCCGCACCGGCAGCGACATCGCAATGCGCGGGGTCGCGTATTTGCGGTTGATGTCCCGGATCTTCTCCAGGTTGCCGGCGAACAGCGAGCGGACGGCGTGAGCGATCGACATGGTTTCCTCGCGGCCGGATGATGGTCAGGCGAACAGCCCGGGGAACAGGGCGCTGATGCCGTAGCAGGTGGACAGCACGATGATCGTCCCGATGATGACCCCGCCGATGACGTTCTGCGACCGGGTGTTGCAGTGGCCGCCCATCGTTTCACGATCGTTGAGCAGCAGGATCAGGAACACCAGCGCCGCCGGCAGCAGCGTCACCGCGACGACCTGAACGAACAGCGTGATCAGCACCAGCGGCGCGCCCGGGATCAGCACGACAAGGCCGGCGGACACCAGCGTGAAGAAATAGCTGACATAGAACCAGGGCGCTTCCTTGATCTTGGTGTTCAACGAATGCGCCCAGCCGAAGATTTCGCCGAACGCCCACGAACTGGCGAGAGAGATGCAGATCGCCCCGAGCAGTCCGGCATCGAACAGGCCGATGGCCATCATCGTGCCGGCATACCGGTTCGTCTGCATGACCAGGGCGGAGGCTTGCGCCGCGTCGTCGATCTCCACGCCATGCAGGATGGTGCCGGTCAGCACGACGATGAAGACCGCCACCACCACGGTAATGATCGCACCCGTCCAGGTGTCGAACCGGCCCCAGGGGATATCCTTCTCCCGCATGCCCTTGTCCACCACGGAGCTCTGCTGGAAGAACAGCATCCACGGGGCGATGGTGGTGCCGATATTCGCCATCAGGAAGAAGAACATCTCGCCGTTGAAGCCGCCCGGGAAGTTCGGGATGATGCCGTCCGCCAGGATTTGGCGCAGCGGTGGCTGAACCAGGAATGCGGCCGGAATGTAGATCAGATTCAGCAGGCAGAAGCCGAGCGCGATCTTCTCCCAGGTCCAGTAGCGGCCGTTCAGCACCATGAAGCCCATCAGCAGGCAGACCGCCAGGACGGTCAGCCACTCGGGCACGCCGAAAATCCGCAGCGCCGATGTCATGCCGATGAACTCGGTCACCAGGGTCAGCCAATCCACCAGCATCAGGTCGAGGAGCGAAAACCAGCCCCAAAAGGCTCCGAACCCGTCGAAGATCGCCTCGGCGTGGCCGCGCTTGGTGACCGCACCCAGCCGAACCGTCATTTCTTGTACATAATAGGCGACCGGGATGAGGATCACCAGAAACCAGATCAGGTGATAGCCGTATTTCGCTCCGGTGGCGGCATAGGTTGTGATGCCGCCCGCATCGTTGTCGGCGATCATCACCACGAGGCCGGGGCCGGCCAGGACCAGATAGAGCGAAACGGATTTCCAGACGCGCCGGAACAGGTAGTAGCACTTGGTAATGAAATTCACGTCTGGGATCGCCCTCGGGCAGAGTTCGGCTTCCTCGCGGCCTAGTTCATCATGCCCCGGTTTTCAAGCCGTTATCCGTGACGTCAGACTTTTGTAACACCGGCGCCGGTGATGACCGCCGCCCGGCTTTGGGGCGGCGCTGCCGGAGCCCGGACCGCGGCGGCCGGCCCGATTTAGGGGCCGTGGCGGTGACAGCGAGGCGGCGGTTTGAGCCGGGACGGGACCCCGAGCCGGTTTACCGCGCCCGGGTCAGACAGGTGATCCGTGCATCTGGCGGACGATCGCGGCGCTCCCCGAAGTGTCGGGTATCAGCACCGGAGTCTCCGGCTTGTCGGAGAGATATTCGTTCACGGCTTTGGTCACGCCCGGCCACCGGCCGCTGCCATAGTCATGAACCACGATCAGCCCCTTCGGGGACATGCGTGGATAGAAGTATTCAAGTCCAGCTCTTACCGATCGATAGAGATCGCAGTCGATGTGCACGAAGGCGAAACGCTCTTCAAATGGAATAGAGCCGGCTGAGTCCGGAAAACATCCGACCACGAAATGGATACGCTCGGACCGGCCGACAAAGGCGCGAACCGTGTCAACCGAGACATCCTGATAATGGTGCGATATCCCGCTGACCGGATCGTCATCGGAATGTTCTGCCGGAAAGCCCTGGAAGGTATCCAGCAAGTAAAGGTCCCTTCCGGGGGCGAGGCTGTGGATGACCTTTGCCGAATTTCCTCGCCAGACACCAAGTTCCGCGAACGCACCGGGAACGCCGGCTGCCTCAAGGGCGGCGATGTTGGTCGCGAGAAACGCCAGACGGACCATGTCCAGGTCATTGCCCTTCGGCTTCCCTGCGACCCAATGCCGCCGGAGAGCCAAAAAGTCAGACCGGTTATTTCGCAGCGCAATCGGCACGCGCTGGAGCAGAAGCACCCCGCTTGCGTTGACGGATCGAACCACCAGGTTGCGGACGGCACGCTCCAACCACTTCATCCAATGATTCCCGCCATCGAATCCCCGGGCCGGAACCGCAAGAGCAGCTTCGGCAAAAGAGCGAATCCCCGCGGTTGGCCGGCATGGAACGCGAAACCTGTCGTGGCGGCATCGGCTCCGGTGAAGACGAACATACCAGGAAGAATGTGAGATGGCACCGTAACGGGCAAGCGCAATAGTCCGGCGGCTTGCCCCGCGCGGCCTGCGCCGAGGCGCCGTCCCGTCTGGTCGATCTTGGATCGGAATTGTGCCTACGCCACGCCGCGGGCGGCGCCTCGTGCCGGGAGCTTCGGGTTTAAAGCCGTCGCCTGCTCCATCGGCGGTGGGCCTGCTGGCCCATTCGATCGCCCGCCGGACCGCCACGCCGGACCCGGTCGCATTTTCTCACATCGGCGTCCCCACCAACGCGCCGACGCCGGCCGTCACCCCCATCGCCAGGGCGCCCCAAAACAGGACGCGCGCCGCGCCTCTGACCAGGCTCGCCCCGCCAGCGCGCGCAGCCATCGCCCCGAGTAAAGCCAGGAAGACGAGCGATGTTCCGGCAACGACGGGGATCAGGTCCGGGCCGGTCACAAGCACCGCGCCGGCGAGCGGCAGGATCGCGCCAACCGTGAAGCTCGCCCCGGACGCCGCCGCAGCTTGCAGCGGCCGGGCGGCTTGCGTATCGGTGATGCCGATCTCGTCGCGGGCATGGGCGCCCAGGGCGTCCCGGGCCATGAGTTGCGTCACCACCTCTCTTGCCAGCTCGGTCGTCAGACCGCGCTCGACGTAGATCCGTGTGAGTTCTTCATGCTCGTAAGCAAGATCGGTTTCCAGCCCAAGCCGCTCCAGCGCGAGATCCGCCTCTTCGGTGTCGGCTTGCGAACTGACCGAGACGTACTCTCCGGCGGCCATCGCCATGGCTCCGGCGACCAGGCTCGCGATGCCGGCGATCAGGATGCTTGAGTGGCTGGCGTTGGAGGAGGCAACGCCAAGCAGCAGACTGCCGGTTGAAAGGATGCCGTCATTGGCGCCCAGCACGGCGGCGCGCAGCCACCCGGTGCGATGCGAGCGGTGCTGTTCCTTGGGCGGCATGAGACTCTCACCATGGTTTCGGACTTCGCCTGGCAGGATTGCGCGCACGAGTTCGGGCCGCTTATCACACCCGCAACCTGCGCAGCTCCGGCACGTAACGCTCGATCACGCCTGCGGCGGGTGATGCACTCAATCGCGGCATCGCCCCCAATCCGCTCGCGGGATACATCACCGTTGACAGCGTAGCAAGAAGCGCCAATTCCCCGGCTGACACAGTTAACGGGAAACTGTCGTGCCTTGGCGTAACTTCTGTTTTTCAGCAGTCATATTGACTGCGGCGTCTCCGCTGGCCGCACGGGCGCAGACCGACGAGATCCGGGTTTACGGCGCCGAAATTGCCGAGCGCGGCCACGTCGACGCTGCGTTACATAACGATTACGCACCGGACGGTCTCAGGCAACCGGCCTTCCCTGGCGGGACCATCTCCAACCATAGCTGGAACGGCGCACTGGAAACCGCCGACGGCATGACCGATTGGTGGGAACTCGGCGTGTATATGCCGGTCTATACATTCGCCCCGGGCACCGCGCAGTTCAACGGGGGGCAAATTGCGAACCCTGTTCGTCGTGCCGGGTGCAGCGCGGCAGACGTTCTTTTACGGGCTGAATTTCGAGCTGAGCTTCAACAACAAGTATTGGGAGGCTAGAGCATTTCCAGGCTGACTGGAAGCGTGGCGAGGACCCTGTTCGTCATGGCCCGGCTTGTTGTCCGGGCCACCTATCGCGGCAGGGTGCTGGTATAGGTGGCCCGGACGAGCCGGGCCATGACGGTGTGGCAGCGTCCGCCGCCTTTCCAGTCAGCCTGAACACGCTGTAATTCGCCATCCGGGTCCAGGCCGCCGTTGTTGGCGGCGAAGCCTCCAGCCCCGGTTATTCCACCGCCGGTTTCGCCTCCGCGGCCGCGGGCTTGGGCTCATCCGCCGGAGGCTTCGGCGGCGCCGGCACGCGATCCGACACGGTCTCCGGGCGCACCGGCTGGTTTCGCTGGATCGCCCCGGTCATCGGAATGAAGAACACCCCGATATCGCGCTTCGAGTGGATCTTCCCCTCGGCGTCCTTCGTATAGACATACAGCACCTGCCCGCGCTTGAACGGCTGGCCGATGGGAATGATCATCCGGCCGCCCGGCTTCAACTGCTTGAACAGATCGGGCGGCGCGAAGGTCGCCGCGCAGGTGACGATGATGATGTCGAAGCCGCCCTGCACCTCCGGCCAGCCGTAATAGCCGTCGCCGACGCGGCTATGGACGTTGTCGTAGCCCAGCGGGGCGAAAATCCTGCCGACGGCCCTGCCCAGCGGCTCGATGATCTCGATCGAGTAGGACTTCGCGACGATCCGCGACAGCAGGCTGCTCTGAAATCCGCTGCCGGTGCCGATCTCCAGCGTGATTTCGCCCGGCCCTGGCTTGCAGATCTGGGTCATGTAGGCCTGCCCCAGATAATCGGACAATGCCGAACCCCAGCCGAGCGCCCACGGTTTCGGATTGTCCTCATAGGCATCGCCCGGAGTCGCCCGGTGTTCCGGATACTCGTAGTGATAGTACTCGCGGGGCACCGCCTGGAATGCCGCCAGCACCGCCGGATCTGCTGAACCCAGCCGCTCCTTCAGGTACGACTCGATCAATCGCATGGCGGCCGGCTTGCGCTTCTGGATCGCGTCGAACTGGGCGTCCGTCAGGCTGACCGGTCGGCCGGATTCGCGCATGGCCGTCTCATAGGCGGATTTGGTCCAGGCCGAAGCCGCGTGGGCGGCGACGGGCAGGACGGAAGCCGCGGCCGCGGCGGAGATTACTCCCCGGCGGGTGATGGTGCTGGGATGTCTTGCCAAACCGAGGTCTTCCTCATCGCCGGAAATGTTATCAAAGCGATGCCATAAAGGATTGCCGCGCAGAAAAGAACCCACATGAATCCGGCTTCGCGTGCAATCAAATTCGCCAGTGGCGTGGCGACAACAGAAAATGCGCCATTCAGCCCCCAGGCCCAGGGCAGGAACCCGGTGGATCCGGTCTGGTTCAGTCCGAGCGGGAACGGCGTGCCCAGCGCCACCGACACCGGCGCGATCACCGCCAGCAGCAGCCCCGTCCGCGCCATGAACGGCCAATCCAGCGTCCTCAGCAGCACCGGTTCCAGGAAAGCCGCCGCCGACGCGCACCAGATCAGCACGACCAACGCCGCCAGCGCCATGAAGTGCCGCGGCGCCGCCGCCATCCGCTCCGACAGCAGGCTGCCGAGGCCGGAGAAGATCAGCATCCCGGTCAATACCAGCGCGAATCCGCTGGTGCGGTCGGACAGCCAGAAGCTGGCTTTCTCAATCAGGTAGATCTCGATGAACAGGAACCCGAGCGCCAGCGCCGGGAAATAAACGACCGCGCGCAATAGCCCGGCCCCGGGCGCGCGGATCCGGCCGGGGGCCAGCAGCGGCACCATCAGCACCAGCACGGCGATCACCGCCGCCTGCGCCAGCACCGCGAGGTTGACCAGCGCGCCCACCTCGGCCTGCGGCAGGATTTCCAGGCGTTTCAGAATTGTCCCGATGCGGTCCAGCCGCAGCACGGCATAGAAGAACGGGCGGTCCAGGGTTATCGGCGAGAGGTTGAACTGGTCGCGGGAGGGCGAGGGCTGGCCTGACAGCACCGCCTCCGCCTCGTCGGCGATGGCATCGTCCGGACCGCCGGATTCGACCTCGCCTTTGTCGAAGGAGACGGCCGGCAGGTCGTTGTAGATGCTGTCCCGGGCCTTGCCGACATCCATCCCCGGATACCAGGCGATGTCGAACGAGCGGTCGTCGGCGAATTTTTTCGCGGCGTCGATGCGGGCGGCGCTCCAGCCGCCGGGCGCGATCAGGATGCGGACGTTCCAGGCGGAACGGTACACCAGGACATGCGCCGCGGGGTCGTCGATGCCCGCCGACAGCAGCGCCGCCCGCACCGTGGCCAGCATGCGCAGCGCATAGACCGGGAAGTCGCGGATCGAGACCGGGATCGACACCATCCCGCCCGGCGCCAAGGCGCGCAAATACGAGACGATGGCTTCCCGGCTGAACGCCGTCGCGTTGGTTTCGGCGGCGTCGAGGAAGTCCGCCGACAGGTCGATGATGTCGAACGGGCCGTTGCCGATGGCGGCGAGCGGCGCGGAGCCGGAGATGTCCGCTCCGGCGATGCCGGGGGCTGGCGCGACGGGACCGATGCCATGCCGCAGGATGCCGAGCAGCACGGGTTCCGGCTCCAGCGCGCGGATTTCGGCGGCGCCCAGACGCGACGCCTCGGCAATCCGGAACCCGCCGGAGGCGCCGGCCAGCATCACCCGGGCGTGCGGGATCAACGTGAAGGGAAGCGCGTCCAGCGCCGCCGCGGCGTAGTCGGAGCCGAGCGGTCCGGGCTGCGACGGCAGCGCGGCAATGCGGTTGCCGTCGCGGTACAGGCCGTAGGAACGCGGCGGCCCCTCGACCCCCAGCATGCCGGCGTTGTTGGAAATGTCGGTGTCGACGCGCTCGGTGAAATCGTCCAGCACGGCGTAGTTGCCGCGCGGCGAGTTCACCGAGGCGACGATCTTCGCATCCGGCGTGTGCAGCGGGGCGTAGATCGCCTTGAAATCGTTATAGGCGGCTTCGTCATCCAGCAGCAGCACGGTCTCCGCCAGGCCCAGCGCCAGCACCGCGGCGGCGACCGCCCGCAGGTGGTGCGGCCCGCGCATGAACACCGCGGCCAGCGCCAAAGGCACCAGCAGCAGCGGCACAAGGTGGAAGGCGTGGACCAGGTACATCGCCGCAAGCACCCCGGCGGCGCCCGCGCCCGCGCCGGTCAGGTCGAAGGCGTAGACCAGGCCGATCCGGCTGGCGTTGCGCACGAAGCTCAGGCTGATGAACAGGCCGGCGAGGAAGAAGAACGGCAGCAGCGCGGCGTAGTAGCCGGCGATGTTCCAGATCTGCGGTTGCCACGTTACCGGGTTCTGCAATTGCAGCGGATTGAACGCGTTCGTCGTCGTGAAATGGTAGCCGGCGGCGGCGGTGATCACCAGGCAGGCCGGCAGCGCCGCCATCAGCACCGCGGCGCGGCGGGCAAAGGCATCGCGCCACAGCGCCAGCACGACACCGCTGAGTGCGAACCCCACCATGACGATGGAGATCACCCAGTAGCCGTACTCCGACCATTTCGCGACGGCGAAATAGCGCGTCAGCGCCGTCTCGTAGCCGACGGCGGCCAACGAGACGAGGAACAGCGGAAACAGGTTCATGGCCAAACGTGGCGCTGCAGGAACTGCTCGGTCACGCTGTTGAATCGGGCGGGTTCATCGACGAACAACGCGTGGCCGGCGTCATCGAACACTTCCATCTCTGTGTCCGGCCGGTTTCGCACGAGGTTTTCGCCCTGCGCAACCCAGCGCGGCCGCACGACATAGAGAAGCGGCACTTTTGTCTCGTACACCGCTTCCCGCCAATACGACCGCGGTTCCGGATAAGCGCGCAACGATCGGCTGGCGGCTTCCGGCGTGCGCAACGACGCCTCGGTCAGGCGGTCCAGATAGGCGGCGGGCTGCGGGCGGTGGAACATGGCGCGCACAAATGCCTGCATCGCCCTGGCATGGTCCGGCGGAGGCCCGCGGTGCCGCGGACCGGGCGGCAGCGGCGCCGGCGGAGGGTCCTCGCCAACTGAGTTATCGACCAGCACGAGGCCGGCGATCCTGCGGTCGCCGATTTCATGGATGGACGCCAGCGTGTCCAGCACGCCCAGCGACCAGGCGACGACCACGACCGGTCCGGACTCCAGCCGCGCGATCAACTCGGCGATGTCCCGGCCGCGGCGGAGCGGCTCGTACCCCCCCGGCGGCGCGGCCGAGTCGCCCTGACCGCGCGGATCGAACGCCACGACGTGGTAGCGCTGCGAGAAGGCGAGAATCTGCGGCATCCAGATCCAGGCGGGCATGGTCCAGCCGGGGACCAGCACCAGCGTATGCCCGTAGGGCGGTCCGGCCTCGAGGTAGTGCAGGCGGACACCATCGGAGGTCAGGAAAAAATGGTCCACGACGTCGCGCGGCAGGGCGGAGCGCGACGGCTGCGCCGCGGCCGGGAAAGCCGCCAGGCTGAGCAGGAGACTCGACAGAAGGAGGAGGACGTGGCGCATTGGCACCAGAAGACCGGCAACGGGGCGGCGGTCAATCAGGATTTTGTTACGGTATCTTCGCGGGTCCCGGGCGCGCGGGCAACCGCAGCGGCACAGGGCGCCGGCGATGCGGGCCGGGCCGGATCGCGGCCATAGCGGCGCAAGCATCGGCGGCGGGTCCGCGGAGCAGACGAATCGCGGGCGGCTACAGCAGCATATAGATCGTGAAGCCGATCAGAATCCAGAACGGGGTAGAGATGATGACGGCCCCGAGCACACCTCGGGCAACAGCCAGACGGTCATCATCCTCCACCGGGACATTATCGCAGAGCGGCTGGGCCGCTGGCGGAGCGGTCCGAACATTATCAATAACCGCCAGTTCTGCCTTGGCAAGATGGATTGACATGTCCGCTCCTCCGGAATGAGATCATCGTCTGTTCGACCACGATACACTTTCTTTTCGGGAACAGGTGTTACATCGGACCATTAATTGTGTTCACAAGAACGCGACTGAGACCGCGGCAATGTCTCACCCGGTGACGCCGGACCCCGGAACCTCCGACGAACCGGTGGAGCCGAAGCCGCCGGCACCGCGCTCCGAGAACAGCGTGAACGACTCGACAAGCTGGAACCGCGGCCGCAGGATCGGCACAAACACCATCTGGGCGAAGCGCTCGCCGGGCGTCAGGACGATCGCTCCGGAACCTGTTGCGAGGCGGTTCCAGGCGCTGACCAGAACCGGCCCGGTGTAATCCGCATCGATCAGTCCGACCAGATTGCCGAGCACCAGCCCCTTGCGGTGCCCCAGCCCCGACCGCGGCAGCACCAGCGCCGCCATCCCGGGATCGGCCATATGCACCGCGATCCCCGTCGGCACCAGCACAGCCGCCGCGCCCGCCACCAGTTCCAGCGGGGCGTCGATGCAGGCATGCAGATCGACGGCCGCCGCCATCTCGCTTTGGTATTGCGGCAGACCCCAGGCTCTCAGGCGGTCATCAAGGATCTTCAGTTCGACGGTCGGGTTGGTCATCGGGACTCGACTCCTGCTCCAGTGCGAGCGTCGTCGTAGCGGCAAAGTCGCCGCGGGGGAATCGCGCGGCGCGTTCAGGGCATGCTGACAGCGCGCCGCTCTCGGGACAGAGCTTTGTGTTGCCACCGCCGCGCGCAGCCGAGCCCGGGCTATCCCGCCGGCTTCACCCCCGACAGCCGCAGGGCATCGACGATCGCCCCCGCGCCCAGCACCGGCGTCATCGTCCCGCCGCGCACCTGCTGCTCAGCGTTCTCCGCGATCGTCCGGATCGCCTCCGTCTGCCGCAAAGTCTCGCGGATCTTCTCTTCCACCAGCGTCCACATCCACGCCGTCGCCTGCTCGGCCCGCTTTGCCTTCAGCGCGCCGGACCGCTCCGCCGCGCGCATCCGCTCATTGATCAGAGTCCAGATCCGGTCCAGCCCGGTGCCCTCCACCGAGCTGCACGTCACCACTTCCGGCAGATCCTCCGGCTCGTGCAGCAGCCGCATGGCGAACTGGTATTGCGACGCGGCGATCGAGGCCGCCGTGACGTTCCGGCCGTCCGCCTTGGTGACAACAATCATGTTCGCGCGCTCCATCAGCCCGCGCTTGATCCCCTGCAGCTCATCCCCGGCCCCGGCCAGCATCAGCACCAGCAGCAGGTCCGTCATCGAGGCGACCGCCACCTCCGACTGGCCGACACCCACCGTCTCAATCAGCACGATGTCGTAGCCGGCGGCCTCGCACAGCAGCATGGTCTCACGGGTCTTGCGGGCGATGCCGCCCAAAACCGATCCGCTCGGCGAGGGCCGGATGAATGCATTCGGGTCCGCGCTCAGCTTCATCATCCGCGCCTTGTCGCCGAGGATGCTGCCGCCGGTGCGCATGCTGGACGGATCGATTGACAGCACCGCCACGCGATGCCCCGCTGTCGTCAGCAAGCTGCCGAACGCCTCGATGAAGGCGCTTTTGCCGACACCCGGCACGCCGGTGATGCCGATGCGGGTCGCGCCGCCGGTGCGCGGCAGCAGGCGCGTGATCAGCGCCTGCCCCATCGCCTCATGGTCGGGGCGGTTGGACTCGACCAGCGTGATCGCGCGGGCCAGCATCGACCGGTTGCCGGCCACCAGGCCCTCGGCCAGGGCATCGACCGAAAGCGCCATGCTACGACGCGCCGTCTCCGGCCAGCAGGTCGAGCACCTTCGAGGCCGAGTCGGAAATCACCGAGCCCGGCCCGAACACCGCCGCCGCGCCGTCGGCATAGAGTTCATCGTAATCCTGCGGCGGGATCACACCGCCCACGACGATCAGGATGTCCTCCCGTCCGCGCTCGTCGAGCGCCTTGCGCAGGGCCGGGATCAACTGCAGATGCCCGGCCGCCAGCGAACTGGCGCCGACGACATGCACGTCGTTGTCCACCGCCGCCTGAGCCGCTTCCTCCGGCGTCTGGAACAGCGGTCCGACATCGACGTCGAAGCCCAAATCGGCGAAGGCCGACGCTACCACCTGCTGGCCGCGGTCGTGACCGTCCTGGCCGAGCTTGGCGATCAGGATGCGCGGCTGGCGCCCCTCTTCCTTGGCAAACGCCTCCACCTTGGCCCGTACATCCATGATACCGCTCCTGGATTCGCCGAAATCTCGCGCATAGACACCGGTGGCGAGGCTCGGGGTCGCCTGGTAGCGGCCGAACACGACCTCCAGCGCGTCGCTGATTTCGCCGACGGACGCCTTCAGCCGCGCCGCCTTGATGGACAGGTCGAGCAAATTGCCCTCCCCTGTTTCGGCCGCCTTGGTCAAGGCTGCCAGCGCGCCCTTCACCGCCTCCGGATCGCGCGACGCCCGCAATTCCTGCAGGCGCCTGATCTGCGACGCCCGCACCTCGGTATTGTCGATCTTCAGCACGCGGATCGGCTGCTCGGTCTTCGGCCGGTACTTGTTGAGGCCGACGACCGTTTCCTGCCCGGAGTCGATGCGCGCCTGCATCCGCGCCGCCGCCTCGGCGATGCGCATCTTCGGCAGGCCGGCCTCGATCGCCTTGGTCATGCCGCCATGCTCTTCGCACTCGACGATATGCGCCCAGGCGCGCTGCGCAAGTTCCGCGGTCAGCCACTCGACGTAGTAGCTGCCGCCCCAGGGATCGATGACGTTGTCGGTGTCGGTTTCCTCCTGGAGGAACAACTGCGTGTTGCGGGCGATCTCGGCGGAGAAATCCGTCGGCAGCGCCAGCGCCTCGTCAAACGCGTTGGTGTGCAGGCTCTGGGTTTCGCCCTGGGTGGCGGCCATAGCCTCCAGGCAGGTGCGTGTGACGTTGTTGTAGACGTCCTGCGCCGTCAGACTCCAGCCGCTGGTCTGGCTGTGGGTGCGCAGCGAGTAGCTCTTCGGGTTCTTGGCGTCGAAGCCCTTGATGATCTTCGCCCACAGCATGCGGGCGGCGCGCATTTTCGCGACTTCCATCAGCACGTTTTTGCCGATGGACCAGAAGAACGACAGCCGCGGCGCGAAATCGTCCACCGCCATCCCGGTCTTCAGCCCGGTGCGCAGATACTCCAGCCCGTCCGCCAGCGTGTAGCCGAGTTCGAGGTCCGCCGTCGCACCGGCCTCCTGCATGTGGTAGCCGGAGATGCTGATGCTGTTGAACTGCGGCATGTGCTTCGTGGTGTACTGGAAGATGTCGCCGACGATCTTCATGCTCGGCGTCGGCGGGTAGATATAGGTGTTGCGGGTCATGAACTCCTTCAGGATGTCGTTCTGAATGGTGCCCGTGAGTTGCTCCTGCGCGACCCCCTGCTCCTCCGCCGCGACGACATAAAGTGCCAGGATGGGCAGCACCGCGCCGTTCATCGTCATCGACACGCTGATCTGGCCGAGCGGGATGCCGTCGAACAGGATGCGCATATCCAGGATGCTGTCGATCGCCACGCCCGCCATGCCGACATCGCCGAACACCCGCGGATTGTCGGAATCGTAGCCGCGATGCGTCGGCAGGTCGAAGGCGATGCTCAGCCCCTTCTGCCCGCCGGCGATGTTGCGCTTATAGAACGCGTTCGATTCTTCCGCGGTGGAGAACCCGGCATATTGCCGCACCGTCCACGGGCGGCTGACATACATCGAGGCATACGGTCCGCGCACGAACGGCGCGAACCCCGGATAGCTGTCAAGATGCTCCAACCCCTGCCGATCGGCTGCGGTAAAGAGGGGCTTGACGGGGATTCCCTCGGAGGTCGTCCAGTTCAGCGCCTCCAGCGGCTTCCGCACGCTATGCTCCGCCGTTTCCAGCCAGGTGCTCGCCGTTGCGGCCGAGATAGCCGGCTTCAGCGGGATGGACTTGAAGTTCGGGATCGTAGCCATCACAGAGCTCCCTCCTGCCGCAGCAGCGCCGTCAGCGTCTCCAGCACGTTACTTCTGACGAAGATGAACGTATCGACCCCGGCGGCACGGTAGTTCGCCTCCTCGGCGCCGGGATGTCCCGCCAGCACCACGTTGCGCGCGCCGGCCGCCTTCAGCTTCGGCGCCAGTTCCGCCACGCCGGTCGCATACAGCTTGTCGGTGGAGCAGATCACCGCGATCTTCGCGCCGCTGGCGGCGAATTCCGCCGCCGCCTGATCGACGGTGAAATTGCCTTCCCGCGCCAGCACCTCGAACCCGCCGGCCTGGAAAAAGCTGTTGGCGAAGGTCTTGCGGCCGATTTGCTGCGCGATGGAGCCGAAGCCGGCGAGGAAGACGCGTGGACGGTGGCCGTGCTTATCCTGGTAATCGTCGGCGGCGTCGCGCAGATGCTCATACGCCTCGTCGAACGGATGCACCGCGAGCGGGGTTATGCGTACGGCCTCGGACCCCGGAGGCACGAGCGCCGCCGCGAGCTCGCCGATGGTAGCACCAGCCTCGGCCGCGGCGATCGCCAGTGCGGTCACGCCGTGCGAGGCCGCCGCGGCGTCCGCCAGCCGGGCAAGCGCATCCTTGGGCGCATGTGCCGCACGCCAGCCCGCCAGCTTGCCGGCTGCGGCATCCCGCAGCGTCGCCGGATCCTTCGCGGGCGTGTGGTGGACGTGCCCCTCGGAGACGTTCGCATGCTCGCTGATGCCTGTGATGGCCAGTTTGCGGGTGGCGATGTCGCGTTCCCGCTTCGCCTCCACAGCCTCGATCCTGTGCGCCACCCAGCCGCTGGTGACCGCGGCGATCATGCCGCCCTCGGCCTCGATCTCCTGGAACAGCGCCCAGGCCTGTTCGGCCAGATGGCTGGTGTACCATTCAATGTACCAGGACCCGCCGGCCGGATCGATGACGTGGTTCAGGTGGCATTCCTCGGCGAGGATCAACTGCGTGTTGCGCGCGTTGCGCCGGCTTTGCTCGGCGCTGAGCACGTCCGGCGCATCGACCGGCACGGTGGTGATCGCGTCCGCCCCGCCGATGGCGCCGGCATAGGCGGTCGCGGTATTGCGCAAAATGGTCAGCATCGGGTTGCGCGTGGTGATCACCCGCCGACCGGTCGTGGTGTGGACATGCGCCTTGCGCGCAGCCTCGCCGCCGCCGCTGGCTGCGACCACCTGGTCCCAAAGCAGGCGGGCGGCGCGGATTTTCGCCGTCGCCTGGTAGAAGCGGCAGCCCAGTTCGATGCTGAAGGTGATCTGCCGCGCCGCGGTATCGACATCCAGCCCTGACGCGGTCAGCGCCCGCAGATACTCCACGCCGGTTGCCAGCAGGAACGCCAGATCCTGGGCGGAGGTCGCGCCCGCGTCGTGATACGCTTTGGTGGACACCAGAACCGACGTCAGCCGCGGCGCGTTCGCCGCCGTCCACGCCGCGAGATCGGCTGTCTGCTTCAATGCCGTCTCCAGCGGCACCGGCAACGCGCCTTCATGCACCAGGGTGCCGAGCGGGTCGGATGCGAAGGAACCCAGCAGGCGGTCAGGTCCCACCCCCGCCTGTTTGGCCGCCGCCACATACAGCGCGGCGGCCGGAACCGCGGCGCTGCCGGCTTCGAGCCACGCCCCGGCGACATCGAGCAGAACCCCATCCAGCGCCTGCCGGAAGTCACCGCTCGTATGGATGATCGCGCCGCCCTTCCCGGACAGCGCCGCGGCGCGCGGATCGTCCGCGTCCAGGCCGGAGGCGGCGGCGGCGTCGAACTGCAGCACGACAGACGTCACGCCATTCGTCAGGTCGTCCAGGATGTGCGCGTTCAGTTCGGCCGGGTCGGGTTCCGCATGCTCCTGCCGGATGTCCCAGCCGGCCACCGTGGCGCCGAGAGGACTCGATCCGCGGATATAGGGCGGGAAGCCCGGAAGGCCGGACGGGTCGCCTCCGGTTGGGACCAGATCTTCGGTATACAGCGGCTGCAGCGCGAAGCCTTCATAGGTCTGGGAAACCATGCGCTTTTCGAACGGCGCCTTGACCTCCTTCTCGACGGCCGCGCGCCAGGTTTCGAAGTCGATGCGAGGGAATTCGTTTCCCAGCTTGAAGTGCTTGTCGATCATCTTTGACCTTCCCCCTGTTAAGCAGCGGTCCCTGTAGCAGCGGCTCGAAGAACCCGGATCTGTATCAAGCGCATCGGACGGGCCTCCTGCCTGGTGACTCGGCCCGGAGGCCGGGGGAACGCCGATGTCAGCCAACTTCGGCCGTAGCTATTTTGATCGAATGATCGTCTTGCTCAAAGACAATTTTGCAATCATCCACGGGCGGAACCGCATGTTGCCGCACGGACGGCCCAATCGTCATGGCGGGCGAAGGCCCGACATCCACGCCTTCGCTTGAACAAATGGAAGGCGTGGATGCCGACCTTCGTCGGCATGACGATGAGCCGCGAGCGGTTCAGAACCCGACCGACAGCAGCGATATCAGCGCCAGCAGCGTCCCAAACCCCGCGATGCCGTAAAAGATCGGCTTTTCCCGCGGGCTGTGAATGGCAAAGTCGTGCAGGCTGTGCAGCAGGCGGTGCATGCTGTGAAACAGGAACAGCAGGATCACCGCGAACAGGAACAGCTTGCCGATGGGGTTCTGCGCGAAGGCCAGCGCATTGGCATAACTCAGGGTGCTGTTCGGCAGGATGAAGCCGAACGGCACGGCGATGCCGGTGATGAAGATCAGCACCGGTCCGAGCAGCGCCGACAGCATCCCGCCGGCACCGAACATCGACCAGAAGATGGGATCGTTGGCGCGCTTCATTTCGAGACTCCAAACAGGACCGCGACGATCACAACCGACAGGCCGGCGGTGAACAACACGCCGGTCTTGACGATGGTCTGCGGTGCAACGTCGATTTGCGGCGTCGTCTTCGGCATCACCTTGAACCAGGTGTAGGTATGGTAGGCCATCAGCCCCAGCAGGATCAGGTTGAGTACCAGCGACGTCCTGGTGGCGAGGGCTGCCCGCCACGCCTCATACGCGCCTTGGCCCAGAGCGAGCGAAACCACACCCCACAGCAGCACCAGCGCATAAATGAAAACAAACAGCGCCGTCGCCTCGCGCGCCATGTAGACGAGGAAGAACGGGTTCTCCTTCCACCATGAGCCGGTCACCGGCCTGGTGTAGGTCTTGACCGCCGGCTTGAAACGTCCGCTCATTTGCCTAACCCCACGGTGGACAGAAGCTTCAGCACGCCGAAGTAATCCAAGGTGCTGTTGACCTTGTTCTGGTTGATCGCATGCGCCGGATCGACGTTCTTCGGGCACACCTCAGAGCAATAGCCCACCAGGGTGCAGCGCCAGACTCCGTCTTCCGAATTCAGCACATCGCTGCGCGCCGACCAGCCCACGTCGCGGGAATCGGCGTTGTAACGATGCAGCAAGGCGAGGGCGGCGGGACCGGTGAACGTCGGCGTCAAACCGTATTGCGGGCATGCTGCATAGCACAACAGGCAGTTGATGCACTGCGAGTAGTTGTAATACTGCTCCATCTGCTTCGGCGTTTGCAGATAGGCGCCCTCCGAGATCGGCTTTTCCTGCTTCGGGATCAGATAGGGCTTCACCGAATCCAGCTTATTCAGGAAGTCCGTCTGGTCGATCGCCAGATCCTTGATGATCGGAAAATGCTCCAGCGGATCGATCCGCAGCTTCTTCGGCCAGTAGTCGCGCAGGAAGGTATGGCACGACAACTGCGGAATGCCGTTGATCATGGTGCCGCAACTGCCGCAGATCGCCATGCGGCACGACCAGCGGAAGGTCAGCGTGCCGTCCAGGTTGTCCTTGATATACTGCAGGCCGACCAGCACCGAGGTGTCGTGCTGGAACGGGACCTTATAGGTCTGGTAGCGCGGCGGCGCCCCGCTGTCCGGATCATAGCGGAGGACGTCGATCTCGATGGTTCGGGTGTTGGTCTCGGCGGTCATGTCGGTCCCCGATCAGGTCATTACGGCTTGCTTGCCGGCGCCGCCGTAACTGCGGGTCCTCGGCTGCGACTTGGTGATGGTCACCGGCTGATAGCTGATCGCGGGCGGGCCCTCGCCGGTATAGGTCGCCAACGAATGCTGGAGGAATTTCTCGTCGTCGCGCGTCGAGTATTCGTCCAGCCGGACATGCGCGCCGCGCGATTCCTTACGGTTATACGCCGAATGCGCCATCGCCTCGGCGACCTCCAGCATGAAGCCGAGTTCGATCGTCGTCAGCCATTCGGTGTTGAATGATCGGCTGTGGTCGTCCAGCGCGATGCCGGCGCGGTAGCGCGCCCGCAGCTCGGCGATCTTGTCGATGGCGGTCTTCATGCCGCTGGCCTGACGGTAGATGCCGACACCGGCCTCCATCGCATCGCCCATTTCGTTGCGCAACGTCGCGACGCGCTCGCCCTTGTCGTTCTTCAGCAGCGCGAGCAGCCGCGATGCCGATTCTTCCGCCTGCTGACGCACCCCGGCGGACGACCCGTCCTTCACGGTGCGTGCGTAGGCGGCGGCGCGTTCCCCGGCGACCTTGCCGAACACAATGATCTCGACCAGCGAATTCGAGCCTAGCCGGTTCGCGCCATGGATGCCGACGCTTGAGCATTCGCCCGCCGCGAACAGGCCGGGGACCTCGGTCTCCGTCATGTTGGCGTAGACTCCGCCCATCGTGTAGTGCACCGCCGGCCGGACCGGGATCGGATCGGTTACCGGATCGACGCCGGCAAACACCCGCGCCGCCTCGGTGATCAGCGGCAGCCGCTCCAGAATCTTCTTTTCACCCAGGTGCCTCAGGTCGAGGTTGACCGCGGTGCCCAGCGGGGTCTGGAACGTGTTGCCCTTCTGGTCCTCGTGCCAGAACGCCTGCGACAGGCGGTCGCGCGGCCCGAGCTCCATCGCCTTCGGACGCGGCCACGGATCCAGCGGCCCGAGCGCGTAGTCCTGCAGATACCGGTAGCCGTCCTTGTTGGTCAGGATGCCGCCCTCGCCGCGGCAGCCCTCGGTCATCAGGATGCCGGAGCCGGGCAGGCAGGTCGGATGATACTGCACGAATTCCATGTCGCGCAGCTTGGCGCCGTGGCGATAGGCCAGGCCCATGCCGTCGCCGGTGACGATGCCGGCGTTGGTGTTCTGGCGGTAGACGCGTCCCGCACCGCCGGTGCCGAGGATCACCGCCTTGGCCTCGAACAAGACGATCTCACCGGTGGCGACCTCGATCGCCAGCACGCCGCGGACGCGGCCGTCCTCCAGGATCAAATCTGCAACGAAATATTCATCGTAGCGCTGGATGCCGGGATACTTGATCGAGGTCTGGAACAGCGTGTGCAGGATATGGAAGCCGGACTTGTCGGCGGCGAACCAGGTGCGCTGCACGGTCATGCCGCCGAAGAAGCGGACATTGATGTTGCCGTCGTCCTTGCGGCTCCAGGGGCAGCCCCAGTGCTCGAGCTGCACCAGTTCCTCGACGCAATGCTCAACGAAATACTGCACCGCGTCCTGGTCGCACAGCCAGTCGCCGCCGGAAACGGTGTCATTGAAATGATTGTCGAGCGTATCGTCGCCGCGGATGACACCGGCGGCGCCCCCTTCCGCCGCAACGGTATGGCTGCGCATCGGCACGACTTTCGAAACCAATGCCACTGTCGCCTTCGGATCAGCCTCCGCGATGGCTATCGCAGCCCGCAGTCCTGTTCCGCCGCCGCCGACGACGACGATATCGCACGTGATGACTTGCATCGATGCTCCTGAAGTTTGCGTTGCCAAAGATGCATCAGAGATGCCGGTCCGGAGTTCCTGCCCGCTATTCGCGCCTTGGCGGCGGTTATAAAGCAGACGGTCGGAGTGTGCCTTGGGTCAGGGAATGAGTCCATAGCGCAAACGTGAAATTCCACGGCGGTTGCGGTTCGGCAGCGGCGCGTTTTCATTCCGATACAGGTTTGTACTGGCCTCGCACCGCCGTCCCATCGTCATGGTCCGCGTAGGCGGACCATCCACGCCTTCTGGCGCTGATCGCAGCAAAGGCGTGGATGGCGGGCCTGCGCCCGCCATGACGGGGGGACGCAGGCGCCACCCGCCCCCCGTTCCCGCTACCGCTCGTGCGCCAGCTCCCACCGGTCGGGCGACCGCCACAGCCGCGACCGCAGCAGTTCCCGCTCGAAGATAAATTCTTTCGGCAGGCGATCGAAGAACCGGTCGAACAGTTCCTCGTGCGAATGAGCTTCGACGGCCCCCGCCTCACGACCGACGGCCATCAGCTCGTAGAACGTTTCGGGTGAGTAGTCGAGGCCGCGCCAGTCGATGTCCTCCAGCCGCGGCATCCATCCGATCGGGCTTTCGACCGCGTAGCCGCGTCCGCGCACCCGGTCGACGATCCATTTCAGCACGCGCATGTTGTCGCCGAAGCCCGGCCACAGGAAGTGGTTGTCGGCATCCCGGCGGAACCAGTTCACCCGGAAGATGCGCGGCGGGTTGGCGACGACGCGGCCGATGTTGAGCCAATGGCAGAAATAGTCCGCCATGTTGTAGCCGCAGAACGGCAGCATCGCCATCGGGTCGCGGCGCGTGGCCGTCACGCCGATAGCCGCCGCTGTCGCCTCGGACCCCATCGTCGCGGCGAGGTACACGCCATGGCTCCAGTTGAACGCCTGGAACACCAGCGGCATGTTCTTGCTCGCCCGCCCGCCGAACACCATCGCGCTGATCGGCACGCCCGCCGGATTCTCCCAATCGGGGTCGATCGAGGGGCACTGACCGGCCGGCGCCGTGAAGCGGGCGTTCGGATGCGAGGCCGGGCGGCCGCAGCCCGGGGTCCAGTCCTTGCCCGTCCAGTCGATCAGATGCGCGGGCGGGGTGTCGGTCATGCCCTCCCACCAGACATCGCCGTCATCGGTCAGCGCCGTGTTGGTGAAGATCGAGTTGCGTGAGCAGCTCGCCATCGCGTTCGGGTTCGTTTTCGCATTGGTGCCCGGCGCCACGCCGAAGAATCCGGCCTCCGGGTTGATCGCCCGCAATTCCCCGTTGGGGCCTTGCTTGATCCAGGCGATGTCGTCGCCGACGGTGGTGACCTTCCAGCCCTCCAGCGAGGACGGCGGCACCAGCATCGCCAGGTTGGTCTTGCCGCAGGCGCTGGGGAACGCGGCGCCGATATAGGTCTTTTCTCCTGTCGGAGAATGAATGCCCATGATCAGCATGTGTTCGGCCAGCCAGCCCTCATCCCGGGCCATCACCGAGGCGATGCGCAGCGCCAGGCACTTCTTGCCGAGCAGGGCGTTGCCGCCATAGCCGGAGCCATACGACCAGATCTCGTAGGTGTCCGGGAAATGGACGATGTACTTCTTCTGGATGTCGGGCTCGCACGGCCATGGCACATCAGCCTGCCCGGGTGCGAGGGGCGCGCCGATGGAGTGCATACACGGGATGAACGGCCCGTCGCCGAGCACGTCCAGCACCTGCCGCCCCATGCGGGTCATGATCCGGGTGTTCACCACGACGTAGGGGCTGTCGGTGATCTGCACGCCGATCTTGGCAATCGGTGAGCCGAGCGGACCCATGCTGAAGGGAATGACGTACATCGTACGGCCGCGCATGCAGCCGTCGAACGCGGCATTCAGGGTCGCGCGCATCTTTGCCGGCGGCGCCCAGTTGTTTGTCGGGCCGGCATCCTGCTCGTTCACCGAGCATATAAAGGTACGGTCCTCGACCCGGCCCACGTCGGAGGGATGCGACCGCGCGAGGTAGGAGTTTGGCCGCTTTTCAGGATTGAGGCGGATGAAGGTCCCGGCCTCGACCATCTGCTGGCAGAGGTCGTCGTATTCACGCTCCGAGCCGTCGACCCAATGCACATTTTCGGGCTTGCAGAGCCGGGTCATGTCATTGACCCAGTCGGCAAGCTGCCGGTTCCTGATGCCGTCAGTTACGATATCGGCAGCATCCATGCTACGTTCCTCCCGTTGGCGCGAAGTTATCCCGTCATTCCGGACGAGGCGACGAAAAGCGGTTGTGTCCAACCGCGACGAAGCTTCATATTAAATTTCAGTAGGCTTCCGTGGTGGTGGAACTCATTCATAGTCACCACCAGTCTATGCATGTTGCCGCGGATTTCATAGCCAAAATCGCACCGCGGCAGCCGGAGGAATGATATTCGTCAAGTTCGGGTCACGCAACAGGTCTATCACGATAAGCCGCGGCCGCGGGAATGTTTGCGGCGATGCCACGGGTGGCATCGCCGTGCCCCAAACCCTGAAGTTGGCGCCTATGGGCCGTGTCCCGGTCATCGCGCAAAGGCGGCGTCCGTGCCGTTCGTGCTCATGTTAAGGCCTGTGAGTGATCGCCGGACGGCGACAGCGAGCCGCCGTCACCCAAGTGTCATAGAACTGCAATATGGCAGTCACCGGCCCCGCCTACGGTGCCGCCGCGCTCTGCGCACCGACTCCTGAGGAGAACTTTGATGAAGATTGTCCTGACGGCCCTGGCCTTCGGCCTGGCCGGTTTAGCCGTAGCCTCCGGCGCGGCGCAGGCCCAACAGATCACTGGCGCGGGCGCCACATTCCCGGCCCCTATCTACACCAAATGGGGTGAGCTGGCGAAGGCCGCGATTGGCGTCGAGCTGAACTATCAGGCCATCGGCTCCGGCGGCGGCCAGAACCAGATCCTGCAGCGCACCGTCGATTTCGGCGCCTCCGACGCCCCGATGGCGCCCGAGAAGCTGGACTCCGGCAAGCTGCTGCAATTCCCCACGGTGGTCGGTTCGGTCGTCCTGATCGTCAACATTCCGAACGTGACGGCCGACCAGCTCAAGCTGCCGCCGGAACTGCTGGCGGCGATCTATGAAGGCAAGATCACCAAGTGGAGCGACCCCAAGCTGGCCGAGGCCAATCGCGGGCTTACGCTGCCGAACATCGCGATCGCGCCGGTTTATCGGGCCGACGGATCAGGCACCAGCTTCGTGTACACCTCGTACCTGTCGGCGGTCAGCCCGACCTGGAAGGACAAGGTTGGCGCCAGCACCAGCGTGAAGTGGCCGGCCGGTTCGGGTGCCAAGGGCAATGACGGCGTCGCCGCCACCGTCCAAAACACGCGCGGCGGCATCGGCTATGTCGAGTTTGCCTATGCCAGCCAGAACCACCTGATCACCGTGCAGCTTCGCAACAAGGCCGGGCATTTCGTCGCCCCGACCATCCAGTCCTTCCAATCCGCCGCAGCGAACGGCGACTGGGCGAATGCGAAGAATTTCGCCGTCGACCTGATCGATCAGCCGGGCGACAAGAGCTGGCCGATCGTCTCGACCACGTTCGTTCTGCTGCCCAAGGATCCGGCCGATCCGGCCCGCTCCGCCACGGTGCTGAAGTTCTTCGACTGGGCCTTCAAGAACGGGGATGCGCCGGCGGCAGCGCTGGACTATGTCCCGCTGCCGGAGGCCGTGAAGGCCACCGTGCGGAGCGCCTGGCATGCCAATATCGTTGGCCCGGGCGGTAAGCCGGTATTTTGAGACCATGCGGCGCAGCGCCGGGTTCCCCCACCCGTGTCATGGCCGGGCTTGGCCCGGCCATCCACGACCCGGGGCAGGGGAAGCGGCGAGATCGCCGAAACCAGGCCGCGAAGGAAGCGGCGCGTTGACGGCCAGGCAAAGTCGTGGATGGCCGGGCCAAGCCCGGCCATGACACAAAGCGCGCCGGCCTTGACACAAAGGCGGGCCGGCCTTGAGACAAAGCGGCGAAGCTCCCGCGGGTGAACCCGCTCATGCCTAACCAGGAAACCAATGTGCCTCAGGCTGAAACCATAACCAGCCCTCCGCCCCGGCCGAAAACCAGTCCCGGCGACGCCATCTTTGCCGCCATTGCAAAGTCGTCCGGCCTGTTCGTGCTGCTGCTGCTCGGCGCCATCATCGTCGTCCTGTTCCTGGGCGGGATGAAGGCCTTCCACGCCTTCGGGCCCTACTTCCTGATCGACGACGAGTGGGACCCGGTGCAGGACCTCTACGGCGCCGCCGTGCCAATCTTCGGCACCGTGGTGACCGCCGTGCTGGCGCTGGTGCTGGCGGTGCCGCTGGCGTTCGGCATCGCCTTTTACCTGACCGAGATCGCGCCGGTCTGGTTCCGCCGCCCGGTCAGCACCGCGATCGAACTGCTCGCCGCCGTGCCGTCGATCATCTACGGCATGTGGGGCTTCTTCGTCATCGTCCCGATCATGGCGCAATACATCCAGCCGCCGGTCATCGACACCCTGGGCGACGTTCCCTACATCGGCACCCTGTTCCAGGGTCCCCCGTTCGGCACCGGTATCCTGACCGCCTCTCTGATCCTGGCGGTCATGGTCATCCCGTTCATCGCCGCCACCATGCGCGACGTGTTCGAAACCGTGCCGCCGGTGTTCAAGGAATCCGCCTACGGCCTCGGCTGCACGACATGGGAGGTGATGCGCTCGATCGTCATTCCCTACACCCGCGTGTCGGTTGTCGGCGGCATCATGCTGGGCCTCGGCCGCGCCCTCGGTGAGACGATGGCGGTCACCTTCGTCATCGGCAATACCAACCGGATCACCTCCTCGCTGTTCGGGCCGGGCAACACGATCGCCTCGCTGGTGGCGCTGGAGTTTCCCGAAAGCCAGGCGGGCACGCTGAAGCTGTCGTCGCTGCTGGCGCTGGGCTTCATCCTGTTCGTCATCTCCTTCATCGTGCTGGCGATCTCCCGCCTGCTGCTGCGCCCGAGGCTGAAGACATGAGCGCGACAACCGCCTCCGGGGTCGTTCCCGGTCCGGCCCGGGACGAGCGCGTCTCCCGCTCCCTGGGCCGCCGCAGGAACCTGTCCAACATCATCGTCAAGGTGCTGTGCGTCATCGCGACGGTCATCGGCCTGAGCTTGCTCGCGTCGATCCTGTTCACCCTGCTGTACCGCGGTCTCGGCGGGCTGTCGCTGACGGTGTTCACCACCTCCACCTTGCCGCCGGGATCCAACGGCGGCCTGCTGAACGCGATCATCGGCAGCCTGATCCAGACCATTCTCGGTGCCGCCATCGGCACCCCCATCGGCCTGATGGTCGGCACCTACCTGGCCGAGTACGCCACCGGCTCGGTCATCGGCAACGCCGTGCGCTTTGTCTCCGACGTGCTGCTGTCGGCGCCGTCGATCCTGATCGGGCTGTTCGTCTACGAGCTTGCGGTCTCGCCGTTCGGCGGCTTCAGCGGCTTCGCCGGCTGCCTGGCGCTGGCGGTGATCGTCATCCCGATCGTCGTGCGCACCACCGAGGACATGCTGCGGCTGATCCCTTCCACCTTGCGCGAAGCCGTGATCGGGCTCGGCGCACCGAAGTGGAAAATGATCGTCCTCGTCTGCTACCGCGCCGCCCGGCAAGGCATCGCCACCGGCATCCTGCTGGCGGTGGCCCGCATCGCGGGAGAAACCGCGCCGTTGCTGTTCACCAGCCTGGGCAACCTGAACTGGTCGCTCAGCCTGGGCAAGCCCATGGCCAGCCTGCCCGTTACCATCTACCAATATGCCGGTTCGGCCTTCTCCGACTGGGTGCAGCTTGCCTGGGTTGGCGCGCTGCTGATCACCTTCGGTGTGCTGGCCATTAACATCGTCGCGCGTATGCTGCTGCGCGGAGCAAAATGAGGTGTCCATGAGTGCCACAACCGCATCCCAGGCTGCCGGACCGAACTTCAGCACTGTCCAGGGCCATGGCGCCGCCACGATAAACTCGACGCGCCTCTCGATCCGCAACCTGGATTTCTTCTATGGCGACCATCGCGCGCTGAAAGACATCAACCTCGATCTGCCCGAGCGCCAGGTCACCGGCATGATCGGCCCTTCCGGCTGCGGCAAGTCAACGCTGCTGCGGGTGCTGAACCGGATGTACGACCTGTATCCCGGTCAGCGGGCGACCGGGCAGGTGATGATGGACGAAACCAACATCATCGACTCGAAAGTGGACGTGAATTCACTGCGCGCCCGCATCGGCATGGTGTTTCAGAAACCGACGCCATTTCCGATGACCGTGAGCGAAAATATCGCATTCGGCGTTAAACTGCACGAGCAGCTTTCGAAATCCGCGATGGATGAGCGAATCGAGTGGTCGCTGACACGCGCGGCGCTCTGGGGCGAAGTGAAGGACCGTCTGAACACCTCCGCCATGGGCCTGTCGGGCGGACAGCAGCAGCGCCTGTGCATCGCCCGGACCATCGCCGTGCGGCCGGAAGTGATCCTGCTGGACGAGCCGACAAGCGCGCTGGACCCGATCAGCACGCTGAAGATCGAAGAGCTGATCGACGAACTGAAGCACGACTTCACCATCGCCATCGTCACGCACAACATGCAGCAGGCCGCGCGCTGCGCCGATCAGGTGGCGTTCTTCTATTTGGGGGAGATGGTGGAATGCGCGCCGGCGGCGCAGATCTTCACCGCACCGAAGCAGAAACGCACTCAGGAATACGTCACCGGCCGATTCGGCTGAACAGGAAGGAACCATCAGGCAGATGTCCGATTCGACCGAGCACCTGGTCAAGAGTTTCGATGCTGACCTGAAGCGGCTGCGCGACATGCTGACCGAGATGGGCGGCATCGTCGAAAGCCAGGTCGCGCTGGCGGCCGAGGCGATCATGAACCGGGACACCAACGCCGCGACCCGGGCGGTCGAGGAAGACCCCAAGGTCGATCAGCTTGAGCGCGATGTGGAGCAGTTCGTGATCCGCATGCTGGCGCTGCGCCAGCCGATGGCGGGCGATCTGCGGCGCATCGTCGCCGGGCTGAAGATCACCGGAGACCTGGAGCGTATCGGCGACTACGCCGCCAACGTCGCCAAGCGCAGCATCGTGCTGGGGCAGTACAGCCTGCCCTATTCGCTGACCGGCCTCGCGCATATGGCGCACCTGGTGCAGGAGCAGTTGAAGACGATCATCGATGCCGTCGGCTCCAGCGACACCGAAAAAGCGATCGAGGTGTGGCGCTCGGACCGGGTGGTCGACGACATCTACAACGCCCTGTTCCGCGAGCTGATCACCTACATGATGGAAGATCCGCGCAACATCACGCCCTGCACGCATCTGCTGTTCATCGCCAAGAACCTGGAACGCATCGGCGATCATACGACCAACATTGCCGAAACCGTTTACTATGCGGTCGAGGGCGAAGTGCTGCCGGATACGCGCCCGAAAGGCGATTCGTCGGCTTACGCCGTGATCCGCGTAAAAGAGTAGTACGATGCAGGAGAGTGTGATGCTTGACAGTGTTTCAAGCCTGCCAAAGCCGCTGGTCCTGGTGGTCGAGGATGAGGCGCCGCTCGCGACGATGCTGCGCTACAACCTGGAGAAACAAGGCTTCCGGGTGGATGAAGCCGGTGACGGACAGGAGGCGCTGACCCGCATCGCGGAGCAGCAGCCCGACCTTGTGCTGCTGGACTGGATGCTGCCGGTGATGTCCGGCATCGAGGTGTGCCGGCAGATCCGCCGCAAGGCCGCAACCCGGGACCTGCCGGTGATCATGGTCAGCGCGCGGACCGAGGACCAGGACGCGGTGCGCGGCCTGAACACCGGCGCGGACGACTACATCACCAAGCCGTTCAACATCGAGGCTCTGCTGGCGCGGATGCGGGCGCTGCTGCGGCGATCCAATTCGGTGCCGGTGAAGGGCCTGCTGTCGTTCCACGACATCGCCATGGACCTCGCCTCCCATCGCGTCACGCGTAACGATCGGCGGCTGCACCTGGGTCCGACCGAGTTCCGGCTGCTGGAATTCTTCATGCAGCATCCGCGGCGGGTGTTCTCGCGCGAGGAGCTGCTGGACGCTGTCTGGGGGCCGGACATCCATGTCGAGCCGCGCACGGTGGATGTGCATATCCGCCGGCTGCGCAAGTCGATCAACGGCCCGGAGGAGCTCGACGTGGTGCGGACGGTGCGGACGGCGGGCTACGCGCTGGACACGGAGATGCTTTAGGCGCCGCCTTCCACCAGGGCCGGTTCGGCTCTAATCTGGTCCCCTTGCTATACTCAAGGGGACTCCTATGGACGCTGACGCCAAGAAGACCGCACTGCGCATGATCCCGTACGGGATCTATGTCCTGACCGCGGATGACGGGAAGGGCAATATCGGCGCGGCGACGGTGAACTGGGTGACGCAGGGGTCGTTCGCGCCGCCGCTGGTCGTGGTTGGCATCAAGGCCGATTCCGGGGCGCATACCGTGGTCAAGGGCACCGGACGGTTCGCGCTGAATATGCTCGGCAAGGACCAGAAGGGCCTCGCCTTTGCTTTCTTCAAGCCGGCCAGGCTGGAGGACGGGAAGCTGTCCGGCCAGGATTTCCATGCGGGTGCGAACGGGGCGCCGATACTGGACGCGGCGATCGCGGCGGTGGAGCTTTCGGTGAAGGAGACCGTTGAGCTTGGCGATCACCACATCTTCGTGGCCGAAGTGACCGAGGCCTACGTGCACACCCCGCCGGTTGGCCGCGCCGATGCAGCGATCCTGGAGATGAAGGATCTGGGCGACACGGTGTATTACGGCGGCTAGGCCGGAGGTTCGGGGGCGCAGTTCGTTGCGCCCCCGGCTGTGCGCTGTGCTTGACTTTGCTTTCTTGTACGAGGTCTACATTAATGGCTTGGACGAGCCGGTGATTTCCCGCTTGCATTTCCGGTATTCCGATACTAATATACCACCATAAACGACGCCACGCGGACCGATCGCGGGCGGCATAAAAGTGGGGAAGCGAAATGCCGCACGGCATCGAAGCGCATCGCTGGATCATGACCGCGGTCAACCAACCGCTGGTCCGCGAGGCTTTCTCGACGGCGCCGGCGGAGGGCGAAGTTGTCGTCGCGGTCGCCGGTTGCGGCGTTTGCCACACCGATCTCGGTTATCTGTATGACGGCGTGCGCACCAACCATCCTTTGCCGCTGACGCTCGGCCACGAAATCTCCGGCCGCGTCGCCGCCGCCGGAGCGGGAGCGGAATCCTGGCTCGGGCGCGCGGTGATCATTCCGGCCGTGCTGCCCTGCGGCGTCTGCGATACCTGCAGGCGGGGCCGGCCGAATATCTGCCGCAAGCAGGCGATGCCGGGCAACGACATCCACGGGGGATTTGCCTCCCACATCGTCGTTCCCGCCCGCGGCCTTTGCCCCGTCGACGAATCCCGCCTGGCCCATCGGCGGTTGACGCTGGGGGACGTAAGCGTTGTGGCGGACGCAGTAACGACCCCGTATCAGGCTGTGCTGCGCGCCGGGGTGACACCCGGGTCCGTCGCGATCGTTGTCGGCATCGGCGGCGTCGGAGGCTACGCGGCGCAGATCGCCAGGGCGTTCGGCGCCACGGTGGTGGCGATCGATGTCGATCCGGTCAAGCTGGACGCCATCGGCCGTGCCGCTGCCAGCCTGACCTTGAACGCCCGGGAGCACGACCTTCGCGGTCTGAAAGCGAAAATCGGGGAATTCTGCAAGGCCGGCGGCCTGCCTCTGACCGAATGGACGATCTTCGAATGTTCCGGGACCGCCGCGGGCCAGACCACGGCGTTCGGACTGCTGACCTATGGGGCGACCCTGTGCGTCGTCGGCTTCACCATGGACCGCATCGAACTGCGCCTGTCCAACCTGATGGCGTTCGATGCGCGCGCGCTGGGGAACTGGGGCTGCCCGCCGGAGCTTTATCCCGCCGCGCTCGATCTGGTGCTGGATGGCAGGATCGAGCTTGCATCGTTCGTCGAACAGCATCCGCTTGACCGTATCAACGAGGTTTTCGAGCTGGCGCAGGCGCACAAGCTGACTCGCCGCGCCGTGCTCGTTCCGCAGCAGTGACAGGATCATTTGCCATGTCCCATCTTGTCGACCACGATGTTGTCGCCTTCGAACCCACCCCCGGGGTCATCTATGAGAAACGCCCGGCACGCCGGGCCGATGGCCGGGTCGTTCCGGGCCTGTTCAATGCCTGGATCTGGCTGGATAACCCGGCGCAGTTCAATTCGTACACGACCGGCATGGTGAAGGGCGTCATCCGCGCCTTCCGCACGGCTTCGCATGCGCGCGACGTCGTTGCGGTGGTGTTTACCGGGGTTGGCGACAAGGCGTTCTGCACCGGCGGCAACACCAAGGAATACGCGGAATATTACGCGGGCAATCCGCAGGAATACCGGCAGTACATGCGGTTGTTCAACGACATGGTGTCGTCGATCCTGGCCTGCGACAAGCCGGTGATCGCGCGCGTCAACGGGATGCGCATCGGCGGCGGGCAGGAAATCGGCATGGCCTGCGATTTCACGTTGTCGCAAGACCTTGCGCGGTTCGGGCAGGCCGGCCCGAAGCATGGTTCGGCGGCTATCGGAGGTGCCACGGACTTTCTGCCTCTGATGGTGGGCGCCGAGCGCGCCATGGAATCCGGCACCCTGTGCGAGCCCTGGTCCGCGCATAAGGCATACCGGCTTGGCATCGTTCTCGATATCGTTCCGGCGCTGAAAGTCGATGGCGCGTTTGTCGCCAATCCGCTGGTCGAAACGAAACGCTATTTGGATGAGTACGGCCGCATCATCCACGGTGAACCGCTGACGGGTGAGGCGCTGGCCGAGGGCAAGGCGGTTCTGGCGCGCGGCACGGTCGATCTGTCGCTGCTCGATGCCAAGGTCGAGGCGCTGTGCACCAAGCTGATGACGACCTTCCCGGAATGCCTGACCAAAAGCTTCGAGGAACTGCGCAAACCAAAGATCGATGCGTGGAACCGCAACAAGGAAAACAGCCGCGCCTGGCTGGCGCTGAACATGATGGCTGAAGCCCGGACAGGGTTCCGTGCCTTCAACGAAGGGCCCAAGAACGAACGCGAGATCGATTTCGTTGCGCTGCGTCAGCGTCTCGCCCAAGGCGAACCGTGGACCGAGGCAATGATCGAGGAGCTGATCCCCAAACCCGGGAGTCACGCGGCATGAGCGGGCCCCTGAAAGCCTGGTTCGAGCGCGACGGGCGTCTGTTGCGCCTGCGGCTGGACCGTCCGAAGGCCAATGTGCTGGACGCGGAACTTGTCGGCGCGATCGAGGATGCGTTGGAGCGCCACGGGGGTGCCGCCGAGTTGCGCGGCATCCTTCTGGACGCGAGCGGGCCGCATTTCAGCTTCGGCGCGTCGATCGAGGAGCATCTGCCGGACCAATGCGCCGCGATGCTCGCCGGTTTTCATCGGCTGGTGCTGCGGATTTTCGCCTCGCCGGTGCCGGTTATCACCGCGGTGCGCGGCCAGTGCCTCGGCGGCGGATTGGAACTGGCCAGTGCCGGTCACCTGCTTTTTGCGGCCCCGGATGCGCGCTTCGGTCAGCCGGAAATCCTGATCGGTGTGTTCGCTCCGGCGGCATCGTGCTTGCTCCCGGAACGGATTGCACTGGCAGCGGCTGAAGATTTGCTGCTGTCAGGCCGTTCGATTGATGCGGCGGAGGCTGTTCGGGTTGGCCTGGTGACTGGGGTGGCGGAGGACCCGGAGGCGGCCGCGCTGGATTATTTCGATCGCCATCTGGCGCCGAAAAGCGCCGGTTCGTTGCGGTTCGCGACGCGTGCGGCCCGCCATGGCACGATTGAAAGGGTCGCGGCCAAGCTGGCGGCGATCGAGGCGATCTACCTGCGGGAACTGATGCCGACGCATGACGCCGTCGAGGGGCTTCAGGCTTTCCTGGAAAAGCGCCCGGCGCGTTGGAAGGATGTGTGACATGCTCGATGTAACGATATCCGCTACGGCCGGCATCATTCAGCGCTGCGAGGATCTGTTCACCGATTTGCATTTCGAAACCGCGCGGGCCTGGAAGGCGGCGAAGCCGGGGCGCAAGGTCATCGGCTTCATGCCGTATTACGTGCCGCGCGAGGTCATCCATGCGGCCGGCGCGCTGCCGCTGGGGATTCTGGGCGGTGGCGACCAGCTTGAGGTGATTCACGGCGACGCTTATTATCAAAGCTATATCTGCCGCATTCCGCGCTCGACGATCGAACTCGGCGTTTCCGGCCGGATCGATTTCGTCGATGGCATGCTGTTTCCCTCGATCTGCGATGTCATCCGCAATCTTTCGGGCATGTGGAAGCTGATGTTTCCGAACGCCGGCACGCGCTATGTCGATCTGCCGCAGAATTTCGAGGACGATGTCGGCGGCGAGTTCTACCGCAGCGAACTGAACGAAATCCGCGAGTGGCTGGCGGAGATTACCGGGCGCCCGGTGACCGACGAGGCGATCCGGGAGTCGATCGTTCTGTTCAACGAGAACCGCCGTCTGGTTCGGGAGGCATATGAGCTGCGGACTGACGAGCCGTGGAACGTTCCTTCCTCCGAGCTTTACCTGCTGATGCGCGCCGGTCTGATTTTGCCGGTGGAGGAGCACAACCAGCTAGTGCGAGACTATCTGGCGTCCGTTCGCCAGCAACAACGGCCAATCAAGGACAATTCCCGGGTTGTGGTTTCGGGAGCGTTCTGTGAACAGCCGCCGCTGACGTTGATAAAATCCATCGAGCTGTCCGGGTGCTACATCGTCGATGACGATTTCATGTTGATCAACCGGTGGGAAAGATCGGACGTCGCGACCGAGGGCGATCCTTTGGCGAGCCTGGCGCGTTCGTTCCTGCACGATTCGCATTCGACCCCGCCGAAATACGAGCCCGATCAGGCGAAGAAAGGCCTGTATCTCGTCGAAGCGGTGAGGAAACATCGCGCCGAGGGCGTCATCTTTGCCATGGCCAGCTTCTGCGACCCGGCGTTGCTTGACCGCCCGATGCTGCAGGACATTCTGAAACAGCACGGCGTGCCGCAGATCGCCTTCAAGTTTGCCGAGAACTCCGGCCAGATGCAGCCGATTCGCGAGCAGGCGGGAACGTTCTCCGATTCAATCAAGTTGTGGAGTGGCGCATGACCATCATCACTCGCCCCGCGTCCAGGCCGCCGGAGATCATCAAGGACGCTTCGATGTCGAAGCAGAAGGACATGATGGCGCGGCATTACGAGCGCCTGTCAGACGCGCCCGCCACCGGCGAAAAGGTCGCCGCCACCTTCGTTCCGGGCAATCTGAACGAGCTGCTGATGTGCTTCGGCTTCGTTAACAATCTGCCCGAGGTCAACGCCATCCAGAGCGGCCTGCGCAAGCAGAGCGGCGGCTACGTGATGGAGGCCGAGAAAAGCGGCCATTCCGAGGACGTTTGCACCTACGTCAAGTCCGATATCGGGATGATGGCGAAGGGCAATATCGGACCCAACGGCCGCAAGCTGCCGGACCCCGACGTGCTGCTGCTGTCCTACACCGGCTGCTTCACCTTCATGAAGTGGTTCGAGCTGCTGCGGCAGCAGTATAACTGTGAAACGATCATGTTCCATACGCCGTATCTGGCGGACGGGAAAATCACCAGGGACATGATCAAGTACATGGTGAAGCAGCTCAGGCAGGATGTCATTCCGAAGCTGGAGAAAGTTTCCGGGGTGAAGTTCGATATCGATCTGTTGCGCGAGTTCCTGCGCAAATCGGCGGTGGCAGAGGACGATCTGGTTTGGGTGCTGCAAAGCGCCAAAACGAAGCCGTCGCCGATCGACGCGTATTTTGGCGGGATTTATTACATCGGGCCGATTTTCGGGGCGTTCCGCGGCACCGGCGACGCGATCGACTATTATCGATTCCTGCGCCAGGAGGTGGAAGAACGCATCGCGGAAGGCAAGGGTCCGGTCACCCCGGACGGAGACATGGGGCAGGAGCGATATCGCCTCGTGGTCGAAGGACCGCCGAACTACACCCATTTCCGCCAGTTCTGGAAGATGTTCTACGATGAGGGCGCGGTCGTCGTCGCCTCGAGCTACACCAAAGTCGGCGGCACCTACGATTTCGGCTTCCGGCACGACCCGGACAACCCGCTGGAATCGCTGGCGGAATATTGCCTGAATGTCTATACGAACCGTAACCTGCCGATGCGGGTGGACATGCTGGAAAACTACGTCGACGAATACCAGGCCGACGGCCTGCTGATCAATTCGATCAAAAGCTGCAACAGCTTCTCTGCCGGCCAGTTGCTGATCATGCGGGAGGTTGAAAAGCGCACCGGCAAGCCGGCGGCGTTCATCGAAACCGATCTGGTTGATCCGCGATATTTCTCGCCTGCCAACATCAAGAACCGCCTGGAAAGCTATTTTCAGATGATCGAGCAGAAACGCGCCGGTTTGCGCGGCGCTGCCTGAGGAGACACCATGCGCACGTTCATCGGCATCGACCTCGGCTCGACCACCACGAAGGCCGTGCTGCTCGACGAAAACCGCGACGTTATCGGCCGCGGGATCACCAACTCCCGGTCCAACTACGCCACCGCCGCGCGGGTTGCCAGCGAGGAGGCGCGGATCGACGGCCGCTTCACCCTGTTTCGCCGCGCGCTGGAAACCGGCGAGGCGAACGGCGAGCTGGTCCAGGCATTCCTCGGCGCGCTGGAACGGAATTTCCGCCTGGTGCAGTTCCTGGAACAACTGGGCGACCTGGAGGAAACCTGCCTCGGCCAGTTGCAAACGGAACGGTTTGCCAAAGTAGCGGACAAGATGGGCGAGGCGCTGAATGAAGTGTTCAGGCGGCTGCGCGCCGAGGCCCCGGACCTCTATGCCCCCGGCGCCGTGCGCAAGTCCGACTTCTTTCGCGATATCGCCGGCTCGCGCTTCCACGTTCACGCCGACGCCGTCGCCGAAGAATCCAATGTGCCGCACGAGATCCTGCTGAATGCCTACGACAAATCGATTATCGACGTCGAGAACCGGCCGCCGTCCGGCGGCATGAGCGACAAGTTCCGCCGCGCCATGGCCCGCGTCCTGGAGATCGATCCGCACCTGATCGACGGCTCGAACAACGTTCCGGGCACGATCGAGGATACGCTGGGCGTCGAACTGGAAGAAACCTATCTTGTCGGCACCGGGTATGGGCGCGTCACCCTGCCCTTCTCCAAGGAGCATATCCGGTCGGAGATTCTCTGCCACGGGCTGGGCGCGCACATGATGTATCCGAACACTCGCACGGTGTTGGACATCGGCGGCCAGGACACCAAGGGCATCCAGATCGACGGCAGCGGCATCGTTGCGAATTTCCAGATGAATGACCGTTGCGCGGCCGGCTGCGGCCGCTACCTCGGCTACATTGCCGACGAAATGAACATGGGCCTGCACGAGCTCGGTCCGCTGGCCATGAAATCGAACCGGCCGGCGCGGATCAATTCCACCTGCACGGTTTTCGCCGGGGCCGAACTGCGGGATCGCCTGTCGCTCGGGGAAAAGCGGGAGGACATCCTGGCCGGCCTGCACCGCGCGATCATTCTGCGGGCGATTTCGATCATTTCGCGCTCGGGCGGCGTGACTGACGAATTCACCTTCACCGGCGGGGTCGCCAAGAACGAGGCCGCCGTGCGCGAATTGCGCAAGCTCATCAAGGAAAACTACGGCGACGTGACGATCAACATCAATCCGGACTCGATCTACACCGGCGCGCTCGGCGCCGCCGAGTTCGCCCGCCGCGCCGTGGTTTCCTGAAGCAGGAGAATGCCATGCCGATAACAGCAGGGATCGATGTCGGAACGGGCGCGGTGAAGGCCGTGCTGTTCAATGTCGAGGGCGACACGGAAACCTGGCTCGGCCGGCGCGTCGAGCGCGTGCGCCAGCGCGATCCGCTGAAGCTGGCCACGCAGATTTACGATGACGCCCTGAAGGCGGCGGGTCTGTCGCGACGTGACGTGGCTTACTGCGCAACGACCGGCGAAGGCGAATCGTTGGATTTCCACACCGGCCACTTCTATTCGATGACGACCCACGCCCGCGGCGCGATCCATCTCCGCCCCGATGCCCGCGCCGCGCTCGATATCGGCGCCTTGCACGGCCGGGCCATCCGTATGGATGAACGCGGCAAGGTGCTCAGCTACAAGATGACCAGTCAGTGCGCCTCCGGTTCCGGCCAATTCCTCGAAAACATCGCCCGATACCTCGGCATCGCGCAGGACGAAATCGGCATTTTGTCGAAACAGTCGGACAACCCGGAGAAGGTTTCCGGCATTTGCGCCGTGCTCGCCGAGACCGACGTCATCAACATGGTTTCGCGCGGCATCACCGCCCCGAACATCCTCAAAGGCATCCACGAATCCATGGCCGATCGGCTGGCGAAACTGCTGAAGACGATTGGCGGGGTGGACGGGGTGATCCAGATGACCGGGGGCCTCGCGCTCGACACCGGTCTTGTCGCGGCGATGAAGGAAGCGATGGCGCGGGCGAAAGTCGGTGTCCCGATCGAAAGCCATCCGGATGCGATTTATGCCGGTGCGATCGGTGCGGCGCTTTGGGGCGCGTTCCGGCACGAGAAACTGGCGCGGATCGCGGCGCAGGCGCAGGCTGCGTAACGGGAAAAGTTCAACCACGTACAAACGGCCCCGCGGGTGTACATCCCGGTCGAATCCCCGGCCGGGCCGTTCCGAGAAATAGTCCACGCCGAAGCTGGTACGTTTCCTGCATCGTGTCTGGTCGATGATGACCCGGACACACCATCCTGACTGCCGGACCGCCGGCGCATTGTTTCCGGCCGCGCCGGCTGCAGTAACCCTCGACCGCGTAACGTTGCAGCGAGGCGGCAAGCCCGTGCTGGGCGACCTGTCGCTGTCCTTTGTCCAAGGCACCATCACCGTCCTCGTTGGCAGATCGGGTGTCGGCAAGTCCACCCTGATGGGCGCGTTGAACGGGCTGGTATCGCCGGAGCGCGGAACCGTTTCCGTAGCCGGGGCCGGACGCCTCGACGACGCCCGATCCCTGCGCGAGGCGCGACGGCACACCGCAACGATCTTCCAGGACCATGCGCTGATCGACCGCTTGCCGGCCATCGACAACGTCCTGCTGGGCCTCGCCGACATGCGCCATCCGCTATCGCCGCTGCCCTGGCCGCGATCGTTGCGTCTCCGTGCCGCCGAAGCCCTTAACGAGGTCGGCTTGCTCAGCCGCGCCACCGCCCGCACCGGTCAACTTTCCGGCGGCGAGCGTCAACGCGTCGGCATCGCCCGCGCCCTGGCACGCCGCCCGCGCCTGCTGCTTGGGGATGAACCGTTCGCCTCGGTCGATCCGTTGCTGGCGCGGCAACTCGGGGCGGAGTTTCGCCGCCTTGTCGTGCGCAACGGCCTGACGGTCATTCTTGTGCTGCATCAGATTCCCCTGGCGCGGGCTCTCGCTGACCGGATCATCGGTCTGGCGGACGGCGGCGTCGCGTTCGACGGCACCGCCGCCGGCTTCGATGCGGAAGCGGAGCACGCGGTGTTCAGCCACCCCTGCATTTCCTCCTCAGAAACAAGGTCTGTATAATGTTCCCCGGATTGAGCCGCCGCTTTGTCCTCGCCGCGGCCTTGCTTGCCTCCTGCCTTTCGGTCTCCGATGCGTCCGCGCAAGGACGGCCGGACAAACTTGTTGTCGGTCTGCTGCCCGGCGAATCCGCGCCGACGGTGATGCGGCTGAACGAACCGTTGCGGGCCTATCTGGAAAATCGGCTCGGCATCCCGGTGGAACTTGTCGTCGGCTCCGATTACGCCGCGACGGGAGAGGCGCTGCGGTTCGGGCGGCTCGACATCGCCTATCTCGGGCCGGTAACGTATATATTGCGGTCCCGTTCCGCCAGGCTGGAGCCGTTTGCGCGGCCGTCGCACGCCGTGGTGGGGCCGACCTTCACGGCGGTGGTGATTGTGCCTGCCGACAGCCGGGCCGAAAGCCTTGCCGATCTGAACGGTGCGGAGGTGGCGTTCGGCGATCCGGCTTCCACGTCGGGCACCTGGGTGCCACGTTATCAATTGCTGCGAGCCGGACTGGTGTCCGGACGGGATTACACATTGCGGGTGCTGGGCGCGCACGATGCCGTTGCGCTGGCGGTTGCAAGCCATCGCGTCGCGGCCGGCGGGCTGTCGCAGCCGATCTACGCGCGCCTGCTGAGCGAGGGCAGGATCGATCCGAAAACCGTGCGTGTGCTGGAACAATCGCAGCCGATACCGGAATATATGTGGACCTTCCGCCAGGGCCTCGACCCTGCCTTCAAGGAGGAGGTCCGGGAGGGCTTCATCCACATCAGCGATCCGGCCGTGCTGAAGGTGTTCAACGCCGAGGCGTTCATTCCGGCAGTGGATTCCGATGTTGACCGGGTGCGCGGCTGGATCGCGGCGATCCAGGCCGCCAATCCCGATGCGGCTCCGCCACCGCAATGAACGCCCGCATGATCCAGGGCGACCTGGACGCCATCTTCGCGGATGTCAGCCGCCGGCAGCGTCACGGGCTGATCGTTGCGGGCGTTGGATTTGCGGTGCTGGGCTGGGCCTTTGCCTATGGCGGGGCCTTCGACCTGCGTCGCTACGGCGACGCATTGCCGACAATTGTGCAATTGGCGGGAGACGCGATGCCGCCGGACTTCAGCCGGTGGACCCAGTGGGGCAAGCCATTGCTGGAAACGTTGGCCATGAGTGTCGCCGGAACCGCTTTGGCAGCCATAGCCGCGATGCCTCTGGCTGTTCTGGCTGCCCGCAACGTTGTGCGGCAGCCCTGGTTGGGCGAGCCGGTTCGGCTGGCGCTGAATGGCATCCGATCGGTCCCCGGATTGATCTGGGGCGTAATGTTTGTTGCGGCGGTCGGATTTGGCCCGCTGCCCGGAATCCTTGCGTTGGCGACTCACAGCACCGGCATGCTGGCCAAGCTTTTTGCCGAAACGTTGGAGCATGTCGATCCCGCGCCCGGTGACGCGATGCGCAGCCACGGGGTTTCCCGTGTCGGAGTACTGCGTTTTTCGGTGCTCCCGCAGATCCTGCCTCGGCTTGTGGATGTGACCTTGTATCGTTGGGAGCACAATCTACGCGCCGCGACGACACTGGGAATGGTCGGGGCCGGAGGCTTGGGGCTGGAGGTCATTACGGCATTCCATCTGTTTGAATACCAAGAGGCTTCAGCGCTGATCATCGTTCTGCTGGGGCTGGTGACGGGGATCAACGTGGCGGGCGGTTTTGTGCGCGGCCGGTTTCTCGGCGGTGCCAGCCGTTGATGGATCCACCCATGACGGTCAGGCGTCGGGCAAAGCATCGTGAGTCGTCCGGCGCCGGATCCCGGCAGCCCCCTGCCCGCCCAGCGCCGCGCGCCTGCCGGCCTGCATCCGGCAACTTTCAGCGGCGGGCCCTTTTCCCGCGACAGCCTATCGGCAATGACCTTCCGCCGCTGCTAGTACTCGGATAAGATGGCTCGTCAGGGCGTTGCCCTGCGAGCGAGCGACGGAAATGCTTTCTTTGCCGCCGCGACGGCCGGGTCGCCGACGGCGATCCGGGTGAAGGGTTCTTCCGTGCAGGGATTGATCACTTCCGGCAGGTCCGGCTACCGCGGAGCAACCCGGGATCCGTTCACATGGTGATGGTGGGCATGGTCCATTTTGATTTCTTGCAAGACTCCGGCCGCGAAGCCTCGGGCCATATACAGACGTATATCGCGACTGGCGCATCGGGGTGCGGCGCGGACGCCTCCGGCGGCATGCCGCGTGCAGTGCCGCTGACCACACCGATCGCAGGGAACAGGCTGCCAATATGACGTCACCACCGCTGCTTTGGCCCGCTGCCCCGAGCGACACGCGTATCCTCTACCTCGCCAGGTTCGCGCCGGACGACCCTTTCTACACAGTGAAGCCCGAGGATACTGCTTTCGGCTATGCGGAGTACCATTTCCGCATCTTCGAGGCGTTGCGCGACATCGGCTATCGCGTATCTTCGAGCTCGAAGCCATATACCGCGATGATGGCGGGCGGCAACGCCGATTTCGTATTTTCGTTGCTTAATCGGATGCCGATCCGGAACCCGGAATTGCTGGTGCCGGCAATCTGCACGTATTTGCGCCTGCCCTGCCTCGGAGCACCCCCCAATATTCGCGCTCTGGCGGAGGATAAATACCTCAGCAAACTGGCCTTCGCCGGTCTCGGGCTGCCGGTGTCACCGGGAAGCGTCTATCGTCCCGGAGATCCCCTGCCGCCAGTGAATTTTGCCGGCCCGTATTTCGTGAAGGACCGTTTTGGCGCCGCCTCGGAAGGCGTGACCGAAGAGTCGTTGCAGGACACATGGACCGGTGCCGCACGGGTGGCAGCGGGGCTGCATGCCAGCGGCAAGGAAGTTCTTGTCGAACGGTTTTGCCCGGGCATCGACCTGACTGTGCCGGTCATCGGGCACTCGCCCTATCTTATTCTCGGCCACGTCGTTCCGCGCTCCGACAAGATCGGCAACATCCTCACGGCCGATCTGAAGACAGAGGATCGACTTGGCAATGAACTGATTGATATCGATGCGGCGACTGCGGCTGCGATCGAGCAGGATGTTCAGACGGTGTGGTCATCATTGGGGCCGATCGACTATTTCCGCCTGGATTATCGGTGGGATCCGGCAACGGGGCGGCGTTATTTGATCGAGATGAATATTTGCTGCTATCTCGGGGTCCGCGGGGCGATCGGGCTTGCCGGGGCGCGCCTCGGGTACAGCCGGACGCAGATCGTCGCGCATGTGGTGGAATACAGTCTGGCGCGGCAGCGGGGAGCGTTTGCGCACGACCGTTGGATCGTCTGAAAAACTGCGGCGGAAGGGCACCGAGGCGGGACATTTGCCCCGGAGGCAATCATCATGAGGCGGAGATTCGAATGTTCCACAGGCGGCGGCGGTGGGAAATGGCCCGAATTTGCCTGCTTTCGTCCAAGGGTCAGCTCTGTCCGGATCACGGCCGAACTATCAGTTCGTCAGAGATCCCGGCTGCAGCCAGCCGCTCGGATCGGCATCGGTCTAGGCGCAGCGCTTGCAGGTCGAATTCCGATCCGACGTTGCGGAATGCACGGAACGGGACGTTTTCCCGCGGATCGTTCGGTCGGGTGCATTAGCGGGCTTTGGTGGGCCGTCCAGGCGCTGGCACGATTTTTGAAGGACGGGTCCTTGAAACCTCGGGAACAAAGCCATGCTGCACCGCCGGCTGACATGTCTCGGCGACCACGACGATGCGGTGGCGCATCTGGCTGCGCTTGACTTTCTCGGACGCATGCCGGTTCCGCTGCGCCAGGGCTTCACAGCCGGATTGGATCAGGCCGCTGCCGTTGCCGGAGGCCGCGGGATTTGCTTTGTCAAAGGCAATGAATGGTATGCGCCCTTCGAAGCGTTGGCGCGCGCCGAACCGATGGCGGCTTTTCCGAACATGGTGCTGACCCCGTTCACGCGCGATGTGCTGTCGGTAACGTTCCAGAAGCGCCTGCGTGCGGCCGGACACGCCGCCGCCACGCCTCGGCCAACCCATCCGGCAGCCGCCGGGCTGATCGATCCGGAAGGGCTGTTCTCGGTGTTCGCCATCATTCCGTGGGTGTTCCTGATCGACAACCGCAAACTGGGTGGCAGGCCGGTGCCGCGCGGGTGGGAGGATCTGCTCGATCCGGTCTACGAAGACCAGATCGTGTTCGGCGGCTGGAAGCGTCCCAGTGACGGAACCTATCCGGATTGCAACGACTATCTGCTGCTTTACCTCTACCATCGTTTCGGCGCCGCCGGGGTGCGGGCGTTTGCCGGCAACACCCGCGCGATCCTGCACAACACGGTCGCTTCACGTTTCGCCGGCACCAACCACCCGCAGGGCGGCGCGATTTCCATCATGCCGTGGATGCAAGCGGACATTTGCCCGCGCCGGGACCGCACCGCGGTGGTCTGGCCGAACGATGGCGCATTGGTCATGCCGATGGGCTTTTCCGTGTCCTCATCGCAACGGGCCCGGGTGCAGCCGCTGCTTGATTTCGTTTGCGGCGACGCCTGCGCGGCGGCGCTCGCGCGCAACCGCTACCCGGCGGTCTGGGCGGACGGACCGCAACCCTTACCGGAGGGTGCGACGCTCGACTGGCTCGGATGGGACTACACCCGGACACATGACATGACGGAAGAAACCATGATCGCGACACGCCTGTTCTTCGCCGCCTGGAGCCGCGCCTGATGCGCCTGGTAACCGTTGCGGGACCGCCTTCCGTCGGCAAGACTTCGCTTTTTCTGAAAGTGGCCGCACGGCTGCGCAACGACGGGGCGCAGGTGGGCGTGGCGAAGTTCGATGCGTTGTCCACCACCGACGATGCCGCCTACGCCGCGCTGGGGCTGCCCGTGCGGGTTGGTCTGTCCGGGGGTCTATGTCCTGATCATTACTTTGTCAGTAACATCGACGACTGTGTCGCCTGGGGCCGCGGCAGCGGATTCGATGTGCTGATCGTCGAAACCGCCGGGCTGTGCAACCGCTGCTCGCCGCACATCAAAGGCGTCCTCGCCATCTGCGTTGTCGACAACCTCGCCGGAATCCACACCCCCCGGAAGATCGGCCCCATGCTTCGGCTGGCCGATGTCGTTGCGATCACGAAGGGGGATATCGTGTCTCAGGCGGAGCGCGAGGTGTTCGCTTACAACGTGCGCCTCGCCAACCCGCGCGCTCCGGTGGTTTGGTGCAACGGGATCACCGGCCAGGGTGCGATGGATCTGGCGTTCCGTATCGATGCCGCGCCGCGGATCGATACGCTGGAGCACCACCATCTGCGCTTTTCCATGCCCTCCGCGGTGTGCTCCTATTGCGTCGGCGAAACCGCCATCGGGGAAAACTATCAGCGCGGCAACGTGCGGAAAATGAGCTTCGAGGACAGCCCGTGAACCCGCGTGTCGCGGCGTTTCTGTCCGGCCTGGGTCTGCCGGATTTCCCCGCCGGCATCGCAATCGACAGGTGGATCGCCGGACTTTCGGAAACCGCGCTGCAGGACATGGGCCTGGACCGGGAGCAGCTTTCGGCGCATCTGCAGTTGCTGATCGATGCCGGAACAACCAGTCCCGCCGCGGCGCGGACCGCGATCCACACGCTGACGATCGAGGGCGGCCATGACAAGGACGGCCGCGCCGGCCACGATGCGCTGGTGGTCAAAGCCGGAGAGATCGTCTGCATAGTCGGTCCGACCGGCTCCGGCAAAAGCCGGCTGCTCGCCGACGTGGAGTGCCTGGCGCAGGGCGATACGCCGAGCGGTCGGCGTATCCTGCTGAATGGCGCCCTGCCGACGGCGGATCAGCGGTTCGCTCCGGATTGCAAGCTGGTGGCGCAACTGTCGCAGAACATGAATTTCGTTGTGGACCTGACCGTGGGCGTGTTCCTGGACATGCATGCCGCCTGCCGCCAGATCGACCCCGGCAGCGGTGTCACCGGCCGGATCATTGCGATCGCCAATTCGCTGGCCGGGGAACGTTTCGGGCCGGACGTTTCGCTGACCCAGCTCAGCGGCGGCCAGTCGCGGGCGTTGATGATCGCCGATGCGGCGCTGCTCAGCGAATCGCCGATCGTTCTGATAGATGAGATTGAAAATGCGGGGATTAACAGGAGGGATGCGCTGGATCTGCTGGTGTCGGAGGACAAGATCGTTCTGGTTTCGACGCACGATCCGCTGCTTGCGCTGCTGGGGCATCGCCGGGTGATCATTCGCAACGGGCGCGTTGCCGATGTCATTACGACGAGCGAGGCCGAAAAGGCCGTCCTGGTTCAGTTGGAGGACATCGACGCGGCGCTGCTCGGCGTGCGGGAGCGGCTGCGGCGGGGCGAGCGTATCGAGAACCCGATCGACTGGGGGCATCATTCCTTGAGAGAAAGACTCCATGCAAGAAACGGATAAGGTGCGGTTTCTGTTGCAACGGCAGTCCTGCGGCGCGCTCGGCCTGCCGGCGCCGCAGGGCGAGGCGCTGGAGCTGATCATCCAGGCGGCGTTGCGGGTGCCGGATCACCAGCGGCTGCGCCCTTACGCTTTCATCGTTGCGGCAGGCGACGGGTTGCAGCGGCTGGGGGCGATCATGCAGCGCGCGGCCATCGCTGCGGGCAAGCCGGACGATGTGATACAGCGGTCGATCCGGATGCCGGGCCGGGCGCCGATGGTGATCGTGGTCGTTTCGACACCGCGGCCGAGCGAACTCGTTCCGGTGTTCGATCAGCAACTGGCCGCCGGCTGCGCGGTGATGGCGATGCAGATGGCGGCTCAGGCGCTGGGGTTTGGCGGTATCTGGCGGTCGGGGTGGTTCATGTACGACCGCGGGCTGCATCGCGAGCTCGATCTGCGGGATGAGGATCAGATCGTGGGGTTTCTGTATTTGGGCACGCCGAAGGCGGTGCCTCCGGCGCCGGAACAGGTCGCCGATACCGGCAGCTTTGTGCGGTGGCTTTGAGTTTCGCGGTGGTCAGCGGCCAGCGCGCCGGCCGGCGGCACTGAATCGCCGGGAGGGCGATCGGGGATTGGAGCGGCCGGAGATATGGGGAACTCGATCATGGCGTAAGGCGCAGATTTGTAATGACGCTGGCGTTACGCCGTGCTACGAACCGTCGATGGAGGTTCGTATGCCCAACCCGACGCTGATCGCTCGCCGCGACACGCTTAATCTTCGCATCAAGCCGGAAGACCGGGGACTGATCGACCGTGCCGCCCGGCTTACGGGCAAGACGAAGACCGAGTTTGTGCTGCAAGCGGCCCGCCGGGCGGCGGAGGACGCGCTGCTGGACCAGACGCTGTTCCTCGCCGGGGCGGAGGCGTTCGAGGCGTTTCGGGCGCGTCTCGATGAACCGCCGCGGCCGAATGAGAGGCTGCGGCGTTCGCTGCAAACGCCGGCGCCCTGGGAGTAGGCGTGCCGCTCTCCGCACCGGAACCGCTTGGTGTGGCGCACGAACTGGCGGACTTCGCCTCCGGGGTGGCTTCGCTCGATGATTGGCTGAAGCGCCGGGCGCGCGGCAATCAGGCGAGCGGGGCGAGCCGCACCTTCGTTGTCGCCGAGGGGCGGCGGGTCGTCGCTTATTACGCCATCGCTTCGGGCGGGATCGGCGTGGACAGCGCGCTCGGGCGGTTTCGCCGGAATATGCCGAACCCGATACCGGTGGTGCTGCTGGGGCGGCTGGCGATCGATCGCTTGTGGCAGGGGCGCGGGCTGGGTCGGGCGTTGTTTCGGGACTGTGCCGGGCGGGTGATGCAGGCGGCGGATACGATCGGGATTCGGGGGATTGTGGTTCATGCGGTGTCGGAGGAGGCGAAGGCGTTCTATTTGGCGCTGGGGTTTGACGTGTCGCCGCTTGATCCGATGATGCTGATGGTTACGCTTGGGGATGTTGAGGCTGCGTTCAGATGAAGCCTGTGGAATGCTTTCGCGAAGTTGGCCAAGCGCTCCAGCCGCGAGGCGGAGAGGAGACGCTCGCTGGCGAAGCTGGGCGCAGAGTGCAGTTTTTGGGGCGGCTCAGGATATTTCGACATGGGCGCTATCGAGCGAAGTCATGCGACATGCGGTATTCGCGATTCGACATCTCAAATCGGTTGGCTGGCCTGGTCGGCGCTATGCAAAGTGTACTCGATACCCACGCCTTTCGAACTAGTCGGCGTTATAACCAATCGAGGCCACTCATCCAAACTATGCCGGCGCTGGATACGCAGCTGAATGAGCTTCGAATCAGCCGCTGCTGAGATCCCGGGCGCTAGCTCACGCAGGCTGGCTATCGCAACAAACCGCAGTAGCTTGTCAACCGAGTCGCCGACTGGCCGAACATCATTTTCCCAGCGGCTTATACTCTCAACAGACCCTAATTCGAGTTGAGCCGAAAAATCCATCTGATTGACGTCCAGAACACGCCTGATAAACCTTACCTCAGCACCACGTAATTTCAGCGGATGTAAGCAACGGGCGATCGCAACCGTCGCAGATAGACCCTGGAGATTAGGGATGCGAGTGCCAATTCGCTCGCCTCTGTCATCAATCAATTCCTGAACTATGTTCAGCAGGATGACGGGGTATGGGAGGCCAATCCCCTTTTCCTCATAATATTCCAAATTTCTTAGCATTCTGATTAGCTCCGAATGCGGATCAGTTTAATAGCCTTGCAATATGTCAATTAACAATTTTCATTTCGGCTTGAGCGTTATGATTAGCACGAACGTCTCACTAGATGTATGTGCCACACCTACGACTACATCAACGGTGAGTCCGTCTACCCGCCCTCGCACGTGAACCGTCTCACGCCCGTGAACATCAACCTCAATCGAGTGTAGCGTCCCAGTCGACACGACTTTCTCGCAAATCAACTTATCAAGCCCCCATTTCGCATAGTAGTCCGGAAGTCTTTCATGCTCCGCATGAAAACTCCAAACAGGAGAAAATCCACTAGTCTTGCGTAGCCTTCTCAACGCATCCGCAACGCTTTCGGCTTGCCTCACGGGGTCGCTCCCTGGGAAAAGGTGGGTCGAACATCGATGGGGATCTTTCATGATCGGAACTGAAAAGTAGACAGACACTGAGCCGTAATAATTGCCGGCGATTAGTCGAGCACACCCCTTAGTTTAGTTTCGCGCTGATCGTCGAGACATACCTAATCGGAACTTGACTATAAGTCAACATGAACGAGAGGTGAACGTAGACGATTTCGCGATTCAAGCGAGATCTTGCCCCCACCGTCCCCACCCCCCTAATCACCCCCATGCCCGCTGCCTCCCCCACCCAAACCATCGACCTCGCCATCACCGGCATGACCTGCGCCTCGTGCGTCAGCCGCGTGGAGAAAGTCCTCGCCCGCGTCCCCGGCGTCCAAGCCGCCGCCGTCAACCTCGCCACCGAGCGCGCCCGCGTCACCGCCCACCACCCCGACCTTCAGGCGCTGATCGCAGCAATACAGAAAGCCGGCTTCACCGCCGCCGAAATCCGCCCCGAAGCCCCGCCGACGGCCGGCACCAAACCGCAGGACAAAAAAGACCTCATCCACCTGATCGCCGCCGCCGTCCTCAGCGCCCCGCTGCTGCCCGGCATGGCGGCCCCCGCCCTGATGCTGCCGGCCGCCGCGCAGTTCGCCCTCGCCACCATCATCCAGTTCTGGCTCGGCGCCCGCTTCTACAAAGCCGGCTGGGCCGCCGCCCGGGCGCTGTCCGGCAACATGGACCTGCTCGTCGCCCTCGGCACCACCGCCGCCTGGGGCCTGTCCACCTGGACCTGGCTCGCCACCGGCCACGCCCACGGCCTTTATTTCGAGTCCGCCGCGCTGCTGATCACCTTCGTCCTGTTCGGCAAGTGGCTGGAGGCGAAAGCCAAACGCAGCACCCTCAACGCCCTCGCCGCGCTGATAAAACTACGCCCCGCCACCGCCCGCCTGCTCAACAAAAACACCGAGACCGAAACCCCGATCGCCGCCATCCGCCACGGCGACCTGATTGTCGTCCGCCCGGGGGAACGCATCCCCGTCGACGGCCGCATCGCCAAAGGCAGCGGCGCGATCGACGCCTCCATGCTCACCGGCGAGAGCCTGCCAACAGATCACACCGTCGGCGACAGCGTGGCGGCCGGCGCCATCAACGCCGACGGCCATCTGGTCATTGAGACCACCGCCATCGGCGCCGAGACCATGCTCGCCCGCATCGTCCGCCTGGTGCAAGACGCGCAAGCCTCGAAAGCGCCGATCCAACGGCTGGCGGACAAAACGAGCGCGGTGTTCGTGCCGGTGGTCATCGGCATCGCACTCGCCACGCTGGCCGCCTGGCTGCTCGCCGGAGCCGGCGCGGACACGGCGATCCTGAACGCGGTCTCGGTGCTGGTGATCGCCTGCCCCTGCGCCCTCGGCCTCGCCACCCCCACCGCCATCATGGTCGGCACCGGCATGGCCGCCCGCCGCGGCATCCTGATCCGCGACGCCGAGGCGCTGGAGCGCGCTTGCGCGGTTCAAACCGTGGCCTTCGACAAGACCGGCACGCTGACGCTGGGGAAACCGTCACTCGCCCGTATCGTGCCGCCCCGGGCGCTGGCCGACGCCGCCGCGCTGCAGGCTGGCAGCGAGCACCCGCTGGCCGAGGCCGTTCGCATCGCCGCAAAGGCCATCGAAAAACCGCGCGCCGAACACTTCCGCGCCATGCCCGGCCTCGGCGTCGCGGCGACCGTCGGCGACCGCCACCTGATCCTCGGCAACGCCCGGCTGATGGCGGATAACGGCATCGACCTCGCCCCGCTGGCAGCCGATGCGGCGGCGATGACCGGGGCCGGCCACACCGTCTCCTACCTGGCCGAGACCGCGCCGCAACGCCGCGCCGCGGCAGTGCTGGGCTTCTCCGACACGATCAAGCCGGGGGCCAGGGAGGCGATCGGGCAGCTTCACCGGATGGGCCTGCGCACCGTCATGCTGACCGGCGACTCGGAAGGCGCCGCCCGGACGGTCGCACGGCAGATCGGCATCGACGAGGTGCATGCCGGCATCCTGCCGCAGGGCAAGGCCGAAGCCGTCGCCGCCCTCCGCCCGGTTGCGATGGTTGGCGACGGCGTCAACGACGCCCCCGCCCTCGCCGCCGCGGATGTCGGCATCGCCATGGGCGGCGGAACGGATGTGGCGATGGAAACCGCCGGGATCACGCTGATGCGCGGCGACCTGTCGCTGGTCGCCGACGCGATCGAGGTGTCCCGCCGGACGGTGCGGAAAATCCGCCAGGGGCTGTTCTGGGCGTTCGCCTACAACGCGCTGGGGATCCCGCTGGCGGCGCTGGGATACCTCAGCCCGATGGCGGCGGGCGCGGCGATGGCGCTGTCCTCGGTCAGCGTGGTCTGCAATGCGCTGCTGCTGCGAAGCTGGCGGCCCTTAACCTGATATTAATCACTGCGTGCTCCTATCGCCGCTTCTCCGACGGGGTGACAGGCACGTGGAAATCCAGGCAGACCATATCCAGCAGGTGATCACCGCGGCCATCCGCGCCGAGATGGGCGATTTGCGCAGCTTCGTCGATCGCCGCATCGCCGAACTCAGCGCCGAGATCCACGCCACCGTGGACCTGATGGATTTCAGCGAGAACAACCTGTCCGGTCAGCTCAAGGGCATCCGGGAGCAGATCGCCGGCCTGATCGCCATGCCCGCCGCCGCCACGCACAACAGCGGGCTGGAACTGGAGGCCGTGGTGCAGGCGACCGAGGCTGCGGCGAACCGGATCATGGAGGCGGCGGAAGCGATCAGCGACTGGCTGCGCGACGGTTCGGCCGATCCCGCTTCGGTGCAGGCGGTGAATGAGAAAGTCAACGCGATCTTCGAAGCGTGCTCCTTCCAGGACGTCACCGGCCAGCGCATCCGCCGGGCTATCCAGCACCTCCAGCAGGTGGAGACGATGCTGACCGACATCGTGCCGGAGGGCGAGGAAGCCGGTGCCGCCGCCCCGGCGGCCGAAGACAACCCGGATCTGCTGCAGGAAGCGGTGGATTCGATGTTCGGGTAGAGTCCCCTCCCCGCCGTCATGGCCGGGCTTGTCCGGGCCATGAGGGCGGGGATGCCCCCATAGCCGCTAAAATAAGGGCTGGCGGCGCGGATATCGCCCCCTGTGGCATGGCCGGGCTTGTCCCGGCCATCCACGACTTGCGGTGCTGATGGAACCAAAGTCGTGGATGGCCGGACTAAATCCGGCCATGACAAAATGGGACGGGCCGCCGACTCCCAAGGGACGGGCCGCCGACTCCCAACTTATTTTACCGCGTACGGGGGATGCCCCTCCTACCGTTGCGTTAACTTACGGTCATCCCCTTACCGCCCGGGTTGCATTGATCAGCGATTCTTGTATGTCCGCCGCCCAGCGTAGACTGAGGGGAACGCAACGTGGCGACTCGTGCGGCAGAACCGGCCGGCCCACTGATCGATATCGAAAACCTGACCAAGCGCTTCGGCAGCTTCACCGCTGTCGATGACGTGTCGTTCCAGGTGCGGCGCGGCGAGGTGCTCGGCTTCCTCGGGCCCAACGGCGCCGGCAAATCCACCACCATGCGGATGCTGGCGGGGTTCATGATCCCCTCCGCAGGGACCGCGCGCATCCTCGACCACGACGTGCAGACCGACAGCGTCGCCGCCCGCCGCGTGCTCGGCTTCCTGCCGGAGGGCGCGCCGACATACCCGGAGATGTCCGTCGAAGGCTTTCTGCGCTTTTGCGCAAAGGTGCGCGGCTACACCGGTGCGGAACTGGCGGACCGGGTCGACCACGCTCTCGGCCTGACCACGCTGCGGGGCGTTCGCCTGCAGCCGGTCGAGACTCTGTCGAAAGGCTTCAAGCGCCGGGTCGGGCTGGCGCAGGCGCTGCTGCACGACCCGCCCGTGCTGGTGCTGGACGAGCCGACGGACGGGCTCGACCCGAACCAGAAGCACGAGGTGCGCGGCCTGATCGCGCAGATGGCGCCGGACAAGGCGATCGTCATCTCGACGCATATCCTGGAGGAGGTCGATGCGGTGTGCACCCGCGCGATCATCATCGCCTCCGGCCGGATTGTCGCCGATGAGACGCCGCGCGCCCTGTCGGAACGGCACGCGTCGGGGAAGCTGGAGGATGTGTTTCGCGCGCTGACGTTGGAGGGGGCGGTTTGATGGCACGCACATCGGCTGTCCCATCGCCGCGCAGGTTTGTGTCATGGCCGGGCTTGGCCCCGCCATCCACGACTTGCGATGCCGAACCAACCAAAGTCGTGGATGGCCGGACCAAGCCCGGCCAGGACACAAACAAAACCAGGCCCGGCCATGACACGGGAACGGGCCAGGCCATGGCACGCTCGGAGACCCCGTCCGCATGAACACCATCCTCACCATCGCCGAACGGGAGCTTCGCGCCTACTTCGCCACCCCCGTCGCCACCGTGTTCATCGTCATCTTCCTGGTCCTGCAAGGCGCCCTGACCTTCAATCTCGGCCAGTTCTTCGACCGCGGGATCGCCGATCTGAATCCGTTCTTCACGTTCGTTCCGTGGGTGTTCCTGCTGCTGATCCCGGCCATCACCATGCGCCTCTGGGCCGAGGAGCGCCGGCTCGGCACCATCGAGCTGCTTCTCACTCTGCCGGTCACCCAGACCCAGGCGGTGCTGGGGAAATTCCTCGCCGCCTGGGCGTTCTGCGCCATCGCCCTGCTGCTGACCTTCCCGTTCGTCATCGCGGTCAACATCCTCGGCAACCCGGACAACGGCGTCATCGCCGCCGGCTATCTCGGCAGCCTGCTGATCGCGGGAGCCTACCTTTCCGTCGGCGCGGCGATGTCGGCGCTGACGCGCAACCAGGTCATCGCCTTCGTCCTGGCGGTGGCGGTCTGTTTCGTCTTCGCCGTCGCCTCCAACCCGATCGTCAACGACTTCCTGTCGCACACCGCCCCGGCGCTGGGGGAATTCACCAGGAGGCTGGCGATCACCGACCGGTTCACCGACTTCACCCGCGGGTTGATCTCGCTGCGCGACGTGATCTACTTCGCCACCTTCATCGGGTTCTTCCTGTTCCTGAACACTGTTCTTGTCGATCAACGGAAAGCGGACTGACACGATGCGCCGCCTGACCTTCTCCCTCATCGGCATCGTTGCCGCCGCCGCGATCGCCATCGGCATCAACATGTTCGCCGATGCCCGGCTCGCCAACGTCCAGCTCGACCTGACGCAGGGGCACATCTACACCCTGGCACCCGGCACGCGGCAAATCCTGGCCGAACTGAAGGAACCGGTGACGCTTCGCCTGTTCTACTCGAAGCAGCTCGGCAGCACCGTCCCCGCCTACGGCACCTACGCCGATCACGTGCGGGAAATGCTGGAGGACTACGCCTCGGTGTCGAACGGCAAAGTAAAGCTGGAATTCTACGACCCCGAACCGTTCAGCGACACCGAGGACCGCGCCATGGCCTACGGCCTGCAGCCCGTGCCGCTCGACCAGAACGGATCCCAGGTCTATTTCGGCCTCGCCGGCACCAACCTGGAGGACGATGAGAAGACCATCCCGTTCTTCCAGGCTGAACGCGAGCGCTTCCTGGAATACGATCTGACGAAACTGGTCTACGACCTGTCCAACCCGGCCCGCCCCGTCGTCGGCGTGATGTCGTCGCTGCCGCTGGACGGCGATCCGCGCACCCTGATGATGACGCGCGGCCAGGGACCGGGCGGCCAGCCCTATGCCTCCACCGTGCTGCTGCGGCAGACCAACACGGTCAAGACGGTGGCGCCGGATGCGCAGGTCATCGACCCGGACATCCAGGTGCTGCTGGTGGCGGAGGCCCGGGATCTCTCGCCCGCCACGCTGTATGCGATCGACCAGTTCGTCATGCGCGGCGGCAAGCTGATGGCGATGGTCGATCCGTGGAGCGAGGCGCTGGCCTCCACCCCCTCCCAGACCGGCATGCCGCCGGCGGACACCCATTCCGACCTCAAGACTCTGTTCGATGCCTGGGGCATCCAGTTCGATCCGTCGAAGGTCGTCGGCGACCTGACCGGCGCCTGGCGGGTGCGGGCCGGCGGCAACGACGAGGTCCAGGCGGTCAGCTACGTCGCCTGGTTCAACATCCGCGAAGGCATCAACCACGATGACCCGGCGACGGCGGATCTGCAGCAGGTGACGGTGGCGTCCGCCGGGTCGCTGGCGAAAGCCCCGGATGCGGCGATCGACTTCACCCCGCTGCTGACCAGCAGCGACCGCAGCGAACTGCTCCCGGTCGATGACGTGAAAATGCCCGATCCGGCGAAAATTCTGGCCGGCTTCAAGCCGCAGGGCGGTCCGCGCGTCATCGCCGCCCGCGTGCACGGGGTGCTGAAATCCGCCTTCTCCGGACCGCCGCCGCTGACAGGCGAGCAGAAGCGGCCGGACAATTTCCCCGCGCACAAGGCGCAGACCGACGGCCCCGCCAACATGATCGTCGTGGCCGATGCCGACATACTGGCGGACCGTTTCTGGGTGCGCATCGCCGACTTCTTCGGCCAGCAGACCGCCACCCCGTTCTCCGACAACGGTCCCTTTGTCGCCAACCTGATTGGCACCCTGTCGGGCAGCGACGCGCTGATCGGCCTGCGCTCCCGCGGCGACACCAACCGCCCGTTCACCCTGGTCGCGGCCATGCAGAGCGAGGCGGAGGCGCAGTACCGCCAGACTCAGCAGGCCTTGCAGAGCCACCTCGACGACGTGGAGAAGCAGTTGCGCACGCTGCGATCGGGCGGCGAAAACGGGAAGACCGAGGCCGTGATCACGCCCGAACAGCGCGCCGCGATCGACACCGCCCGGCAGGACATCCTGCAAACCCGCGGCAAGCTGCGCGCGGTGCAACTGGAGCTGAACCGTGACATTTCGCGACTCGAGACCGAGATGCGCGTCTTCACCATCGTCCTGGTACCGACCGTGCTGACCGTGGTGGCGATTGCCATGGGCATCCTGCAACGACGCCGCCGCGCGAGGGCACGCCGATGAGGGCCGTCACCCTCGCCGCGCTGGTCGTCGCGGGCGCCGCGGCCGTCGCGGGCGGCTGGTACTACGGTGTCGCGACGACGCCGCGCGAGCAGACCGCCATCCCCGGCGGTGGGCTGATGTTCCCCGGCCTGGCCGCGAAGCTGCACGACGCGGCGAAGCTGGAGATCACCCACCAGGGCAAGCAGACGGTGATCGAGAAGCGCGCCGATGGCGGCTGGGGCGTCGCCTCGATGCACGATTACCCGATCCAGGATGTCAAGCTGCGCGGCGTGCTGACCGGGCTGACCGAGTTGCGGCTGCTGGAGCCGCGCACCGGCAACCCCGCGGAGTTCGCCCGTCTCGGCGTGGACGATCCGAACGGCGCGGCCGCCTCGGGCGACCTGGTGCGGCTGCTGGATGCCGGCGGCCAGCCCATCGTCGCGGTGATCGTCGGGCACCGGCGGGTGCGCAGCCAGGGGCACGTGCCGGACGAGGTCTATGTCCGCCGCCCGGAGGAGACTCAGTCCTGGCTGGCGGAGGGAACTCTCCAGGCGGACGCCGATGCGCAGGCGTGGCTGGACCGCGACATCCTGAATATCGGCCAGGACAAGATCGCCTCGGTGGTTGTCGGCGACGACGCCCTGGTGTTCGGCCGGGTGGACGGCAAGTTCGTGCTGACCAGGCCGGCGGAGCACCCGAAGCTGGAGGACTACAAGGTCGATAACGTGGCGCGCGCGCTGGAGACGCTGACCTTGCAGTCGGTCAAAGCCGACGCCGATGCGGCCGGGGAGCCGGCTGGCCAGGCGGTGTTCACCACGCTGGACGGGCTGGTGGTGAAGGTGACGCTGCTGCACGCCGGCAAGGATGTCTGGGCGCGGTTCGCGGTCTCCGGTCCCGAGAAGGTCAAGGCCGAAGCCGATCGCCTGTCCGCACGTCTTGCCGGATGGAGCTACCAGGTCCCCTCCTGGAAAGAAAAGTCGCTGGTGCCGGCGATCGATGATCTGAAGTCGCCGGAACCTCCCGCGCCCGCGCCTGCTGCCGCGCATCCCGAGCCGGTGCCGGAGGCAGCCCAGCCCGCGTCGCCTGCCGCTGCCTCTCCCGAGGCTTCCGCGCCCGAGGCTTCCGCGCCCGAGGCTTCTGCGCCCGAGGCTTCTGCGCCCGCGGCGGCTGCGCCCGCGGCGGCTGCGCCCGCGGCGGCTGCGCCCGCGGCGGCTGC
>CAINOE010000210.1 GCA_903851415.1 uncultured Rhodopila sp. | reverse complement strand
TGATGGCGAAGGAGCGCCGGTAGATGTCGGCGCCGTCGCGGATGTAGTCGTGGTGCCTGGTCATTTGGGGACGGTCCGGGAGCAAGCCGCGGATCTCTGAGCGTCATGGCCCGGCTTGTCCGGGCCACCTGTCGCCGCACGTGCCGCGACGGGTGGCCCGGACCAGCCGGGCCATGACGATAAGCTAAACCGTCTGCTGTCCCCGCTCATCGCCCGTCCATCCTCATCTCCGCCATGACGGCGGCGGGCGCATTGCGCCGCGTGGTCCATAGCCCGCGCCTGATGGCTTCGGCGAACTGCTCCGCGATCGCCTGCGCGGCGGCGGGATTGGCCGCGGTCAGGAAGCCTCTGACAGTCTCGTCGCCAATCGTCGCGTCGAACAGCAGGTCGAACTGGCGGTCGTCCACCACACCGGCGAGTGCTGCGTAGGCGCAGACATTGTCCACCGTCCGGGCGATCTCCGCCGCGCCCCGGTAGCCGTGGCGCATCTGCCCGGCGAGCCAGCGCGGGTTGGTGGCGCGCGCCCTCAGCACCCGGGCGACCTCCTCGCGCACCGTCCGGATTTTCGATCTGTCCGGGTTGGTCGTGTCGGCGTGATACAGCGCCGGCCGGTTGCCGAGCGACGCGGCGGCGGCGGCAAACCCGCCCTCGTGTTCGGCGAAGGCGTCGGAATCCAGCACGTCCTGCCCGGGCATGTCCTGGACATGGACGAAGGCATCCGCCTCGGCGACCCGGCTGCGGAAGTCGGGCGCGGCGGGCGTGGCTTCGGACCCGGCGCCATAGGCGTGCGACGTGGCCCTGAGATAGGCCTCGCCGAGCCCGTCTCGATCCGACCAGTCGCCTTCGGCCAGGGCGCGCGACAGGCCGATGCCGTAGGCTCCGGGGGCGGCGCCGAAGATGCGCCGTCCGGTGTCGGCTGAACCGGAGCGGACGCTGGCGGCGAGCGGGTTGTCCTCCGGCGCCTCGTCCAGCGCCGCGACCTCGCGCACGACATCGTCGAACAGGGCGATCTGCGCCGGGAAGACGTCGCGGAACAGGCCGGAAATCCGCAGGGTCACGTCGATGCGCGGGCGGTTGAGCACCGCCAGCGGCAGGATGTCGAAGCCGGCGACGCGGCTGGAGCCGGCGTCCCAGCGCGGCCGCACGCCGAGCAGCGCGAAGGCCTGCGCCAGATCGTCGCCTCCGGTCCGCATCGTCGCGCTGCCCCAGAGATCGAGCACGATCCGCTGCGGCCACTCGCCATGGTCCTGGGCGTGGCGCGTGAGAAGCGCCTCGGCGGTGCGGCGGCCGATTTCCCAGGCGGTGCGCGTCGGCACCGCGCGCGGGTCGACGCTGTAGAGGTTGCGGCCCGTCGGCAGCACGTCGATGCGGCCGCGCGCCGGGGCGCCCGCCGGGCCGGGCGGCACGAAGCGGCCGTCGAGGGCGGCCAGCAGTCCGCGCATCTCCGCTTCGGCGCAGGATTCGATCAGCGCCGTGACGTCCGGCTGCTGCGATCCGGTCAGGGCGGCGAGCGAAGCGGCTGTCTCGGCGATCCGCTCCGGGGTCCGGCCGAACACGTGCAGGCCGTCGCCGATGTGCATGTCCTTGAGGTCGCACAGCCAGGCGTCGAGTTTCGGGAGCGCCGCTTCCGGGTCTTCATCGGGTCCGACGCCGGACTCTGCGGCCAGGCCGGTGTCGCGGGCATGGGCCATGATCAGTTCGGCCAGGCGGGTGGCGCGGCGCGGGTCGAGCGACTGGGCTTCGGCGTATTCGTCGAACAGACCCTCCAGTTCCGCCGCGGCGCCGTGGCTGCCGGAGACGGTCAGCGGGGGGGTGAGGTGACCGATGGTGACCGCCGCGGTCCGCCGCTTGGCCTGCGCGGCCTCGCCCGGGTTGTTGACAATGAACGGGTAGATCAGCGGCACCGGGCCCAGGACCGCCCGGGGCGCGCAGGCTTCGGACAGCGCCGTGGCCTTGCCGGGCAGCCATTCGAGGGTGCCGTGGGTGCCGCAATGGATGATGGCGTGGACCCGCTCGACCATGCGGAGCCAGAGGTAGAAGGCGACGTAGCCGTGGCGGGGCGGGAGTGCCGCGTCGTGATACTCGGTCTTGCGGCTGGCTGTGTTGCCACGATCGGGCTGCACGGAAATCAAGATGTTGCCGGCGCGGACGATCCTGAAGCAGAACGTGCCGCCGCGGACGGCGGGATCGTCCGCCGGGTCGCCGTGCGCCGCGCGGATGCGCGCGACGAAGGCGGCCGGCAGCGTGGCCAGGAGGCGTTCGTAGTCGCGGACGCTCAAACCCGTCATGGTGGCCGAAGGCGGCCCTTCGCCTGCCATGTCGGGGCCGCCTGACAAAGCCGCCGCCAACGCGGCTTCATCATCAAGCCGCTCGACCGCATAGCCCTCCCGCGCCAGCCGTTCGGTTATGGCTATGACGCTGCGGGGCGTGTCGAGGCCGACGGCGTAGCCGGTGCGGCCGGCTTTGGCGGGGTAGTCCGACAGGATGCAGGCGAGGCGCCTGTCCGCCCGCTTCGTCCGCGCCAAATCCGCCCAGCCGAGCGCCAAATCGGCTGCATAGGCAATGCCGTCCGGCACCGGCTGGTGCACCAGCCGGGTGAACTCCAGCACCGCGTTGCGTTGCGTCTCGGCCTTGAACGAGATCGCACCGGCGATGATCCGGCCGTCAAGCTCCGGCAGCACGACGTTCATCGCCAGATCGGCCGGCCCGAGGCCGCGCTGGGACGCCGCCCACTGCTTGTGGCTGCCGCCGCTGAGCGCCAACTGGAAAACCGGCGCACCGGCGGTGTCGAGAACCGACCCGCCGGCGTCCAGCCGCGCCGAAAACGCTGTCAAATTCAAAATCACGTCCGGCCGATGGGCAGCGAGGTGGGCGCGCAGGGCGGGGGCGGCGGTCTCGTCCTTCAGGCTCGTCACGTAGGCGGCGGCGACATGGAAGCCGCGGTAGGACAGCGCCTGCGCCAGGGAGGTGACGGGTGCGGTGTCGGCAGCCAGCATCGCGGCACGGTAGAAGACAATGAGGGCGGAGGGTGCCCTCGTCCCTCCGTCGTCATGGCCCGGCTTGTCCGGGCCACCGCCGCAAGCACGTGCCGCTATAGGTGGCCCGGACGAGCCGGGCCATGACGGGGGGACGGAGGGCCATGACGACCCCATCGCCGCGCCCGGCATCGCCGGATCGAAAAAACCGAACGACGGGACCGGCGCGGGAACCGGGGCGGCGGGTTGCGGGGAAAAATACCCGGCGGCGAAGCGCAGGCACGCGGCGATGTTCTCGACCCCGCCGGCGGCGAAATAGGCGCCGATGCGGCGCAGCGCTTCCGGGGGGAGCGTGGACGCCTCGTCCAGACGCTCGTCGATCCGGTGGTCGCCGGGGACGATCGCGAGGTGGAAGCCGGACGACCGCGCCAGGTTGGCCAGCTCATCGACGCCGTAGCGCCAGTAGTCCATGCCGCCAAGCAGCCGGACCAGCACGAAGCGGGCCCTGGACAGCACCTTTTCAGCATACAGATCGACCGAGTACGGATGCCGCAGCGATGCGAGGCTGGCCAGCCGCAGGCTCGGCAAGGTCCCGCATGCCGCCTCCCAGGCCGCCGCCAGCACCGCAAGATCCGTGTCCGTGAACGACAGCGCGACGATGTCCGCCGCGCTCTGACCGAGGTCCACGGCCTCGGCGGTGCCGTCGATGGAGCGGGACTCGACGCGCAGCAGATGCATCGGACGTGGCCTTAGGCGGCCAGCGACGCGGCGATGGCGGTGCGGTCGATGCCCTTTTCGCCGATGACCACCAGCCGGCTGCGGCGGTCGTCCGCTGCCCAGGGACGGTCGAACTGATGGCGGAAGCGCTGGCCGACGCCCTGCACCAGCAGGCGCATCGGCTTGCCGGACACTTCCACGAAGCCCTTCATCCGCAGCACGTCGAACTGCTCCGCGATCGCCGCCAGCCGGGTCACCAGCGCCGCCGGATCGCTCGTCGCCGGGATGTCGACGACAAAGCTCTCGAAGTCGTCGTGATCATGGCCCTCTTCGGCGTCGTGATGCGACGGGCGCTGCGCGAGGTCGTCCTCCACCGCCGCGCCCAGGCCGAGCAGAACGGCAGGGTCGACGCGGCCTTCGCGGGTCTCGACAACCTTGACGGCGCGCGGCACAGCGGCCCGGATCTCTGCCATCACCCGCCGCGCCGTCTCCGCCGTCAGCAGATCGGCCTTGTTCAGCACCACCATGTCGGCGCACAGAAGCTGGTCCTCGTAGACCTCTTCCAGCGGATTTTCGTGATCGATCGCGCCGTCCGCGGCCCGCTGGGCGGCCAGCTTCGCCGGATCATCAGCAAAGCGGCCGTCGGCGACCGCCGCGCCATCGACCACGGCGATGACGCCATCCACGGTCAGGCGCGTGCGGATCTCCGGCCAGTCGAACGCCTTCACCAGCGGCTTCGGCAAAGCCAGGCCGGAGGTCTCGATAATGATGTGGTCCGGCTGCGGCGTGCGCGCCAGCAGGGCCTCGATGGCGGGGATGAAATCGTCGGCGACGGTGCAGCACAGGCAGCCATTGGCGAGTTCGACGATGTTCTCGTCCGGGCAGGTGTCGATGCCGCAGGAGCGCAGGATCGTCCCGTCCACGCCGACATCGCCGAATTCGTTGATGATCAGCGCGAGGCGGCGGCCGTGAGCGTGCTCCAGCACATGCCGGATCAGGGTCGTCTTGCCCGATCCCAGGAAGCCGGTGACGATGGTCACCGGGATTTTCGTCATGGCCTGCCGCATTCCCACCTCCGTAGCCGAGCCTTGCGGACTCGGCGATGGGGTACGGCAACTCATCCGGCACGAAACCGAACCGCGCCGGGGCACCCCGCCCGCCGCGTCAGCACTGCTTCGTTGGCCGGTATCCTGGCTTGCGGGTCGGAGCCTTGCGCCGCCTTCCCGGCCCGGTGTCCAGTGACCCGGTGTCCAGTGGCTATGCCGGCGCTCGGCTAACCGCATACAGTTGCGGGGGCAGCTGCGGTTCGCCCCGGAGACCCGAGACGGCCGCATTCCCGTTTAACCCTCGTTCCGGAGGGACCATCGAAACAAGCCGCGGGTATGCGGCGGGCGGCATTGGCTGTCAAATGGTTTCCGGATTGCCCGGTGTGCCTGGCCGAAGCGCCCGGCGCGTCTGAAGGGATGGCGGGTTCGGGCCGGCGGAGCAACGCCGGATTGCCAGCGATCGCTCGGTGACGCTAGGCTGACGCGTCCACGGTCTCGCGCAACGAAACAGGACCGGACGGCAGGAGACGGCGATGCCAGGGTCGATCATGCGAAGTTTCAGCGATCGCGCGGAGGATCTGCGCGGCCGGATCACCGGCATCTATACCCTGCTGATTGCCGCAAATCTCGGCGTTTGGGCCTGGGCGCTCTACACCTTCCGCGAGCATCCCGTGCTGCTCGGCACCGCGCTGCTGGCCTACAGTTTCGGCCTGCGCCATGCCGTCGATGCGGATCATATCGCCGCCATAGACAACGTGACGCGCAAGCTGATGCAGGAGGGCAAACGTCCGGTCACTGTCGGTTTCTGGTTCTCCATCGGCCACTCCACCGTTGTTGTCCTGGCGGCACTGGCCATCGCGGTGACCACCACGGAATTGGCGTCGCACTTCGAGTCCTTTAAGGATGTCGGCGGCATCGTCGGCACGTCGGTCTCGACGCTGTTCCTGTTTGTCATCGCGGCGATGAACATCGTCATCCTGGCCGGCATCCGGCGGACGTATCGCCATGTGCGGGCCGGCGGCGCGTACGCCGATGAGGACTTCGATCTGCTGCTGAACAGCCGGGGATTTCTGGCGCGGCTGTTCCGGCCGGCGTTCAATCTGGTGTCGAAAAGCTGGCACATGCTGCCGCTCGGGTTCCTGTTCGGCCTCGGCTTCGATACGGCGACCGAGGTCGCGCTGCTGGGCATCTCCGCCACGCAGGCCGGACAAGGCATGTCGATCTGGTCGATCATGGTATTTCCGGCGCTGTTCGCGGCCGGCATGTCGCTGATCGACACGACCGACGGCGTGATCATGCTGGGCGCCTACAACTGGGCGTTCGTCAAGCCGATGCGAAAACTGTATTATAACATGGTGATCACCGCGGTTTCCGTCGTCGTCGCCGTGGTCATCGGCGGCATCGAGGGGCTTGGCCTTATCGGCGGCCAAATGGGTCTGGAGGGCTGGTTCTGGGATGCCATCGGCACGCTGAACGACAATTTCAGCAGCATCGGCTTCGCCATTGTCGGGGTATTCATTTTTGCCTGGATCGGGTCGGTTATCTTCTACCGCTATGCGCGGCTCGACGACCTGGAAGTTGCGCCCGGCAAGCATTGAAATCAGCCGGCCCTGGCAAAGACCGCGCCGGGCGGTCGGAACTCCCCGGGCAGCCGCGGCGCGAACGCCGAAACCGCTGCCCGGAGAGTACCGGATCGCCCGCGGGTTTGCCTCAGCCTGCTAAAACGACCAATGAAACCGCCCGGCAAAGACGTTCGCCGGCCCGCGCTGGAGATTGTAGGCGGGATTGCGGATGAACTGATAGTCCAGGCTCAGGCCCACCGACGAGGTAAGAGCGTAGTTGTAATAAGTCTCGACGATCTGCTCCAGCCCGGATTTCGGCAGTTGGCCGTCGCCGATGACGATGCCGGTGCCGCCGGCGTTGAAATAGTCCGCGTGGATACCGCTGATGCCGTTGAGAATGACGGCGAGGCCCCACGTGTCATCCGGCCGGTTCCATCGCTTGCCGCTCACGGAGACCCCGGCCTCAAGCGTGCTGTCGACGTCGGTATTGTCCCACGGCTCGACATTGCCATTGGCCCAGCCGAGGCGACCGAACACGCCGACGCTGTCGTTCACCTGCTGCGCCAGATTAAGGCTGACACCTTGGGTCGTCCGCCACTGGCGCACCACCGCCAGCGCGTCGCTGGCATCGAGGCCCGTCGTTTGCGAGAGATAGAGGGCGTCTTTGAAACTTCCCATGCGCCCATTGAGGACAAAGCCGGTGACCTTGATCGTGCCGGGTTGGTCCCACAGCGTGTATCGGCGCTCGAGCTCCAGGATAAACTGCAACTGCTGGAAGGTGGGGTCGAGCTCGTAGCCTTCGGCGCTGTCTCCGCCGCCGCCGGAGGGGGTCGACGACGCATCGAAAACCCCGCCGCGCAGCGTCCACGGCCCCTGGTACCATTCGGCGGCCGCGCCATAGGTGGTGGACCAGGCGTCGCTGGCAAAGTCGAACGTGCCGGCATTGATCGCCGTCCAGTTCAGGAAATCGACCTTGGGATTGTTGGCGTACTTGTTGGTGTCGAACAGGTCCATGATATAGAATTTGCCCACCGTCAGCACCACGCGGTCCGCGGTCGTCGTTCCCGCGAACTGGTTGACGTCGGCCTCGACCTTTTGGCTTTCGCCACCCAATTCGATGGTCTGGCGGATGAAATAGCGGTTGGCGCGCACGTACGGGTAGGCGAAGCCGAGCTTGTAGGATTCGCCGCTGGGGAAACCGGCCACGCCGTGGGTATCGGCGAGACCGAAACCCTGATCGATCTCCGGGTTGATCCAAAGCTCCGCGCCTTCCCAAAGTCGCACCCCGGCATAGAGTGTGAGATCGGTGGTCTGGCGGCCCTGCCCGCCGCCGGGGAGGCTGTTGGCGCCTTCATAAGGCGAACGGAATCCCGGATAGCCCTGCCAGACCTCCGTTGCCTGACCGTGCAGGCTGACATTGTCCGAGGCCCGGCTCGCCCACGCCGGCAAAGAGGACGCCGGCTGGTCCTGCGGCGCGAACGGATTGCCTCCGAACTGATAGTCCAGGCCGACGCGCAGCACCGACAGGTTCAAATCGGACCTGACCGGCTGCAATCCGTTGCCGAAGTTGGCGGTGTTGTGGCCGTAACCGGTGAACAGATACTCAGCGCGCGCCGTCCAGTTCGGCAGGATCGGCACTTCGACCCCGGCGCCCGCCGCGTAGCCCGGGCGCCACATGGTCGTCGATCCGCTCGCGCCGGTGGAGGCCTGCGTCAGCGACAGTTGGTCCTGCGCCCAGGCCAGGCCTCCGGTGACATAGAACAGCCAATCGCCGGGCGCATAGCCAAGCCGAAGCCGCGCCGTGCCGGACCAGAGAAGGGTATCGCTGTAGGTCTGCGGACCGAGCGCCGGCGAGGTGAAATTGGCGATGCCGCCGGTGGAGATTCCGGAGAGGGTTTGATAGCCCGGGAACGTGGCATCGATCTCCGCGCCGAGCAGGAAACGGTTCGGCAGCAGGTAGTCGTAACCCGCCTGCAAACCCCCGACGACACTGCCCGACTCGTTGAAGCTGTCGATTGGCTGAGAAAAGCTCAGCGAGCCGGAGTTGCCCTGCCCGGCATTCCAGTTCGAGTGCCCAAACGCGTAGCCGAGGTTGCCGCCGAGATAAAAGCCGGTCCAGTCATAGGGCGTCCGTGCGGCGCCGGCTGCTTCATCGGCATGAGCCGGCTGGCTCAGGTCCGGCGTCGCCGGTTGCGGGGCCGGACCGGCGCCTTGCGCGCGCCCGTCAGTGGGCCAGCCTGCCGCTGCCGCCGCAGCAAGGGCAAGCACCGATGCCTTCGGGGCGGATCGCAATCGGCTGATCGAGGGCAGCACGGGCATGGACGCGCTGCGATCCACAAGGGACGCAGCAACGGGGGCGGCGCGGCGGTGTGCGGCGGTCAGGGTGACAGGCATGGAACGTCCTCGCTGCCGTGGCCCCAGCCATGGCAGTGTGTTGGCGCGACGCCGGCAGGTCTCCTGGCTCGCGGGTCAACACCTCCGGCCCTGCCTTCCCAAACCCTGTCGGGTTCAGTGACCTACCCGCTTCCAGGCGAAAGCGAAGTAATCGGGCCAGCGGCTCGCCGCTGACAGTTGCGGGGGCAGCCGCCGACTTGCCCCCGGACCAATCGTCCAGCCGGAGCGCACGGCGTTCCCTTTTCACCCGCTCGCGCGGGACCGGTGACGATTTAGGCTACCGTTACAATTCGGCCCGGGCAACCCGCAAAAAGCATGCACAAACAGTTGGTTCCGTGCTGTCGGCAAGCCGGCTCGGCGGGCTCGAACCCTACCGGCGTGCCAATCCACGCCCGCCCACAGCGTCCATCAGGTCAAGCATGTCCTGCCGCCGCCGCGGCAACGGGTTCCCTGCTGCCAACCATCCGAAAGCGCGGGCTTTCAGGCCCAGCTCCAGCAGCAGCGGCGGGCGCAGATGCGCCGCCGCCATCGCCTCGCGGCCGGCCAGCACGGTCTCCGCCGAACCACGGGCAATGACCTTGCCGCCGCTGAACAAAGCCACATCGTCGGCCAGGGTGTAGGCGAGGTCGACGTCATGAGTGGTGAACACCAGGGTCGTCCCGGCCGCCGACAGCGCGTCGAGCACCGTCAGCAGGTGCCCGCAGGCATCCTGGTCCAGCCCCGCCGTCGGCTCATCCAGCAACAACACATCGGGCCGCATGGCGACGGCTCCCGCAATCGCGACCCGCTTCTTCTGTCCCCCCGACAGCATATGCGTCGCGCGGTCCGCCAGATCGGCGATCCGCAGCGCGGCCAGCGCCTCATTGACCCGCTCGCGCGCTTGCGGCGTGGTCAGGCCGAGGTTCAGCGGCCCGAATGAGACATCCTCGAACACCGAGGCGGCGAACAACTGATCGTCCGGGTCCTGCAGCACCAGGCCGACCCGCCGCCGCCATGCCGTCAGGCCCGCGCGCGAATATCCCACCGGTTCGCCGTCCAGCAGCACCCGGCCCGAACCCGGCCGCAACGTGCCGTTCAGGTGCAGCAGCAGCGTGGTCTTGCCGGCGCCGTTCGGCCCGAGGATCGCCAGGCGCCGGCCCCGCGAGATGGTCAGGCTCAGCTTCGACAACGCCGGAATGCCGCCGGGAAAGGCGTAGCTCAGCGCCTCCGCCTGCAGGATCGTCATGACAGCCAGAGTCCCGCCGCCGCGATCAGCCCTTCCGCAGTCACAATCAGCGCCAGAACCGGCCAGGACAGTGCGGGCTGGTCGCTGAGAACCCGCATCTCGCCCTCCCAGCCGCGCGCGGCCAACCCGGTTTCCAGGCGCCGCGCCCGGTCGAGCGCGCGCGGCAGCAGGCTCGCCAGCAGCAGCCCGAGCGAGCGCAACCGCAGCCGATTGGTGGAATGGCCGAGCCTCGCGGCCTGCGCCGCGTTCATCGCGAACGCCTCATCGGCGATCAGGAAGATGAAGCGGTACATCAGCAGCGCGATCTCGACGATCTCCGCCGGCACGCCGAGGCGGCGCAGGCCCGCCATCAGGTCGGTTGCCGGCGTGGTCAGGGCGAGGAACAGCAGGCATGACAGGCCCGCCAGCGATCGGGTGATCAGCCCGCCCGCCGCCGCCAGGCCGGCGGGCGGCAGGCTGACGCCGTGACCGTCGATCTGCACCGCCAGCGCGACCGCGCCGGTCAGCATGAAACCCGCGGGCGCCAGCGCGCAGCCCAGCCACACCCGAACCGGCACCCTCGCGCCGATAAGGGCCGCCGCCGTCATGATCGCGGCGATCAGCAGCGCCGCCGGGAATGGCGGCAGCGAGACGGCCAGCACCAGCATCCCCAGGGCCAGCAGGGATTTTTCAGCCAGGGGACGGCGGCGCCAGCGGTTTAGGTGAGCGGATCTATCGACCGGAGACATCGTCATCGCGCCGCCGCGCGGCGTGGCGGCGGCCGATGACATAGCCGATGACGCCCGCGCCGATGGCGGCCTGCAGGGCGAACAGCAGGCTTTCGACCTCGTCGCTCGGCGGTTCCCAGATCGGGTGAACCCACCGGTGGAAGCCGGGGCTCGCCGTGATGGCGTCGGTTCCGATGTCGTCCGAACCCTTGAAGTCGCCGCCCAGCCCGGGAATGACCAAAGGCGCGGCGATGATCGCGACGGCGGCGCCGCCGAGCCACCAGGAGCGGTTGATGGCCATTATGCAACCTCCCCGGCCAGCACCCGGATCTCGTCGGCCATGCCGGCGCGGCGTGACAGGGCGTTCATCACCACCACGGTCAGCAGGCCCTCGGCAATCGCCAGGGGCACCTGGGTGATGGCGTAGATGCTGCCGAACTTCGTGACCGCCCCGGGGAAGCCGGAGACCGGATCGGGATAGGCCAGGGCAAGCTGGACGGAGGTGACGGCATAGGTGGCCAGGTCACCCAGCGCGGCGCCGAGGAACACCGAGACCGCAATGCCCGCGCCGAGGCGGCCGGCCCCGCGCCACACCAGCCAACTGACCCAAGGCCCGGCGATCGCCATGGAAAAGACATTGGCGCCAAGCGTCGTCAGGCCGCCATGCGCCATCAGCAGGGCCTGAAACAGCAGCACGATGGTCCCGAGCAGCGCCATCACCGATGGCCCGAACACGATGGCTCCGAACCCGGTCCCGGTCGGATGCGAGCAGGAGCCGGTGACGCTGGGCATCTTCAGTGCCGACAGGACAAAGGCGAAGGCGCCCGCAGCGGCCAGCGTCAGGCGCGCCTGCGGCCGCTCGCGGACGATCCGTTTCACCTTCAGCGCGCCCGCAACCACAAAGGGCGAGGACACCGCGAACCAGCCGGCGCAATGTAAAGGCGGCAGGTAGCCTTCCATGATATGCATAGCCAGGACCTTCCACTCGATCCGTGGCGCGGATTCTCGCCGTCGGGACACCCCGCCCCGAATACGCCCGCGCGCACGACAGCGATGGCAGGTCTCCTGGCTCGCGGGGCACGGGGTGTGCGGTCCACCTTCCCGGCCTTTGCGTCACCGGGTGGAATGCGGGGTGACAGCCAGTGGCATCTACGAACCGAACCCTGACCGCTTACAGTTGCGGGGGCAGCCGCGGCTTTGAACCGCATTCCCTTTTCACCGGGGAGCAAGCCCGGCACCATCCCGGGCGTGGCTACCAGCGCGCCGGCGGGAGGTCAAGGATGAGATTAACGATTTGTTACATCAGGCCTTCCGTGCCGGACGGTTCGCGGACTCGAAGCACATCCTGCCACTTGTTGGAAAAATGTGGCGCATGATAAGATTTTGCCGTCACACCGAGATATTCCTGGCCAGGCTACCCGCTCGGGCACATCCGGATTTGCTGCCGCCAACGTTTCCGGCGACTGTCCGAACATCAGCGGGGAGACGTTCTGCAATGCCCTTCCCGGCCACCCTCGCCCTGGATCCGGCGGCGCTTCTTCCGCCGGGATCTTGCATCAGGGTGGTGGGATGATCGCTGACGCGGCTGTTGAAGCCGCCCGGTTTTGAGGAGAGACGGCAATGACTGATCCTGCCTCGGACACGGGGTTCGCCGATCCCGCGCCGCACCGGGCAAACGGCGGGGCGGGCGAGGCTTCGGTTGCCTCCGAGGCCACCTCCGGTGCGGAACGCGGCGGCGCGATGACCGGGGGAGACGATGCCGGCGCGGTTCCGGACAAAACCGCCCGGGAGGCCGCCGGTCAAGCAAACGCCGCGCCGGTCGACCCGCCGCCCGGCCAGCCCGCCGCCCGTCCACCGGCTGGCCGCGCGCCGGTGGGCGGCAAGAAGAAGATCAGGCGCGGTGTTGCCGTACCTGAGCTGTTGGAGGCCGCGGCGACCGCGAGCGAACCGGGCCAGGAAACGCGGTTCCAGGTCTTCGTCATCGATACCGGCTGGAACGAAACCGCCCACAGGGTTTTGCGGAAGCAAATTCCGCTGTTCGACACGCTGACCGGGAATACGCCGACATACTGGCTCAATCGCGCCACCTCGGTGGCGCTGCTGCGCAAGCACCGGGAGCTCATCGGACGCGACCCGATCGTTTGCGTGCATGACCTGCGTGCGATCAAGCGCCCGGGCACCCTGGGCGTGCACGGGCTGCGGCTGCATCTGGGCCTGCTGCGGAGCGAAGACGCCCTGACGCGCGCGTTGCAGATGTTGGTGCATTTCCTGGCGCGCCACGAAGTGTCCAGCAACTTCGAGGCCGAGGTGCACAGCCGCCTCCAACTTGAGGGCCTGAAGGGAGCCATCGCCATCCTGGCCGGCAGCACTCCCCATAACGACCTGCTGAAGATATAAGCCCGGCGTCAACGACGGCGCGAACGACAAGGAGACGCATCGTGTTCGAGCAATGGAGCCTTACGGATGTCCTGGCCGGCGTGGCGGGAGCCGTCGCAGTCGCCTATATGGGCTTCGAATTGTCCCGGCGTCAGCGCAAGCTGCGCGACCTGTTCAACGTGCTCGATGGCGCCAGCGCCGAAATGACCAGGGAGCTGAGCGAGCTTGTCGCTTCGGGGGCGTTGCGGCCGTACTCCACCGTTGCCGCGGGCTTATCACGCTCAGCCGCCGGGCAACGGGGCAGGCCCCGGCTCTAGGCGACGCCCGGGAACGACCGCCTCATGCGGCGGTGTTCTCGAAACCGTCATGGCCCGGACGAGCCGGGCCATGACGCCAATGGTGGCGCCGTCGGGTTCGATCATTCCCGGGCGTCGCCGTGGCAGCGTCTGAACCCGGCCGCGCCGGGTCCGGCGCATTGGGACGGTTGATCAGAATTCGGCGTGCAGGCGCAGCGCAAACACCGAGACCGGTCCGCGCTGCTGGTTGTAGGCCGGGTTGTTGACGAACTGATAATCGGCGGTGACCTTGGCCCAACTGAACGCGGCGAAGCTGTAATAGGTCTCCAGGATCTCCTCGGGACCGGACTTGAACAGCGCGCCATCGCCGATGATGCCGCCCAGGCCGCCCGCCGCCAGATAGTGACTGCCGACGGCCGAGATCTGGTTGATCACTCCCGCAAGGCCGACCGTGTCATCGGGACGGCCCCAGCGCGTGCCGGCCAGCGACAGGCCGGTGGCAACCGACGCGTTGATGTCGGTGAAGTCCACCTCCTCCACGCCCCCCTGCGACCAGCCGCCCTTCAGGAACAGGCCGAGGTCGGGGAGGATCTGCTGTTCCAGATTGAAGCCCACGCCGTACTTGCTGCGGTAGTTGCGGACCGCGGCGGTCGATGGCGTGGTCCCGGTGGCATAGGCCAATGCCAGCGCATCCGTGTAGGTGCCCAGATTGCCGCGCGACAGCCAGTACATCACCTTGATCTTGCCCGGCTGGTCCCAAAGCGTGTGCCGCTCCTCCAGCTCCGCGACGAACTGGGTCTGGTGCAACAGCGGCAGGCTGAGGGCGGTGCTGTTCGGCACGCTCGACAGGTCGAACAGGCCGGCACGGGCAGCGTAGCGGTCCTGGTACCACTCCGCCGCCGCCCCGTAGGTGGAACCCCACGCATCGGCGGCGTAGTCGAAGCTGCCGACGTCGAGGATCGACCAGTTCAGGAAGTCGCCGCGCGGGTCGTGGGCGTATTTGTTGGTGTCGAAGATGTCCACCACCGAGAGCTTGCCCGCGGTGAGGACGACCCGGTTCGCCGTTTGCGTGCCGCCGAGCTGGTTGAGGTCGGGATCCAGCTTCTGCGTCTCGCCGCCCAGGTCGATGGTCTGCCGGAAGAACGCCCTTGCCATGCGATAGTACGGCTCGGCCTGCCCGAGCTTATAGGCCTCGCCGCTGAGATAGCCGGCGACGCCGAAGCTGTCGCCCAGCCCGAAGCCCTGATCCGCCTCCGGGTTGAACCAGATCTCGGCGCCCTGCCAGGGGCGAAAACCAAGATAGACCGTGGCGTCCCAGGTCTCCCGCCCGTTGGCATCCGGCGGCAGGCTTTGCGCTCCCTGGTAAGGCGAGCGGAAGCCCGGCTGCAACTGCCAGGTGAAGGTGGTCTGACCGTGGATCGCCCATTGTTCCGTCGTCACCTGCTCGGCTTGTCCGGGAGTGACCGGCACCGGTTCCGGTTGGGGCGTGGGGCCGTTCTGCGCCAGACTGCCATGCGAGGCGCACAACACGGCAATCGCGGACAAAGCAGCAAGGAAGCGGCAGGCGAGTGGTATTGCAGGCAAGCGATTGACCCCTGAGACTTCATGTCCCGACAAACAATGACCGAAGGAACGTGAAAAGCCACCTATGACGGATACGGTGACAGCCGGCTCCCGATTCGGCGACATCTTGATCGGTGCTTTCAGCACATGAGCGGTTCGATCCAGCGAAACTATTGTGACAGGTGCATGACTCCCTGAGCGCCCGAAAATGCCGATGCTTTGGTGGCTCACGCTTCCGGAGCAGACCAGCACCACCCGCTGATCGCCTTGCGGTGGCGTGCCGGCCCCCGGGGCAGCTTGGACGGACTGTGCCGGGTCAGCTATGAAGGCAAATCCGCACCCGCCGCGGACGGTTTCTCCGCTGTGGCGCCGGTGCAACCGCCAGAGTGCCGCCGGCGCGGCGGGCAGCCAGGTTGGGCATATGGACAAGCCGCAATGACCGAAGCCAGGGATGACGACCGCCGGCGCGCGGGGATCGAGGCCCGATGACGGCGCTGATGTTCCAGGGCACCGGCTCGGACGTCGGCAAGTCGCTGGTGGTGGCCGGCCTGTGCCGCGCGTTCGCCAATCGCGGCCTTCGCGTGCGGCCGTTCAAGCCGCAGAACATGTCCAACAACGCCGCCGTCACCGCGGACGGCGGCGAAATCGGCCGGGCGCAGGCGCTGCAGGCGCGGGCCTGCCGGGTTGCGGCCTCGGTCCACATGAACCCGGTGCTGCTCAAGCCGCAGAGCGATGTCGGTTCCCAGGTGGTCGTCCTCGGCCAGGCCGTCGGCAACGCGACGGCGCGGGATTTCCAGGCGATGAAGCCCGGGCTGCTGCCAACGATCCTCGACAGTTTCCGGCGCCTGGAGCAGGAGGCCGACATCGTCCTGGTCGAAGGCGCCGGCAGTGCGGCGGAGGTCAACCTGCGCGCCAACGACATCGCCAACATGGGCTTCGCCCGCGCGGCCGGACTGCCGGTGATCCTGATTGGCGACATCGACCGGGGCGGCGTGATCGCTCAGATCGCCGGCACAAAGGCGGTGCTCGATCCGGCCGACGCGGCGCTGATCACGGGCTTCCTGGTCAACAAGTTCCGCGGCGATCCGGCGCTGTTCCAGCCGGGGATGGACCTGATCGCCGAACGCACCGGGTGGGCGGCCCTCGGCCTGATCCGCTATTTCCGCGAAGCCCGCCGCCTGCCCGCGGAGGATGCCGTCGCGCTCGATCGTCCGGGCGCCGCGGCGGGAGGCAGCGTCGTCGTGGCGGTGCCTCGGCTGGCGCACATTGCCAATTTCGACGATCTCGATCCGCTGCTGGCCGAACCGTCGCTCCGCGTGGCGATGATCGAGCCGGGGCAGGCGCTGCCGGGGGATGCGAACCTGGTGATCCTGCCGGGGTCCAAGGCGACGGTCGCGGACCTGGAGGATTTCCGCCGGAACGGCTGGGACATCGATCTGCGCGCCCATGTCCGCCGCGGCGGGCGCGTGCTGGGGCTGTGCGGCGGCTACCAGATGCTCGGGCGGCTGGTAGCGGACCCGGAGGGGATCGAGGGGGCGCCCGGCAGCGTGGAGGGCCTGGGGCTGCTGGAGGTGCAGACAGTCCTGACCAGCGACAAGACGCTGACCGAAGTGACCGGGACATCAATCCCCGATGGGGCGCCGTTCCATGGCTACGAAATGCATGTCGGACGCACCGAGGGGCCGGGCCGAGCTCGCCCGCTGCTGCGGTTCGGCGACGGCAGGACGGACGGCGCGATCTCGGCGGACGGGCGGGTGCGGGCGACTTATGTGCACGGCCTGTTCGGCGGCGATGCCCAGCGCGCCGCAATGCTGTCCTGGTTCGGTGCGCGGGCGGCCGGGTTTTCCCATGAGGCGGATATCGATCGGGTGCTGGATGCGCTGGCGGATCATCTGGCGCGGGATATCGACCTCGATCATCTGCTCAGCGTGGCAAGATAAGGCGACACCCCGCCTGTTCTCGCCATGGCGATTTCATGCGAGCGCCAGGGCCAGCAGCAACAGCGCCTGTACCGTGCAGGCGGCTTTGTACAGCCGCAAGGCGCGGAGGATGTCGGCGGCGGTCGCGTCGCGGCTTCCGTCTCCCATAAAGGCGTCGTCCACGAGCGTGTCGCCATACACGCGCGGGCCGGCCAGTTTCAGGCCGAGCGCGCCCGCCATCGCGGCCTCCGGCCATCCGGCGTTGGGCGAGCGATGGCGGCCGGCGTCGCGCAGCACCGCGCGGACAGCGCCGCGTGATGAGGCTCCGGTGGCGAACGCGGCCAGGACGATCAAGGCAGCCGACAGGCGGGACGCCGGCAGGTTGATGACGTCGTCCAGCCGTGCCGCGGCCCAGCCGAAGGACTCGTATCGGGGCGTCCGGTGGCCGATCATCGAGTCGGCGGTGTTTGCGGCTTTGTAGCAGGCGGCCCCGGGGAGGCCGGCGGCGGCGAGCCAGAACGCCGGGGCCGCGACGCCGTCGGAGAAGTTCTCGGCGAGGCTTTCGATCGCGGCGCGGGCGACGCCGGCTTCGTCGAGATGGGCCGGGTTGCGGCCGACGATCATCGACACGGCGGCGCGGCCGGCCGCCAGACCGCCGGATTGCAGCGCATCGGCGACTGCCCGGACGTGATCGTGCAGGCTGCGCTGCGCCGGCAGGCTGGCCGCGATCAGGACCACGACGGCCCCCGGCAGCAGCACATCGGCCGCGCCTGCGGCGGCGGCGGTCGCGGCGAGCAGGATGCCGAGGGTGGCGATGCCGCGCAGCCGGTTGCCGGGCGCATCCGGGCGGTTGAGCCGCCGCTCCAGTCCGGCCAGCAGCGCGCCCATCCACGTGACAGGGTGTCCGATCGCGCGGTAGACGAACGCAGGGTAGCCGGCGGCGGCCTCCAGCAGGAGAGCGGCCAGCGCCAGTTCGATGTTGGAAAGATGCGGCATGCCATCGCAGGGTTCGGAGGGAGCGGGCGAGCTACGGTATCACGGCGGCAACATCAATGCCGCCCGGACGCTGTATCCCGATGCGCCGGAACCCTGGATCGATCTGTCCACCGGCATCAACCCGGTGCCGTATCCGGTGGGCTGCATACGGCCGGCAGCCTGGTCGCGGTTGCCGGAGGCCGCGGAGCTTGCCGCGCTGGAGGCGGCGGCCCGGGCGGCGTACGGTGCTGCGCCGGACGCCGGGATCGTCGCGGCCGCGGGGACCCAGGCGCTGATCCAGTGGCTGCCGCGGCTGTTTCCGGCGCGGCGCGTCGGCGTTCTGGGCTTCACCTACCTGGAACACGAACTGTGCTGGCGCGACGCCGGGGCGCAGGTGCATGGCGTGACGGCGCTGTCGGAACTGGCGGAGTACGATGCCGGCATCGTCGTGAACCCGAACAACCCGGATGGACGGATGGTCTCGCCGGAGGATCTGGCGGCGCTTGCGGGGGGCCTGGCCCGCCGCGGCGGGCGGCTGATCGTCGATGAGGCGTTCATGGACCTGATGGGCTGGCAGGGCAGTCTTTTGCCGCGTCTGCCCGTGTCCGGCGCCATCGTGCTGCGCTCATTCGGCAAGGCCTATGGGCTGGCTGGCGTCCGGCTCGGCTTCGCCGCGGGATCGCGCGCGGATTGCGCCCTGCTGCGTCAGGCCATGGGACCCTGGGCGGTGTCCGGCCCGGCGATCGATATCGGCCGGCGCGCCCTGGCGGACGACACCTGGCGCGCGGAAACCGCGTCCCGCCTGCGGCACGAGGCCGAGCGGCTGGACGGGCTGCTGCGCGCGGACGGGTTCGAGGTCGTTGGCGGCACGCCGTTGTTCCGGCTGGGGCGGCGGAGCGGGGCGGGCGAGGTGTTCGGGCACCTGTGCCGCGCGGGCATCCTGACCCGGCCGTTCCAGGCGAGGCCGGACTGGCTCCGGTTCGGCATTCCCGGCGCAGCGGCGGAGTGGGAGAGGCTGCGGATGGCACTGCCGGCGCGGCCCGCGGTCCCGTAAAGCTCCGCCTGGCCGTCATGGCCCGGCCGGTCCGGGCCACCTCTTCCAGCACGCCGCGCGAGGTGGCCCGGACGAGCCGGGCCATGACGTTCGATTTTGATGGCGCCCGCATCATGGCTGCCAAATCATCCTATCCTTGCGCATCCGGCGGAGAACGCCGATAGTCCGTTGCTTCATCAGCGGAGTAGAAAGCTGTGCTGCAAGGAAAAGTTCTCGTCGCCCAAGGCGGCGGCCCGACCGCCGTCATCAACCAGTCGCTCGTCGGGGCCGTGCTGGAGGCGCGAAAGTTCCGCAACGTCAGCCTGGTTTACGGCGCGCTGCATGGCGTGCGCGGGATCGTCGATGAGGAACTCGTCGATCTCACCCAGGAAACCACCCACAACCTGGAGATGGTCGGCGACACGCCGTCCTCCGCGCTGGGCTCGACGCGGGACAAGCCGGACCGCAAATACTGCCACGAGATATTCGAGGTCCTGAAGGCGCACGAAATCCGCTACTTCTTCTATATTGGCGGCAACGATTCCTCCGACACCGTTCGGATCGTGGCGGAGGAGGCGGCCAAGGCCAATCATCCGATCCGCTGCATTCATATCCCGAAGACGATCGACAACGACGTGGTGCTGAACGACCACACGCCGGGCTTTCCGTCGGCGGCGCGGTTCGTGGTGCAGTCCTTCCTCGGCGCCAACCTGGATAACCGGTCGCTGCCCGGCGTCTATATCGGTGTGGTGATGGGGCGCCATGCGGGCTTCCTGACCGCCGCCTCGGCGCTCGGCAAGAAGTTCCCGGATGACGGGCCGCACATGATCTACGTGCCGGAGCGCACCTTCCGGATCGACAGCTTCCTGTCGGACGTGCGCCAGGCTGTGGACAAGTACGGCCGCTGCGTCGTTGCGGTGTCCGAGGGCATCCACGATGACTCCGGAACGCCCATCATTACGCAGATGGCGAAGAAGGTGGAGCGCGACGCGCACGGGAATCTGCAGTTGTCGGGCACCGGCGAGCTGGCCGGGCTGCTGTGCGACGAGGTCAAGGAGAAGCTGGGCATGAGCCGGGTGCGCGGCGACACGTTCGGGTATCTGCAACGGTCGTTCATCGGCTGCGTCTCCGACGTCGATCAGCGCGAGGCGCGGGAAGTCGGCGAGAAGGCGGTGCAGTACGCGATGTGGGGCGAGCACAGCGGCTCGGTGACGATCGAGCGGACGGGGTATTACTCGGTCGATTACAAGCTGGTGCCGCTGGAAGCGGTGGCCGGCAAGACGCGCACCATGCCGGACGAATTCCTGTCCGCGGGCGGCACCGATGTGACCGACGCATACCGGCTGTATCTGCGTCCGCTGCTCGGCAAGTCGATGCCGGATGCCTATCGGCTGCGGCAGAACAGGGTGGCGAAGATTCTGAAGGCGTAAGAACGGCGCGGCGCTTCCCCCGAGCCCGGGCGGCGGAGGTTTTGGTCCGGTCAGGAGGGGATTGATGTTTGCTGCGGCTGCGCCGGGGGGCGCGCTACAAGGCTGGCCATGACGGGAAAAACTCCCGGCAGCCGGAACGTGTCCGCCAAGGCCGGAGATCGGGATCCCGGTCTGCCGCACAACGAGTGTTTGCCGCGGTTCGGCTCGCCGATAGAGACCGTGGATGGCGGCTGGGGGAGGGGGGCCATCACCCGCCTGCTGGCATGCGCCGGGCATGTTGGGATGGCGGTCAGGCGCCGCACTTCCGCAACCGGCTTCGCGCTGCGGCGGGGCCTGTCCGTGGAGCAAAGCCCCGGGACGCCGACCGTTTCACGCCGCCCGGGGCGTGCGTGGCAGGATTTGGCGCGCCTGCCGGCGGCAGCCGGGATCGCCCGGTTGCGCCAGGTCTTTCGCCATGGCGCGGCACTTCCACGAAAGATGCCCGCCGGGAGCGGCCGGATTGCCGCAGTCGAAGAGGATTTGCATCTCGTTCGCGCGAAAATCGTCGATGCGGTGATGGATAGCTTAAAAATTGTTGCTCCGGCGACGCTTGCGATAGCGGTTTACCGCTCCGCCTCGATCGGGATATGGGACGGAACGTCGACAATACTGATCTGCATCGCAATGTATGGCATCGCCGTAAACAAACGCAGATTTGGCTTTGGCTTCAAGGCAGCGAGTCTGATTTTGTCCACTACCGCCGGTTCGCTTTTCGTGCTTGTCACACGGGGATTGCTGTCTCCGGGTGCGATCTGCTTCCTCGCATTCGCCCCCTCCCTGGTTTGGATTCTTTTCGGCCGGCGTGCCACAGTCATGGTATCGATTGCCTCTGTCCTGTGCATGGGACTGATCGCAGAGCAAACCGTCCAGGCCGGGCATCTTCCATCGTTCGATGTTGTTTCGTTTATGGTCAGCCCGACGGCCTGGATCAGCACGATTGCGATGATCTGCATCTGCGGTTGGTCGGTGCTTTTCATCTTCAGCGCATATGCCGGAGAATTATCCGCGGAGGTCGGGCGGCGCACGCTGGCGTTGGAGGATGCCAACAGAAAATTGCTGGCTCTCTCGACCACCGACGGGCTGACGGGCCTGGCCAATCGCCGGCATTTTGACGCCACGCTTGCGGCCGAGTGCGAGCGGTGCGGCCGGAGCCGCTTGCCGCTGACGCTGATCATGCTGGATGTCGATTGGTTCAAGAAATATAACGATCGTTACGGCCATCAGGCGGGAGACGATTGTCTGGTGCAGATCGCCCGGGTGCTTCAGGCGGGCGCACGCCGCGCCGGCGATCTCGCGGCCCGCTATGGCGGCGAAGAATTCACCATGATCCTGCCGGGCGTCGATTCCGGCGCCGCCCCGAGGCTGGCTGAAACGCTGCGTTCGTCAATCGAATCGCTCGGCATCGCGCATGAAGATAATCCGGCGGGAATGGTGACAGTCAGCGCCGGCATCGCCACCCTCCTGCCCGGGGTCGGCATGGATGGGACTGTCCTGCTGCGGGCAGCCGACGAAGCACTGTATCGCGCCAAGAACAGCGGCAGGAACCGGACAAGCGCCGCTACGGTGCCGCCGCGGATCGACCGTGCAGATCATTCCATTTCCAAGGAGTTCGTGCAACTCGCCTGGCGGCCGGCCTATGAATGCGGGAACGCAAGCATCGATGACGAGCATCGGGCCTTGTTCGGTCATGCCGCGCATCTGCTGGCCGCCGTTCTGTCCGAACGCGAGGCAGCGGATGTAGCCGGCCTGATGGACGTGCTGGTTCGCGCCGTCGAGCAGCATTTCCGCAACGAGGAGGCGATCCTGGAGGAGGCGGGCTTTCCGGATGCGAAGGCGCATGCCGAGATCCATCGCGAACTCCTCGACCGCGCTGCCGCCCTGGTTGGCGCCGGACCGCCTGGCGGCGGCATCCTGTTTCAATTCCTGGCCGAAGACCTTGTCGCCAAGCACATGCTCGGAGCGGATCGCGAGTATTTTCCCTTCCTGAAAAGCCGCGGCGGGGAACTGGCCTCGGGCTGTTCAACAGTATCGGCAAGGCAAACGCTGGCAGCCGGCAAGTAAACTATATCCCCGCATACCAGGCGTAGCCCTGATCCTCCCAGTAGCCGCCGTTGCCGCTGCCGATATGGGCGAAGCTGTCCGCCACCTCGATCCGCATGAGGTATTTCGCCATCTTGTAGCCAAGCTGCCGCTCGACCCGCACCCGGAGCGGGGCGCCGTGCGCCACCGGCAGCGGCGCACCGTTCATGTCGTAGGCCAGTATGGTCTGCGGGTGGAACGCCTCATCGAGGCCGATACTCTCATAATACTTGCTGTCCGGATCGCCATTCTCCATCGGATCAGCGCAACGGAATACCACATACCGGGCACCCGCGCGCGGTTCGGCCTGGCGCAATACGTCGCCCAGCACCGCGCCTTTCCACTTGCCGATGCAGCTCCAGCCCTCGACGCAGTCGTGCCGCGTGATCTGCGTGCGCGGCGGCATGGCGCGCAGGTCGTCCAGCGACAGGCGCAACGGCCGCTCGACCAGACCGGTCACCTCCAGCCGCCAGCCGCTAAAATGCTTCGCGGCCATGTCCTGATAGTCGTCGTCATCCGGATTGAGCGTGCCGTTGGCCTTGAACACCGGCGATACGTCGGCCTCGGCGTATTCCGGCGCAAGCGTGTGCTCGCCGCCGAGCAGGCGCTGCACCCGCCGCGTCAGGCCCTCGGCGCTCGCCAGCACGCGCTGCACGGTATCGTTTTCCGCCAGCCGATCGCAGCCGCCGAGCAGAAGCGTGGCGCCGCCGAGCAGTTTGCGGCGGTGCATGTCAGTCCGCGGCACCGCGTGCCTCCCTGATCGCGTAGCGGCCGGTCACCATGGACCGCAGATTGTTCCAGACGCCGGAGACCAGGACCATGAACACATGAACGAGGACGAAGGCGACCAGCGACCAGGCGAGAATGAAGTGGATGGTCCGCGCCGACTGCCGTCCCCCGAGCAGGATCAGCAAGTGCGGCCAGGCGGCATCCATGCGCGGCGACATGGCGAGGCCGGTCAACAGCATGAACGGCAGAACGGCGAAGACCACGGTGAGATAGGCGAGTTTTTGCAGCACGTTGTAGCGGCGGGCTTCCTCGCCTTCGGGGAAGCGGAACAGCAGGTGGTCCAGGGTGGTTCGGCCGATGCGGCGAAGCTGCTCACCCGTCGGCAGCAGGTCCCGCCGGACATGGCCGCCGGAGATTGAGGCCAGCAGGTAAATCGAGCCGTTGACGACGAACAGCCAGGCAAAGAAGAAGTGCCAGAGCCGCCCGCCCGCCAACGATTGCTCGCCGGGCAGGGTCGCCCAGGCCGGGAAGCCGCGCTCCCAAGGCTGGCCGGCGGCATCGCGCGACAGGCCAAGGACGCCCGTGGTGTCGAAGCGATGACCGAAGACCTCGGTGACACCGCGCGGCGGCCCGTTTTGCGGCTGCTCCGCGGTCATCGAGACCGCGGGATGGGCGAAGTCCGAGATGTTGCCCCAATACAGCGCGGGGTGTGCGTTGAAGATCTGCAGGCCGCTCATCAGCAGGATGGTCAGGCAAAGCGCGTTGATCCAGTGGGTGATCCGGACCGCGGCCGAGTGCCGGTAGATCAGCGTTGGCGCCTCGCCCACGGCCCCGGGCATTGCGCCGCTGGGTGCGGCTATCGTCTCGGTGGCCGCGTCAGGGATTCGCCGCCGCAAAGTCACTGCGCCACTCCTGTGTTATGGCCTGGCTGGCGCCTGGCCACCTCCGGCGGAAGGTGCCCCGGACGAGCCGGGCCATGACGTCCGGGGCGTCTGTCCGAGGCCTGTATCACATCGGCGGCTTCAGGCCGAGCTTTCCCACGACGATCGGCGACGGCATTGCCGCCCTTTTCGACCGAGGTGAGGCCGATGAATTTGCCGTCCTTGATGGCGCTGATGTTCGCCGGGCCGATCGTGAACACCTTTGCGTCATCGTGCGTGGCGCCGCGCGCCGTTGTCACCGCAACCGCATGGTCCCGCACGGATGCGATCGTGCCGCGGATGTGGCGCGGCGCCTCGTCCTCGAAAGCCACGCCGGCGGTGGGGACCTTCGCCAAACCATAATTGGACATCGGGCGTTTCCCCACCTGATTTCCTTTGATCCGGGTGATCCGTTCGCCAAGTTAAGGGTTCACGAACGGGTCCCGGGACCCGATCTGCACACAGTACCGCCTCGGAGGATCTGCCGCCTATGCCTGATGGACACCACAGCGCGCTTTCGCCCGGCCAGGCCGTGAACCGGCTGGAGGCGATGCATGCCGAGGCGGTGCAGGCGCAACGCAACGCCCTGGCGCGCTTTGCCGCCGGCGGCGAGCCGCCTGATGCGGGTGAGCGCAGCCGGTTCCGCTATCCCGAACTGCGCCTGGTGTGCGAGCCGAACCAGCCGATACCGGACAACCGCCGCGCCTGGGGAAAGATCCAGACGCCGGGGGTTTACGCTACCACCATCACCCATCCGTGCTTCTTTCGCAGCTATCTGCTGGAGCAACTGGAGCCGCTGGTGGCGGAATACGGCGCCACCCTGGACGTGGGCCATAGCGGCCAGGAGATGCCCTACCCCTATGCGCTCGACCGCCGCGATGAGCTTGCCGGCGGCCTCGTCACCCCCGTCGAACTGGCGCGGCATTTCCCGACGCCGCTGCTGTCGGCCGTCGGCGACGAGGTGGCGGACGGGCTGTGGGCGTTCGAGGACGGCGAGCCCCGGCCGCTGGCGCTGTTCGACGCGCTGCGGGTGGATTACTCGCTGGGGCGGCTGCAGCACTACACCGGCACCGACTGGCGCTGCATCCAGCCCTGGATCCTGCTGACCAACTACCAGCGCTATGTCGATCAGTTCGTGCGCTGGGGGCTGGATGAGCTGGCCGATGGCGGTTCGGCGTATGACAGGCTGATCGCTCCCGGGGGCGTGGAGGCGGCGCGGGGCGACGATCTGGCCGAGGCGGCGGAGCGGATCGCCGCGGCGCCGTGGTTTCGCTTTCAGATGCCGGCCTATCATTTGGCGCGCAACGACGGGCAGGGCGGGGTGACCATCGTCAATATCGGCGTCGGGCCGTCCAACGCCAAGAACATAACCGACCATCTCGCCGTCCTCCGCCCCCATTGCTGGCTGATGGTCGGCCATTGCGGCGGGCTGCGGCAGTCGCAGGCCATCGGCGACTATGTGCTGGCGCACGGGTATCTGCGGCGCGACCGCATCCTGGATGACCTGGTGCCGCCGGAAGTGCCGATACCGGCGCTGGCGGAGGTGCAGGTGGCATTGCAGGAGGCGGCGGCGCGGGTCACCGGAGAGCGGGGCGACGCGCTGAAGCAGCGGCTGCGCACCGGCACCGTGGTGTCGTACGACGACCGCAACTGGGAGCTGCGCTGGTCGCAGGAGCGGCGGCGGATCAACCTGTCTCGCGCGATTGCGGTGGATATGGAGAGCGGCACGCTGGCGGCGCAGGGCTACCGGCTGCGGGTGCCGTACGGCACGCTGCTGTGCGTGTCGGACAAGCCGCTGCATGGCGAGATCAAGCTGCCCGGCATGGCCAGCGCGTTCTATCAGCGGGCCGTGGGTGAGCATTTGCGCATCGGCATCGCGGCGCTGGATTTGCTGCGCGGGGATCTGGGGGCGCTGCATTCCCGCAAGCTGCGCAGCTTTGACGAGCCGCCCTTCCGCTAGCAGGATGGTGGTTATGCAAATCCGCCTTGAGTTCGGCCGATCGAGCCTCTCCCCACCGTCATGGCCCTGCCCGGGCTCGTCCGGGGTATCGTCCGGGCCACCTGTCGCGGCACGTGCTGGAATAGGTGGCCCGGACAAGCCGGGCCATGACGGTCGATGGGAAGAGTCGCTCTGATTGCCTGCTGATATTAAGCATCGGGAGACGGCCATGACCGACAAGCCGAATTTTGTGCTGGTTCCTGACGACGCTGGTGTTTCTCCGCCGGTTTCGGGGGGGCCGGTGGCGCGGGCTTCGGGTGGGGGGATGCTGGCGCGGCTGCGGTCAGTCGCCTCGGCGGTGACGGCGGCGGCGGACGTGGCCTCGGCGCTGCTGGCGGTGGGGCATGCGGAACCGCCGGTTGAGGCGGTGACGCCGAAGCGGCCCCGGCTGGTGTTCGCGGTGGATGCGACGGCGTCTCGGGAGCCGGCCTGGGCGGCGGCGCGGCGGGTGACGGATGCTCTGGTGAAGGCGCTGCCGGGGGAGCTGGACGTGGCGCTGGCGGTGCATGGCGGCGGGCGGGTGCATACGTTCACCGGGTTCACCAACGATGCGAACACGCTGCGCGACCGGGCGGCGGGGGTGGAGTGCATCTCCGGGCACACGCGGCTATTGCCGATACTGTCGGCGAGCGGGAAGCAGGCGGGGGTGCGGGTGGTGGTTTATGTCGGGGACGTGTTCGAGGAGAGCGTGATGCAGGGCCGCCGGCTGGCGGACGCGATGGGTGTCGCCGGGATGAAGCTGGTGGTGCTGCATGATACGGCGGATCCGGCGGCTCGGCGGGATGCGGAGGTGTTCTGGGATCTGGCGAAGCGCACGGGCGGGTGCGTGCTGCCGTTCGATGCGAGCGCTCCGGGGCGGCTGCGGGATATTCTGTCGGCGGTGGCGGTTTACGCTGTGGGCGGGGAGAAGCTGCTGCGGGAGCGGCGGCACGAGTTGCCGGGGGCGGTGGCGTTGTTGGAGAATTTGGGGAAGCGGTGAGGGGGCGGGGTTCTTAACCCGTCATGCCGACGCAGGTCGGCATCCACGCCTCTACAGGCAACGGCGAAGGCGGAGTGGCGCTGCAACGCAACAGCGGGACGTGACCTTGCCTCAATTCTGATCGCGAGCGGTGTTCCGGAAATGGCGAAGAACACCGATAATCGGGAACCACACATCATGCCCACTCGACAGGTTTGCCGATGGGCTTTTTGCCCGGAACCGGGATTTGGACGGGCAACTGGCACGGACCGATATAGGGCTGGATATGGCGAACCGCGGTCGCCACCCTGGCCAGCGAGGTCGCCGGCTTTGCAACCGGCGTCAGCAACGTGACCGGAAGGCCAAGTTCCCGCGTGACGATCCGGATCGGCTCGACGAGGTCGGTGTCGTTCGTCAGCACCGCCGCAAGATCAAAGCCGCCCTTGCACGCATCGCGCACAAGATGGACGCCCAGGTTCACATCCGACCCCTTCTCTTCTGTCTTCCACACATAGGCAACTTGCGGCACGGCGCCCGGGGGTAGCGTGGTTTGAGGCCGGAAATCCGGCGGCTGCACGAGCCCGGCCCATTTCTGGCTGACGAGAAAATTCCCATAATGGATGACGACCGCCGGCAGGGTGGCGATTGCCCTCAGGTATGCATGCTGCCGGCGCGGCGATTCCGGATCGACGCGGCCGGAAATGTGCGCGGTGTAATAGTTCACCCGCTCGATGATGCAGGTTTTGGACAGGGCGGCACGGCTCATGGCCTCGATGTCAAGCCACTTGTGCGGCGTTCCCTTGAGCGCCCGGTAGTAGAGGTTGAAGCCGTCAATATAGACGATGGTGCGTGCCACGAAGAGGTCCGGATAAGCAGAAGGCCGCTCGGACTTACGTCCGAAACGGCCTTTGGGCCTACGGCACGCCGCAGGTGGGTTATGAGTTGGAAATACGCCGCTCGGCGGATTGATTCAAGGCCAATCGCTTATCTATCGGTCAGCCGTTCGCTCCTTGCGGCGGGTGGGTGCATACGTTTACCGGGTTCACCAATGACGCGAACACGCTGCGCGACCGGGCGGCGGGGGTGGAGTGTATCTCCGGGCACACGCGGCTGCTGCCGATATTGTCGGCGAGCGGGAAGCAGGCGGGGGTGCGGGTGGTGGTTTATGTGGGGGACGTGTTCGAAGAGAGCGTGATGCAGGGCCGCCGGCTGGCCGACGCGATGGGCGTCGCCGGGAGGAAGCTGGTGGTGCTGCATGACACGGCCGATCCGGCGGCACGAGTTGCCGGGGGCGGTGGCGTTGTTGGAGAATATGGGGAAGCGGTGAGCGTATTGCGTTCAGAGACCCTTCCCGTCGCCCGTAGGTGTGCGAATCGCCGACATGTCGCCTGCAGGTCGAGTGTACCGGAAAGATAAGTCGTGAGTCACCCGCTCGATGAGGCGGCTTTGAAAACTGCTCAACCTGCGTCGACGCCAGCGATTTGCGGTCGGGCCTGGACGAAGCCGTACGCCCGACCGTTCCGTTAAGCCGACTATTGCCGTATCGGACAAAGGAGCCTATAGAAGCACCGGAAACCATGCCAGGGGGTCGGTGTATGTTTAGGTGGGGAGTGGGCGGAGGACGGCAAGAGCAGTTCTTCATTGATGGCAGAAAGCTTGGCCTTTCACCTGAAGAGTATGGAGTTATGGCGGTCGAACTCAGCCTTGTTCCAGCAAAGAATATGATCGAGTCAATTTTAAGTCTGTCGCATGATGAAGACGGTACGAGTCTAATCCACCAGATCTCTCAAAATCAGAATTTTGCGGCAGCTAATTTCTTAGCAATTGGAGCTGCTGCCTATGTGATTTACACCGATCTTTGTATGGACGTCCCCGAGGAGGTCAAACAGGACATTTGTCTCGGTGTCAGAAAAGGTATGGAGCGTTTAGGTGGGGATACGGAATCACTGTTTGGGCTTTTCGCCACGTATCTTCTAAAAGTGAGATGGGACGTAAAAATGGGCGGCCCAACCCATGCTACCGGTACCGAGACGCATCGAACGCTAATAAGAATTCTTGCACAGCGATACTCCGGGAGGGAAGACTTAGAAGATTTCGAGGGCATGGACAGCGTTATGCTCGCCCCCTTTACAGATAATTACTATCTGTCCATCATGACCCTACTCAGAGACATCGCTCGAATCAGATTCTCTTCGTAGCTAGTTATATTTAATAGAATCTGACACTTCATATACCGTTCGGTGCTTTGAGAGCTCGCCCCAGTCTAGGAAGAAGATTTCTTGGCAGTCATCTTCTCCCAGTCTTCAGCGCTAAAGCACCAGCGGTCGACTGACGCTTTCGCCTGCCCGTCCGCGTCGAGAATCCGTTTGCTATCAACAAATAGATCGGTATAGGCACGCGCAAAGTGAGCCATGAGAACGAGGCCCAAACCGATACATGCTTTTGCCAATTTTCTCTGTTCGTCGAGTGACCGAGCTTGGCCGACCTGCATGGCACTGATATAGCTGGCGTGCGAATAGCCGCAGAGGTAACCGTAAACATCGCGGAAATAGCTCTCGTGAAATCCGGCGCGTCCAGCGAGGCCGGCCCAAGAGTCGCCTCCACGCCATTCACCTCTTAGGATTTTCTTCACTGCGTCTCGGCCGTAGGCTCCCAGATGGGGCGACGCCTCGATCTCAGGTTTCAGGCGATCCATTTCCGCCTTATCCGCCGCCTGAACTTTGCGCGCCTCGGGATTGACGGGATGAGGTCTTTGGCGGTCGGCGAGCCCACCGTAGCGCCATATCTTATGCCTAAATTCGCAGCGTGACAGATCCGAACCGGCGAAGATAAAGAAGAAAACTAAATAGGTCTCGAACGCGGCTCGGGCCACGACCTTTACCGATGAGTGATCAATGAAACAAAACGATTGAGTTTCGTTGATCTCCACACGATGAACATCGGTTAGCGCGCGCAATGAGGCAAGATGTTCGAACATTTTTCGTGCAATTGTCTGTGCGTCATTCAACCATGAATCTCTAATGTTGATTGGTCGCCCGGACTGCGATTGCACCAGATTGAGCATAAGCTTTTGTAGGATTGTATAATCGGCTTCTTGCTGAAGCTCACTCACGGCTCGGGTTCCCAACAAAGAGTCTTTAGTCAGAATTTCTGAACCGCGGCGCCCGCGTCGTAAGTTGCCGATTGTCGGCCTGCGGCCTCGGATGCCACCCCTCACGACAGGCCAGTCGATCATTCAGGTCCTCGCGTGCGCCGGAGCGTGTCGATCGCCAGGTCGGTGTTCGTCGGCATAGGCAAGCCTCTTCAGCAAAGGTGAATCGTATTGTATACGTGCTTTCTTTAGGATACCAATATAATCGTGATGTGGATGTGGTCTCAATAGGAGCTCCGGCAGCGCTGTTGCGAGTCGCCCCGGCCGGTGACGCGATCGGCTAAAACGAGCTGGGGTCACGGCGAAGCTTCATACCGTGGCGGACACGAGCGGACTTTTCCCGCGATCGGCCGGAGCTCCCGAAGGATACCGCCCAAACCGAGCGCTACTCGGTTCGAGGGACTCTTCGCAGCCTGAGGCCGCGAGACGCCTGCAAGCACGATCGCGATAGCGCCCGACGTCCTGCTGGAACTCTGTTGATGTGACTTCCATAGCGCATCCATTCCTATCTATTATAATTTGAACCGCAAGGACAATCAAGCGCGCTCACAGTTCACTCCGGCGACGGACCGCGAGGAGCGCAAGGCATTCAACAGACAGACCTCGCAACGGCATTCGGTCAGACACCCGGCTGCCGCGTGATACGGAGAATCGAGACATGAAGCGTCCCCAAAGCACCTATCCCCTGCGCCTCCCCCATTCGATCAAGGCCGAAGTCGAGCGGCGGGCCGCGGCCGACGGCACCAGCGTCAACCAGTTCATCGCCACGGCGGTGGCGGAAAAGCTGGCAGCGATGGGCACGGCGGAGTTCTTCGCCGAGCGCCGCAACCGCGCCGATTTCGACGCCTTCGATCGGCTGATGCGCCGCAAAACCGGCGAGCCGCCCCGTCCGGACGACACGATCTGCGAACCCGGCCTATAACCCGGGCATGGCAGACATCCTCCGCGTATCCGGGACCGAGTTCGGCCAACAGGTCGATCGCAATCTGGATCTCGCCCTGACCCGGACCGTCATCGTCACCCGTGACGGGCAGGACCGAACCGTCATCATCCCGGCCGGCGAGTATCAGCGCCTGAAGCGCCGCGACCGTCAGGTCTTCGCCGCCGGCGAGCTTCCCGACGAATTAGTCGAAGCAATCCGACACAGCGAGGTAGACCCGCGACACCAGCATCTGGATGATCTGATCAAAGACTGGACCCCGTGAAGCTTCCTGCGACCGGAACTCCCGAAACGTGCTCCCAAAACGCATACGCTACCCGGTCCGCGGACAGGCACAAAAGCTGACAAAGCCCAATAGCAGCTTCGCGACCCTCACGGTGTCCAATCCTTGATGAGGTCATCCAGGTCGGCATACTCGGGCCCGACGGTGCTGCCGGCGATGGCTTCCAGGGTGTCCTCGTCGAGGTCTTCAACCCGGCGGGCGACCCGTCCCTTCATGAGCATCTCCAGGAACGCCGCCGTATCGGCTTTCTTCATGTCTCGTTATCCCCCCACTCCGCGGCAGCCTCGATGAAATCAAGCGCCTCGGCTTCCTCCGGGGCGCCGCGCAGCAGCAGCGCCTGCCGATGCGCTTCCTTGCGAAAACCGGGGGCAGGCGGATGGGGCACGCGGCGGTTCGCGCGGTTTGTCTGGACCATGTCGAGGCCGTCCGCGTTTGCGGGCCGGGTCATAAAGACCTCCACTGAAAACGCCCAACCGTAGCGCACAATCCTTGCGGACCGCCAGGGACTGATCCGTGACCCGGGGCGTTCCTGTCACCGGCGAAAGCCGTAAATGCCGACCTTCGCCGGCATGACGAGGCGGGCGCGGTCGGAGAGTCGTTCTTATGGGCGTTCGGTATCAGGCGCCTTTTCGATATTCTCCGCGCCTGCCCTCGTGCCGCCGAACCGATCGGCGCCACTCTCATCCGGCGTGCCCGGCTTCTTGTGGTTGCCCGTGTTCTGCTGGGTCTCGGTATGCGCGACCGAGTGTTCGGTATGAGGCTGCTTCATGGCCCGCTCCTGTTGCAAGCAGGTAGAACGACAAAGCGGCCGCCGGGTTTGGCGAGACGGTGCAAGCGGCACATGGGGGGAAGCCGCCCGATGACGAAGCCTACCCGCCCTCGCTCCATCATCGTCGCCGTCTCGATGAAGCGCTGATGCCAGCACAGCGCCTCGCCCGTAAGGACCGGCGACTTGACGTTGCCGATCGGCGATTATCCGCTGCTACGGCAGCATGGACAGCACCGCATCGGCCGCGGCTTCGGATGGCGTGCCGGAGGGCGGACGCAGCATCGCCAGCGCCTCCGCGCAGCCCTGCCGCTGCAAGTCCACCGCCGCCTGATCGGTCAGCAGCCGATGCAATTCCGCAGCGAGCCGATCCGGTCGGCTATCGTATTGAAGCAACTCCGGAACGACAGGGCGGTCGAGCAGAAGATTGAGGATGGAGGCGTATTTGATTTTGATCAGCCGTTTGGCGATCTGGTGGGAGATCGGGTTCACCCGGTAGGTCACCAGCATCGGCACACCGGCCAGCGCCAGTTCCAACGTGGACGTTCCGGACTTGGTCAGTGCCGCCGACGACGCCGCGAACGCATCGTGCTTGTCCTCGGCATCCCGCACCAGAATCGGCCTGATCGGCCACGACCCGGCGCGCTGGCGCACGACTTCCTCGACCGGACCGGCCAGCGGCACGACCGGAACGAAACGGTCCGGCAGCAGGCGGATCGTTGCCTCCAGGACGGGCAGCAGGCGGGACACTTCGGTCTGCCGGCTGCCCGGCATGATCGTCACGATCTTTTCCTCGGCGCCGATGGCGTGGCGGTCGCGGAAGCGCTGCGCGTTTCCGGTATCGGCGCCGCTTTCCAGCACGGGATGGCCGACGAACCGCCCGTGCAGGCCGTGCCGGGCGAAGAACGCCGGCTCGAACGGCAGCAGGCAGAGCAGCTCGTCCCACAGGCCCGGGTAATGCTTCACCCGGCTCTCCCGCCAGGCCCAGACCTGGGGCGCCACGTAATGCGCCCGGCGGATCGATGTGGACTTCAGCGCCCGCAGAATGCGCAAAGTAAATCCCGGCGAATCGATTGTTACGAGAACATCGGGCGCCCGGGCCAGGATATCGGCCACCGTCCGCTTCAGCAGCACGCGCAGTTCGAAGATCTTCGGCAGGACTTCCAGCAATCCCATCAAGGACAAGGAGCGGATCGGGAACAGGCTTACCAGCCCCTGCTCCGCCATGGCGCTGCCGCCGATGCCGGCGAAGACGATGTCCGGGCGCTTTGCCCGGATGGCGTGCATCAACCGGGCGCCCAGCACGTCGCCGCTCTGCTCTCCGGCGATCAGGTAGATCAGCGGCATCGGCTAAAGCCGATCACGGCAACGATCGCAACAGCCGATCGGCTGCGTCGGATAATCCGGCGGGGCTGAACGGGTTGACCACCCGGACGCCGCCAAGCACCGTCCCGTCGGCGAGGTCTTCCGTCAATATCGCCGAACATCCCGCCTCCGCCGCCGTTGCCACCAGCAATCCGTCCCAATAGGACGTCCGACCGGCCAGCACATGCTCCAGCGCGGTTCTGGCCGCCTCCGGCGTGGCGCAGACAATGGGGAACATGTTCAGCCAAGCCCGTGCCATGTCGGCCGCGCTGGCCCGGGATACCAGGCCCTTGCGCGAGCACGCGCAGAAAAACTCCGACACCGACTGCAAAGTCAGGCAGCTCGCCAGGCAGACCGCACGTTCGATGATGTCCACCGCGATCCTGTGGCGGGGTCCCGCAGCGGTATCGACGCTGTAGATCAGAATGTTCGTATCAAGCGTGAACCTGTCACCGTTCATGCAGCGCGTCCCGGTCGAAGGGTTCCGCGTGCAGCGACCAGCCTTCCTCCACAACGCGGCGGAAATGCGCCAGCGCCTGCTTCTGTTGTTCCGTCAGTACCCGGACATTGGAGACCGGGCTCAACCGCGCAACCGGTTTGCCGTTGCGCGTGATGATGAAGTCCTCACCGGATTCGACAGCGCGGATGCAACTGGAGAATTGCTGGTTGGCGTCGCGAAGCGTCAGGGTCGTGGTCATGCGAAGAATGTAGCACGACGCGTGCTTCGTGCAACGGTCTTTGTCGCGGCTCGCCGCACCTACTTCACCCCCGCGATCATGTAGTTCACCCCGACATCCCGGCCCGTCCGCCATTGCCCGGTCAGAGGGTCCGGCAGCAACCCGGTAGTCCGCACCACGCGCAAGCCTGCCGCCCGCAGCATCGCCCCCAGTTCCGAGGGCGCGATGAACGCCTTCCAGTCATGCGTGCCGATCGGCAGCATCCGCAGGACGTATTCGGCGCCGAATACGGCCGTGAGCCAGGACCGCCGCGTGCGGTTCAGCGTGGACAGCACCAGCAGCCCGCCCGGCTCCAGCAGTTCAGCCAGGACCCGCACGAAGGCGGCTGGGTCGGGGACGTGCTCGATCACCTCCAGCGCGGTGATGACGGGGAAGCGGCAGCCCTCGGCGGCGAGGTCCTCGGCGACGCAGGCGCGGTAGGTCAGCGTCAGCCCTTCGCCCTCGGCGTGGTCTTTCGCCGCCTCGATCGCCTCCCCGGCGGCATCGATTCCCAGCACCTGATGGCCGCGCTTCGCCAGCGCCTCGGCGGCCAGGCCGGCGCCGCAGCCGACGTCGAGCACGCGGGACGGATGGCCAATCAGGCCGTCGATCCAGCCGATGCGGGCCGGATTCATCCGGTGCAGCGGCTTCATCGGGCCGTCCGGGTCCCACCATTTCGAGGCCAGGCGATCGAACTTGCCGATCTCCTCGGCCGAGACGGTTGCGTGACTCATGGTTGCTCCTGTCGCTGCTGGTCAGTATGTGTGCGCCCTCACATCAGTTTGGCAACCGATCACCTGCATGGCCCGCATCGTTATGAAATTCGGCGGCACCTCCGTCGCCGATCTCGACCGCATCCGCACCGTGGCGCAGCGCGTCAAACGCGAGGTGGACGTTGGCAATGAGGTTGCCGTCGTCGTCTCCGCCATGGCCGGTGCAACCAATCAGCTCGTGAAATGGTGCACCGACCTGGCTTTGATGCACGACGCGCGGGAATATGACGCGGTGGTCGCCACGGGCGAGCAGGTCACCGCCGGGCTGTTGGCGATCGCGCTGCAGGACCTCGGGGTGGATGCGCGGTCCTGGCAGGGCTGGCAGATCCCGCTGCGCACCGACACGGCACATGGCAAGGCGCGCATCCAGGACATCGAGGGCGCGGAACTGATCCGCCGCATGGGCATCGGCCAGGTGGCGATCGTCGCCGGCTTCCAGGGCATCGCGCCGGACCATCGCATCACGACGCTCGGGCGCGGCGGGTCGGATACGTCGGCCGTGGCGCTGGCGGCGGCGCTGAAGGCGGACCGGTGCGACATCTATACCGATGTCAATGGCGTCTATACAACCGATCCGCGCATCGTGCCGCATGCCCGGAAGCTGTCGAAGATTTCTTACGAGGAAATGCTGGAGCTGGCCTCCGTCGGCGCCAAGGTGCTGCAAACGCGCAGCGTCGAACTGGCGATGAACGAACGGGTCCGAGTGCGGGTGCTCTCCAGCTTCACCGACGCGCTGCCCGGCGAGGATACCGGAACCCTGGTGGTTGATGAGGACGAGATCGTGGAAAAAGAGACTGTGTCGGGGATCGCATACTCCCGTGACGACGCGAAGCTGACGGTGCGCCGCGTGCCGGATCGTCCGGGGATCGCGGCGGCCATCTTCGGCGCGCTGTCGGAGCAGCATGTCAATGTGGACATGATCGTGCAGAACATCTCCGCCGATGGCACCACCGACATGACGTTTACCGTGGGCAAGGCCGATTTGCCGCGGGCGCGGACGGCGCTGGCGGGGGTGAAGGGGCAGATCAACTATACCGAGCTGCTGGAGGACCCCAACGTCGCCAAAATCAGCGTTGTCGGGGTCGGCATGCGCAGCCATGCGGGGGTCGCGAACACGATGTTCAGCGCGCTGGCCGACAAGGCGATCAACATCCAGGTCATTTCGACCAGTGAAATCAAAGTCAGCGTGCTGATTGCGGCGGAATATACCGAACTCGCAGTCCGTGCCCTGCATACCGCGTCTGGTCTCGATGCAAATTGAATCTTTAGCGTCCGCCCGCGCGCAGCTTGACCGGTTGTGGTCGCGTGGCACCGCGTTCCTTGGCTGCGAATACGCCATTATGGGCGGCGCGATGAGCTGGCTGAGCGAGAAGCACCTTGTCTCGGCGATCTCCAACGCCGGAGGGTTCGGGGTGATCGCCTGCGGGGCGATGCAGCCGGCGATGCTGGCCGAGCAGATCGCCGGGACGCAGGCGATGACGGACAAGCCGTTCGGGGTGAACCTGATCACCATGCATCCGGAGCTGATGGACCTGATCCGGGTTTGCCTGGAGGCGCGCGTGACCCACATCGTGCTGGCGGGGGGCGTGCCTCCGGGGCCGGCAATCCGGGCGGTGAAGGATGGGGGGGCGAAGCTGATCACGTTCTCCCCGGCGCTGTCGCTGGCGAAGCGGCTGGTGCGGTCGGGGGCGGATGCGATCGTCATCGAGGGGTCGGAGGCGGGCGGGCATATCGGGCCGGTGTCGCTGACCGTGCTGGCGCAGGAGATCCTGCCGTTTTTGAAGGATGTGCCGGTGTTCGTGGCCGGCGGGCTGGGGCGGGGCGAGGCGATCCTGTCGTATCTGGAGATGGGTGCGTCGGGGGCTCAGCTCGGCACGCGGTTCGCGGCGGCGGAGGAGTCGATCGCGCATGAGAAGTTCAAGAAGTTTTTCGTCCGTGCGAACGCGCGGGATGCGATGCCGTCGGTGGAGCTGGACCCTCGGTTGCCGGTGATCCCGGTGCGTGGGCTGATCAATGAGGGAACGAAGAAGTTCCTGGCGCATCAGGCGGAGACTCGCGATCGCCTGGTGGCGGGCGAGGTGACCAAGGAAGAGGCGCAGTTGCTGGTGGAGCGGTTCTGGGCCGGGGCGCTGCGGCGGGCGGTGATCGAGGGGGATATCGAGACGGGTTCGGTGATGGCGGGGCAGTCGGTGGGGATGGTGACGTCGGTGCAGCCGGTGGCGGAGATTATTCAGGAGCTGGTGGGGCAGGCGGTGGCGGCTTTGGCGGGGAGGGGGGCGGGGTGACTGCGGGTTTGGAATGCGGTGGAATAGATCATAGGAAAGGGCCATGGCTCAGACCATTGGACCATACTGCCGGGATTAAACGAGATTAGCGGGGATTTGGCGGGACGGTGGGCCTGCAAAAATCGGGAGAGTGTCAGATCCTTTGTGTAAGTCGGATTCCGTGGCTTCCTTAACCCGAAGGGAGTTTCATGATGAGAACGATCCGACCCGAACTGCTGGACGAACTGCTCGCCAACTGCGACAAGCCCTCCGACCTGATCGG
>CAINOE010000209.1 GCA_903851415.1 uncultured Rhodopila sp. | reverse complement strand
GATCCAAGCCTTCAATTCACTGGCCGGAGGCGAAGATCCAGTTTATGATTTTGTTTTCTGATCGCATCGATCGGTCAGCTAGCTGACCGATCGATGCGATCAGGCCACGGACCTATTTACACAGTAGATCGGACACTCCCGTGCAAGGCACTGCACGGTCGGCCACGACACCTAACTAGCGAAAACATGCTGCCTACCCGCAAGGCGCCTGTGATGCATTGCGCTCGCTGAGGGGGGCGCCGCGAGAGGTCGGTCCCTAGGTATAGGACTTTAGACACCCCTTGGATCACAATTTGTCCCCCCGGACCCCGAGGTCCATCCCGCAGCTCCAAGAAAGTCCGTCAATTTATGAGCGCTCCACAGCGCGTATTCGGTCGGTACAGGACGTACATCGCGGTATTGCAATAGGTGCATTTCTGCGCTAATATACCACTATAGGTGCGATCGGTAGGTCCCAAGTGCGGAATACGTTGAGGGTGCCTTGCTGGAGTTGACTGAACAAACCTTCTGGTCTCTCCTCCGAAACTGGCGATGGCCAATCGTCGGTGCGGCTGTCCTCGTCGTTCTATCTCTGACCGTACCTGGGTTCACTTTTTTCTGGGATGTGCGGGGGTATGCGGCTCTCTTTCATGACCATCTCGGACTAGGCGCGGCATGGGCGGAAGTCGCGGCATTGCCTTTTGCGTTTATTAACGCAATCGCTTTCCCGATAGCGCTGCGGTGGCTCGTTTTAGGCAGGAAACCCGCACCCGCGTTCCTCGCTCTGCTCTTCGTTTACGGAACGACGCCACTACTTCACGCCATGATGGACACAAACTTCGACCAACGCGGTCCGGCACAAAAATGGTACGCAGTGCAGCCCGGTGGTGAGATAATCCTTTCTGATACCGGCGGGGTCGACCCGACCACAGGAGCCGAAAGGCGTCGACTCACGGATCAGGTGGCTCGGATTATCGTTCTCCAGAAAAAGGGCATTCGTCCCAGGATTATTGCGGCTGACCCCGAAGCTATCACGTTTTTTGATCCGATCACCGGCCAGCCCGAGGTCTGGTATGCTCGCGGATATGACGGTAGCTACCGCCTTTTCGGTGCGGAGGGCTTTGACGAGACTACTGGCGCGATCTTGACTGCCGTAACCCCGGCCATAGTTGAAGACATAAGGAAGCGCGCGGCCGCAGAAAGCGCCCGCGCAGTTGCAACATCGCGTGCAGCGGCGGAACGGGCGGACGCCGAGGAACGAGAGAAAAGACACCGAGCTCTTATAATGGCATTTATACCTGAAAGTTACCCTCAAGGGACGACCATTGTCGGTGCGAAACCACGAGAGTTGCATGATCATGAATCTGCAATTGCCGCCCAACAGATCATAACATTGCTCACCAACGCTATCCGCGCCAAAGGAACTCCGGCCAGCAAGCTTGCAGATGCGGCCTATGACCCCTTATACTACGATCCCGTCATGAGCGGCGAGCACAGCGTGTTGTTCGAAGCAGGCGTTGAACAGCACATCAGGGCATCCATTTTTGCGCTGGTTGACACACGATGCCAACCTTCCAGCTCGATCCCTGGTCTTTTTTCTTGTACCGTAACGGCAGACTTCCGTTTGTTTAGACAGAACGACGGCGTCATCATCTCATCGTCCGATGCGCTGATCGAAACAGGCGCAGGATCGACAAGAGAAGAAGCGATTGCGCGGGCCGCACAGTACTTGGTCGAACGCCACTCGACGACGCTCGTCGATCGGTAATTCACTCACCCTCAATGAATGTAGTTTGGCGAATAGGAACCTTTATGCGATATCTTCTCAGGCTCCGCGATATGCTGATTACCTTGGCGGTCGCTATCTCTTGCATAAGCGTTGCCTGTGCGCAAACTTACGAGGAGACTTTGAAAGGCGCCGCGACGAATCTTGTTAGCAAGCTTGAGGCAGCAAATCAACATAGCGGTACGGTTATTGACTTCACCGATCTACAGGGCGCCTCAAACGAACTTGGGCGATTCCTTGCTCAGGAGCTTTCGGACCAGCTCGTGAGTGCGGGCAAGACCATCTCATTTGTTGACCGCGCGAACCTTCAAACTCTTCTGCGCGAAAACAAGTTGTCGATGGAGGGATTTGTCAGTCCGGAGTCTGCTAAAAAGCTCGGAAACCTAATTGGAATTGACACAGTTATCTTTGGTACTACAACCCCTCTCGGCGAGAGGATAAGATTAAGTCTCCGAGCTGTTTCTGTCGAGACCGGTCGCATCGTTGCGACGCAATCCGTAACCCTTCTCGCTGCCGGGGGTCTCGGGGATATGTATACGCATGGTGTTGCCGCCACTTCTCCTGGGTCTGGGCCGTCTCAAGCCGCGCAACCCGCTGACGTTCGTACTAGATTTCGAGGCGATTCGCTCCGCCTTTCGGGAAAGGAGGTTGTATTGAGTAAAGCTACCAATTGTGGAGGTGCGGACTATGAAAACTGCGCTACCGCAACTGTTGTCTTAGAGAACCTTAGTGGGGTCGGGTTCGATGGATCTATTGTTAAGGGGTCAACTTCCATTGGTAGTTGCAACTTGCGGCAAGGCACGATATCCGGGCTTGGCTCTAGCGGGCGATACATCCCGGTTGGAGGGAAGGTAACCTTAACAATCTCTGGCTGGCCATGTGACATTGATTCAGCTGCCGTCAAGTCGGTCGATGTTACGACGTCAATGGCTATCAAAATCGGAGAACAGGTATTCGACATGCCAATTAGCACGTCGAACGTCCCAGTGCGTGCCGCCAAGTCCGACCATCACGGTTATGAATTTATCGATGGCACTTATCAGTGGAGATAGTCGACCTCTCAATATAGGTTGGCTCCTCGTCTGTTTCAACCCGCGGACTTATTCGCCAAAGTGCGGTCCGCCGGGATATTGAGGCCTATCACGGCAGTCGCGGCGGCGAAACCGGTGCGTTGCTCCGAGCAGACCTGTTGACATCACTTGCCTGAGTTGCCTCAGTGTGATAATTGTGTCCTTCGATTCAGTCGCGCGACCCGACCCTGGACGTCCTCCTCGACCTCAGCGGGCAGGTTCTCGTCGTCGCGCCGGCCGGCAACCCCCGGGTCCGGTTCATGGTGACGCGGGTGCCGATGTCGCCGGAGAAGCCGCACGGCCTCGACTACTCGCTGACCCTGCACGGGCCGGAGAACCACCGGCCGATCGGCTTTCGACAACGCCCATCCGGTGGCGAAGCAGGCGTTCGGCCGCCCGCAGGACCATCGCCACCGCCCGCGGACGATCAGGTCCCTATGACGACCGGGACGCGGCAACGCCACTCGGCGACCTGCGAACCACGGTGAGACGGCGCGAGAGAGGAGTCATCCCATGACGACGCTAAAAATTGGCATCGCCAGCTACGAGGACATGAAGGCCCGCACCATGGCCGTCGCCCGCGGTGAACAGCGCATCGCGCCCGAGGAGCCAAAAGTCTGGTTCACCTCCACCGAGTCCTTCGCCAAGGTGCTGTCCGCCGGCAACCGCGACCTTCTAAGGGTGATCGTGGACCAGGCCCCCGGCTCGCTGGACGAACTCGCCCGGATCACCGGCAAGGCGAAGTCCAACCTGTCCCGCACGCTAAGGACAATGGAGGGCTACGGCCTGATCCGCCTGGAACGGGGCGAACGGGGGCGCATCACGCCGAAGGTCACCCATGACCGGGTGGAACTCGATCTGCCGCTGACCCGCCCGGTGGCGGCAGGCTAAGGCGCGCGCCTTCTCAGGCGACCACCACACCGGGCCGCCGCCAGCCGCTCTTTGCGTATCGCACTACCCAAAAGCTTCATTGGGGGATCCGCAGCCACGACGATCCGGCCGGCGCAGCCTCGGCGGCCCAATTCCCCTCGCCAACAAATTTCGCAAGTTTTTCTTGCAAACCCCAATTCGCAAGACTACCTCGCCTCGGAGAGGGACCTTTCATGTCATCCAGCCTATTCGGCGCCCGCATCCGCGCCGTGCGAACCCAGCGCGACCTGACGCAAGACGAGTTGGCCCAGCGCTTGGGATTCAAAGACCGCCAAACCCTGTCCGCCATCGAAAACGGCGACCGCCGCGTGTCCGCGGAGGAGCTGCTCAATGCCGCCCAGGCCCTGAACGAGCCGCTGGAAACCTTCACCGACCCGTTCCTTCTCATCGGCGAGGGCCGCTTTTCCTGGCGTCAAACCGCCGTCCAGCCAGCCCTCCTGACCGATTACGAGCGTCACGCCGGCCGCTGGGTCGCCACGTACCGGACACTGGCGGCCCAACAAGGGCACCAGACGCCGCCCGATCGACGGACACTCCGCCTCGCCATGACCAGCAGCTATGAAGATGCCATGAGCGCCGGGGAGCGCTTCGCCGCAACCTATGACCTGGGCGACGTGCCGGCCCTCCGCCTGCCAGCGGTCATGGAGAAGGTCTTCGGCATCCTCGTCCTGATGGTGGACGCCATCGCGGGTATCTCCGGTGCCGCCTGCCGCTTGCCGGAGCTGGATACCGTCCTGATCAACCGGCACGAAATCGCCGGGCGGCGGAACTACGACCTGGCGCATGAGCTGTTCCACATCCTGACCTGGGATTCGATGCCGCCCGCGCATGTTGAAACGGCGGCGGAAAGCGGCGGCAACCGGGTCGAACAACTCGCCAACAACTTCGCCTCCGCCCTGCTGATGCCGGCACCGGTGATTGCGCCGTTCGGCTCCTGGTCGGACCTGAGCGGCGATCACCTCATCCGCAAGCTGAACAAGACCGCCGATGCGCTGGCGGTTACCGCGTCGGCGCTGAAATGGCGGCTTGTGGCGCTGGGCCGGTTGAGCACTGCCGCCGCGAAGGCGATCGATGACGGGAGGCTGCGCAACAATGGCCGCACGCTGCTGTCCCCCAAAAAGCGATCCGCCGGCACGGTGCCGCCGCTGTTCTCAAAGCCGTTTCTGGAAGTGATCGCCCGGGCGCTGAACGAGGGCCATTTGTCCATTCGCAAGACTGCGACCCTGCTTGGTGTTGCTATTGACGATCTGCCCGACATGTTCTCGGCATTCGGGATAGAGGCGGAGGTCGAGGTGTAAGGGCCGATGCCGCGCCGCTCCGTACCGGTCCTGGTGGACACGAACGTCATCCTGGAATGCCACCGCACCACCTCCTGGCGGGCACTGACCGGCGGGTATCGCATTGAAACGGTGGGCGAATGTATCACCGAAACGCAAACCGGATTCCAAAACCGGCGGCCGGAGCAGTGGATCGATGAAGCCGCGTTGCGCAAGTCACTGGCACGGGTGAATGCCGTTTCCGATGCGGAGCGTGCGGCGGCGGCAGTCAGGGAGTCTCAGTTCGCGGCCCTAGATCCCGGCGAACGGGACCTGTGGGCTCATGCGCTGACCCGAACCGGCGCATGGGTGCTGTGCGGTCCCGATCGCGCAAGTCTTCGCATGGGGGTGCGTCTTGGTTTGCGGGACCGTCTGGTCAGCCTGGAAGAACTGCTGAGCGATATAGGGCATCGGCCGAAGCCCGAACTTCGGAAGCCCTATACCGCCCGATGGCTGGCGGACTGCCTGAATGAACTGATCGTCCTGGAGAGCGGGAAACTGCCGTAACAACGGATGCCAGCGTCAGCAGGTCACAGAATGCACTTTGGCCGGTGACAGGTAGGAGCCACCAACGGGTGTAGGTCAAACACCCGGATGCCGGGCCCGGCCGCCTGCCCCGCGCCGCCGCATTGCGGTTGATCCCCCACCACGCCAAATGCCAAAACCAACCACCAATGAGCCCGCCACCCGCCATGGATGCCGCCAAAGGTGTCACCGTCATCGAGACCGCGCTGCTGACCATGCCGGCCAACCCCGGCGTGTACCGCATGCTGGATGCCAAGGGAGACGCCCTCTACGTCGGCAAAGCCCGCTCCCTCAAGCGCCGCGTCCTCTCCTACACCCAGATCGGCCGCCTGCCGGAGCGGCTGCGGCGCATGGTCTCCGAGACCGTCGCGATGGAAATCGTCACGACGCACACCGAGGCCGAGGCGCTGCTGCTCGAAGCCAACCTGATCAAGCGCCTGAAACCCCGCTTCAACATCATCCTGCGCGACGACAAATCCTACCCCTGGCTGATGCTGACCGAGGACCACCCCTACCCGCAGATCGCCAAGCACCGCGGTGCGCAAACCCGCAAAGGCAGCTACTGGGGGCCGTTCGCCTCGGCCTGGGCGGTCAACCAGACGGTCACCGCCATGCAGCGCGTCTTCCTGCTGCGCTCCTGCGCCGACACGGTGTTCTCGGCGCGCACCCGCCCGTGCCTGCTGTTCCAGATCAAGCGCTGCTCCGCCCCCTGCGTCGGCCGGATCGAGGCGGCCGACTACGCCAAGCTGGTCGCGCAGGCAAAGGCGTTCCTCGCCGGCAACGCGGGCAGCGTGCAGCAGGAACTGGCGGCGGAGATGGAACGCGCCGCCGCCGCCCTGGAGTTTGAACGTGCCGCCGCGGTGCGCGACCGCATCCGCGGGCTGACGTTCGTGCAGGGCAACGACGTGATCAATCCGGCCGGCCTGTCGGATGCCGATGTCATCGCCGCCTGGCAGCACGCCGGCCAGACCTGCATCCAGGTGTTCTTCATCCGCGGCGGCCGCAACAACGGCAACCGGGCGTTCTATCCTGCCCATCCGGCGGCGGAGGAAACCGCCGAAGTCCTCAGCGCCTTCATCCCGCAGTTCTACGATGACAAGCCGCCGCCGCCGCTGCTGCTGGTCAACACCGAACTGCCGGAACACGACCTGATCGCCGAGGCTCTGTCGCTGAAGGCAACCCGCAAGGTCGAGATCGGCCTGCCGCAGCGCGGCGAGAAGCGCGCCGTGGTGCTGCACGCCGAATCCAACGCGCGCGAGGCATTGGAGCGGAAGCTGGCGGAATCCGCCGGGCAGACAAAACTGCTGGAAGGCGTCGAACAGCTTTTCAAGCTGCCCAAAACACCCTGCCGGATCGAGGTCTACGACAACTCGCACATCATGGGGACCAACCCCTACGGCGTGATGATCGTCAGCGGGCCGGAGGGGTTCCTGAAGTCCGCCTACCGGAAGTTCGGCATCCGCGGGCCGATAACACCGGGCGACGATTTCGCGATGATGCGGGAGATGCTGCAGCGGCGCTTTACCCGGGCGCAGAAGGAGCAGGCCGATGGCGCTCCCGCCTCGGAATGGCCGGATCTGGTATTGATCGACGGCGGGGCGGGTCAGTTGTCAGCCGCTCGCGACGTGCTGGCCGATCTGGGGGTGCAGGACGTGAAGGTTGTGGCGATCGCCAAGGGGCCGGACCGGGATGCGGGGCGGGAGTGGTTCCACTCGGACGGCACGGAGGCGTTCCAACTGCCGCCGCGCGACCCGGTGCTGTATTTCCTGCAGCGGCTGCGCGACGAGGCGCATCGTTTCGCGATTACGACTCATCGGTCGGGTCGCTCGAAGGCGATTCATCAAAGCGAACTGGATGAAATCCCCGGGATTGGTGCGGCCAGGAAACGGGCTCTGCTGAATCACTTCGGTTCAGCGCGCGGTGTGAAAATGGCCGGGCTGACCAACCTGGAAGCGGCGCCGGGCATCAGCCGGGAAACAGCCCGCCGGGTGTACGCGCATTTTCACCCGGGAGTTCGGATGGAGGATGCGTCGTGATGAAATTGGCGGCGGCCCTTCTTTTTGTGTCATGGCCGGGACAAGCCCGGCCATGACACAAACGCAACGGCCGGAACGCCGGCGCTTTACGATCCCGCCGCCGCCCGGATCGCCTCCCACACCCGCAACGGCGTGGCCGGCATATCGATGTGCCTGATCCCATAAACCGATAGCGCATCCACCAGCGCGTTCATCACCGCCGGCATCGAGCCGGCACAGCCTGCCTCGCCGCACCCTTTCGATCCCAGCACATTCGTCTTCGCCGGCACCGGATGCGACGTGAACGTAAAGAACGGCGCATCGTTCGCCCGCGGCAGCGCGTAGTCCATATAGGACCCCGTCAGCGGCTGGCCATTTTCGTCATAGACGACATGCTCCAGGAAGCACTGGCCGATGCCCTGGACGATCCCGCCATGCGCCTGGCCCTCGACCAGCAGAGGGTTCACGATCACACCGAAATCGTTGACCATGCAGTACGACACGACCTCCGCAACGCCGGTTTCCGGATCGACCTCGACCTCGGCGATATGGCAGCCGTTCGGATAGGAGAACGGCGGACTTTCGGCGACGTGGGACACCGACAGCGTCTCCGGCACACCCTCCGGCAACCACACGCCCCCGCCCCGCAGCCGCTCGGCCAGATCCATCAAACCGATGGTACGGTCGGTGCCGGCGATGCGAAACCGGCCGCCGCCGCGGACGATCTCGAACTCGATGTCCGCCTCCGCCGCCTCCAGCACATGCGCGGCGATCTTGCGGCCTTTTTCCCGCACCAGTTCCGCCGCTTCGACGATCGCCGTGCCGCTGGCCATCAGCGACTTCGACCCTCCCGTGCCGCCGCCCGCCAGCAGTTCGTCGGAATCCCCCTGCAACAAATTGATCGCCTCAAACGGAATGCCCAAACGCGACGCCAGCACCTGGGCGAAAGCCGAGGCATGCCCCTGGCCGTAATCCAGCGTGCCGGTGATGATCGTCACCGTCCCGTCATCCTCGAACCGGATGCCGCCCATCTCGGGCGCCGGCGGCCCGGTCACCTCCAAATACTGGCCGATGCCGATGCCGCGCAGCCTGCCCCGTTCAGCGCTTTCCTGCTTGCGCGCGGGAAACCCGTCCCAGTCCCCCAGCGCCAAGGCCTTTTCCAGGACCGCGGGGAAATTGCCGCTGTCATACATCGTGCCTGCGGGCGTTTTATAAGGCAGCGCCTCGGGCCGGATATGGTTGCGGCGGCGGATTTCGGCGCGGTCGATCCGCATCTCCCGCGCCGCGGTATCGAGCAGGCGCTCGATGTAATAGTTCCCCTCCGGCCGCCCGGCGCCGCGGTAGGCGCCGACGGGCGTGGTGTTGGTGAATATCGCCTTGGCGGAGACCTCCTGCAGCGGGGTCGCATACACGCCGATGGTGTTCTTCACGATGTTTCCGGTGGGCTGCAGCACGCCGGCGTTGGACAGGTAGGCGCCGATATTGCCGTATCCCGACACCCGCAGCGCCAGGATCCGCCCGTCCGCATCGAGCGCGATTTCCTGCTGCATGTCGTGGTCGCGGCCATGGCTGTCGGACAGGAAGCTTTCGCCGCGCCCGTCCGTCCATTTCACCGCGCGGCCCAGCAGGCGCGACGCATACAGGATCGCCGGATACTCCGGATAGCAGGAGGCCTTCATCCCGAACGAGCCGCCGACATGGCCGGTCAGCACGCGGATTTTCTCCACCGGCACCTTGAGCGGCCCACTCAGAAGCTGCCGCATGCCGAACACGCCCTGGCAGCCGAGATGCAGCGTCCAGCGCCCGGTATCGCGGTCGAACGTCCCGATGGCGGAGCGCGGCTCCATCGGGCAAACCACCACGCGGCTGTTGCGGATCGACAGACGGGTGACATGCGCGGCCTTGGCGAACGCCGCCTCCACCGCCGCGGTATCGCCATGATGGAAATCCAGGACCACGTTGCCGGGCGTCGCATCATGCACCAGCGGAGCGCCGGGCTCGGCGGCGGCGGCGGCATCGGTGACCGCCGGCAGGGTGTCGATGTCGGCGAACACCGCCTCCGCCGCGTCCTTGGCCTGCTTGGCGGTCTCCGCCACCACCACCGCGATCGGGTCCCCCACAAACCGCACCTTGTCCGTGGTCAGTATCGGCTGCTCCGGCTTCGGCATCTCGCCGCCGTCGCGCATCTTGAAGGACATGCCCTTCGGCATGGTCCCCAACCCGGCTTCAATCAGGTCCCGCCCGGTCAGCACGGCCAGCACGCCGGGCATCCCTTTCGCCGCTTCGGTGTCGATCGAGCGAATGATCCCGTGCGCGATGCTGGAGCGGACCATGACCGCATAAGCCTGGCCGGGCAGATTGAGGTCGTCCGAATACCGCCCCTCCCCGCGCAAAAGCGTCGGATCTTCCTTGCGCGGCACGGGCTGGCCGACGGCATATTTCTCTTGGGTGAACTGCGTCAGGTCGACCTGTCCGTTCATGCGGGCGTCCTTGAAGTCATCTTGATGGGAAACATGGAGCCTGATCCGCCGATGGGCAACCCGCCGGTAGCCGTCCGGACCCGGCAATGGCAAACTGCCGCCACCCGACGAAGGAGCGACTGAATGCCGACGTATGAATACGAATGCGAGGATTGCGGGCCGTTCTCCGAACTCCGTCCGATGGCCGAGTTCGAGCGTCCGCAGCCCTGTCCCGATTGCGGCAAACCGGCGCCGCGTCTGCTGACCCTGGCCGCCATCGGCGGCGGCGCGCGGGAGGACACGGGTCCGGCGCCGATGCGCCGCCATGCCGGCGGGTGCTCTTGTTGCGCGCCGCGCCGGTTCTCGGCCGAAGCCGTCTAGGTCAGCGGGATCCGGGGCCGGACGCTGCGGTCGCGGCCGTTTCAGTTTGATACGCTTTTGGCAAACCAGTCTCGGCCGCTCCGCTTATCCACAGTGCGGCACCACGAATTTCCCTCATGCCGGCCGAATAACGGCGCAAACCCAATTGTGACGCCCTCCACCCGCTGTTGGCGCCCGCTTGCCCGGCGCCGGGCCATCGTCTTTGTCAGAACAGCGACGGAGCGCTTGCATGTCCGGATCGACAGGCAACACTTTCATTCGTTCCGATTGAGATTCATTCCTGGATGACCTGATCGGCGGCTTGTACCCGGCCGGCACGCCCGGGACTTCCAGCCACCGGCGGCCCATGGGCGACCGACACCGGGGACCGCAATCTCCACCTCGCGGGCGCCAGCCTCGACGGCGGCCCGCAGCCACCGGCATCGGCCGTGCCGTGGGAGATTTCCAGCGACGGGTCCTACAGCTTCAACGTCACGGCCGGTTCCCGCCCCGGCGCCGGGGTGACGGCCTCTCACCGCCGGCGGCGACACCGCAACCGTCGACAGCACGGCGGCGGCAGGCACAAGGAGCACCGCGGACACGACGCCGGCAGTTGGTTCGGTCGTCTCCGGGGCCACGACGCCAACGCCGGCGGTGGCGGCGGCAACGTCACCCACCGAAACGAGCACGGTCGCCGCCACGACAGGGGCCGGCAACCACTGGTGGAACTGCCAGGGGGATACGAAGGGCGCGATCTTCGATCGCCACGGCTGAACCGGCGGCCCTGGCGGCTATGCGCCGTCCGGGCCAACCGTCCGGCGCCGGCGCAGCACCGCATCCCTGACCAGGGGCATGCGGTCGTTGCCGAAATACATGTCGTCGCCGCCGACAAACATCGTCGGGGAACCGAATCCGCCCCGGTCGGTCAGCTCCCGGGTATTGCCGCGCAGGGCGTCCCTGGCCGCCGCCCCATCGGCGGCGGCGAGCAGGGTGGCGGGGTCGAAGCCCAGCTTGCGGCACAGCGCCGTCAGCACAGCGACCTGCGAGATGTCCAGGTCATCGATCCAGTACGCCTTGAAGACTTCCCGGGCGAAGCGGACCAGGTTGCCGTCCGGCTCCAGCACGATGCAGGCGCGCATGGCCCTGACGCTGTTCACCGGGAAAACCGTTGGCCGGTACAGCATCGGCAGACCGAGATAGCTCGCCCAGTCCCGTTGATCCTTCTCGCTGTAAGCGGCTTTGGCCGGCACCGGCTTTTCGCGCGCTTCATAAACGCTGGGGTTGACGGCGTTGAACACGCCGCCGACGAGTATCGGCCGCCACCGGATAGTGACTCCGATGTCGTCCTGCATCCGCAGCAGCGACTCGAAGGCGAAATAGGTCCACGGGCTGGAGCAGTCGAAGAAGCATTCCAGTTCGGCCATGCGGATCAATCCGCCGCAACCGGACGGGCGCGCTGGTTGTACAGGATGCGCGCGCGGCGCTCCTGTTCCTCCGGCGACAGTTTGGCGGGGTCGTCCGCCAGGTCCGCTCCGGCGGCCATGCCGCGCTGCACCGCGGGGCGGGCGGCGAGTTCCTCCTGCCAGCGCTTGACGTAACGGAATTCCTCGATGTCCTGGCCTTGGCCCTGCCAGTTCACGGTCCACGGGTAGCTGATCATGTCGGCGACCGTATAGGCATCGCCCGCGAGATATCGGCTTTCGTGCAGGCGGTTGTTCAGCACGCCGTAGAGGCGGTTGACCTCATCGGTGAAGCGCCGCACCGCGTAGGACTGGTCGCCCTGCCTGTCCTTGAGGCGGCGGAAGTGACTGCACTCCCCCGATTTCGGGCCCTGGTTCGCCATCTGCCAGATCACCCATTGCGTCACGGCGTATTTGCCGCGCAGGTCCTGCGGATAGAAGCGGCCGACTTTCTCCGCAAGGTACAGCATGATCGCGCCGGACTCGAACACCGCCAAGGGATCTCCGCCGCCGGCCGGAGCGGTATCGACCAGGACCGGCATGCGGTGGTTCGGGTTCATCTTCAGGAATTCAGGCGTGAACTGGTCGCCGCGGCCGATATTCACCGGAACGATCCGGTAGGGGATCGCCGCCTCTTCCAGCAGGATCGTGACCTTCTTGCCGTTGGGCGTCGGCCAGTAATGCAGGTCGATCATCGTGTGTCCTTCGTGCGAGTGATGGTCTCTCTCAGGCTAGCCCCGAGAGGCCGGTTCGGCCAATGGCGGTTGACGGACCGGGGCGGCGCCGGTCTGATCCAGGGCGATGCTGGGACGGGTGGCGGCGTTGGCGTCAGAGATCGTGGTTGTTCACAGTTCCGACCTGCATGTTGACGGCAACCCGCATCAGGGCGGCGATGGCACGGCCAGCCTGCATGCCGTGCTGAACGCGGCGAGACGGCATCGGGCGGATTACACCCTGCTCGCCGGCGACATATTCGACAGCAATCGCCAGACGGATGCGATCATCGCTTTGTCCGCGGCACTTTTGCGCGACGCGCCGGGCCGGGTCATCGTCCTGCCGGGAAACCATGATCCGGCTACGCCGGACTCGGTCTGGCGGCGCGGCGGCCTGGACCGTCTGGCGCATGTCCATATCCTCGGCGTGACATGCGAACTGGCCGTGCATTTTCCGGATCACGATCTGGAAGTCTGGGGCCACGCGCATGTCGATTACGACGACATGGCGCCGTTGCGAACACCGATGCCGCGCTCGGCAAGGTGGCACATCGCTTTGGCGCATGGTCATTACGAGGATGACGGCGTGCCGCCGCTGCGGCCGTCCTGGCGGATCAGCAACGCGGAGATCGACGCGACGCAGGCGGATTACCTGGCGCTCGGGCATTGGAACCGGGCGGCACGGGTCGGGACCGGAGTGACGGTGCCGGCATACTACTCAGGTTCGCCGGATCTGGCGAAAACGGTGAACCTGGTTCGGTTGCGCCGGAACGGTACGGTGGCGGTGACGCGGGAGGCGATCGACCGGGATCAGGCGATATCGGCCCGCACCAGGTGAACCTCTCCCGCCGCCTCGATTTCGCTTCTGTACTTACGAAAAACCGGCAGACGCTCCTGTTGTTCGAGCGTCTTGCCTGCTTTGACCTCAAGAACGTCCCTGCCGGCGAGACATGACGAGGCTGCGCTGGTCCCGCAGGTAGGCGCGCGCGGCCTTGTGGCGGGCGATCCTGTCGAGCGAGCCGGGCGTCAACGCCGGCCGCGCAGCGTTTTTGCGGTGAACGCAGCCGCTGCTGGAAAGGCCTCGTCGAACGCTGCCGCAGCCGCCCTGTCGAGCAACTCGGCATAGGCTGTCTGCACCATCAGGGGAAGGTCGGACGCCATTCCGCGAAGCCCGTTGTTATACGCATACAGCAGCTTGCGTATAACGGGCTGCCAGGCCCGAAGCGAGGTTGTTATTCGCCGCCCGCCGACTGCGTATAACGACAACCCACCTCGTTACAATGTCGCACCGGACCCGGCGGCGGCCCTGACAGACCCGGGACTGCCGCCCCAGCCACGCTCAGTGGCAGGACGGAATCGGTGGCAGGTAGTTCCAGTTGGTCGGCTGGCGCTGCGCCGGGCAGTCAAGCAGCAGGGTGATCGTCACGCCCTGAGGCGCCGGCGCCGATGCCGCGCCCGCAGGAAGCGCCGATGCCTGGCCTTCGGGCAAAAGCGACAGCGCGAGGCCGTTGTCCTTGAAGAATTGCGTCACGTTGCGCACCCGGGTTGCCCGCTGCTCGGCGGTCAGGCCCGAAGTGTCCGCCACGGCAATCCGGATCAGGCTCGGGTCGAGCAGACCCTGAACGACGCTGGCTCGGACCTCCCGAATCCTGTCGTCCCGGGCATCCACCTGATCACGGAAATCTGAGTTGCCCAGCAGAGTGACCTGCGCCCCGTTCGGCAGCGGCTGCAGTGCAGCGTGACCTGCCGTGATGTCAGGCGCCAGAGTGACCTTGAGCCGGTCGTTCAAAACCTCGCTCGTGCGGTGCAGACCGTGATCCCAGCTACAGGCGGTAACAAGGAGCAGCGGTGCGATAAATCCGGTGAGGCGTCCGGTGGCGGTGGGCATGATGCGGGCAGGCTCCCGGTGGGGTGGGGCGTCGCCTGATGTCCTATCAGGTGTTCTTGGCGTCACGCAACGTTAGCCGCAGCTTTGCGGCATCTGCCGCGCCCTCATCCGCCTCTCGCGTCAACACCCTGCCAACAGCCGCCGGTTGAGCGTTGCAGGGTTCAGATAACCGTGTTGCACCTTGCACCTGCGAACGGGAAGGCGGAACGCCGGTTGCACCAGGGGCGGAAGCCCCCCAATGTCCCAATCAACAGCATGAAGGAGCTTCCACATGCGGGAAAAGCGCCAGATCGGCCGGACCAGGCTGCAAGTCACGACTCTGGGCCTCGGCACGGCCACCTTGGGCGGCAGCCGCTTCAAAATCTCCCAGACCGAGGGCCAGGCCATCGTCTCCGCCGCGTGGGAGGCGGGCGTGCGCTACTTCGATACGGCGCCGTTCTACGGCGCAGGCGCGGCCGAGCACCGCACCGGCGACGCCCTGCGCGACCATGACCGGGACACCTGGGTCCTGTCCACCAAGGTCGGCCGTCTGCTGCGGCCGAAGACCGACACTGCCCCTTCCCCGGATGGGCGCCTGTCGCCGATGCCGTTCGAGCCGATCTATGATTACTCCTATGACGGAATCATGCGCTCGGTCGAGGACAGCTACCAGCGCCTCGGCCTTGCCCGTATCGACATCCTGTATGTGCACGATATCGGCGCCTACCAGCATGGTCCGGAGCTGCACGCACGGTATTTTGAAGTGCTGCGCGACAGCGGCTACCGGGCGCTGGAGGAACTCCGACGCACCGGCGTGGTCAGCGCCATCGGCATCGGGGTAAATGAGAAGGAGGTGCTGATCGATGCACTGGCGTTTGGCGACTGGGACGCCTTCCTGCTCGCCGGCCGGTACACGCTGCTGGAGCAAGGGCCGCTGGACGACCTGATCCCGTTGTGCCAGGACCGCGGCACGTCGCTGGTCATCGGCGGCCCGCTGAACTCCGGTATCCTGGCCGGCCGCGACACCTGGAACTACGCCCCCGCGCCGCCGGAGGTCGTCGAGCGGGTGCGGCAGATCGAAACCGTTTGCCAGGCGCATAAAGTGCCGCTGGCCGCGGCTGCGCTGCAATTCCCGCTGGCGCATCCTGTCGTTGCCTCGGTCATCCCCGGCCCGCGCAGCGCCGCCGAGTTCAACGAGAACCTGCCGCTGTTCACGCTGAAAATCCCTCCGGAACTGTGGTCGGATCTGCGCAACGAAGGGCTGCTGCACCCGGGCGCGCCGGTGCCGGCATAACCAATGCCGATCTTTGAGCGGGACGTGTGGCGGAGGCAATTCTTCCAGCACGTCCCGTGTCCGGATGACGTGTTCATTCCGACCGACGATGTGCGCGCCTGGCCGCTCTATCCGGCACACCGCTGGGTTTACGACAAGCTGGCGGTAGCGCTGTCGCAGGGCCTGGAGGCCGCCCCGCATGGCGTCATGCCGCCGCGGTTCCCGGTGTTCTCCAAGCCGATGATCAACCTGCGCGGCATGGGCGCCGGCAGCCGCGCCATCGGCAACGAGCAGGACTACCGCGCCGCCATGTGCGGCGGGCATTTCTGGAGCACTCTGCTGACCGGGCCGCATGTCAGCACCGACCTCGCGCTGGTGGACGGCAATCCGGTCTGGTGGCGGCATACGACGGGTGTCACCACGCCGGGCGGCACGTTCGATTACTGGCACATCCACGCCGAACCGATGCCGGAGATCGAAGACTGGTGCGGCGCCTGGTCGCGCCGGCACCTGGGCGGCTACAACGGCATGGCGAACTTCGAGACCATCGGCGGCCGCATCATCGAGGCGCATCTGCGCTTCGCCGATCAGTGGCCGGATTTATATGGCCCGGAGTGGATGGAGGCGGTCGTCGCCCTGTATGCCGCCGGACGATGGGGTTACCCCGACATTGATCGCATCGACGGCTACAGCGTCGTGCTGTTCGGGCCGCACGGGCGGCGCTACCGGCATCCCCCGGCGGCGGTGGTCGAACAGGCGCTCAGCCTTGATGGCGTCCGCAGCGTCCAGATCACATTCCATGAAGACCGGGACCCGGCAGGACATTCGATGCCGCCCGGCGGCTTCCGCCTCGCGGTCATCAACGCGACGAGCCTTGCCGCGGGGCAGGCGGGACGCGACATAATTCGTACAAGCATAATATGATGCGAACGAACGGGCCGCTTAAGCGTTAACGGCGCGACATGTACGAGGCGGAACGCATGGCGGACGATGTGACGGAGCGGCGGCCGGCCTCGGTGCCGCCGGCTGAAACGCCCGGCCTGAGCGGTCTGCTGACCCTGGCTGTCGGCGTGGTCGTGGTCGCGGGACTGTATCTCGGGCGCACCGTGCTGATCCCGATCACGTTGGCGGTGTTGCTGTCCTTCCTGCTGGCCCCGCTGGTCAACCTGCTGCGGCGCCTCCGTCTCGGGCGGGTGCCTTCGGTGCTGGTTGCCGTGTTTCTGGCGTTGAGCATCATCCTCGCCGCCGGTACGCTCATCGGCAGCCAGATCGCCGATCTGGTGGAGGAGGTGCCGCAATATGCGCTGACGATCCGCGGCAAGGTCGATGCGGTGCAGAAATTCGCCCTGTCCCAGGCCGGTCCGTTAATGAGCCGGTTGGGCCAGCAGCTCAATCCGCCACCGCCGCCGCAACCGAAGTCCCGCAACGCGGCGGATCAGAAACCGATGTCGGTGGAAATCCATGAGCCGGATCCGACCCCGGTGCAGCTTGCCGAGCGAGTGATCGCCCCGATCGTCGATCCGCTCTCCACCACCGCCATCGTGCTGATCGTCGCCATTTTCGTGCTGCTGCAGCGCGAGGATCTGCGCGATCGTCTGATCCGGCTGTTCGGGTCATCAGACCTGCACCGCACCACCGCGGCGATGAACGATGCCGCGCGGCGGCTGTCGCGCTACTTCCTGAGCCAGCTCGGGGTCAACGCCGCGTTCGGCCTGATCACCGGCCTGGGTCTGCTGGTCATCGGCGTACCGTCGCCGTTCCTGTGGGGTGCGATCGGGACGCTGCTGAGATTCGTCCCCTATATCGGCCCGCCGCTGGTGGCGATCTTCCCGCTGGCGTTGGCCGCCGCCGTCAGTCCCGGCTGGTCGATGATGCTGTGGACCGCCGGCCTTTATGTCGGCGTCGAGGGGGTCATCGGCCAGGTCATCGAGCCTCTGCTGTATGGCCACAGCACCGGCCTGTCGCCGTTCTCCGTCATCGTGTCCGCGACCTTCTGGACATGGCTGTGGGGTCCCATCGGCCTGATCCTGTCCACGCCGCTGACCTTGTGCCTGGTCGTGCTCGGCCGCCATGTGGAGCGGCTGGAGTTCCTGGACGTGATCCTCGGCGACCGCCCGGCCCTGACGCCGGTGGAAAGCTTCTACCAGCGCATGCTGGCCGGCGACCCCGACGAAGCCCACGGCCAGGCCGAGCACCTGCTTCGCGACCGTCCGCTATCATCCTACTACGATGAGGTCGCGCTGAAGGGCCTGCGGCTGGCGGCGGTCGATGCCGCGCGCGGCGTGTTGACCGAGCTTCAGTTGGACCGCATCAAGGAGGCGATTCAGAACCTGATCGACGATCTGGACGAGCACGAGGACCGGGAACCGAAATCGAAAGGCACTGCCGAGGAACCGGCCGCGCCCACCCGCACGGAGCAGGATCTGCCGAAGCATCCGCCTCCGGAGAAAGTCGCCCGCGACACCCTGCCGGCAGCCTGGCGCGGTCCGGCGCCGGTGCTGTGCATCGCCGGACGCGGTCCGCTGGACGAGGCGGCGGCGAGCATGCTGTCGCAGTTGCTGCACAAGAACGGCCTGAAGGCGCGGGTGCTGCCGCACGCGGCGGTTGCGCGCGGCCGTATCGGCGCCCTGGAGACGGAGGGTGTGGCGATGGTCTGCCTGTGCTATCTCGATATTGGCGATGCGCCGTCACACTTGCGCTATATGGTCCGGCGCCTGCGGCAGCGCCTGCCGGCGGCGCGTCTGCTGGTCGGACTGTGGCCCGCGGAGCAATCGGTCCTGACCGATGACCGGTTGCGAGCCGCCATGGGCGCCGATGTCTACGTCGGGTCGCTGCGGGAGGCGGTGGAGGCGTGTCTGGACGCAGCCCGTTCGGAAGTGGAAGCCGTCGCCGCATAGCACCAGCCCAACGTCGCGGGACGCTGCGAATTGATTGCAGACTGGTGTGAGGCAAATCGTCGCGATTTTAACCCTTTTTGCGTATCGGCGTGCGAGTCCTCGGCGATACGGCCGGCACGGTGCCGGTCCGGAGCAAAATCGCCACGATGCGCCTCCTGATTATTCTGTTTCTTCTTCTTCCGCTCCGCGTTCACGCAACGGATCTGAAGATCGCGACCTGGAACCTCGACTGGCTCACCACACGTCAGGCGGGCGATCGCAGTTTGCCCGCGGATGTCGTCCCGCGGTCCGCCGCGGACTTCGATCTGCTGGCAACGTATGCACAGGACCTGAACGCCGATGTCGTGGCGATCGAGGAAGTGGATGGTTGGGCGGCGGCGGTAAGGCTGTTTCCGCGCGATCGATATTCGATCCACATGACCCGCGACCATGTGACCCAACGGGTCGGGATCGCGGTGCGCCGAGGCCTGCGTTACGACGCGAACCCCGACGTGACCGGCCTGTCCCTCGGCCACCTTCGCAGCGGAGCGGATATCACGCTGCACCTCGGTTCGGCCGATATGCGCATTCTCGCGATCCATCTGAAGAAGGGCTGCCGCGACAAGCCTTTGCAAAAGGACCGCGGTGAAGCCTGCTCGGAGCTTAAGTCGCAGGTTCCGCTGCTTGCGGAGTGGATCGCCGCCCGGCGGCAGGAGGGCGTGCCGTTCCTGGTGCTGGGGGATTTCAACCGTTCGATGGACGGGAAGGACGCGCTTCTGGCCTCTTTGCGTCAGGCCGCGCCGCTGGTCCGCGCGACCGAGGGCCGCAGTTCGCCTTGCTGGGGCAATGAGAGCTTTATCGACCATATCCTGGCCGGTGGCGCGGCAGCCGACTGGATGCGGCCGGAGACGTTGCGGGTGCTGACGTTTCGGGAAATGGATCCGGCCATGAAAGACCGGATTTCCGATCACTGTCCGGTGTCGGTGCGGCTCACCGCGCCGGATTGAGAAACTCCACGCCGGCCCCCCGTGCTGCCGGCGGTCGCCGTCAGAGCGCTTTCAGGCTGACTGGAAAGCCGCCCCGTCATGGCCCGGCTCGTCCGGGCCACCTATCGCCGCACCTGCTGGAACAGGTGGCCCGGACAAGCCGGGCCATGACGAGTTAGTGGTCACCACGATTTCCCAGTCAGCGCGAAACCGCTCTAGCTCTTGATCTTCCATTCGCCCGTCTTCGTTTTGCACCAGTCCACATTGTAGGTCCGCGGCGCGTTCGATGCCTTGAACGTTAAATCGTACCGCAGGCTGTGGCACTCCATGCCGCTGTAATGGAACAGCCGGGTCACCGTCACTTTCCCGGAATTGCCGCTGGTCGGATTGCTCCAATCCTGGGTGTCGCCGACTTTGACCGGCTCGTTTTTGTTCACGAGGCCGGCGGTGGTGAACAGCATCCCGACGTCGGCATTGGTCAGTCCGGTAGCCCGGCTGCTGCTCCGGAACGGGTTGATCTGCGCCGAACACACCGAGACCCCGGCCAGCAGCAGCGCCACGGCCATCGCGCCCGTTCGCCCGAATTGCAGCTTCACGTCGAAACTCCCTTTGTCCTGTCGGCCGGCAAGCTAACTCCGGGCGAGACAGGGAGCAAACCGTTTGCTTTGTTGCACGCCGCGGACGCCCTGTTGCCGCCTGGAAATGACCGCTTCGCGCGCACTGTTGCCAAAACCGGCATGGCCCTGTTTGTCCGGGCCATGACGTGAAGGGTGGCGCGGCCCGTCGGCGCACGGCGACGCCCTGCCCGGCCGCCGCCGATCGGCGGAACCCGCTTGCATCGTTCGGCTTGTCCGTGTATGAGCGCCTCCAGATGCGAGTTATTCGCAGTCGCAAAAAGCCGGGAAGCGCCCCATGCTCGTCAGCCTGATCATCGTCTTCCGGGAGGCCATGGAGGCCGGCCTGATCGTCGGCATCGTCCTGGCGGCGACGGAAGGCGTCCACGCCCGCGGCCGCTGGATTGCCGGCGGCGTCGGCGCCGGCGTGCTCGGGGCGAGTCTCGTCGCGGTCTTCGCGGCGGGGTTGTCCGACGCGTTCGAGGGCACCGGCCAGGAAATTTTCACCGCCTCGATCCTGTGCTTCGCGGTCGTCATGCTGAGCTGGCACATCCTGTGGATGTCGCGCCACGCCCGCGCGATGGTCGCGGAAATGCGCGAAGTCGGCCAGGCGGTGAAACTGGGGGAGCGCTCGCTGGCGGCGCTGGCCGCGGTCGTTGCCGTCGCGGTGATGCGGGAAGGGGCGGAGGTCGTGCTGTTCCTTTACGGCATCGTCGTCGGGTCTCAGGCAACCGCGGTTTCGCTGGCGGGCGGCGGCGTGGCCGGGCTGGCGCTGGCGGCACTGCTGTCCTGGCTGCTGTACCGCGGGCTGGTCGCCATCCCGTTGCACAGGTTATTCAGCGTAACGAACGGGCTGATCGCGCTGCTCGCCGCCGGCATGGCCGGCCAGGCGGCCGCCATCCTGCACGGGGCCGACCTGCTGCCGGGCTGGGGCGAGCAATTATGGGACAGCAGCGCCCTGTTGGCCGACGACACGCTGATCGGACGCGCGCTGCATGCCCTCGTCGGCTATTCCGCGCGACCCTCCGGTATCCAGTTCGTTGCGTGGTTGACGACGCTGCTGGTGCTGGTGGCGGCGTCCCGCGCCATCACCCGGCCTCGCGCCGGATCGCTGGCCGCGGCGGCGGTGCTGATTGTGCTGCTGACAGGCGCGCCGGAGGCGCGCGCCGAGGATCTGCCGGTGCTCGTCTTCCATAATCACCGGTTCGAGCCGAGCCGGATCGAGGTGCCTGCCCACACCAAGATCAGGCTTCTGGTGAAGAACACCGACGACACCGCCGATGAATTCGAAAGCACCATGCTCAACCGCGAGAAACTTGTAACGCCAGGGCAGACGATCACGGTGTTTCTCGGCCCGCTCGAGCCCGGCGAGTACAAATTCTTCGGCGACTTTCACCAGGATACCGCGCAGGGCGTGCTGGTGGTGAAATGATCCGTGCTGTCCGGGCGCTGGCCGCGGCGCTGGCAATGCTGGCGCCGCTGCCGGCCCGCGCTGATTTCCACATAGTTTCCCCGTATGAAATCGACTTCGGCGAGCTGGAAATCGAGCACAACGGCGACGCCCAGTTCGACCGCCTCCCATCCAACAGCGGTGCGACGAGCTACACGCTGGAACTCGGCACCGGCCTGACGCCCTGGTGGCACAGCGAGATCGAATTCGGGTGGGACCGCGACCCGGGGTTCAACGAGCCGACGCTGTTCACCCAGGTGGTGACGGAGAACACGTTTCAACTGACCGAGCCGGGAGAATACTTCGCCGATTTCGGCTTTTATTTCGAATACGGGCAGACGGTGACCACCGGCCACAATGCCGGTCCGAACGAGGTGACGTTCGGACCGTTGATCGCCAAGGATATCGGCCAGTTCACGCATACCGTGAACCTGTTCCTGACGCGGCAACTCGGTCCGAACCAGACCAGCAGCGGCCTGGACTTCAGCTACGCGTGGCAGAGCCGCTGGAACCTGTGGGCGCCGCTGTCGCCGGCGATCGAGATTTATGGCGACACCGGAACGCTGGGCCGAAGCCCGGCCCTCGGCCAGCAGGAGTTGCTGATCGGGCCGGTGGCCATCGGCTCGCTGCGGTTGGATGAGCTGGGCCTCGGGCATGCGGGCAAGCTGAAATACGAGATCGGCTGGCTGTTCGGAGCGACGCAGGCCAGCCCGCAGGGGACTTTGCGCTGGCGGCTCGAGGTGGAGATTCCGTTTTGATATAGTATCACACTCGCCGTGCGAGGATTTTCATCCATCCGGGTGCGCCGCGGCGGCGGAAGACTGCATTGATCCTGAGCTGCCGGCCGTGTTTTTTGAATCAAACGAGCCTCCGGGACGGTTGTCCCCGCAAGCGCGGTGGCTATGGGATCGTCGGAAGCTTTGGAGCGGTCCCGGCCAGGGAGGGGAAAATCATTCCACAGTGCGGCGCAATATCCATGCAACACACCGAAAATGCGAAGCCAGAACGCTACCGTCAGCTTTCCGCGCGATTAGATTGATGGATGTCGCCGATGATTTGAATTGACACTGTTTGCCGGCATCGATGTCATCAAACCTTCATTTAGTTAGAGGACAAAATGATGTCGGCGGATACAAAGATCGATTTTCGCGATTTCGCCCGCTCCGTCGGAACGGTCGTCCGCTATGCGGTCGGCGATACAATCTTTCGCGAGGGCGACGCGGCTGGCCTCATGTACGTCATCCTGAGAGGTTCCGTCGAGCTCACGAAGCAGCGGCGGTTGATCGAAACCATGCAGGCCGGCGACGCGTTCGGATTTGTTTCGTTTCTGGACGGGGAGCCAAGGGGTGTCGCCGCCCACGCTGCCGATGATTGCGATCTTGCCCTCATCGACCGGAAGAAGTTCCGCTACATGATGGAAGAAATGCCGAATTTCGTCTGGTATGTCATGGACCAGATGGCACGCCACCTGCGCATCGCCAGCGCGGCCTTATGAATCCAACCCGCATCATGGCGGGACCCTGTCAATCAGCTCATCTCGCCTTCCGGCGGCGGCTGCAAATCCGCCGGCAACACCTCGGGCGTGGCTTTCGGCGGCGCCGTCTCCAGCAGCAAATCCTCCCGCCGCGGCAGCTCCCGCAGATCCTTCAGCCCGAAATGCGCCAGGAACTCCGGCGTGGTGCCCCACAGCGTCGGCCGTCCCGGCGTTTCCCGCCGCCCTTTCGGCGCGATCAGGTTCAGCTCCAGCAGTGAATCGAGTGTCTGCTGCGACAGCGCCGTGCCGCGGATATGCTCGATCTCCGGCCGTGTCATCGGCTGATGGTAGGCGATGATCGCCAGCGTCTCCAGCGCCACGCGCGGCAGCCGGCGCGGCACGTCGATGACTTTGCGCAGCTTCGGCGCCAGATCGAGGGCAGTGCGGAACATCAAGCCGTTACCCGCCTCGACCAGCTCCACCCCGCGTCCCGCATAGCGCGCGCGCAGCAGCGCCAGCACGGCATCCGCATCGATATCGTCCGGCAGCAGCCTGGTCAGGCTGCGCGCGGAGACCGGTTCCGCGCTGGCGAAGATCATCGCCTCGGCCAGGCGCAGCGAGTCCTCGTCCGGCTCCCGCGTCTTCGCCGGCGCGGCAGCTTCCCCGGCCGCGGGGATTGCGGGAGGCTGCCCGGGTGCGCCGCTCATGCGCCCGCCTCGTCCGCGCCACCATGCCGCCGCACAAGGATCGGCCCGAAGGCTTCCTCCTGCCGCAACCGGACCGAGCCGCCGCGCGCCAGTTCCAGGCCGGCCATCAGCGTGCTGGCGAGCGCCGCCCGGCGTTCGGTCGGGCTGTCCATGTGGTCCGGCAGGAACTCCTCCAGCGTGCTCCAGTCCGGCAGGCTGCCGACGAGATCGGCAAGCCGGCGCAGGGCGTCCTGCACGGTCCAGAGGGTCAAGGGACGCGGCGTGTAGGGGGACGACTTCGTGCCGCGGCGGATCGCCTGCAGATAGGCGCGGACGAAGGGGCCGGGCTCCAGCACGATGCGGGAGCGGTCGAACTCTTCATGGCGTTGCGGCGCGCCGCGGGCGAACACGTCCTGCCCGAGCACCGGCCGCGCCCCCAGCCAGGCCGCCAGGGTGCGGATGACGTTCATCTCGCGCAGGCGCTCGGCCAGCGCCTCGGCGGCCATCAGGCCGTCTTCCATGTCATCGTTCGCAGCGGCCGGCACCAGCAGGCGGGATTTCAGCCAGGTCAGCCAGGCGGCCATCACCAGCCAGTCGGCCGCCAGTTCCAGGCGGATCCGCTTGGCCCCCTCGATCACCGCCAGATACTGGTCGACCAGCGACAGGATGGAGATCTTGGCCAGATCGACCTTCTGCGCCCGGGCGAGGTCGAGCAGCAGGTCCATCGGCCCCTCGAACCCTTCCAGCCGCAGCACGAGGTTCTCGTTGGCGGGCTCCGGCGGCAGGGGCGCCGGAGCGTCCCGGGTGTCAGATGGCGTTTCCATCCGTCCCGCCGATGTCTTGACCCGCCAGCCAGAAGATCGTGCGGAACGCCCAGGGCAGCACGTGGTTCAGCGCCTCCCCGACCGGGTCCACGCCGAGCAGGCGCGGCAGGATGAACACGGCCAGCAGGACGATGACGATGCCGACACGCTCAAGCTGCGCCCAAACCCGGGCGATGGCCAGCGGCAGCACGCCGACGGCGATGCGGCCGCCATCCAGCGGCGGTATCGGCAGCAGGTTGAACAGGCCGAGCACGATGTTCGACAGCATGAAGTAGAGCAGGAACTGCTGACCCGCCGCCGGCCAGAAGCCGGGCCTCTCGGCCAGCGGCATCACGAGGGCGGCGAGCCAGGCCAGGAAGAAGTTCATCAGCGGGCCGGCCATCGCCACCAGCGCCATGCCGCGGCGGGGGTCGCGGAACTTCCAGGCCGACACCGGGACCGGCTTGGCCCAGCCGAACATGAAGAAAATCCTGTGCGGCGGGAAGGCAAGCTGGCTGACCAGCAGGATGCCGGGCAGGATGATCGTGCCGACACGATCGATATGCCGGATGGGATTGAGCGACAGCCGGCCGGCGTCGCGGGCGGTGGTGTCGCCCAGCGCCAGGGCGGCGAAGCCATGCGCCGCTTCGTGCAGGGTGATCGCCAGGATCACCGGCACGACGGCCAGGGCAAGATTGAAGATCAGCGAGCTCACGGCAGCAGCCGCGCGCGTTCATCGGCCAACGGCCCGGCCGGCAGCGCCATCCGGCTGGCCGCCAAACGGGTCCGGCCGGCTTGCAGCCGGGCCTGCGCTTCGGCTGTCAGCGCCGGGCAGGTGCTCAGCAGCGCTTCGTTGGCCTCGAAGTCGCCCCTGCAATACAGCGCGATATCGCAGCCGGCCGCCAGCGCCGTGGCCGCCAGATCAGCCGGAGCGCCGCTAAGAGCCTTCATCGCCAGATCGTCGGTCACCAACACTCCTTCGAAGCCGAACCGCCCACGAATGACATCCCTGATGACGGAGCTGGACATCGTGGCTGCGGCGTTCGGATCAAGCGCCTCATAGACGATATGGGCGGTCATCAACCATGGCAGGTCGCCATTCAGCGCGAAAGGGCGAAAATCGGCTTGCAGATCGTCCTCCGGCACGCGGGGCAGCGACAGGTGGCTGTCCACCCGCGCGCGGCCATGGCCCGGGGCATGCTTGCCGACGGGCAGGACTCCGGCCGCCAACAGGCCATTGGCGACCGCGCGGCCGAGCCGTGCGACCGCCGCGGGATGCCCCGCGAAGGCCCTGTCGCCGATGACGTCGTGCGCGCCGGGAATGGAGAGATCGAGAACCGGAGCGGCGGCGACGGTGAAACCGGCGGCCCGGCAATCCAGGCCGATAAGGGCGCCGGTCAGCCAGGCGGCCCTGAGACCGGCGCCCGGTTCGGCCTCGAACAGCCGCCCGAGTGCGGCGGCCGGCGGGTGGGCGCGCCAGTGCGGCGGGCGCAGCCGGGCGACCCGGCCGCCTTCCTGATCCACCATCATGTCGGCGTCCGCGGGCAGCACGGCCCGCAGCGCGTCCATCAGGCGGGCGAGCTGGGCGGGATCTTCGACGTTGCGGGCAAACAGGATGACTCCGGCGGGTGGAAACGCCCTGAACAGGGCAGCTTCCTCCGCCAGCAGGACAGGTCCGGCGATGCCGGCGATGGCGGCTTTGGCAATCAGGTCAGGAGTCCGTGACCGAACAGCCGAGGCCCTTAGCCCGCACCTTCTCGCAGAACCCGCGCGCCTGGGCGGCATCGGCGAAACCGGAGGTCCGCAGCCGCCAGAAGGTGTGGCCGTCGTGCTCGGTCCGTGAATAGCTTGGCTGACGGCCGCCCAGCAGATCAGGCAGGCGCCTGGTCAGCGCCTGCCACTCGCCCCGCGCCGCCTCTTCCGACGGCAGGGCGGCAAGTTGGACAGTTGCTGTATGTCCGGAGCTTGCCGGCGGAGCGGCTGCGACCGGCAGCTTCGTCGGAGCAGGCACCGCGACTGGCGGCCTCGCAGCCGCCTGGGCGGCGCCGGCTTTCGGCGGGACTATGGCCGCGGGCGGCGGCGCGGGCGCCAGCGTGGCGGGCGGGGCCTCCGCCGCCGCGGGCGCGGGCGAGACTGCAGCGGACCGCCATGCCTTGGTGTCCGGGGTTTCGGACGGGGGTGCCAGCCTTGCGTTCCCGGTGTCCGCGCCGGCCGAGAACACGTCGTTCTCGGCGCCATCGATCTTCATGCCACCGGGATTCTCCGGCTTCACGCGTACCGGGCGGGTATCGGCGGTCACCACCGGGGTTTCGCCGCTGTGCCGTCCGGTGAGGGCGGAGGCGCCGATGAGAAGCACCAGGACCGTGCCGATGCCGCCCGCGAACAGCGCCATGCGCCGCATATCGGGGTCCATGCCGCCTGACCTGACGCGCTGGCCGGTGCCGTACCGGCCGGCGCGCGCGCTGCGGTAACCGGGATTGGGGATGCTTAAATCGTCCGACACTGTCTTGCTCTTTCCCGCTCGGCGCGCGCCGGCGGAAAGACCGGCGGTCAGCGCATTTCTTCCACTGGAGTGACACCCATCACTGCGAGACCGGATCGAATGACGACAGCCGCCGCCGCCACCAGGGCGAGCCTCGCCCGCGTCGCCGCAGGCTGGTCAACCTGGAGGAATCGAAGCGTCGCATCATCCTTGCCTCGGTTCCACAGCATATGAAAGTCGGCCGCCAAGTCATAGAGAAAAAATGCAATCCTGTGCGGTTCTCTCGCAAAAGCCGCGCTTTCTACGGTGCGCGGCCAGAGTGCCAGGCGGCGGATCAGGGTCAGCTCCGGCTCGCCGTCCAGCGTATCTACGTTCGTCGTGGAGAGGTCACTGTCGGCGAGCCGCGCGCCGGGGAACATCTCGGCGGCGGCGCGCAGGACGGAGCGGCAGCGGGCGTGCGCGTACTGCACGTAGAAGACGGGGTTTTCACGTGTGGTGGCGAGCACCTGGTCAAGGTCGAACTCCATCTGCGCGTCGGCCTTGCGGGTCAGCATGGTGAAGCGGACAGCGTCCTTGCCGACTTCCTCCAGCAGGTCGCGCAAGGTGATGTAGCTGCCGGCGCGCTTGGACATTTTGACCGGGACCCCGCCCTTGAGGATGTGCACGATCTGGCACAGCACGGCGTCGAACTTCACGGCATCGTGTGACAGCGCCCTCACCGCCGCCTTCATGCGCGGCACGTAGCCGCCGTGATCGGCGCCGAGGACGTCGATCAGCTCATCGTAGCCGCGGGCGATCTTGTCGGCGTGGTAGGCGATGTCGTTGGCGAAGTAGGTGTTGCTGCCGTCCGACTTGCGCAGCGGGCGATCGACGTCGTCGCCGAAATTGGTGGAACGGAACAGGGTTTGCGGGCGGGGTTCCCAATCATCCGGCGTCTTGCCCTTGGGCGGCTCCAGCACGCCCTCGTAGATCAGGCCATCGGCCTGCAGTTTGGCGATGACGGCGTCGGCGGCGCCGGAGGCCACCAGGGCGCGCTCAGACGTGAAAATGTCCTGCCGGACACCGAGCAGGCGGAGGTCTTCGCGGACCTCGGCCATCATGGCGCCGATGGTGGTGTCCTTGACCGTCTCGAGCCAGATCTCCGGGGCGGCGATGCCTTTGCTTTCGGTCGCGAGGGATGCCCCGTAGGCGGCTTTCAGCGCTTCGCCGACGGGGATGAGGTAGTCGCCTTTGTATTGCAGGCCGCCGGGGACTTCCGCGGCGAAGTCTTCCTCGGTCAGCGTCGTGCCGATGGCCTGGAGGTAGCGCCAGTAGGCGGCCCAGGCGAGCGCGACAACCTGGGCGCCGGCGTCGTTGATGTAGTACTCCTTGGTGACGCTGTAGCCGGCCTTCGTGAGCAGGTTGGCGAGAGCGTCGCCGACGACGGCGCCTCGGCAATGGCCGATATGCATCGGGCCGGTGGGGTTGGCGGAGACATACTCGATGTTGATCTTCGTGCCGGCACCGGCGGTGGCGTCCCCGTAAGCTTCGCCGTTGGCCAGGATGACCGGCAGCAGGGCGCGGAAGGTCTGCGGGTGGAGGCGGAGGTTGACGAAGCCGGGGCCGGCGGCTTCGGCCGCGGCGATCCCGGAGGCGGCGGCGAGACGCTGGACCAGGGCTGCGGCGATCCTGGCGGGCGGCTGCCGGGCGGCTTTGGACGCAACCATGGCGGCGTTGGTGGCCATGTCGCCATGGGCGGGGTCGCGGGTGGGGGTGACCTCGACACGCGCGGCGATGTCCGCCGGGAGGTCGGGGATGATTTCCGCCAGGGCGGCGAGGACGGTCTGGCGGACCCGGGCGTAGAGGTCGGTGGCGTTCATGCCTTGGGTGTTAGCGCGGATCCGGGGGTGCGGTCGATGGCGACCGTCCGGGCCCCCGGATCGTGCTTCAAGGCGCCTTGTTTCCGCCCGCCGCCGCTGACGGCACCGCTGCCGGCGCCGAGGTCTTCTCGTTGCCGTTACGGAACTTCTGGGCCTGCTCCTCCAACAGGCTTGGCACCAACTGCTCGACAAAGCCGGCGATAATGCCCAGCAGCAAGGCGAATGTCATCGTTTGCACCGCATCCTGCTCGCCTTTGAGCGTGTGCAGCGACGGCAGCAGTCCGGTCGCAAACAGCAATACGAGCGTGCCCCCGGAAACCGCCCCGATGAACAGCCGGAGCGCGCTGTCGGACAGGTTGCCGGCGACGCCGATATCCAGAGCGACCGTTCGCCTGCGGATGCCGATGGCAATCGACAGGACCGCGCCGAACAATCCGGCCTGCGCACCCAACCAGAAATTGCCGCTGCCCTTGAACAGATTGTGCTGCGCAGCCACCAAAAGCAAAATTCCGGCCAGGGCAAGGATCAGCGTGAACCGGACATACTGCGCCTTGCCGGCGATCTCGCGCTCGGTCAGGATCGCTGCCTTGGCATCCTTCAGTGTCTGTAGCGCATTGTCTTTGGACTCGGCGTTCCCGTCGCCGTCCAAAGCGAGCTGGAGCGCCGTGGCGATCGACGAGTCAAAGCTCTGCCGACGCGGCCAGTCACTCAGCAACGCCTGCAGTTTGGCCCGTTCGGTCCCGAGTGGCAGCAGCAAACTCCGCAGCTTCTGACGTTTGGCCGGGTCGGATGAAAGCTGCGCCTGCACGCCTTCACTCTCATACGGCAGGTCGCCGGTTGACCCGGGGGAGAACCTGCGCCGCCGCCCGCCGGCAGTGGAAGCTTTCGCCGCGCCATCCGCTCCGGGAGATGGATGCTCAAGGCGGCTGTAGTAGACGACATAGTCTTGGTCACAGGAGTAGATGTATTTTACCGTGTTGCCGCGCTCATCGAGTCCGTCCACCCGCAGATTGCATACAACATGAGATTCTTTGGGCGGAAGCGCCGGCGGCACATTTGCGTTGGCGGGGCTTTGTCCGGCCGGATCCGGCTTCTCAACAACCGCGTCGCGGCGGGGCGAATCGCCCGAGGCCACTGCATTATCCAACATTCTCGATCCCCCCGATCTACGGCGTCACGGCGGGCAGGGTGCCAAATTCGCCATCACGCGCCTGATCATTGAATGCGGGACTGCTATGCCACCGAAGTAGCCTCAAGACCTGTGAACAAGTTCACACGACAGGCGGAATCTTGTCGAAAAATTTCCCGGAGACAAGGCAAACGACCCGGGTTTACTGTGCCGCGCAAAGCTCATTGCGCCCGTGACGGAGGGAGTCCGCGGCAAACGGCCTCCCGCCGATCTCAGCACGCCACCGCAGCCTACCAGGTGAAAGCCAATGTAGTGGCATCGTGATAATGCTGCTCCGCATCGGCGGCGCCGGTATTGGACCACCGGTCGCGGTCGAGTCCGGCGTGCAGCGTGTAGGCACCGGCAGGCCACGCGGCGCCGCCTGGCGAAAACATCAGGATCGCCGTTTCGTCGCCGCTGCTGAGCAGGATGAGCGGAACGCTGATGTCGGACTCGACCCAATGGCCAAAACCATACTGACCGCCGGAGATGACGCCGATTCCGCCGGGCTTCAGTTGCGCGGCAGCGGCCAGATCGGTGCGGGCGGCGGCCTGTTGCAGGGTGAGCAGTTCTTGCCTGGCGCCCGGCTGGGCGCCGGGGGCGCTGTAGACCTCCAGCATCGTGCCAGCCGGTGTGGCAATGGCGCGGACGACGCTGGCCCCGGGTAGCACACCGCTGCCCGCAACCTGGCCGTTGGCGAAGCTCAGCGTGGGGACGGCGGTCTCCAGATTTGCGGCAGCGGTCGTCACGGCCGGGGCGATCAGGCCAAGTCGGGCGATGCTTGCCACTGAGGGCAGCGTCGCCGCCACCAGCGGGCGCGGAACAGGCATCGGCACCGGGCTGATAATCGGCCCCGGGCTGGGAACCGGCACCGGGCGAGGAATCGGCAGCGGCGGGACCGGTTGCGGCTGCACGTCCCACACCCAGGTGCGGATGTGGCGGGTGAGGGTGAGCGTGACATCCTGCGTGAGCGCGAGCGGCTCCGGAGACTGCAGCACGATGCCCGCAGTGCCTGCCGCATCGGTCAGGCGCGCCGCAATCAGCACCCGAGGCGCCTTGCTCAACCCGATGCCCAGGGCGCCCACCACTTTGGAGAACAGCGCCTGACGGGCCTGCGGATCGGCATCCGCCGTCATCAGCCCCGGGATCGCACCGGCGTCGGCGGCGAGCACGGAAGCCACGGTGGCGGGGACGCCGCCGAACGCCCCGGTGGCCATGACCGGAAGCGTCCCGTCCCAGGATTGCAGGTGCTCGGAGAAGCTGGCGAACCGGCTGGTGATGAACTCGAAGGCGTAGATACTCAGGGCTCCCGCCGAGACGCCGGAGAAGATTGCCGGGCCGCTGGCGGCCAGGGCGACGAGGCCCTCGCGAATGGCGCCGCGCGCGGCGTCGATCGTGATGTCGCCGACACCCGCACGGACCACGTCGTCGAACACCGTGACATCGAGCAGGACCGGGCCGGTGACCGTAACGGTGGCGCGGGCCAGTTCCGTGACCGTGCCGCCGGAGCGGGCACGCAGCACGACGGCGAAGGCGCCGCCGGCGGACTCCACCGTCGCGATGATGGCCTGTTGCACCTGGCTGCCCGACGCGGTGATGCCCACGGCGATACCGGCCGGAGCCGGGCGGGGATCGACCCGCGTGTGCACCTGTAGATGGTCCCAGGTGGCATCACCGAAGCCGGCGTAGAACATCGTGCCGCCGGCAGCGGCGGGGGCTTGCAGGGCGTTCCGGGCGTTGACCGACCAAAGCGGGGCGGCGGCGCCATCGGAAAGGCGGATGAAGGCGCCGAGATCGTAGATGTCGAACGAGGAGCGTTCGGTGAATGGCCCACCCTGCTGCCGGACGGTCGCGCGATAGCCGGTGCTCGCCTCCCACGTGTCGGCGGAGCCGTCCGGGCCAATGGGCTCGTGCAGCAGGACCTGGCTCGCGTGAGACGGGTCTTGCGGGCCGCACGACGGCAGGGCGGCCTTCACCGCCTCATACCGCAGGACCAGCGGATCGGCGGAGGCGGCGTGGCGGACGGTGGATTTGGCGAAACCGCCGAGGCCCGCCAGCCAGATGATGGGCGGGTAGGGGTTGACGCGATGGGCGGAAATCCAGTCGTTCGAAGGCACGGTCAGGCGTTGCAGCCCGTTCATCGAGCCGACCCGGTCCACGTTCAGTTCGAGCGGGAACATCTGCGCTTTTTCCGGCGGGCTGCCGGGCGCCGGCGTGCGGTCGATGGGCAGCACGGAGCTGAGCGAATTCTCGAACGCCAGCACGCAGGGCTCGTGACGGTAGATCGGCATCGCGCGCCGGGGCGGATAGGTGGTGGCGACGTGGCGGCGGATGTCGTCGCCGACATTGGGGACGGCGTTGAGCCCGGGCAGTCCCTTGGTGCGGAAATACAGGGCCTCGGAGAGCGGGGTTTGACGCGGACCCTGATCCTTGCTGCCGACCTGCACGACGTTGGTGACCACGACTTCGTAATCGTGGTTCGGCAGGAACGCGAGCTTGCCGCTGGCATCGGAACCGGGCGGCCCGATCTGGGCGCCGTTTTTGCAGCGCTGCGTGGCGCCGGCGTAGATCAGGGTATCGGCCAGGGTGATATAACTGGACTGAAGGATGCGGATGGCGGCTTCCGGCGAGAAGAAGTTGCCGGCGATCGTCGGCGTGCTGTTGAAGGCGGCGTCGTTGATCTCGAAGCGGATCGTAATCCGGGTGATGCCGCTGCCAGGGGTCGCGTCTATGCTGAGGCTGGTGCTGCCGGCGGTGTTCAGTGTGACCACCTTGGAGCCGGCAAGCTGGAGCCCGGCATAGGCCTCGAACGTCAGGGTGCCGGGCAGGTTGTCCCAGGCCAGATCGAGAGTCGCGAGTGCGGCCGGTTCGGGCAGGTCGGCGACGCCGGCCAGTGCGGAACCGCGCGGCACGATGCGGGCGGTATGCGATCCCGCCCACACGGGATCGCCCGGCACGACCGCCGGCGCCGGTGACAGCGTCCAGTGCCACCAGGCGCCGTTCTTGCCGGAAAATTGTTCGGTGGCGGGAACCCGCGCGCCGATAGCCAAACCGGTGAATTGCAGCACATGCGGCTTCGGGTACAGGCGGCGGGAGTCGCTGCCGTTGCAGCATGGGTAGTCGGCGTCGTTGCGCGCGGCCTCCTCATCGTTCTGCGGCGCGGAGGTCGCAAAACTGTACGGCGCCGCGCTGTTGATCAGCAGACGTTTGGGCGCGAGGCGGCCGTCGGCGCGCTGATCGGTGTCCCAGGCGAACGTGAGGCTCTGCGGCGCGCTGCCGCCGACGGAGAAGGTCGTGTCGCTGGCCTTGATCAGGTCGGTCCAGACCCCGGCGGTGGGGCCGAAGCGCGGCGCCCGGCGCACCGAGACGGATTGCAAACCGTAACGGATGGTCAGGTCCTGCACGGTCTGCACACCGGCGTCGCCGGCGGCGGAATAGGTTGTCGTGGCGATCAAGGTATCGTTTGAAACCGGTTGCGTGAAGTCGACCACGATAGTCGAGTCCACCGAAACGACCGGCACGTCCTGTGCATGGGTATCGGCGATGCGGATGCCCTGGATGCCGGTAATCTGGTTGAAGGTGTACAGAAAGGAGGCATCGCCCAAGGAGCCGGCAAGCCCGGGCAGCAGCAGCGGCGTGCCTGTTTGCGCCGTGGGATCGATCGCGCTGGCCAGCGACAGGCCCTGGGTGACCGAGGCCGTATCGAACGGCATCGGTTCCTGCCAGGTCTTGTCGAATGAGACTGTGACGTCAGGCAGGAACCAGGGCGTGTCGATCTTGATTTCGGCGTGCAGCGTCACGTACCAGGGATGCTTGCCGAGATAGGTGATCTTGAAGTTGGCCTCGGCGCCGAAGCTGAAGATCCAGAACAGGTTGATCTTGAAGCCGAGGCCGATCCAGAACTCGATGCCGCTGGAGTCGGAGCCGGTTTTCCAGGTGCCGATAATGAGGCCGAAGGTGCCCCAGAGGGTGAAGCCGCCAATGCCCCAGTCGGCGCCGGCCGACAAAGTGACGACGACGCCGAAGCCTTTCGGCCCGCCATCGACGATCTGCACGCACACGCCAAGCTGAAACTTGATGGTGAGCCAGATGTCGAAGTTGATGATCAGCGACAGCCAGGTGCTTTGGTCGGCGAGCTGGCCGATGGCGAAGCTCCAGGGCTGGTTGCCGAAGTAAAGATTGCCGGTCAGCCGGGCGATATTGCTCAGCCAGCCTGGCAGCGCGCCGGAGGCGAAATCGCCGAGCGACAGATCGACGCCGACCATGACGCCGAACTTTTCTTTGTCGATATCATATTCGATGGCGACGAAGGCGATCGGCTTCGGGTTTTTCAGGATATACAACTCGCCGACGATCAGAATACCGGTGTTGGCCTGGGCCTTTTCGAAGAAGATGAACACCGACAGGTGGGCCGCGCCGCCGCAGCCATTGAGGGAGAAGCCGCAGCCGACGCCGAAATCGAACGCGTCCTTCTGCGCGAGCCAGTCCGCCAGGTTGCGGTTGGACGGCATCGTCAGCGCGTTGTCGTGCGACTGGTGCCATTTCAGCAGCGCCATGCCTTCGCCATCCGGGAAGGTGGAATCGAGGTTGGGCGCCATGTTGTCGGCCACCAGCGCCCGGATGTCATACAGTCCGATCGGACCCGCCGGCAGAAATCCGAGATCGAGCGCGGCGAGGAAGTAGCTGAAGTCCTGCGTCGCATCCGAAAGGTTCTTGCGGCTGCCCTTCAGGAACATCGCCGAGAGCGAGAACTGCATGGCGATGGCGCTGAGCGCCACCTTGGCGCCGAAGCCCCATTCCTTGATGTCCCAGCCGCTATCCGTGTAGTCGCTGATGTAGCCGAAGCCTTCGACATCCACCGGGCCATAATGCAGCTTGAGGAAAATGCCATCGAGCTTAAGGAAGGGCTGGGAACTGTCGCTGTTTAGCCGGAAGCGCAGGCGGCGGACGCGGATGCCGAACCCGTTGCCGGAATTGTCCGGCGCATTGCCTTGCGGCGCCTGGGAGTTGCCGCCGCCGCCGCCGATCACGACCCCGCCGCTGAAGGAGAAATACGGGGTGCCGTTGGTTTCCTCGACCCAGCCCATTTCCTCGATGATCACATGCACCAGGCGGGCGAAGATCAGTTGCATGCCGTCCGGCATGGAGAGGCCGCTGAGCGCGGGGTTGCCCAGCTTGTAGCCGATGCCGCGCATCACGATGCTCATCGGCTTGCCGGTCAGGGAGGTGATCTGAAACGCGCCTCCGCTGCCCTGGCTCTGGGTCTTGCCCTGCACGAACAGATCGCCCAGCAGCTCGAAGCTGTCCTTGAACTGCATCTGGTCGGCGATTCGCGATATTGAGACCCCGAACTTCAAACCGACCACGCCGACGGTGGTATCGGCGATTGTCATTTTGACCGGCGTGGTGGAAGGATCGAGCGCGATGCCGGCGAACAGGGTCCATTCGTCGTCGATGCCTGTCGTGGCAGCGATTTTCGGTCCGGTACCGGATTGGTAGATCAACGCGGTGCTGAACTGGACCTGCGGCAGGTCGGCCGGGTCGATGGCGTGCACGTCGCCGGTCCGAAAGAAGAAGTTGTCGACTTCCAGCGTAAGGGTGGTGCCGCCGTTGCCGCCCTGGGAGCTGGAACTGTAAACCTGCACCTGCACCGGCGCGTTGGTGAAGGAGTAGGCCTGCTGGATGTCACCGGGATTGGTGATCTTGCGCCTGAAGCCGAATGTGCCGTGCGACGGGATCGGCAGGCCCGGTACGGTGGCCGGGACTACGACGTCTTCCAGCACGATTTCCAGCGTGTCGGCGTTCACCGCTCCGCCCTGCAGGCGGGCTTTCAGGTCCGACAGCGGCGGCTGCGAATAATCCAGGTCGATACTGCGGAACCCGATCGCGCCCTTGGCCGGAGGATTGGAAAAGAACGACCCGGGGTCGTTATGGGTCCATTCCAGATACTCGGTGCGGCTGGGCGAAGGAAGAATCTGGATGTCGTAAACCGCCTTGCTCGGCAGGCCCATCCAGCGCACCGGGCCGAACGAGATCGGCACCGTGGGTTCCAGAATCAGATCGCCCGCGGTCGTCAGGTGCAGGCGGACGAAGCACTGGATCTGTGCTTGCGCCGTGCTGTCGCCCAGCGTGTAGGCGAAGCTGTCGATCGCGGTGCTGTCGAACGTGCCGACGCTGACCGGTGCCGCGGCCAGCGCCGTGGCGAGACCGGATTTCAGGAACAGCGTGACCGGCAGGCGATCGATGATCACCTCGAAGCCGCGGCCATCGACAGCGGCGTAGACGCGGGCGGGATGCAGCGGATCGGTCACCTGGAGCTGAATGCCGAGATCGGGCAGCGCATGCAGGTACATCGGCGCGGTGGTGGCCGGGGCGCCGGCAATCGCCATGTCGGCGGCGATCGAAAGTTGCCCGGCGGCTCCGCTGCCGAATTGCGCCCTGGCATCCACCCCCGGGCGGATGTTGGTGAAGCTGGTGCCAGCGTTGAGGGTGTTGACCAGCGTCAGGGTGTCGCTCGAGGCATTGATGCCGGACGTCAGCGACGCCAGACCGGCCGGCCATTTCGCCGCGGCGGGGGTCGCCCGGTCGCCCGGGGAGCGGGCGATACCGAGCAGATCGAACAGATTCGCGCTCATGGGTATTCGGGCCCCTTGGTGCCGGGGTTGGGATCAAGTCCGCTGGTGGGATCGGCAAGAAGTGTCCAGACATCCGTCTTGGCGGCGGCTTGCAGGGCGAATTTCGCCGCGTTCATGACGAAGCCGCCGACGGAACCTGACGTGCCGAGCGGGATGTCGGGCGGCAGCGAACCGAAGAAATTCAGGGACTGCCAGTGCGATTGTTCGTACCAGGTGCGGGCGGTGAAATACGCGAAGGCGGAGTGCGGATCGGCAAACAGCGCCTGCCCCATCTCGGCGCCGAGGCCGAGATGCTCCGACATCAGGCGGGCGCGCAGAGTGCGGGCGGGATTCCGCGGGTCGCCGATAAGGTGCTGCGGCACGGTGAAACTGTCGAGTTCGCCATCATGGTAGAAGCCGCGGCGGTTGACGTTCGAGGAGCCCGCGAACAGAAACACGTCGTCCACGATCATCATCTTTGGATGGACGTAGATCGGCGGAAGCTGCACAGCCAGCACCGGCGTGCCGACGGGGTGGGCTACCGGCTGCGCACCCCAGCCCGCGGCTCCGGTGGCCCGCGATATCTCCACGCTCTGTGCGGTGGCGGTGGCGGCGCCGCCGAGCGCATAGACCAGCACGAGTTCATTGCCGATGAACGCCCAGAACGGCGGCGCCGGCATGCGCCCGGGCGGTCCGAAGCTGGCGGTCGGGGTCGCCGCATCCATCGCCGCGGTGAGGGCGAGGCGGCCAAGGTTGGTGGTGAGGCCGGGAACCTCGTGCGAAAACCGGCGCAGCGGAGCGCCGAGGTGCATGCGGGTGCCCCATTTGGTTTGCAGGGCGGCCAGCACCTGCTCGCGGCGGATCGATCCGTATGGCTGATCGGTCGCGAAGTTCACCAGCAGCACAAGCGCCCGGACGTTGTTGTCGGCGGCGGCAAGCAGCGCCTGGACGTAGTCTTCCGGCGGCGTGAAATACTGGTCCTCGATCCAGATGTAGTCCCTGGCCTGCGCCATGGCGGCCTTGACCGTGCGGATCGGGGTGGATTCGCCGTTGGGGGCAAAGGTGAACGGGCCGGGCGGCGTAGCGGGCTTGAAGTATGTACGGGCGATCTGGACGAGATGCGACGCGCCGGCGGGTGAGGCGACGGACGCCGGGGTGACCGGCGTCGGCGCGCTATGGAACGTGGCGCGTTCGGCGTAGGTCTGGAACACCGCCTGCACGGCGGGCCCGGTGACGCGCACCTGAAGGTCGTGGAACGGGTGCTTCGCCCGGTGCAGCGGCGTATCAGGGCGGTCGCTGTTGATGTCGACGCCGCCAAGGTAGGCCAGGTGCGTCTGGTCCGCCTGCACGATGGTGACATGTTTCTGGTGATACACGCCCAGGTGACTGAGGTCGTCGATGGTGTGGCCCAGCACCTTGAACGGAGGCGGCGCAACGAGCGGGTTGTCGGCGAACGCCGCGGGGTACGGCGTCCACGTGGCGATCGTCGGGTCGATGTTGTCCAGCGCGTCCTTCAGGTCCTTGGAAAATTCCGCGATCTTCTTCAGCAGGTCCTCGGGGACGGAGGTGGCGAGGAGAATGTTCAACGCGGCGACGCCAACGAAACCCATGAGATAGCCGCCCGGATCGGTTGCCATCTTGGCGAAGGCCGCAAGCGGCCCGAGCGCGCAATAGAACGCGAGAAGAATGATCAGCAGTTCCGGGAAATCGTCGATGGTGGGTGAATCGAACTGCAGGAACTGGTTGAGCAGGATCCGGATGTCGGCGCTGTTGCCGCGCAGTTCGTTGACCAGCGCCATGACGGTGGTCGAGGCGTCGCCGGGGATCAGCGGCCAATCGACGCTCGAATCGGATTGACTGCCTTTCACCACGGCCCAGCCGGCGACCTGCACTTTGCCGCCGTTCTTGGCGGCCCGCATGTCGGGGACCAGCCGGCTGAAATAGGGGGTGCCGTCCTGGATCGGCTCGATGTTGCTGTTAGGCCACCATATCGGCAGGCTGACGCCCGGGTCGGGCGTGGCGAACCAGTTGTCCGGGTTCAGCACCTGCACGAGATGGCCACCCGGGGCGAGCGTCAGCGCCGTCCGGAAGGATCCGGTATCCGCCTCGCCCGCGACGATCGCGTTGGGCCAGGCCGGGACGGACACCGTGGCGGTCGCGCCATCCGGTACCGCGATGCCGGTATCGCCGTCCATTGCCGGCGTAAGGGCGGCGCTCTGCGCGGCGCCGCCGGTGACCGCGACGCTCACGGTGATGCCGGACATCGGCCTGCCGATATGGTCCAGCACCCGAAGCGTTCGGCCGTTGGGCATGGCGGCGAGGCTCGCCACGTAAGCGGGCCAGTTGGCGTCGCAGGCGTTGCTGGCGGCGATCGCCCTGGCGGCGCTGAGCGGGTCCCGCATCAGCCGGTCCTGGAAGATGAACCCCAGAAACGCCGTGGCTCCCGCGCCTCCGGGCGCGGTGGCAAGTGTGCCTCCGGCATCGAGCACCGTATCGGTCGAAGGTGTGGCGACGGTTCCGATGACCAGCACGATTTGCAGCGGCAAGCCGGGCAGGATGAGCTTGAACGAGGCCGGATCCATTTGCGGCCAGGGAGAAAGCTGAAAGGCCGTCCAGGCCGCGGCGGGCTGGCCGGGGATGCCGTTGGTGGTGCCCGCCGCGCGGGACACCGAACCCGTGGCGAAGGCGCTGATCGGGGTGCCGGCGGGAAGGCCGATCCACTGGATGCTGTCGCCGGAGAAGCGCATCGCGGGATCGCCAGGCACCGGCGCCGAGGGGGTAATCCGCTGCAGTGTGGTAGCGGCCGGAACCGGCGTGGCGAAGGTGCTCATGCCGGCACTCCCTGGCCAAATGGACCGCAGCGGCGCGACGGCTGACCGTCACGCGTGACGCCGTAGCACCACAAGGTGGCCCAGCTACCGCCGGCAACCGCCAGCTTCAGCGTGGCGACGCGGCTGCCGTCCGCCTGGACGGTCACGTCCGCATCCGATAGCGCTTTGACCGCGGCTGGCGATAGCAGCGTGCCGTCGCTCAGGCGCAGCCGCAGGCCGTTGCTCGGGTAGAGATCGCGGCGGTTGGGCGTGCGCAGGATCTCGGCCTCGGATTGCGTCGGCGGCATCGTGTTTGGCGGCGTCAGCGCAGCGAACAGCAACAGCGTTGTCGTGTCCGGATCGTCTGGCACCGAGACCGTCAGGGAGACGCTGCCGGAAGCGGCGGCGATGGCCTGGCGGAGGGGGGTGGCGGCATCGGCGACCGAGGGAACCCGCACGACGATCGGCAGCACCGCACCGCCGGCGGACAGATGACCAAGCGCGTCGGCGGCACGGACGAAATAGAAGAAGCGGCCGGGCTTCTGCGGCAGCCGATCGGCGACAGGCCCGACGCTGATGACGTCGGCGCTGATGCGGGAGAAGAAAACCGACGGGTCGGGTGCGGTGGCAATGGCGTGCAGCAGGTAGCGATTTGGCAGTTGCTCGGGAGTCGCGCCGTTCAGCGTGCCCAGCACAGTGGCGAGATCGGTCGGGTTGGGGAACGGCACCGGATGGACGGTGTTGTCCGGCAGGGTGATCTGCACCGCGTTGCCGGCCACCGAAAGGCGATTGAGGATCTCGTCGGTGCCGCAGCGTTCCAGCACCGCCGGCGAGCCCGCGGGCAGCGCGCCCGCAAGCAGCGCGGGCAGGTCAAGCGTGGCGATCACCTGCCGCCCCGTGGGTTCTTCGGTGACCTGTTCAGGGACGTCGCCTACCGGCGGCGGGACGCTGAACACCGGCTGGCCCTGGTAGCGGGCGGTCACCGCACAGGTGACGATTCCGCTCTCATTACCGGGCCGGTTGGCGAGATTTCCGGAACTTCTTTCGTCCGGGACATAGCTTTGCGCATCGGCCGAGGAGACGCCCACCCAGATGCTGTCTCGCGGCTGCGCGGGACTGAGCGACAGGACGTCGTAAAAGATGTGGCGGTAGGTATCGGCGGCGGTCAGCGGATACACCGCGGCGCGCTGGTTCCAGCCGGCCGGACGTTGATGCTCGGGACGGAGCGGACGGCCGAAAACGACGGGGCCGTTCACGGGCTGGGCCGCGGGCTTGAGCGCTGCCTGTTCGACGACGACTGACGGCGTGCTGCCGGCGGTGTTGCTGACGATCAGGAACGGATAGCCGCCGCTGGTGATCCACTGCCCGGCAAGTTCGTTCGCCACCAGCGGCAGCGCCGTGGTCATGGCGATGCTCCAGTTCGGGGCGGTGGAGGTAACGCCGGTTATCGTGGCCGTTACGGTGTCCGCCGGGCTGGTCAGGTAAACGCGGAATTCCGCCGCGGTGCTATCGAGGTCGCGCTCCGCCTGGCGCCAGCCCCACTCCAGGATGATCGCGTTCTGATGGGATCCGAGGGTAGCAATGTCGGCCGGGGTGAGGCCGGCAGCCCCTTTGACAATGGCGCGCGCGCGCGGGCCGGGCGGCCCAAGCAGATTGCCGCTGGCATCGAGGCCGGGCGGCGGTTGCGGGCCGGCCGGCAGCGGCGGGGGCGTGTGTTTTTCCAGGCGCACCACACCCGACAGGGTTTCGGTGCCGCTGATCCGGCCGGCGGCATCCACCGCGCGGATGCGGTACTGATGGTATGTGCCGAGTTGCGCCGGCGGGCGGACGATGCCGGTCGTGGGGTCCTTTTCGCCGAACACGTCGCTGTAGGACAGCGTCAGGCCGGCGTTGTCCCGGGGACGGTTGGCAGGAAACAGGATGTCGAGGTCGCAGCCCTTCACCAGGAGGACACTCGGGGTGGACGCGTCGCGCGAGCCGAACGTCAGGTTGTCATCGGCGTTGATGGCCTCCCAGGCGCCATATGTGGCTGGCAGCGTGACCCCACGGTGGTCGATCGCATAGGCGAGGCTATCGAGCGGCGGCCCGGATTCAATATCCTGCGACCAGACGGTGGCGTCTCCGGCGACCGCGGGCAGCCATTCCAGCCTAAAGCCGACCGGGTTGCGCGGCGGCACCGGTGTCGATTCGTCGATCGGGCCGGTGATGGTCGGGATCGGCTGCTGCAGGTTGGAGGCAAGCAGAACGATGGGCGGCGCCGGGAGCGGTTGGGCGGCATAGAGCACCGGTCCGGTTTCGGCGGTAACCGTCACGGTGCCGGTTTGTCCGCTCGGGATCCGCAGCGCATACAAAGTGCCTGTGCCCGCCAGGCGAAGTTCCATGATCGGCGCGGGAAACGTGAGTTCCACGGCAGGCCCCGCCGGCAAGGGCACCGCCGGAGCGGCGCCGAACGACCACGGCATGCCGCCGGCATAGGCGAAGGCGTGCCCGGGGGCGACCTCCAGGGTAATCTTGGTGACCGGTATCGGCAGGGTGATCAGCGCGCTCCAAACGCCGAAGGACGGAAGCAGCCACGACGCATCGAAGCCTGTGGTGTCGATGCGGATGCCGCGGCGGCTCGCGGCATGCAGATCGCTGGCGCCGGGCGGCGGGTCCAGCACCACCTTGACCGGTGTCTGGCAGCGGAAGCCCAGGTTGCTGATCCAGAATGTATCAGGCAGCACGGTGCCGGCCGGCACGCGGTGGACATCGTAGATGCGGTCGGCGATATCGGCGGCCTCAAAACGGCCGGCAACTTGATACATATAGGCGGAGCCCGGGGTAAGGCCGTTCTTGTCATGATGGCCGAAGCCCAGCACGCGGCGTCCGCGCGGGTGCAGCACCAGGGCGGAAAGTTGCTGTTCCAGCGGCATTTCCTCGTAGCTCTGCGAGGCATCGGAGCGGTTCAACGAGATGCGGGCGCCGGAACGGCCAAGGCCGTTGCCGGCGGCGGGGGCACGCAGCGTATCGGCCATCCGCTGAAAGCGGGTTGGATCGAGGGTCTCGGTGCCGACGATGCGGGCCTGGGCGGCGGCGAGCTCCTGGGCGGGCGTTGCGAGGGCGGAATCTGTCTGTTTGATCGGCAGGGTGAGGCCCTTGGCGATGACAGTGGCCTTGCTCCAGGGGTCAACGGTGCCGGCGGCGGCGGGCAGATATTCGCAGATTGTAAACGTGGTGACAGCGACGGTGTAGAGCAGGACGGTGTCGATGCCGGGTGCGGCAAGCGTGTAGAAAGCCGGGTTGAGAGTGGACTGGCCCGAGGCGACCGCCTTGCCGCGGGCCATCGCGATAGCCATGGAATTCCTGGCGCTGACCGAGATTGTCACGCGGTCCGCCGGCTTGGTCAGTTCCTGGATGTAGCACTCGACCGTGACGGTGACGAACTCGGCCATCGGGACCGTGAGGCTTTGCGGCAGGTTCAGGGCGGGTGCCGGCTGGGCCTGGAAACTGGCCTGTGCCTGGTGGAGCGTATTGGCGGCGGTGGCGAGGGGAGTGAATTTGGCGCCGGTTTGCAGCCGCAACCGGCCAAGCGGGGCGGCATACTCGTTTTTGCTGCGAAGTATCGCCAACTGGGGCGCATCGATCGTCTCGCAGACCGGGCGGGTAGACTGTTCGCGGCTTTCGAGGCGCAGAACGTCGTAGCCTGCGAGCGAGAGCGGGAGCGTATCGGGCCATGTCCAGAGGATTTCGATGCCCTCGGCGCCGGGATCGGCGCGTGCAATCGCGAAAACCTGCATGTCGGTTCCTCTTGGCGGGAAGCTGGCTGGTCCTGTGATTTCTCGGCCGACGGCGTGCTCGTTTCGACCCTCGAAGTGGCAGCCTGCCCACGATATACCGCTTTGTCAACTGTAAAAACGGCAGAACATTCTTTATTTTCTACTCGGAATGAACCTTGCCGGTATCGATGGCGCGATGCGGACGGACGTTTAGTGCGGCTTTGCAGGAACCGTGCCGGGCAGTCGAAGCCAATATCGTCTTCGATTCGTTTCCGGTGACCGGAAATGCGCGGGAGGCGCAACGAATAAGCCGGTGCGTCCGGCCGCAGCCGCCGATGCCGGCCGTTCATGACCCGGATGGTGGAGGAAGGCGTCCTCCATTCCTGCTTCGATATAGGGGTGCACGGCCGCTCGTTCCGATGTTGCCAAAAAACCCGGACGAGTGAGCGCCGGGATGGCTCGCTAACGAGATCAACATGGCGCCTGATCTCCTCCCCCCGGGAAGTTCCAAACCAGGGTCCGGGTTTTCCGGCGCGCTATGGGTGACGGGAACAACCGGCATCGGGCTCACAACATTGTGATCCTGGACGACGAGAGTGATCGCAGGGCCGATCCTCGGTGCCTTTCTCGCAGCCCTGGCGATGCTCCGCAGGCATGGAAATGAGCACCGGGTAAGCCGCCCGGGCTTCAGCGTCAAAACAGACAGGCTTCAACACAGCACATGTCATGTCAAAGCCGCGGTGAGGACTTCGCCTGTGGCACAGTATCAAGACATGGCAAGTCGGCGCCGGCCGGCGTCTCGTCACCTGACGAAACCTGGATCGAGCGACACGGCTTCCCTGAGGTCCTTGGCCCGCCGGAACACGGCTGGCGGCATAACACTTTCCTGCCGCCGGCGTGCCATCCGAAGCGGCGAGGCCGGATGCGGAGGGCTTCAGGCACCCAGTGTCGGATGTGGCACTGGCCGCTTTCGGAAGGATTCTGCAGCGCGGGCGGCAATCAGGCGGCCGGATCACGCGCCGCACCAGGATCAAGCGATGAAAGCCTCGCCTTGCCGTTGCTTCCGTTTGCGCCGCCGGCATAGGATTGATTGCAAGTAAGCGTCTCTCGCGGTAACTGTGCAAAGGGGGCTGTGCATTGGGGGAAATACGATTCAAGGCGGGATGGGATTCCGCCGAAAACAACGCCAGGGTTTATCCGGCGCATGACGATGTGCGCGGCAACCCGGTCGCGGCGGCGGGCCGGTCCAAGCGGGAAATTTTCGTCATCATCAACAAGCTGCCGAAGGCCCGGCTGTGGTGCCACCCGCGGGAGGAAGGCAAGATCCGCAACTTCGTCGATTGCGTCAGCGATCCGAACACGCCGCTGTCGGTCGACAAAGGCATCCACGACGACAAATACTCTGGCGCCTTCGGGCAGCATCTGTCGGTGGGTGTGGACTGGGGTCCGTTCTCCGACCTGAAGTGCCATCTGTACGGCAACGTCATGCGCAACGGCGCGTGGGAGGTGGAATTGATCACGCTGTTCGATCCGCGCATCCGATATTCCGGGCGCGATCTGATCCTGCTCCAGCGCGGCGTGGCGCCGTCAGACCCGATCGTCGTGGTCCACGGCGGACTGCCGCCGGTACGGTTTGGCTCGATCGCCTACCACGAGCAGGGCGCGAAGATCTAGCCGCTATCCGGCGCCGCCGGCCGGTCGAACGGGCGCGATTCCTGCCCCGGGCCGCCCGGTTGCCGCCCTGGACACCCGTGTTGGCCGTAGAACACCAGGACTGCCTGCGGCAACTGGCGGCCGGGCATGCTACCATCGACGATGAACCATCGCAGATGGGCGATTCCGGCGCCGTTGTCTTCCCCATCGATGGCGACGGCCGCAACGGTTCGGCTGCGGTCCGGAGTCCGTTGGCCGGATTGACGGGACGCCCGGCGAATTCGGCCGCAGAAGGGGCGCAGCACATGAAAGGTGTGGCGATCGGCATCGATCTTGGCACGTCCGGCATCCGGGCGGCGCTCGTGGACGCGCGGCGGGACGTCATGGCTATGACGAGCGCGCCGATCGGCGCCGCGGAGCGCAGCGACCCGGACGCCTGGTGGCGCGCCCTGCGGGAGGCGACCGGCGCGCTGGCACGCGAGGCCAGCCTGATCGATGTTGAAGGCATCGCCATCGACGGCACCAGCGGCACAATCCTTCCGGTCGATGCCGCCGGGCGTCCGCTCGCGCCCGCAAGCCTCTATAACGCCCGGGCCGACCCGGCCGCCGTCGCGCGCGTGTCGCGGGTCGCTCCACCCGGCAGCGCCGCTCGCGGGGCCTCGTCGCCGCTGGCTCGCGCCCTGGCCTGGCGGAACCTGAAGGGCTGGGCGCATCTGCTGCACGAAGCGGACTGGCTCGCCGGCCGTCTATGCGGCCGGTTCGGCGTGAGCGATTGGAACAACGCCTTGAAGACCGGTTTCGACCCGGCCATCCCCGGCTGGCCCGACTGGCTGCATGCGCTGGACCTGGATCCGTCACTCCTGCCCGAGGTCGTGCCGCCGGGACGAACCATCGGCCGGATTTCACCTCCGATTGCAAAGCGTCTCGGCCTTCCTGCCGCTGTCAGGGTCGTTGCCGGCACCACCGATGGCTGCGCTGCGTTCCTGGCAACCGGGGCGGTTGAGGAGGGCGACGGGGTCACGTCGCTCGGCACCACATTGACGCTGAAGCTGCTGTCGTCCCGTCCGGTTCTGGCGCCTGACAATGGCATATACAGCCATCGGATCGGCTCGCTGTGGCTGCCGGGCGGGGCGTCGAACACCGGCGGTGGCGCGCTGGCCAAATACTTTTCGCCGGCCCGGCTTGCGGCACTGAGCGCCCGGATCGATCCGTCCGTCGTCTCGGGTTTGGATTTCTACCCGCTGCCGTCCGCGGGTGAGCGCTTTCCCATAGCCGATGACGCCCTGCCGCCGCGGGAGACGCCGCGGCCGGCTGACGATGTTGCGTTTCTGCACGGGCTGCTGGAGAGCATTGCGCGGATCGAGGCGGAGGCGTACCGGCGCCTGGCCGAACTTGGGGCACCCCTTGTCCGAAGGGTGTTCACGGTTGGAGGCGGGGCGCGCAACCCGGAATGGGCAGCCATCCGCGCCCGGGTTCTTGGTGAAGCGGTGCCGGGCGTGGAACTGCGGACGCCCCGGGCGCTGGAAGCCGCGGTTGGGACAGCGGGACTGGCCCTGCCGTGATATGGCGTCCGGCGGGTCGGTTCGCCCTGAAGGGCGCCTGCGACACCATTGCTAAACCGCGTCCGGAGTATCCAGTTCCAGGCTGACCGGAAGGGCGGCGGACGTCGCTACACCGTGACGGCCCGGCTCATCCGGGCCACCTATACCTGCCGTGATAGGTGGCCCGGACAACAAGCCGGTCCATGACGGCTCCGTTCGCCGCCAGGATTCCGATCAGACCGTAATGGCCATGCCCCGGTAGATTCGCGACCGGTAGCGGCTGTCCTCGAGGTTAGGCATCGGCGCCCCGGCCAGCAGCACCGCACGTCCAAACCGTTCGATCTCCTCGGCCGTCTCCTCCGCCGTGACCGGCTCCTCGCTGCGTACGCGGCGCGTCAGGTTGATCTGGTTGACCACCGCGCCGTGCACCATCCGCTCGCATTCCACCGCCAGCGTGCCGGTCAGGGCGTGCAGCGTGGTCTTGATGAAGTTCGCCAGCGCAAAGGCGGCGGCGCTGCCCTTGGCGGGCACGTCGGGTGCCACCAGCACGAGCTGGACGTCGTCGAACAGCGCGGCGCGTCCGGCGACGCGGAAGTGGTGCGTCAGGTTCTCCTCGATCAGCGTGCGGAAGCCCGCGGTGTCGAGCGGCTGGCGCTCCGCCTCGGGATCGAACACCTGGTCCGGCAGCGGGCTGAACGGCATCGAGATGACGGCTGCCGGCGGCGCCCCGGCGGCGACCAGGGCGCGGTCGAGGCCGTCTTCGATCGCATCGCCCGTGACGATCGCCCGGGTGGCGTCCCGCGCTGCCGGCTTCAGCAAGGCCTGAACCGCGGCTGCGCCCTGCTCGGTGCGGGTCAGCAGAACGACCCGCTGCACGCCCCCCTCCTCGACGAACGCGTTGGCGGCGCGGGCGAGGTGCGCCGTCAGGTGCTCGCCAATCAGCCAGATCGTCTGCCCGCGCAGCGCCTCCAGCCGCTCGCGCTTGGCGCGCCCGAACAGCTCGCGCTCGGTGCTGGAGCGCTCAACGCTCAGCCCGCCCGACGGCTGGAAGGTCTCGCCGGACACCGCTCGATCGGCGAGGTAGAACACGGTCGCCTGCGCGACCTCGAACTCGGTGGGCATCCGTCCCAGGTGCAGCAGCGAGAGAACCCCGGAACGGATGCGCTCAGCCTCGCGCGACACCTCGCCGGGCGGCAGGAACGGCTCGGGCGGCACCGGCAGCGCGCCGATCCACGCCGCGCCGAAGCGCTCGCCGCCGCCGGGTTCGTGCTGGAACGCCCCGCTGCGGCGCAGCCGCGAAAGCAGCTTGTCCGCAATCCCGCCGGTCATCAGGAACTCGCCGCAGGATGCGCCCTCCTTGCCCTCCTTCGCGAAACCCGCGATCTCCTCGCGCATCCGCGCGGGCAGCGTCTCGTCCCGGGCGATCGTCTCGATCCGGTTGCCGGCGAGCCGCTCCAGCATCGCGGCGACCGGCGCGCCGTCACGCGCCGCCCGCACCAGGGCGGCATGCACCGCATTCAACCGCCGGCGTTCGAGGATCAGCCGCGCCCGCCGCTCGTAGAGGCCGGCCCGGCCACCGGCGCCGCGCAGCCGCTCGCCCTCCACCGGCCCGGGCGAGATCGCGTTGATCTGGATCTCGGGGCCCAGGAAGCGCGCGAGGTTCTCCGCCAGCGCCCGCTGGCCCGCCTTCGACGTCGCGTAGTCGGCGCGGTTCGGATACGGAATCGTCACGTAGCGCTCGCCGCCGAAATACGACGACACGTTGACCACGTAGCCGGTGCCTTGCCGCTTCATCTGCGGCACCAGCCGCTGGATCAGCGCGTAGTTCGACACCAGGTTGGCATCGAGGGTGCGCCGCCAGGCATCGAGCGGCATGTCCACCACCATCTCCTCGGCGCCGGCGACACCCGCGCAGTTGATCAGGTAATCGACCCGGCCGAACGTCGCGAGCGTGACGTTGGCCGTGTGCTCGACCGAGGCGAGGTCCGCCACGTCCACGCCGGCCAGGATCTGCACCCGGTGGCGGGCGCCGGAATACCCGCTGTCCTCCAGCTCGGCGACGATGCGGTCGCGCATCTCCTGCAACTGTTCGGCGCCGCGCGCCACCAGCATCACCCGGGCGCCCGCCACGGCGAGCAGCCGGCCGATCTGCCCGCCAATGCCGGAGGAGCCGCCGGTGATCAGCGCCACCCGGCCCTTGTGCAGGCCGAGCAGGTTCTCCATCCAGCCGAGTTCGGCGCGCCTTGCACCCGTGGCCTCGTGCTGCGACGGCGGCAGGCAGAGGTCGATCGGCTGCAGCCGCCGCTCCTTGAACAGCAGCCGCGCCGCCTTGCCGCCGGCAAAAGACACCTCGTCGGCCTCGGAGTTGGTGTAGCGGATGACCTGATTGCTCCACTCCGCCCGGACGCGCTGGCCGCGTTTGGCGGCGTCCGCACTCTCGTCGCGCCAGACGCGCACGAGCTGCCCGATCGCGGCGCGCAGCAGCTCGGCGTAGACATTGCCGCTGCGGTCGTCCCCGTTGCTCATGAAGACCGTGCGCGGCGTGCGCTCCAGCGCCGGGCAGCTCTGCCAGTAGCGGCTGAGCTCGCGCGCCAGCGCGATGGCGCCGACGAGCTCGCGGTCGATGAAGGCATCGACATCCGTGTCCAGCGCATCCCGCAGCGGGCCGGTCAGCGCCCCCGGTGCCAGCGACGGCAGGATGACCGCCGCGGTCAGGCGGCCGTCATCGCCGTGTTCGCGCAGCGCCGCCGCGACCGTGGCCGGGCGCGCGCGATCTGCCACAACCGGCTTGATCATCGCATCGGCAGCGCCACCGTTCAGGCTGAGCGCCGCGGCATGCAACTGCTCCTCATCGGCCACGCCGAGCAGCACCGCCGCTCCGACCGACGCCTGGGTTCGCGCGACCGACAGCGCGTCGTGCAGCTCGTCGCCGCCAAACACGATGACCGCGGCGCCGGTGCCGTCAACGGTCCGCAGTCCCGGCCGGTCGAGGATCATGTTGCCGGCCTCCTGCGGTGCCGACAGTCCGTGGGTGATTTCCAGGTCGTGGCCATTCAGCGCCGCCGATTCGTCGCTGGCCAGGAACAGCGCCGCGTTGACCACGTCGGCGACAACCGGGAAGGTGTGCTCGGGCGCGCGCCCCTCGAACGACCGCGCCAGCGTCATGCGGCGGAAGAAGGCGCCCGCCGTCGTCCCCTCGGCCTCCTCGCGCAGCCGGTCCATCGCCGAGAAGACGGTCCTGATCCGCTCGCTTTCGATCGGCCCGGGATAGATCGTGTTGACGCGCACGCCATGCGCGCCGAATTCCGCCGCGAGCCGCCGCGACAGCGCGTTCAGCGCCGCCTTCGGCACGACGTACGCAGTGCGTCCGTAGTATTCCGTCTTCGAGAAGATGGTGGACACGTTGATCACCGACGCGCCCGGCCGCAGCAACTGCGAGGCCGCGCGCACGACGTTCCAGGGCACCGCCAGCAGGTTGCGCGCGGCGTCCCCTACCGTCTCGGTATCGCCGCCCAGTTCGTCGCGGCTCAGCGGGATGTCGTCGAGCCTGCGCCGCGGGCCGGCCGAACCGGCGTTGTTGACGATCACATCCAGCCGGCCGAACCGCTCGATCACGGCGGCGAGTGCCGAGCGCACCTGTTCGGGGTCGGCGCCGTCCATGCGCAGCGCGGCTGCCTGCGAGTCCGCCGCGCCCGAGGCTTGCAGCACGCGGGTGCGCGCCGCCTCCAGCCGGTCTGGATCGCGGCCCGTCATCACCACGGTGGCGCCCTCGCGCAGGAAGCGCTCCGTGATGTGCCCGCCGAAATTCCCGGCCGCGCCGGTCACCAGCGCGATCTTGCCGCTCAACCGGCCGTTGGTTGCAGGGCGGTCGGTCTTGGGGCTCTCGCGCAGGAAGCGCTGCACGATGTGTCCGCCGAGTTGGCCGGCGGCGCCGGTCACCACCGCCATCGTGTCGCCCAGCCGGCTCACGGCGGTCAGCCGATCCCGCAATTTCGGTTCGCTATGCATGCTTGGACCCCCTAATTTGTTGATTGGCCGGACGCGGCCCACGCCTCGAACAGTTCGTCGCGCGATCGCAGGCCCAACGCGGGCAAGGCGTGATTGCAGACATAGGTGGCACCCTGGTGCCGGTTCTCCCACATCGCCTGGTGGGCTTCCGGCAGCTCCGGCCACCCGACAACCGTCGGTTCGGTCGCGTCGAGCAGGCCGGCGGCGAGCATCTCGTTCATCCGTGCCACCTCGAAGGCGTTGCACAGATGGGTCCCGGCGATCGTCGCGGTTGGCATCAGGATGCGCCGCTGCCGTGTCCAGACCTGCGGCGCGTAGAACGTGAAGCGGCGGCCGCGCATCTCCTCGGCATAGACAACCCGGCCGGTGAACGGCTTGACCAGCGAGGTCGAAACACCCAGCGCGTCGTGGCCGGCCCGCTCGATAATAAGGTCGGGCGCGCCACGCGGGTTGTCGGCCGAGCGCAGCACGCGGCCGACGGCGGCGCCGAACGGCTTGGTCGTTCGCTCCTGGAAGGCGCGCACGGCCTCCTTGAACGCCGCGGTTTCGCGCTTGGGATCGGGCAGGCGCGGCAGGGACGACGGCCACTCGAACGCCTCGCCTTCGCGCCGATGCAGCTCCTCGATCGTCACGACGCCGCGCACGCTGTCGCCGAACCCGAGCGACTGGATGAACTCGCGCTGCCCGTCGGTCAGCGTCGCTACCACCACGCGGGCGCCGCCGGCGCGCGCCGCCTCGATCATCTCCAGCCCGGCCTGATCGATCAGCTCCGCGCCATCGGCCACGCCATAATAGACAAGCACCGCCTCACCCGCGCGCAGCCGGGCGCGGCGCAGCATCGCCGCGGGCGACGCCGTGCCCGGCTTGCCGGCGAAGCTGAACCAATAGCCGCTGGAGGCGCCGAAGAAGGTCAGCGTGCCGCCCTCGGCGAGCAACTGAAACGAACGCGGGAACGCGGTTTCTCCGGCGTGCGAGACGACATAGTCCGGCAACCGTCCGCCCAACGCTTCGCGGCATTCCTGCACCAGCGCCTCGCCTGCCTGCTGCCAGGCCGCCGCCGCATCGGCGCCGTCCGGGACCGTCGTGAACAGTCCGGCGAACCGCGGATCGCGGCGATTGACGGCGCCCTTCGCCCCTTGGGCGCGCACGAACGCGGCACGTTCCTCGCTGGAGACGAGGCCGATGGCGTCGATCCCGCTGCGCACGGCGGTCTTCAGTGCGTCCAGGCCCGTGCCGGTGGCGGCGCCCTCGACAAACAATGTCCGCCCCGGCTCGATGCCGAGCGTGGTGAACAGGGCCCGCACGATCGTGCCGAGGTTCAGCGTATAGGCGCCGGCGGTTTCCAGCTTCATGTCGGCCGGCGCCGGCTGCAGTTGCGGCCCCTGCACCAGCAGGAACTGCTGGTGGCTGCCGGTATCGGTTTCATAGCCCTGGATGGCGAAGCCGGCGAACATCGGGTCGCTGCCGGCAAGCGGCGAGAGCAGATCGGTTTGCCCCGAATAAATCGTCACCAGCTCGCCGACAGCGAGCCGCCCTTCGCGTCGCAGCTCCGAGCCCAGCGCCGCGACCAGACCGATGCCGCCCGAGCCGGTCACCTGGTAGTCGAGATCGTGGCTGTCGAACGGCGACACCGGGATGCCGGTGATGCCCCATATGTCGTTGAAATTGACCTCGGAGGCGAGCACATAGACCAGCGCCTCGTTGGGGCCGGGCTGGCCCACCGGCACGATCGCCTCGCGCTCGGCGCGGATCGGATCGTCATGCCGCGGGGCGCCGGTGACCGGATCGCGCATCACCGCAAAGCCGAACTGGTGAGTCGGCAGCGGCGTAAAGCCGGGGAAGAACGGCGCGCCGATGGGCAGAAGCCGGCCGTCCGCCAGCATCCTCGCGCGCTCCTCGGCGGACGGCTCGAACCAGCGGCGCGTCGGCAGCGGCGCGCTGCGCCGATCGAGAAAGTCGCGAATGCCGCGCTTGCCGCCGTCCGGATCTGCTACCGCCTCGGCGAACAGCCGCGCCTCGTGCGACAGGCCGGCCTCCAGCCCATGCCGCCAGCCGTACGAGACCGCCGATAACGCCCGGTCGGCCGCGGCGACGCGCCCGGCGGTGCCGGCCTGGCGCAGCAGCCGCTGGATTTCGCCGCCGGCGATCACATCGGGGAGCGACAGCTCGCCCGGCTGTTCCCATTGCGCGAGTGCGGCGGTGCGCCTGCGGTGCGCTTCCGCGACCTCGCCCTGGCCGGACACCGCGGCCGCACAGGCCAGTTCGACCGCCACGCCGAGCACGCCGGACGGCGAGTCGGTCACACGGTCGATCAGCCCGATCGCCGCCGCCTCCTCGGCGGTTACCGTACGGCCGCCCAGAATCAGCTCAAGCGCCTGCGTCAAACCCTCGGCACCTTGCCGATCGGCCAGGAGCCGGGGGAGGCGCTGGGTGCCGCCGTAGCCCGGCAGCAGGTTGAGGCGAATCTCCGGCTGGCCGAAGGTCGCTGTCGGTTCGGCCAGGCGGTAGTGGCACGCCAGCGCGAACTCACAGCCGCCGCCGAGCGCCACGCCGTTGACCGCCGCGATGCACGGCTTGCCCATGCGCTCGATCTTGCGGAAAGCGAGATGGGCGTTGTTGGGCAGCGGCAGCGCCTGCTCCACGTCATGCACGTCTTCCAGCAGTTGCCGGATGTCAGCGCCGGCGACGAAGGACCCGGTGCCCTCGCCGCTGAACACCACCGCGGCCACGTCGTCGCGGCGCGCCAGGTGATCGACCACTGTGTTCAGTTCATCCAGCGCCCGCTCATTCAGCGCGTTGACCGGCGGGTTGCTGATCGTGACCGCGGCGACCTGGCGGCCCTGCCGGACCGGGTGATACTGGATGCGGAAATAGCGGAAATGCTCGAACCGCCGCTGCGCTCCGCTCAGCCGCTGGCGCTGCTCCCAGGCGTGCACCGCCTTCGCGATCTCGTCCAGCGCGTCCGGATTGCGCAGCGTGGAGGTGTCGCCGACGGGCGATCCGTCGACCAGCGCGCGCACCATGCGCCGCATGTACTTGCCGCTGCGGGTTTCGGGAAACTGCGAAACCTCGATGAACTCCGAAGGCACCGCCGTGGCGCCCTTCTCCTGGCGCACCAGCTCGGCCAGCCGCCGGCGGTCGTCTGCACCAAGATGCCGATCGGCCGCCGGCCGGACGAAGGCGAGCGGTGTGAGACCCGACTCGCGATGCGGCGCGCCGACGACGATCACGTTGCCCACGGGCGAGTCCGGGTTGACCTGACGGTCGCGCAGGATCGCGCCTTCGATCTCCTCGGTGCCGAGCCGGTGGCCGGAGACGTTGATCACGTCGTCGCTGCGACCGTGCAGCGAGAAGCTGCCGTCGTCGTGGCGGATCGCGAAATCGCCCTGGGTGTAGGCCAGGGTGCCGGACCAGCGTTCCCAGTAGGTCGCCGCGTAGCGCTGCCGATCGCCGTACCAAGCCCGGACGATCCCGGGGCCATCGACGGCGAAGGTTTCCGCATCGCCCCAGATCGTGCGGGCAAGATACGGGTAGGGTGCGGCGATGACGATCTCGCCCTTCTCGCCCGGCTCCGCCCGCCGCCACGCGGCGCGGCCGTCAGCGGCCTGCCCGGTGGCCACCCACACGTCGCCCTCGATCCAGGGCAACGGATAGGTGTGCGCGTCGGCGCGCAGCGGGAAGTCGCCGTTGCCGAAGAAATGCGTCCAGGCGATCCCGCCGTGCTCCGTCGCCCAGTAGGAGTTGATGTACCAGGGCGTCATCAGTTGCATGGCGAACTGCTGCACCGTCGGCGAGGTCGGTTCGGCGCAGAACGTGGCAACGCGCAGGCACGACATATCGTACTCGCGGACGTCGGCGGCGTTCTGCGGGTCCTGCATCACCGCCTTGAGGAACGTCACCCCCGCCTTGAAGATGCTGACGCCGTAGCGGGAAATGATGGAGGCGAAACGCCCGGCGGACGGGAACAGCGGCGCGCCCTCGCCCAGCACGCTGGTCACCCGGCTGGCGAGCGCGGCGGCGATCATATAGCTCTGCCCGGTGATCCAGCCCGGATCGGCGACGACGTACATGACGTCGCCGGGACGCGCGTCGAACGACACGCGCATCGTCTCGACCAGGCCGGAGAGATAGCCGCCATGCACATGCACGACGCCCTTCGGCTTGCCCGTCGAGCCCGAGGTGTAGATGATGAAAAGCGGAAATTCCGCGTCGAGCGGCACCGGCTTGGTGCTCGCCCACACCGCGCGCACGAAGTCGCGGTCCGGCAGCGCCAGCAGCGCCGCCTCGTCGGCGACCGCGAAGCCGGCCTCGCGCGCCGCTGCCAGCATCGTCGCGGTTGCCCGGGCCAGCAGCTCGTGGCTCCAGCAATCGCGCCCGGGCCGCCACGACAGGTCGGACTGGCCGGTATGGCGCACCACCACGACCGCCTCGACACGCCGCGGCGCAGCGACGAGGGCGCGGGCGATCGAGGTGCGGATGCCGCTCGCCGCTTCGGCGTCGAGCGCGCCGCCGCCGATAAGTTCGGCCAGCGCGCGTCCGACGCCGCGCATCACGTCGCTGCGCTCGACGGTGATCTCGCCGGCGACCGCTTCGGCCGCGCGCCGGGCAATCAGTTCGGCCGAACCGGCCGGCACGCCGAGCGCATCGAGCTGGCCTTGCATGGCGCCGAGCGCGGTTTCGACGGGCAGGTAACGGTCGAGCGCGGCGTCGGTGTAGACTTCCTTGAACGGCACGATCTGCGCGTTGCGAAAGCCACCGTCGGCGGTGACCACCACGCGGGCGCCGCAATCATGGATCCGGTCCGACAGCGTCTTGTCGGAAAAACCGCCGAACACCGGCGTGTAGATGATCCCCAGGCGCTTGGCCGCCTCGGTGTAATACACCTGTTCGGGGATGTTCGGCATATTCAGCGCGATGCGGTCGCCGCGGCCAAGGCCGAGCGATTGCAGCGCCAGGGCGGCGCGCGCCACCTCGAACAGCAGCCGGCGGCGGCTGATCGCGTAGTGCACCACCGGCCCGCCCTGCCCGCCGTTGAGCGACTGGTCCCACCGGTCTCCTTCGAAGAAGAAGGCCGGCTCGTCGCCGTGACCCGCCAGGACGTGCCGGTCGACCTCGTTGAAGCAGGCGTTCGTCAGGCCGCCTTCGAACCAGCGGTAGAACGGCGGCTCATCGCCGTTGAACGCGCGCGCCCAGGGTTCGTGGTCCGCCGGCAGATCAGCAGTGACCGGCGCGCCGGTGACAGCGTCGTAGCCGGTCCAGCCTCCGCGATCCTCGTCGAACGTGATCCAGGCGCCATTCGGGCCGATGCCGGGCGCCAGCCAGTGCAGGTTCCGCCGCGCGATCGCGCCGTGGAAGCGGCCGGGATCGCGCCGGCAAGCCTCACGCGCGGCCGTCCACGCGGCATGGTCGACCAGACGATTGACGCGCGGCCTGGCGGGTCGGACGGGGCTCGGCGTCCGCTCCGGATGCTCGAAGGAGATGTCGTTCACGTGGGTCATGCTCCTGTCCCGGTGTGGGTGCCTATGCGGCGCTGGCGGGGCCGGGGGACGGACGCGCCGGCGGCGTCCTGCAGCCGGCCGCACACCGCGGCGCGAAGCTCGCTGACCGGCAGCACGGCATGCAGAGAGCCGACATGCAGCGCGCGCGAGACGCTGTGCACCGAGTCGAACTCCCGCGCGAAAGCGGTCTGGATTTCGGCCTCCACGTCGGCCAGCACGGCTTCGTATGCCTCCTGCGCGGCGCGGTGCTGATCGGCGGCCACCCGGCCGAGCGCCTCGCGGGCGTCGCGAACGCGCGGGTGGGCGTTGACCCGCTCGGCAACCAGCCGGGTGAACACCACGGCCGCCGCGGCGCCGCCGCCGATGACGCTGGCATAGCTGCCTTCAAGTGCGAGCGACTCCAGGCTGCCGGACAGCCGGCGGGAGAACACGACATAGGCGCCGCCGTGATAGCGGGCGATGACGCAGAACAGGATCGGCCCGTCGAATTCGACCACCGCCTTGCCGATCTCGGCGCCGTATTCCAGTTGCCGCTCGCGGATCGACTCCGGCGATCCGTCGAAGCCCGACAGGTTCGCCACCAGCACGACCGGAGAGATCCCGCTGGCGGCGCGGATGGCCCGCGCGGCCTTGCGGGAGGAGTTCGGAAACAGCGTCCCGCTCATCCACACCGCCGGTCCGTCCGGCGGCCCCGGCCGGCGGCGGGGGATCGGCTGGGACTCGATGCCGACGAAGCAGACCGGCTGTCCGTTCATCTGGCCGTGCATCGCAACCGTCGTCTCGCCGCCCGCCATGTCCGCCCACCGCTCCAGCAGCGGAGCGTCCTGGTCGCTGATCGCGCGGATCACCTCGCGGATCGCGAACGGTTTCTTGCGGCCGGGATTGGTTGCCTCCGAAACCACTTCGCCGATCGTGGCGAAGCCGCCCGGCCCATTGTAGGGATACACCGAGATGTCGCGGCCGGGCGGATCGCTGCTGACCACCGCGCGTGCGCGCGGCTCGCCGGGCGGCACGTAGGTGTAGTCGTAGTGGCGCATCAGCACCTGGTACGCCGCGTGCAGATCGGTGGCGGCATACTGCGCTTCGCCGTTGGCCAGCATGATCTCAAGGCCGCCGATGGCCTCGTTGGTCGCTGCCGCAACCGATCCCGACACCTCCAGCGCGCGCTTGCCGGTCAGCACCATGTAGCCGCGCGGTGTCATGACAAGCGCGCCGCGGCAATGCATCAGCATCGTCGCCTCGGCGTTCCAGTATGACTGCGCCCCGACGCACGGCCCGTCGACAATGACGTTGACCACGCCGCCCGCGGCGGTGAAGGTCACGATCCGCCGCAAGACCGCGGCGGTCCAGTCGAGGTTTTCGGTGCCGGAATCCAGCGCGATGCGCGCACCGGCCGACAATGCGACCCACTCGACCGGCAGCCCGCGCTCTTCCGCGAGGTCAATCGCGGCGACGATCCGGCGGCACTCCGCCTCGCCCAGCGAGCCCATCTCCATCGTCGCGTCGCCGATGATGAGCATACGGGTGAAGCCGTCGGGGAAGCGCGCGGACCAGTTGGTGATCAGGCCCAGCACGACGCCGGCCGGGTTCTCGCCCCACGCGCGGTCGCGCACCGGCGCCAACCGGCTGCCGGCCGGGCCGTCGAGATCGAGCTCCTCGAAACGGCCGCGCTCGATGCCCTCGATGCGGGGCGCGATGAGCCAGTTTACCACCTCGTAGGGATGGAACAGGCCGTAGCGGCGTGCCGCGAGCACCTTCTGCTCATAGGTCGAGCGCGTCGGCACCGGCCGATCGGCTGGCGTCCCGATTTCCAGGCGGGGGCCGAGCGCCATGACGTCGCGCCATTCGACCACCTGCTCCCGGGCCGCTCCGTCCCCGCCGAAGGTGAAACAGCCGATGAGCGACGCGGTCTCCAGCCCGAGGTCGAGGCTGGCCGGCGCGAGCCGCTGCGCCAGCGCCTGCAATTGCCCCCGGGTCAGGTGAACCGGCGGCCGGATGAACAGGGCGAGACGGTTCATCGCGGGCACACGGCCGCCCGCCGCGCGCAGCACGTCGCGCATCGCCTGCGCGGCTTCCAGGAAGGCGGCCTCGAATACCGGCACGCGAACGAAATGGCCGTCGATGACCGGATCGAACGCCTCCACCTCGGCGAAGGCGAGCAGCCGCTCGTCCCGCCCGGCGGTGGCGCGCAGCAGCACCACGCCCGCCGGCGCCGGCTCGCGGCTCAGCACGAACGCCCGATAGCGCGCCAGCTCGCGCGCGATCGGTCCCGCGGGATGCAGGTCGCGCAGCAGCACCTGTTCGGCCATCGCGCCGCCCTCGGGTTGCCCAGCGGGAAGCCAGGTAGTGCCGCGCATCGCGTCGTATTCAGCCCACAGCGCGGTCCAGCGCGCCCGCGGATGCAGCGCCACCTGCGACAGCATCTGCGGCGACGGCGAGAAGCCAAGCAGCAGGTCGGCTTCCGTCTCGCGCGGCAGCGCCGCCAGCACAGGGGCCAGATCGTCCGGCTCGGACACCAGCAGCCCCGCGACCAACGTGCCGCCGGCCAAACGCACGGTCCTGCAAGGGATTCGGCCCAACAGCGGCGCCGACTCGATGAACGGCACATCGCCGTAGATGCGCGCCATGACGACCGCGATCCGCCCATTGCCTGAAGCCGCCGAGAACGGCAGCGTTCTGACCAGGATAGCCAGCGGCATCGCGCTCAGCGCCGGTTCCGGCGGCTGCTCCGGCAGGCGCTGCCACATCGTCCCGGCCTGCGCCAGGTCGGCCGCCGTCCTGGCTTGCTGCGCCGGTAGGTCGTGCCAGCGGTGGATCAGATTCCACGCCGCGGTCGCCACCCGGCGGTCGCCGCGCTGCAGCGCCTCGTTGGCCAGCTTCTCGAAGATCACCCGCTGCTCGACCGGGCCGGCCGTGTCCTGCCCGTCGCGTGTGCGGGCCAGCGCGTGCAACAGGTCCAGCAGAAGACGGCTCGGCGAACCTTCCGCCGCGCGCGCCTGGAACAGGCGCATCAACGCGTAGCCGACGCGGGGATCGCTCGCGTCCTTGATGTCGTGCAGGTCGAGAAAGCGGCCAAGCCGCCGAATCATGCGCGCCGACAGGCGTTGCTCATCGAGGCGGCGGTGATGCACGAACCATGTGAGCTGCTCGAGGCTGCTTTCGCGCGCATCGTTCATCGCGTCGTCATATTGTCCGCTCTTGAACACCTGCTCCTGCACCACCGCGGCGCGCAGCAGCGCCATCAGGCGGGAGCGGCTGACGGAACTGTCGGCCTCCAACGCGGCCAGCGCCTGATCGACCTGCTCGGCGGTCACATCGAAGCCGAGCAGCCGCGCCTCGATCACCCGAAGCGGATCGAGTGGCGGCTCCTGCCGCGGCGGCAACAGCGGCGATCCGGCCTGGCCCGGTGCCGCCTGCTCGCTCACGTCGATTTCCACCATGACGTCGCCGGCCGCCACCAGCGCGGCCGGCCGCACAAGCACCGACCTGACCGTGCCGGACAGCGACGAGGTGATGGTGGTTTCCATCTTCATCGCCTCGAGGGTGATCAGACGGTCGCCGACGGAGACCTGATCGCCCGGCTGGACGTGCACCTGCGCGACCGCCGCCGGCAGCATGGCGCGCACGCGGCCGTCGGAGACACGGCGAAAGCGGTGCGCCACCCCGTCCAGCTCGACCTGCACCTCGGCCGGGGTCGCGCAGCAGATCGCGGCGTGCCGGCGGCCGTCCATCTCCAGATACAGTGTCCAGTCGTCCGCCTGCTCGACCCGCATCAGCGCCTGCCAGTCGCCGCTGCGCAGCAGCTTCTCCTGCGGGCCGATTGTCGCGACCTCCATCTGCACCGGCCGGCCGTCGAGTTCGTAGGGCAGCGTCACAGGTCCCTGATCCGGGATGTTGCGCGGCAGGCCGCGCTGCGTCTCCTCGATGAAGTTCGCGACTTGCCCGTAACGCGTGCGCAGGTAGTCCATGATCGCCGCGGCGGCGAGCGCCATCGCCAGATTTGGCCGCTGCGCGGGGGAAGGACGATTGGTCAGGTAGCGATCGAGCCAGACGGTCGTCACCGAGCCGTCGCGGAACGCGCTTTGCCCGACCAGTTCCAGCAGCAGCGCGCGGTTGGTCAGGCCGGAATCGAGCACGACGATGCTGTCCTGCAGCCCCGCTTCCATCAGGGCGAGCGCGCGTTCGCGCGTGGCGCCATGCGCGATGACCTTGGCCAGCATGGAATCGAAGGCAGTCGGCACCGCGCTGTTGGCGGAGTAACCGGAGTCGATCCGTATCCCCGGGCCCTGCGGCGGCTTGAAACGCAGCAGCCTCCCCGCCCTTGGCGCGAAGCCCTGATCGGGATCCTCGGCGTTCAGCCGCGCCTCGATCGCCACGCCGCGCGGAGCGGGCGGCGCGGCCGCGGGCAGCGGTAAGCCGCGGGCAATGTCGATCTGCAAGCCCACCAGGTCGAGGCCGTACACTTCCTCGGTGACGGTGTGCTCGACCTGAAGGCGTGTGTTCATCTCGAGGAAGTAGAAGGTGCGCCCGTCAGGCAGCAGCAGGAACTCTGCGGTGCCGGCGCTGACATAGCCGCAGGCGCGGGCCAGCCGCACCGCGGCCTCGCACAGCGCACGCTCGACCTCGGGCGCCAGGCCCGGCGCCGGTGCTTCCTCCAGCACTTTCTGCTGGCGCCGCTGCATCGAACAGTCGCGCGTGCCGATGGCCCACACGCCGCCATGCGCATCGGCCAGCACCTGCACTTCGATGTGACGCGCCTCGGAGATCAGGGCTTCAACGAAGATCGAGGGATCGCCGAATGCCGCCGCGGCCTCGGCGGCGGCGGACTGGAATGCGCCGGCGATTTCCTCGGGCCCGTAGACGCGGCGGATGCCGCGGCCGCCGCCGCCCGCGGTGGCCTTGAGCAGCACCGGGTAGCCGATGCGCTCCGCCCACGTCTGCGCTGCCGCTGCGTCCACCGGCCCGCCGGACCAGGCGCTGACCGGAACATCGCAGGATTCCGCCAGCCGCTTGGCGGCGATCTTGTCGCCGAGCGCCCGCATCGAGCTGGCCGGCGGTCCGAGGAAAGTGAGGCCCGCGGCCTCGCAGGCGTCCGGCAACTCGGGCTTTTCCGAGGCGAAGCCCCAGCCGGGCCAAATCCCGTCCGCCCCCGCCTCGCGGGCCAGGCCGACGATGCGGTCGATGTCGAGATAGGCGCTGCGGGACCGCCCATCGGCGCCGGACACGAAGGCCTCGCCGATGCAGATCGCGCGCGACGCCATGCGCACGAACCGCGCGCCCTCGTCGGCCCGGGTGTAGAGCGCGATCGTCTCGAGCGGCGCGTTGTGCTGACTGGACCATGTGCGCGCGGCACGTATGAAGCGCACCGCCGCCTCGCCGCGGTTGGCCACCACGATGCGCGACAGGTTCCGGCGCGGGCTCATGCGGTTGCGATGCCGCGGCGGCCGGCGCAGGGGGAGCGGTCACCCGGCACGGGCGTCCGGCGCTCGTGCGATGGATCCCCGACAGGCTGTGTACGGCCTGAGCTGCGCATCACGTGACCCCCCGTTTGTTATCCCAAGCTGCGCCCGCCTGTCCCTGGCGCCCCGGTGACAGCGAGGGGCCTTGCGCTGACAGGACGCTAGGGCGGATTGCTGCAGTCGCGATATTCAGAAATTCTTATACTACAATAACTGTGGTTTTGGGCTGACGGCACGCCGGACCCGCCCCGGAACGGCGACCTGCTCAAGATGCTGGTGCCCATCCCGCCTTGGACAAGGTGGAACCCGCTTTCAAGTCTGCGAGAAGCGGAACATGCGGCTGGAGCGTTCTCCGGCTGACGGCAATCGCGGCACCACACCATCAGATCCCGCCTCGGATCGGCGATCAAATGTCGGCCCAGCTCAAACGCCCCCGGTAGCGCGCCGACGCCCTGCCTTCCGCCGATATCGTCCAGAGATGCAGCCAGCCATTGTCCAGCAGTTGACGCACTGTTGAGTGCTTGCGGATGATATCATCGATCGCGCCGCGCGGCGCCTCGATCATCACGTTCAGCCTGATCGGCTCATGTATGTAACGATTTCCGTCATGCAGTGACTGCCGCGGCAGGCCGACACGCAGATCGCCGGCATTGCCTTCCAGAACGCCGATCGTTCCGGCAACGTTGTGCAGCACCTTGTTTCCACAGCCGAAGGTTTCGTTATTTACGGTGGAGCCGTAATACTGAAGGTTGATCCAGCTCGCGACCACCATCGGCGCGGTCATGATCAGCTCGAGGGTCTTGAAGCCCGCATCCTGTTCCCAGTCATAGTCGTGCAGAAAGGCGCGGCCGCCGAGATCGATTCCGCGCGTGCGGGCGCGGGGTGCTGCGATGAAGGCGCCGTTGCCGGCGAGCCCCCATTCGGGGCGAACCTGAGCCCAGTCGCGGCTGCGGTATTTCACCTGCTTATCGACATCGCCGCCCGGGGGGATTCCGAGCAACGCCGATCGCTCAAGCCGGGCAAGCGCACTGGCGCGCGCGATCAGGGCGCGCAGGCGTGCCAGATCCTCGGCGTGCCCGGGCGGCACCGATTGCGTGTCGAAGATCCTGACGTCGTCGGTGCAGGTATCGTGCAGGCAGCCAAGGAACCATGTATCGGCCGGGATCGCGATCCCGCGCGCCTTGAGGCCTGCGCGCACCTCCGGGTCGTTCAGGATCAGCGCCGCGGTGCGCGCGTTCGCCTCGCCGGTATAGCCGCCGCAGGCGCCGCAATCCAGGCCGGCGGCATGCGGGTTGTTGACCGTCGTGCTGCCATGGCCGGTCAGCATCACCAGCCGTGCGAATGGCCCGGTCATCGACATCGCGCGCAGCACAGCCTCCGCCATGTCGATGCGCTGTTTCGGATCGAACCCGGTGCGCCGGCCGCTCACCAGGCCCGGCTCTATGCTCGGGCCCAGCCGATCGATGACCTTTTCGTCGAGGCCGTCGGTGTTCGGGTCGTGCACCGTGCGTGTCAGCCCCAGGCTGTCGCTGAGCAGTTTCGCGCCGTAAAGCAGGCCGGCGGACTCGACGAAAATGAAGGAGGAGACGGCCATCAGCTTGAAAGCCTTCCATGCCTTGAACACGCGCCGGCGCATCAGGCGCAGGCCCATGATCTCGGTCTCCTCCGCCGCGGACGCGCCGCCCACGGCCTCGCAGACGGTGAAGGCGGGGCTGAGCAGCACCGGGCAGTGCGCGCGGCCCCGCACATGGCCGATCGGCAGGTATTCGATCGGAAAACCGAAGAAGCCGGCGAAGCCGATGGTCTGGATGCCGGCCGATTGGCTTTCGAAGGCGCGGCGGTAGATTTCCGATCGCACGTCGATGCAGAACGCGGCTTGCACCGGCGGACGGTCGGGATGCGGGGCGGCGGGGGCCTGCGCGAGTTTCGCCAGCAGCCGGCGCTGGAACGCCGCCTCATACGCCTCGTGCAGCACCATATCGATGCAGAGTTCCGGATCGTCGCCCAGCTTTTCGTCCTGTGGCGGCAGCGCGGCATGCGCCATCGCCTCGCGCCACGCGCGCCGGAACGCCTCGTCGGTGCGCTGCATGAACAGCGTGTAGCCCCAGACCACGCGTATGGCGAGCAGTTGCTCCAGCGTATCGTCTGTGCCGCCATGCAGCTCGGCCTGCCATTTCAGGTAACGGGCATAAGCGGCCCAGCCGCCGATATCGAGCAGCGCCTGGTGCAGGTAATCAGCGACGGCCCGGTTCGGCACGCCCTGGCGCTGCACGACCGCGCCGATGGCCGCGACCGGGTCGGAGGGCAGCTCGGCGACAAGCCGGCGGAAGCCGGAGAGTCCCATCGCCTCGGGATTCAGGTCGTAACGGACGGAGGAACGCCAGGCGGCGAACGGGGTCAGGCCGCGGGACGGCATGCGCCACACCGACTGGCCATCGTCGAACCAGGCGGCACACCATCTCGATATTTCATCGATCATGAATTGCGTGCGCGCCACCTGCTTGTCGCCATCCGCAAGCTCGTTGAGGACCTCGGCGACGGTGGCCACATGCGCCGGATGCCTCAGACCGGACATTTCATTGTTGTCAAGAACGGACTTCAGCGCAGCCACGGTTGGCGGCAGGCGCCAGTCCGGCTGCGCGCCCGCGAGCGCCTGTGCCAGATCCTGGTCCTCGATCGTGCCCGAGGCGAGTGCCTGCCGATAGAAACCGCGCGGCATCAGCGCGCGGGTGCGGGCGACCCGGTGCAAGGTCGCTACCGTCGCGTGGAAGCTCTGCTCGATGAACCCGAGGAACGGATTGACCGCGACAAAGTTCTTCAACGGCCAGACCGGCGCGATGCGCGAGCAGGCGGCCTTTATGGCGGCGGCAAGCTCCTCCGGGCCGAGCGGGGGCGGGCCAGGGATCGTCGCGGTTGCGTTCCGTTCGGCCAGCAGGCTCATGCGTGCGCTCCGGGGCTTCGCGTCGGCGCGGGTCTTGGCCAATACTGCAGCACCAGCCGGTTGGCCAAAGTGTTCACATAAAAGCCACTATGCACATGCGCATAGAGCGCCTGCCAGCGCGGCTGCGCCTGATGCTTCGCGGCCGAGCCTTGCAAAAATATAACGACCGCGTAAGAGCCGACGATCATCGCCACCAGCAGCACTCCGAACGGGCCGCGCAACGGCTGCGCTTTCGGCAGCGAGCCGTCCAGCAGGTAATCGGAGCCGAACTGCAGCCCGAAATACCCGATTGCGACGAAGCAGGCCATCGCCAGCACGCGCCCGACCACATAGCCGTTCGGCCGCTCGTCGATGCCATTGGCGACCAGGTGCGTCAGGCTGAGCAACAGCACGGCGCCGAGCGCGAATACGCCGGGCTGTGCGGTGATGGTGTAGCCTGTCGCCACGCTGAACACGAAAGTCACGGCAAGCACGCCGCCGATTGCGAAGATCCAGCGCAGCTTGTGCGGCTTGCCGCCAGGGTTCGGCGTGAACGATGTGCGATAGATATCGATCACGCTGCCCGAGGAAAGAAACGCGTGCGCCTTGTAGAAGGAGTGCGCCACGATGTGCAGCGTTGCGGCCGAGAAAGCGCCGAGCCCGCATTCCAGCATCATGAATCCCATCTGCGCCACGGTGGACCAGGCGAGCGACACTTTGATGGATGTCTGCGTCAGCATCACGACCGAGCCGAACAGCGCGGTGAAGCCGCCAAGCAAAGCGAGCATGTGCAGGGACGGCAGCGACAGTGTGATGACGTCCGAGAAACGGATAATAAGGAAGCCGCCGGCATTGATGATTCCGGCGTGCAACAGAGCCGAGACCGGCGTCGGCGTCTCCATCACTTCGATCAGCCAGCCATGGGTGGGGAACTGCGCGGATTTCAACATCGCCGTGCAAACCAGCAGAATGGCGATGGCATGGGCCGCCGCCGGGGTTTGCGCCACACCGCGCATCGTGTCGGCGCCGGCAAAGATGGCCGCGTAGTCGAGGCTGCCGAACGCGCGGTACAGCAGAACGCAAGCGCCGATAAGGCACAGATCTCCGAGCCGGCTTGCAACGAATTTCTTGCGTGCCGCGAGCAATGCGGCCGGCCGTTCGGGATAGAACAGCAAGAGCCGGTTCAAAGCCAGGCTTGTGCAGAACCAGGCCACCGTGAACAGCAAAAGGTTGCCGGCCAGGATCACCAGCAATACCGCGGACAGCGTGATGCAAAGGCGGCCGGTGAACCGCGCATGGCCGGGGTCGCCATCCATGTAGGTGCGGCTATAGGCCACAACGATCGCGCCGACGAACGCGACAAGGCACACCATCACCGCGCTCAGCCGATCGGCATAGAGGCTGAAGCCGATACCAGACAGGCCCAGCGTGGAAGATTGCAGACTGCCATGCACCGCCACAGCCGCGGCGGTTGCCAGCGCCGCGGCGAGTGCCAGCAGGGCCGCGGCCTCGGCCAGCCAGGTGATGCGGCGAACGGGCACGTTTGGATTCCGCGCGGCATGGATCCCGACGCCCGCGAGGGAAACCGGACCGGCCGCCGCAAGCCAGAGAGAGGTTGCAACCATTCAAGCCTCCGGCGCTGAAGTCGATGCAAGCGCAAGCTGCGCTCGGGGGATGGGCACGCACGCTTCGGACATTCCCCGGCCATCCCGGCGGCGATCGGCGCGGCAACCGGATCGCGCGACGTCATAGCAATCACGGCCAGGACGGATATTCAGAAGTTTTTATGCTTTCATCAACGCGTCTGATGTTGCATTCCCGAGTCATGGAGATCAATGAAACTGACCCCGGAATAACGAAACCTCCGCCTTTCCATCACTGCTCCGTGTATGATAGACGAAGCGGAAAATTCGCATCGGGGGAAGGGTCGGGATGAACATCACGCTGCGTCAATTGCGAATTTTTGAGGCTGTGGCGCGGCACGCCTCCATTTCGCGCGCGGCCGGAGATCTCCTCCTGACCCAGCCGGCCGTCTCCATGCAGGTCAAGCAGCTTGAGGATCAGATCGGGTTGCCGCTGATCGATCAGATCGGCAAGCGGCTCTGCCTTACGGAAGCCGGCCAGGAATTGCGCAACCACGCGGTCAGGATCAACGCCCAGGTCATGGACCTGAGGGCCGCGATGGACCAGTTGCGCGGGCTGGAACGCGGGGTGCTCCGCCTCGCCGTCGTCTCCACCGCGATTTATTTCCTGCCGAAACTGATCGCTACGTTCACCCGGCAGCACCCGGGTGTGCGCATAAGCCTGCAGGTGGTCAACCGCGATGCTGTGCTCAACGCGCTCTCCGACAATCAGGCCGATCTCGCCATCACCGGCCAGCCGCCGGATCACGCGGATACCGACGCGCAGAACTTCATGAACAATCCACTCGTCGTGATCGCCGCGCCGCACCACCCCTTGGCCGAAACCGGTCCGATCGCGCTCAGCCGGCTGGAGGATGAGACATTGCTGCTGCGTGAGCCGGGATCAGGCACGCGTGCGACAATCGAACGGCATTTCGCAGCCAATAAGCTGTCCTACCGTCCGGGCTGCGAATTAAGCAGCAACGAAGCGATCAAGCAGGCCGTGCAGGCCGGTCTTGGGATCGGCATCGTACCGGCGCAGACGATAGAGCTGGAACTTGAAACCCGGCGCCTCATTATTTTGCCAGTCGAGGGTTTTCCGGTTATGCGCCAATGGTTCGTTCTCCAGCGGCGCGACAAACGACCTTCCGGCGCCGCGCAGGCTTTCCTATCGCTGTTGCTGTCAGACCCTCAGGGAGAGCTGCCATAACCACCAGCGGGGCAGCGGATCGAGCGCCTTCCGCCGGTTCAGCTTTGGACTGTCGCCGGCAGGCCATAGGGCACGGGCTGGGTGACCAGCTCAACATAAGGCGTCGACCCCGCCATCTGCTGCTCAGCGTAGACTTGCGCAGGGCCACTGATTTTCAGATCCGCGACCTCGGTGGCGCCGTTATAAAGAACCACCTCTTGCAGGGATCCGCCGGTCTCGTTCAGGACCATCCTGGTAGCCAGCGTGTTGGCGAGCGTGATGCCACTGGACGGGCTATCGTCCATCGTGATGGACGCCAGAAAAGACATGCCTCCAGCCGGACCGGCGCCGGCGCCAAGCCCGCCTTGTCCGCCAATCGTCAGATGCGACGACTGAAGCCGGATCGTTTCGCCAACGCTGGATGTCTGGATATCGAGCGAGCTCCGGCTGGAGGCGTCGATCGATCCTGTGCCGCTCAGAGCGCCGAGATGGGCGGTTGAACCCGACAGCGTCATGGCGCCATTGTTCTCGGTGGCCGAGTAAATCGGGCCGGGTGTGCGATAGGCGCCCAACAGCGTGAGGGTCGCGCCATTGGTCAGGCTGCTGTCGCCGTCGACGATGATCTCCGCGCCGGACGCGCTGATGCCGATCGGCGTGCCATCGGCGACGAACCCGGCCGTCACCACTGCGGCCAACGCATTCGGCGGTGTCGTTGGCTCCTGGACCGCAACCTGGCCGACTTCGATGGTGGCCTGGTCGTATGGGTTGTTCGCAACGTAATAAGTGCTGCCAATCGGACTGCTGGCGATTCCGTAGCCGCCGTTCCAACCGTCGGCAGGCGCCGTCTTGTACCACCATAGGCCCTGGCTGTTTTCTTGCCAGATCTGCCCTCCGACATAGGCGAGCTGAATGACATTCGCGGTGGTGGGATCAGCGATGCCGTTCACCACCACCTGGCCGTTGGCAATGGTCCACTGGTTGGCGCTCTGATCCGTGATGGCGGACTGTGACGCGGGCGTTGGCGCGCCCAGCACCGAATCGTCCGGGGAGGGATAAATGGTAACCGGCACGGCCGGCGTTCCGTAAGGAGGATCCCACGGCGCCGATGGCGAGGCTTTCGACCACCACAGGTTGTTGCTATTCTCCTGCCATACCAGGCCGTTGGCGTAAGCCAGGTGGGTGACATTCGCGGTCCCGGGATCCGGTGCGCCGTTGATCGCGACCTGGCCGCCGGCGGTGATGGTCCAAATGTTTCCCCGGGCATCGGTAATCGCTCCGCCGTAGTCGATCAACGTATTGTTTAGTGACTGCATGATTGCCTCATATGCCCGGGTAAAAAGCGTGCCGGACTTTGGAGTAAGGAGAGCATCGACGGGTAGTAGTACTTCCCTGCGCCGGGTGTCTGATGGTTTGTCGCCATCGCCCTGTCGGCTGCATTCGCGGGGTGTCCGCAGAATTGACCCGGCTGGCAGTGAGTGCTGTGAGGCACTTCACACTGATGGCGGGCTCGCGATCACGATCGTTGTGAGCACGATCTTGCTTTTTCGAGGTTTGGACAAGCAACTCCGCCGCCACTCACGCCAGAGGCGGATCGGCAATCCTGAGAAGCTGCTTGCCGAAATTCTCGCCGGTGAAGAGGCGCATCAAAGTCCGTGGAGCATTCTCGAGACCGATCGCCACGTCCTCCTTCTGCACCAGGCGGCCTTCCTGTCGCCAGCGGCCGAGCGCGGCGATCGCTTCGGGAAAACGGGGGGCGAAGTCGAGGACAATAAAGCCCTCCATGCGCCCGCGCTGGACGATAAGGTTGAGGTAGTTTGATGGTCCTGGCGGCGGCGCGGTATCGTTGTAGCCGGCTATTCCGCCACACAGCACGATCCGCGCTTTGCGGTTGATGCGCGCCAGCACTTCGTTCAGCACGGTTCCCCCGACGTTGTCGAAGAAGACGTCAATCCCGTTGGGACAAAGCGCCGAAAGCCGAACGCCGACGTCTTCGCTCTTGTAGTCTATCGCAGCGTCGAAACCCGCCTCTTTGACGAGCCAGTCGCACTTGGCCGCGCCCCCGGCGGTGCCGATAACGCGGCAGCCATGAATCCTGGCGATCTGACCGGCAACCGATCCCGTGCTGCCGGCGGCGCCGGAAACCACGACGGTTTCGCCGGCCTTGACCTGGCCGATGTCGATTATCCCGAAATACGCGGTGGGGCCGGTGATGCCGAACAGGCTTAACGCAAGGTTCGGCGGAACACCCGGCGGCAGCTTGCGCATAGCCGTAAAGCCCTGGCCGTCGGTTGCGATGTAATCCTGCCAGCCGAACGCGCCCTGAACGAGGTCTCCCGGTGCAAACCCGGGATGGCGCGACTCGAGCACCTGTCCCACCGCCGCGGCACGCATGACATCGCCAAGCGGAACCATCGGGAGGTAGGTGTCGCGTGCCATCCAGCCGCGCTGCGTGGGATCGAACGACAGCCAGAGATTCCGAATCAGCACCTGCCCATCCGCAGGCTGCGGAACCGGCGCCTCATGCCAGCGAAATTCATTCCCGGTGAGCCCGCCGTCGGGACGGCTGTTCAGAAGCCACTGCCGGTTTTTGCTCTCGGTCATCGGAACGCCTCCTCAAGCATGACGGCGATCGTATTCGCCTCGGCGGAGCCATGGCAAACACGAATATGACGCCGCTGGAAGACATTGTTCCGTGATCGCCGTAGTGTGGCGCAGAGAAATCTGGCGCCGAGCCCTGCGTGGCCGCATCGTGCCGGCGCTGGTAACCTTGACGGTTTCAAGGTTCAGGCTGATCGGTATCGTAATGCGGGGGGACCCCCATCCCCGCGATCAGTTTCTGTCACCAAAACGTCGCAGGCGCCGGAATTGACAAAGGCTACAGGGCGCTGTTCCAGCAGAGGTCATAGACACGTATTTTGTAATTGACTGGAACAGGGAACAGGCAGGATGCGCGTGCTGGTGCTTGGCGCCACCGGACGGGTGGGTACCGAAGTGGCGCGGCGCGCGAGCGAGGCCGGGCACGAGGTCACGGCCTTCGTGCGTGATCCGGCGCGGCTGAAGCTCCGGCCTGCGCACGTCGCTCCGGGCGATATCGCCCGGCAGGAGACCTTGGTGGCCGCGCTCTCCGGCGGGATCGATGCCGTGGTGAACGCGGTCGGCGCCGATCCGCTGAAGCCCTCGACCATCGTCACCGACACTGCGCGCGTGATCGCGGCTGCGATGCACGCGGGCGGCGTGCGCCGCTACGTCGCGATATCGGGCACGGCGCAGATGCCGAAAACGCCGCTTGGCGCGCTCTCGATCGCCATTCTGCGTCTGACGCCGGTGGGCAACGCGATTCGCGACCATCAGGGCGCCTTCGCCATCGTCACCGCGTCCGAGCTGGATTGGACCCTCGCCGGCTGTCCGTGGATCAAGGACGGCCCCGCGCGCGGTTACCGCGAGCACGCCACATTCCCCGGCGGTATGAAATCCATCGTGCCGGGCGACGTCGCCGCGTTTCTCGTCAGCGTGCTCGAGCAGCCTTCGTACAGCCGTCGTATCGTCGGGATCTGGCCCTGAACGATCGATCCGGGCGCGCAGCCGTCCGGCGGGAGCCGGCATCGGAATGGCGTGCGGCCGCAGCCGTGGGCACGGCACTCGCGGATGCCGGCTGAGCGGTGCCGGAAGCAGCAGAGCCGGCCGGGAGGGGCGGCGGCGGCCGGGCAGGCTCATCCGTTCAGGCGCGATTGCGACATAGTTGCCCTTTGGTCACGACATGCGCAAGCATGCGGTAACGCAAAGCTGATGGAGAAGGGCGCCGGGGTCGGTCAAACAGCAGTTGCGATCGTCGCAGGCGAAATGGTAGTTCCTGAATCCGGATGGTTTCGCCCAGCAGGATGGCGAGATTTCGCCCTGCTGATAAGAATAATGGTGGACAGAAAGCCTCCAATTCCAGTTTACTGAGTTCTGATCCAGCAAAAAATGCAGGTCGCTGGCGCGGCGATCACGCGATTGGGAGAATCGGATGAAACGGAAATATTTCCGCATTATGTCCAAACTCATCCCGATGGGCGCGGTCGGCGCATCCCTGTTGCTCGGCTCAGCGCTCCCGGCCTCCGCGGCGGAGCGGCCGGCCTCGCCTGACACGCCGGTATCTCAACGCCTCAAGGCGATCCGCGAAGCCGCTTTTGTCGTGGCCGGACCCGGGGAAATCTCCAGGCAGGCCAACCGCGACTTTCATCTCGTATGGGGCAATCGCTGGAACAACTGGGGGCGCCGGGTGGTCCGGCCGGGTTGGGGGGCGCCCTGGAACAACTGGCGCAACGCCTGGCCGAACTGGAACAATTTCTGGCGCAACTGGTGAGCCCGCGGCCGAGGCCGGCAGCCAGTGGAGTCCGCCATGCCCGGGATCGAGCTGCTGGTCATCCAGCCAACCCCGTTCTGCAACATCAACTGCACCTACTGTTATCTCCCCGGCCGGAACTCGAAAGACGTCGTCTCGGAACAGACGCTGCTTAACCTGTTCTCGCAGGTCTTCGCGTCGGGTTGGCTTGATGAGTGTCTTCCGGTGGTGTGGCACGCGGGTGAACCCCTGGTGCTCCGCCCCGCGTTCTACCGGAGCGCCTTCCGAATGATCGATCGGCTGAAGCCCGCCGGACTGACGGTCAGCCATGCCTTCCAGACCAACGGAATGCTGATCGACGATACCTGGTGCGCCTTCTTTGCCGAGGAAAAGATCAATGTCGGCGTCAGCATCGACGGACCTCGCCGCTTCCACGACCGCAACCGGTTGACGCGGTCCGGCCGCGGCACGTTCGACGAAACGATTGCGGGAATCCGGGCGCTGCGCCGGGCCGGCGTCCCGTTCCACGTCATCTCGGTTCTCTCAGCGGAAAGCATGGCGGCCCCGCGCGAGATGTTCGATTTCTACGTGGCGGAGGGAATCAGGGAGGTTTGCTTCAACGTCGAGGAATCCGAGGGCGATCATGTCTCGCAGTCATTGGCGGATGCCGGCATCGAAGCGGCATACTACAATTTCCTGCAGGAGTTCTGGCGGCTTTCGGCAAGCCGGCCGGGCTGTCTCGACTTCATCCGCGAGATCGAGCAGGCGGTCGGGCAGGTGATCCGGCCAGACGCTACGCCCATCGGCAATCAGATGGTCGAGCCGTTTGCCATCGTCAGCATGGACTGGGCGGGAAATCTTTCGACATTTTCGCCCGAGCTGCTCGGCCTGAAGAACCCCGGCTACGATGACTACCTGCTCGGCAACATCAATCGCGACGCCCTTGTCGATCTTCCAAACCGCCCGGGTCTCGCGCGCATGCTGCGGGACATCCGGGCGGGCGTGGAGATGTGCCGGGAAACCTGCCAGTACTTCAGCGTCTGCGGCGGCGGCGAGCCGGTCAACAAGATGGCGGAGACCGGCACGTTCGTCAGCACCGAGACACAGTATTGCCGGCTGACAAAGATGCGGGCAACCGATCTGGTGCTCGATGCGATCGAACGCGCGCGGGAGGGCGGCGATGGCACGGAGTGTCCCGGCACGGGCCGTATCGGTTTGCCTGAGCCGGCCGCAAGCGGGATCGCCGAGGCAGGCAACTGACGATCATCAACCCGGAGGCCGGAATGCAAGCGATAGCCCGACGAACAGTCCTATTTGCCTTTGCGGCAATGCAACCGAGCATGATCGGTTCGGCTTTGGCCCAGAATGCTCCCGCCGAGCATCCGCCAGTACCGGGCGTGGCGCCGCCGGCGTATTCCGGTCCGGGATGGGGGCTGGAGGAGCAGCCGGCCGCCGCGCCCGAAAGCGCCAACCCGGCGGATCTGCCCGTCCTCTACGTGACCAGCGTGGAAGTTTTGCGCACCTCCGCCGAGCCCAGGCTTGACATTGTTCGGGTGACGGGACTTGCGGCTTCGCAGGGTTGGAGCGCGCCGCAGTTGGTTCCCACCTATGCCGGGAAGCCGTTCGACGGCGTCCTCGATCTGGAACTGATCGCGACCCCGCCGGTTCAGTCGCAGGCCGCCGACGGCTTCGTGCCGATCGGCGCTATTCTTGCGCTCGAGGAGGGCCATCCGTTCGAGGGCGTTCGGGTCCGGGGATCGGAGAATGCCATCACGGTCAAAGGCGTCCCGGGTGTGGTCCGGGCGACGATCAGCGTGAATGACTGCCATGCATGCCCGGGGAAGAAGCTCGCTCCCGAAGGCGGCACGGCGCAACCGCAACAGGATCTTGTCCGCAAGGATGATCTCCCGAGATTACTCCGAACGATCAAAGCCTCGGACGGCATCAGGGGCGCCGCCCAGGATCCCAACCGCCTGACCCTTATGCTGGGCGACGACAACACGATCCTGGAAGCCTTCTGGGAATAGGCGATCGAGATGCGAACGTTCCGCGGACTTCCATGCGCGTTTGCTCTTCGGCCTCCGCGTGCAATGGAATCTGCGGTTGGCAAATGCCGGAACGGCAGCTAAAATCGATTCGATAAAGGGGGACCGCAATGAGATGTCGCGTGTTGACCGTCGGCGCCGTGGTGGCGTACGGCGTGGCGCTATCTGCCGCCAATGCGGGGGTTGCGCAGGATAATTTTCCTCCCAAGACCACTGCCGATCTGGTTGCCCTGTGTACGGCGCAGCAACAAGATCCATTGGCACCGGCAGCACTCAACTTCTGTCAGGGCTTTGCCGAGGGAGCTGTTGAGATCGTCCTCAGTTACAGCGCTGCGGGGCCCCAGTCCCGGCGGCCGTTCTGCCTGCCGGCGCCGGCGCCCACCCTCGATCAGGCGGCGAGCGACTTCGCATCCTGGGCTGGCAGCGATCCCTCGAGACTGCAAAAGCCGGCCGCTGTCGGCCTGATAACGTATCTGATCGACCGCTATCCCTGCCCTCATCAGGTCGCTGCCCCGCATCATCCGCACGGGTGATCGCCTCTCACGTGCTAACCGATCGAGGGAACCAAAGATGAAAAAGACGATGATTGCGATGCTGGTGCTGACGCCATTCCTTCCGGGGTGTTCCGACCTCACGCCTGGCCAGCAGCGCGCACTTACGGGCACGGCGATTGGCACCGCGGGCGGTGCCGCGATTGGCGCAATGGCAGGGAACGCCGCCCTCGGTGCCGGTATCGGCGCCGGTGCCGGCCTGGCCGGCGGCCTGCTGACCAATGCCTGGAGGAACAACCAGGACCGGTCGTTCCAGCAGGGTTACCAGGCCGGTCAACAGTCGCGCTGATATCGCCGCGTCACCCGTCCGTCCGGGCATGACGGACGGCGGCCCGGCAAGCAGGCCGCGCGCGTCATTTCGGCTATTCCCGCTGCCAGATCGTTCCTTTTATCTTCTCGAGCCTGGCACGGCGTTGGGGCGTCGAGCCTCTCCACCGCTATGGCCGGCCATAGCGGGTGGGCGGAAAGGCCCGGGATTTATCGCCGCAACGTGACTTTAAGGCCCACGAAATCGTGCGCCACGCCAGAAGTAATGCTTGACGCCGTGAATGCTTAACGGCGTGAATGCTTGGCAGACCAACGCGCGGTCTGTCTCGGCTGTAGTTTGACACACGCTTTGGAACGTGGCGCTCGGTCGTGGGACGTCCGTCCCACACCCTCGCCAGCCGATTGCCCTAGACTTCCTGCCCTACGGTGTAAACGCAAAAGCGCGATTCGATATTGCGGCGCAGGAATACCGGTCGCGCAACCGGATGCGAGAGGGGGAACGTGCGGCCTTTATACGGTTTGCTGAGTGTGTTGGGCTGTGCGCTCGCGGCCGATCCGGTGCTCGCGCAACAGCCGGCGGCCGAGCAGCAGCCGCTCGTTGAGCAACTCATGCGCAACCAAGAGCGACTCTTGCAAAAGATCGACGAGTTGCAGAACCGGGTGGACCAGCTCGAAGGCCGGCTGAATACCGCGACGCCAACGCCCGCGCCACGTCAGCAGACGGCCGTCGCGCCGCCCGCCAGGGCGCGCCCGAGGGCGCCGCAGCCCGCCGCGCCGCCATCCGCAACCCCGGTCGCCGGCGCCGCGCCAACCCCGCTCCCTGGCGCTCCCTCAGGCTCAGTCGCCGCCGCCACGCCGCCGGCACAGGCCGCCGCGCCGTCCCCCGCCACGGTCGAACAATCCATCGCCGCCGCGCTCAACCCGAACATCCCCGGACTGCTGCCGCCCGAACCGATGGGCAATCAGTACGAGAACGAGGACGCGCTCCGCTCCGACCTGCCGGGCATCGCCATCCGCATCCCGAGCACCGAGACGGAGGTGCGCGTCTACGGCTTCGCCAAGATCTCCTCGTACTACGACCTGAGCGGCCGCAACCAAACCGATGCGCCAACCGCGCAGACCATTCCGCTCAATAACAGCGCAGCCGACGCGCAGGGCGGCGAGTTCGCCATGACCGCGCGCTACAGCCGCATCGGCGTCGATACCCGCTCGCTCACCGATTGGGGCACGCTGGAAACCCGCATCGAAGGCGACTTCGCCGGCGGCACCACCACGAACGCCCAGTTCCGGATGCGCCAGGCCTGGGCCGAGCTGGGCACCGCGGAGTTCCGCGTGCTGGCCGGCCAGGCCAACAGCCTGTGGAACGAGGGCGTCTTCGAGACGCTGCTCGACGCCACCAACCTCAACCAGTCGTTCATCCGCCAGGCGCAGATCCGGGCAACCGGCCGCCTCGCGCCGGGGCTGACCGGCATGGTCTCGATCGAGGCTCCCGACACCCAGTACACCTCCGTCGCCGGCGTCTTCACCCAGAACACGACGACCAACGGCGCGAGCCCGGCCTTCAACACCGCCCCCGACCTGCTCGGCCGGCTGACTTACCGCGACGACGGGCTGGTCGCCGAGGCGCGCGGCATGCTGCGGCGGCTGTCGGTCCGCACCGCCGGCACCGCGGCGTCGCCGCCCAACCTGGACCTGAACGCCACCGGCTGGGGTTTCGCGGCGAACGTGGGCGTGCCGATGCGCTGGCTGTGGGACGGCTTCGGCGCCGATCAGGTGCTGGGCATGGCGTATTACGGCCAGGGTATCGGGCGGTATTTCGCCGGCAACACCTCGGGCCAGGACGCGCTGACGAATATCGGCCTGCCGGGCGTGGTGGGCGGCAGCCTCAATGCGCTGCCGACATACGGCGCCATCGCCGCCTATCGCCGCTTCTGGACGCCGCAACTGCGCAGCAACTTCGCCTATGCCTACTCCCGGCAGGACTATCCGTCCTATGCCCTGGAATTCGTGCCCGGCTCCGCCGCCGCGCTCGGGCTGAACCGCGACATGCAGCAGGTCTTCGTCAACCTGATTTGGAGCCCGTTCGGCGCGATCAGCAACGGCAGCTTCGGCAGCGGCGCCGTGGATGTCGGCCTGGAATACGTATTCACCCGCCGCGACCTGTTCGGCGGTTCGGCCGCCGCCGGGTCAGCCGGTGCCGGCCTGGGCGTCGCCAACCGCATCGTCGGTGCGGTGGTGGGACGTTTCTGATGACAAGAACAGTTCGGAGGAAACCGACATGAGCGCGACAGTCGCGTCACGGAAGTCATTTCTGCAGAAGCTGCTGGACGGGGTCGAGGTCGTCGGCAACAAGGTGCCGCACCCGGCCATCATCTTTCTGATCATGTCGGCGATCGTCATCGTCCTGTCGCAGCTTTTTCATATGCTGGGCACCAGCGTCACCTACCAGGTGATCGACCCGGTGACGCATCAGGCGAGCTACACGACGGCGGCGGTCAACAGCCTGCTGACGGTGGAGGGGATCCGGTTCATGATCACCTCCGTGGTCCGCAACTTCCTGGGGTTCGGGCCGGTCGGGGTCATCTTTGTCGCGATGGTCGGCGTGGGCCTGGCGGAGGAAGCCGGGCTGATCAATGCGCTGATCCGCAAGATCGTTATCGTTGCGCCGCGGCGGGCGATCACCTTCATCATTGTGGCGTTGGGCGCGCTGTCCTCCGTCGCGTCCGATGCCGGTTATCTCGTGTTGATGCCGTTGGGTTCGGCGGCGTTCCTCAGCCTGGGGCGGCATCCGATCGCCGGGCTGGCGGCAGCGTTCGCGGGCGTGTCGGCGGTGTTTGGCGTGAACCTGATCATTACGCCGGTGGATGGCGTGCTGACGGAGCTGACCAACGATGCGATCCATCTGCTGAATCCGAATTATTCGATTTATATCACGGCGAACCTGTATTTCTCGATCGTTTCGATGGTGCTGATGTCCATTGTTTGCACGATCGTTACGGAGCGCGTGGTCGAGCCGCGGCTGGGCAAATATACAGGGGAGGTCCCGGCCGAGAGTGCCGGTGCCACGACGGCCGAAGAAGGCCGCGGGCTGCGGGCTGCGTTGTTTGGCCTGATCGGGGTTCTGGCCTTCATCGCCCTGCTCAGCCTTCCATCCGGCTCACCGCTGCGTAATCCGGTGACCGGTGCGCTGATCGGCGACTCGCCGCTGATGAACAGCCTGATCCCCCTGATCATGTTGGTGTTTCTGGTCGTCGGCTCGGCCTATGGCTACGCGGCGGGGACGATCACATCCGTGACGCAGGCGATCGGGGCGATCACCAAGACGGTTTCGGGCCTTGGCGGGCTGCTGTTCCTGTTCCTGGTGATCAGCCAGTTCCTGGCGCACTTCAACTACAGCAACCTGGCGACGATCGCGGCGGTGAACCTGTCCGATGTCATCGAACACCTCAATATGCCCCCCTTGCCGCTGCTGATCGTGTTCGTGCTGGTGACCGCGCTGGTGAACCTGATCATTCCGGCAGCCATCGCGAAATGGGCAATCCTGGCGCCGATCTTCGTGCCGCTGTTCATGAAGCTGAGTGTCGACCCGACCACCGTGCTGGCGGCCTACCGCGTCGGCGATTCTCCGGGAAACGTGATAACGCCGCTGATGGCCTATTTCGGCATGATCGTTATCTTTGCGCAGAAATATCAGAAGGATGCCGGGGTGGGGACGGTGGTGGCCATGATGCTGCCTTATGCGGCCGTCCTGTATGTTGTATGGACGGTGCTGCTCATCATTTGGTACCTGTTCAGCATCCCCCTCGGCATCTAGCAAAAGGGCTTTACCGACATGCAACAGGACCGGAACGGATGTCGCTCGTCATGAGCGACATAACCATCACCTTCGCAATCGTCATCGGAATCGTCGTCCTGTTCATCTGGGACGGCATTCCGGTCGTCCTTGTAGCACTCGGCACCGCGCTCGCGCTGTATTTCAGCGGCGTGACGACTTTGCAGGAATCGCTGGGTGGACTTGGCGATCCGGCGGTGATCTTCATCGCCTCATTGTTCGTCGTCAGCGCCGGGCTGGATGCGAGCGGCGTCACCGCCTGGGCCGGCCAGAACCTGATCTCCAAGGCCGGGGAATCCCGATCCCGGCTGCTGGTCCTGATGATGTCGCTGGTCGCCGTGCTGACCGCGCTGATCAGCGTCAACGGCGCCGTCGCCGCGCTGCTGCCGGTGGTCGTCGTCATGGCGGTGCGGCTGAAACGCGCGCCGTCGCAACTGCTGATGCCGCTGGTGTTCGCCTCGCATGCCGGTTCGCTGCTCGCGCTGACCGGCACGCCGGTGAACCTGCTGGTGTCGGAGGCGGTGGGCGAAGCGGGCTACCCGCCATTCGGCCTGTTCTCCTTCGCCGTTGCCGGTCTGCCGCTGGTCGCCGGCACGATCGCCTTCGTTGTGTTCTTCGGCCAGAAGCTGCTGCCGACGCGCAGCGGACGCTCGCTGCCGCCCGATCTCAGCCAGCACGCGCGCACGCTGGTGGAGCAGTACCGGCTGGATGACGGCATGTTCCAACTGCGCATCCGCGCTTCCTCCCCCTATGTCGGCGCACCGGCCGAACGGATCGAACTCGGCGCCTATAGCGGTCTGACGCTGGTTTCGGTGCAGGCGGCCGACGGCAGCGGCCGCGTGCGGCGGCCCGCCCTGGCCGACGGCGACCTGCTGGTCGTCCGCGGCAATGCGGATGCCGCCGGTGCGCTCGCAGCGGACAAGCACCTCGCGTTCCGCACCGCCGATGCGCCCGATGACGTAAGCGGCACGCTGTTCAACCGCAGCTCCGGCCTGGCCGAGGTGATCGTGCCGCCGCGCTCCCGCCTGATTGGCGAGTCAGTGTTTCCCGGCATGGTGACACCGAGCGGCGACCTCGTTGTCCTGGCCGTGCAGCGAAAAGGCCAGGACACCGGGCCGGAAGAAACGACCCTTGCGGCCGGCGACACGCTGCTGCTGCAAGGCACCTGGGAGGCGCTCGACCGCCACCTGAGCGATCCCGAGGTGCTGGTGGTCGACTCGCCGGAGCTGGTGCGGCGTCAGGCGGTGCCGATGGGTGCGGGGGCGAAGACCGCGATCGCCGTGCTGCTGGGGATGGTCGTGCTGCTGGCGGCCAACATTCTGCCCTCGGTCATGGCCGGGCTGCTGGCGGCTTTTGCCATGGTGCTGTTCCGCGTCGTGACGGTCGAGCAGGCCTATCGCTCGATCAACTGGACGACGGTGATCCTCGTCGGTGCGATGATCCCGCTATCGACCGCGATGACCAAAAGCGGCGCGGCCAACCTGCTGGCTGACGGCCTGGTGCACCTTGTCGGTGACAGAAGCCCGTATGCGCTGCTGGCTGGCCTGTTCGTCCTCACGGCGATCCTGGGGCAGTTGATCAGCAACACCGCGACGGCGCTGATCCTCATCCCGATCGGGCTGGCGGCGGCAAAGACGATGGGGGTTTCAGCGCAGCCGGTGCTGATGAGCATCACGGTCGCCTCGGCCGGCGCCTTCCTGACGCCGGTGGCAACTCCGGTGAACCTGATGGTGATGAACCCGGGCGGGTATGTGTTCACCGACTACTGGAAACTGGGGCTGCCGCTGCTGATCATGTTCGGGCTGGTCGCCACGTTCGTCGTGCCACTGGTGTGGCCGTTCTGATCCCGGGGGGCGCAAAGCAGGCATCCCTGCGCGCCTCCTGCAGCGGAAGCGCGGGGCCTGGAAACCCGCCGCGCATTGGTCACGATCGAGTAGAATTCGCAGAGCTGCGAGGTCACGCCAAGGGGTGTCGAACCACCCTGCGCCGGTGGAGGGCGCCTACGCTCCCGAGGGACCATACCGGCAATTCGGGGTGGTCCTTGGCGGAACTGGTCAGCGCGGCACGTTCGTTTACGAACCGCTCCAGCAGCACATCTCAAGTCGGCCACAACGCAACCCCCGTCCGCCAGGAACGCCATCCCATAAATCACCCCGTTATAGGATATTATTCTTGACACCATCCCACAACCGAAGGTAGAACCGCCGCACCCCATTCCGAGCGCACCCCATGTCCGCACCCGAACCCGCCTCCCCCGACACCAACCTCGTCAACCTCATCCTCGCCCT
>CAINOE010000208.1 GCA_903851415.1 uncultured Rhodopila sp. | reverse complement strand
GAGCAGGGTACGGAAGTACTCGCTGACATTGCCGTAACCCTTGGTGGAAACCTGGGTATCGACAAAAGCCTTCAGCGAGTCGGGCAGCGATATGGTCACGGTGGTCATGACGGCCTTTCCAGCATTGGAGATGGAGCTACCGTATATAAGAACAGATAACAACAGTTAGGAGAACTTGCCGTCCATCGCCTAACAGTCGGGCCGGAGCACATCGGGCATCAGCGCTGCCCACCCGCGACCGCAACCGCTTGCGCCGAATGCGCCGCAAGGCTGCGTCGCGCGATGCGCTCCCGTTGTCCGTGTCGCCTTTCGCCTTGCCCTACACCGTGCCGTCGCCCATCCTTCCCGTCATGTTCGTCGTCACCGAAGCCGATGCAGCCGCAATCCGCGCCGTCTATGAGCAGGACGGTGAACTGTCGGCAGCGATCGAGTTGCGCCGTCGGTTCCCCGGAATCGCCGACAACGAGAATGCGCGGGCCTGCGTCCGGTCCATCGCCAGCTGGACGCCGTTGCCGGCGCCCGCGCCGAAGGTGACGCGGCGATCCGGCAAACAGCGGCCCCGGCCATGACCCTGATCCACCGCCGCGACCCGACGCGCAATATGGCCCGCTTCTATGCCTTGTCCGTGCAGGCTGATCTGCTGGCCGGCTTGGACCTTGGTTCGGGAGTGAGGCCGGATAGGAAGGCCGGGGCGCGTGCGGCTTGACCCGCATCCCGATCTGACTGACGCCGAGACGGCCGCGCGGCGCTTGGAAGCCAGCAAACGCCGCCGGGGGTATGGCTGAATGTAGCGGCGCGGCGGCGGCGGCCGGATTCATGCCGCCGGTCCGTCCCCACGACCGTCAGGACAATTCATCCACCGATAGCGGGGACAAGGCTGTGGGTCATTGCATGGTAGCGCGACGACGATCGCCTGACAGGCGGCGCTCGCAAAGCCGCTGCTGCCGACGCCACCTCATGTAACGCGGCCTACTGCTTCTTCGCTCATGCGCGGGCCTCGTCCGGGGTCTTTAGGGTCACCTACCGGGGAGGCTTTTTCGTGCGTTCCGGCCCACTTCGACCCCGCCGGAACCAACCCGGCCAAGCGCACGCGCCCGAGCAGCGCAGTCAGCGACGCGGGCGCCCAGCTTGCGCCGCCACTTGGCGGCCGGTGTCCAAGCCGCACAAGCTCAACCCCCATCTCCGCGAGCGTAATCCCAGGCCGGCCGGCGAGCAGACCCGAGACTGCATCACACGCCCGCTGACGCGCCGCGACACCCTTGCGCGGCTTGTGCCGCGGCGCCTTGCCGACGATCGCCGCATCCACCAGGCCCTCCGCGACCAGAAACTGCACGGTGCCGACCAGACGGCCTTCGGTGAATCGCCGGCTTCCCGCCGGCAGGACACCATTCACCGCCACGGTGACCTCCGGCCAAGCCGTCTGTGGCCGCAGACGGCGGACAACCGGCATCCAGGCTTCCATCTCAGCCGTCAGGCGCGCCAGCCTGGTGGCGCGGCGGGATGCCGCGAGCTTGCCAAGCACCACCGGATCCCTGGCCCGCAACCCAGGGTTCCCCCCTACCCTGCCCCGCGCCCGCGCCGCCTTCACGCCGACAACCGTCCGCTCACGGATTAGACTCCGCTCGAACTCCGCCACTGCCCCCAGCATCTGCAGCACAAGCACACCGCTCGGGCCTGAGGTATCGATCGGGTCCGCCAGGGACTTGAAGTGCGCCCCGCGCATCCGGAGGCTCTCCACCACGTCGAGCAAATGCGACAGCGAACGGGCCAGGCGGTCGATCCGCGTGTCGTCTCTGCTTTAGGACTGCACTTGTCGCCTTAGCGTTGCAATGAACTTCACGGACGACGGCTGACCCGGGGCGGACTGGATTGTGCGGCTGGGTTTCCGGCATGTTGATTCCATGGCTCCGCCCGATATCCCCGCCCGGCTGCTGCGGCTCGCCGAGGCACTTGTCTTTGCCAGTCCCCGTCCGGCGACATGGCGTTTGCTCACGCCGTTCCTCCCGGCTCACCTTAGCGCCGACGATGTCTTTGTGGCGCTTGCCGCGCGGTGCGCGGAGCGTGGGGTTGTTCTCGTCCAGCAGGCTGATGGTTGGGTCTTCCGGACCGCACCCGATCTCAACGCCGAACTGCAAGCGGCGCTGGGAGAAGTCCGCAAATTGCCACGTGTTGCCCTGGAGGTGCTGGTCGTGGTCGCCTATCATCAGCCGATCACGCGCCCCGAGATTGAGGCCGCGCGTGGGGTGTCGCTGTCGCAGGCGACGATGGAGTTGCTGCTGGAGACCGGGCTGATCCGGGCGCATGGCCGCCGTGAGACGCCGGGGACGCCGACCTTGTGGGCCACCACGCCGCTGTTCCTCGAGCAGTTTGGTTTGAAGAGCCTGCGCGATTTGCCCGGGTCCGGCGTCATCGCCGCGGTCTCGCCACGGCCTCGCGGGCCGGGTTCCCCCGCTGATGAACGGGCGGCGGAAGCCGAACCGCCCGGGCTCGCGCCTGACTGAGCCTGGTCCCGCGGCACGCGACAGCGGACAGGAAGGCGTCCCCGCGCGTGCATTCCGCCTCGAATTGGCCGCCCTGTCCTGACCTTGTCGATCTTCCTTGGCCGTTTCAGTTGGACCCTTTGGCGTTTCAGAAAGGGGAGAGCGGTATTGGCATAAGCCGGCGCCGGCTCTCACCTATCGGGCGCATTTTTGCCGTCTCGGCGGCGGCATCCGGCATCTCTGAGCACATCAGACGGAGGGAACTAAGCCAACGCCGGAAAACCTCGTTCGTTTTCTGTTGCCATAGATCATTTCTTACAGTGGTTTTCGCTTCCTGTGCCTGTGATTGATCTGGCCCACGGATGGAAAATATCCGCCTGAGTGGCTATCCGACACAGCGCAGGATGCAGAGCCGCGTGTCAAATTAACCCCGTCCCGAGTGGACCAAACGGAGCTACAGAATGTCGGAACAGCAAAAAATCCACCGGCGAGCGATTGAGGCGCTCAACCGCATCGAGGCTGCTATCGATGAGATCAAACGGCTCGGTCCCGATCCGAGGGATGGGAACAACGCTCTCATGAACATAAATGAGAGGCTGCTTGGCTTGGCCGGCCGATGCGACGTAAATCGGCGCTGACCACAAGAGATCAGAGATTGCGAAGACCGAGGCTTACAAAGACGGCTGGAACCGGCCAGGCTAACTTGGCACCGCCGCGGTCCGCCGCCCGGCGATGCCGACCTGCCGGACGCGGCCGATGCCTGGGCGCGAACTCGTTGCTTTGCACCGGACCTCCATTTGCTCTGCGCGACATTAGCCCCAATTGTTCGGTTGTTTAAGGAGCGCGCGCCTTCGGTGAGGCTGTCATAGGACAACTGGCCAGGTCACGGCCGGAGCGATCGTTCCGATTCGCGGCCCGCCCGTCAGCCGATAGCCAACGGGGGCCGCTGCGGGGTGGCAGTATTCGCCATGACCGACACGCAGACAGCGCCGAGCATCGGGCCCATACTGAGCGAGCGGACCGTGGCGGAGGAGTTCCAGCGTAAGACCTGACGCGACGGTCCGGATCGCGGGAAGCCGAAGGTCTCACCGGATGGCTATGGACCGATGCGACTCGATACCAGCGGACGGCTGCCGCGGCGTCTCTTCACCGAGACGGGGATCGCCGATCCCGGGAAGTTCGCTCACGTCCGGCAGCAACTCGGCATCGATCCCGTGCCGAAGACGGAGGCGCCGTGCGCGTGAGGATGCTGCTCCAGTGTTTGGGGCGCCAACATTTATTTTCCGCGGCCGGGTCACACGTGATAACTGTGCCTTATCACGATCCTTGCAATTTTGCCTTAATGTGCGCTAAACACCTCACCGGCCAGGATATTTTCCCGCGATGGACGATCCCGACAGCCGCTTGCCGCCCGCGACGCAACCGCCGGGCCCGACCGACCCGCAGCCTCCGGCGACGGACGGCGCGGCGCGGGATCAGGCGGCGGCGGACGGCTCGCCCGCCGCCCTGGCCGCGCTGGCAGCGGCGATGGATTTCGCCGCCGCCGCCCTGGCACCGGCGACGCTGCGCGCCTACCGGGCGGATTGGAACCATTTTCTCAATTGGTGCCGCGAGGCCGGCTGGACGGCGCTGCCGGCCGCGCCGCACACCGTCGCCGCCTATCTCGCCGCGATGGCCACCACCCACACGTCCAGCGTCCTCGAGCGCCGGCTGGCGACGCTGAGCAGGGCGCACCGGCTGGCCGGGCTCGACTGGCCGCGCGCGCATCCGGCGATCCGCAACACATTGCGCGGTATCCAGCGCGAACATGCCAGACCGAAACAACAGGCCGCGGCGCTGGCAACCGACGAACTGATCCGCCTCGTCGAGACCTGCCAAACCACGCCGGTTGGCCGGCGCGACCGCGCCCTGCTGCTGATCGGCTACGCCGGCGCGCTGCGACGCTCGGAACTCGTCGCCATCACCCGCGAGGACATCGTGTTCACCACCGAGGGCCTGCGCCTGACGATTCCGCGCGCCAAGGGCGATCAGACCGGCAAGGGTGCCAGCCTCGGCATCCCGCGCGGCAGCCGCCCCGCGACCTGCCCGGTGCGCGCGCTCGAACTGTGGCTCGACGTTTCGGACTGCCGCTTCGGTCCGGTGTTTCGCGCCATCGACCGGCTGGGCGTGATCGGCACCCGGGCGCTGCATGCCGATTCCGTCCGGCTGATTCTGACCCGCCGCGCCGCCATCGCCGGGCTGACCGCACCGGCCGGCGAGCGCCTCAGCCCGCACGGGCTGCGCGCCGGTTTTATCACCCAGGCCTACATCGCCGGCGCCCGCGACGAACAGATCATGGAGCACACGCGTCAGAAAGATCTGCGCACCATGCGCGGCTATGTCCGCCGCGCCAAGCTGGTCAGCGCCAGCCCGGCCGGCCTGCTCGGATTGTAGCGCATGCGCCGGCCGCGCCCGGACGGTACCGGAAAGGCCGGCTCGCGCATCCGCCGGACCAAAGGCAAAAACGCGCGCGTCGCCGCGCCGATGCCGAAAGCGGGCCGTCCGGACCGCCTGGCGGAGCGGATCACCGGGAGCGCCCCGAAGCGGCGTCCGGCGCTCCCCCCGGCGTTCCCGGCCGGACGTGCGGCGGCCGGGCCCGCGGCGGGCCCCGGGGGGGTGATCGATGCGTCCGTCCTGGCGCTGGCGGTGCCGGATTGGCTGGCGCACACGCTGACGGTCAGCGGGCCGGCGGATCGGCTCGCGGCCTTCCGTGCGGCCGCCGCGGGCCCGGGCATCCTGCCGGTGCAGGATCGCGCGCGCCTCGAAGAGGATGTGATGCATGCGCTGCTGGCGCCGCCGCCCGTGTTGCGGAGCATTTCGCTGGCGGGTGCACGCATCCTCGCCGGACAGATCGCCGATCGGATCGGCGTCCGTGCGGCGCGCGCCGCCGGGCGCGGCGCGGTCTGTCCGTTCGACCTGAACGCCCTGATACCGGTGCCGCCGGCCCTGTCGGACCTGCCGCCGGACGATCCGCGCCTGTCCGCCTGGCTCTGGCGGCATTGGGGGACCACCTGGCCGTTACGGCAGGTCGTGGCGAGCCCGGCGGCGCCGGCACCGCTGCCGCCGGCCGGCCAGGCGCTGTGCCGCTATCGGTTCTGGTCTGCCGACTGGACGCCCTGGCCGGCGCTGCGGACGATCCGCACCGGATGGCCCGATCTCCGCTTCGTCATCGACGTCCATTACGGCGGCCTCTGACTCGCCGCCGCCGGGCGCCCGGCGCCCCGGCACGCGCGCGTCACCCCCATGGCGTCACCCCCCGCGCCAGCATCCGCAATGGCGCATCATGCCGCGGGTCGATCGGCGCGCCGAACCAGATGGCGGCTGTTTCCGGCAGACAGGCCGCGATTGCGCCCGCCCGGCTCTTCAGTGTGCCGGTGCGGAACTGGCGGCTCAGGGGACGGAGGTGAAATTGTCGCTCCGGTGCGGGGAGATGGACCACCAGGTAGGCGAGCATGGCTTGCAGGTTGCGCGTAAGCGATGCGGCGGCGACAGGGGCGGATTTGAGTTGACGATTTGCGCCGCAGTTGATCCGGGCGGCTAGGCCGCCTGGTTGATGATCTCAGCGGCTGCGCCGGCTGCCCAGTTCCACGGCAGCAGTGTGTGCAGCTCACGCTGCTTTGTACGTCCCGAGACGATGCGTTCCAGCACGTCGGTCAGGTACGCCATCGGGTTGACGCCATTCAACTTCGCCGTCTGAATCAGCGTCATGGCAATCGCCCAGTGACAGGCCCCGCCATCGTTGCCCGCGAACAACGCATTTTTGCGCGTCAGAGTATTCGGCCTGATGGCCCGCTCGACGACATTCGTGTCCATCTCGACACGGCCGTCCTCGAGGAACACGACCAGGCCGGGCCAATGCCGAATTGCGTAGCGAATGGCCTTCGCCAGATCCGAGACGGCTGAGACGCGCCCGAGATGGTCCTGCAACCAGACGTGCAGGGCGTCGACAACGGGTCGACTTCGTTCCTGGCGGATCCGTTGCCGGTGCTCGGCCGGGTGCCCGCGGATTTCCGCCTCAATGGCGTAGAGTTCACTGATCTTCGCCAGCACCGCGGCGGCGAGCGGCGACTTCGTCGAGGCCCAGAATTCGTAGAAGGGGCGCCTCATGTGCGCCCAGCAGAACGCCAGCTTGACCGAACTGTCCGCGCGACCCGAAGCCAGCCGCTTGAAGCCATCATAGCCATCGACTTGCAGCATGCCGCGGAACCCGGCCAGGTGTCCGGCCGGCCGGCTGCCCTTGCGGTCCTCGGAGTAGACATAGGCGGCGATCGGATGGGTGGGTCCGGCCCACGGCCGGTCATCGACCGCGTAGCACCACAGCCGTCCAGTTTTTGTCTTGCCGCGACCCGGATCGAGCACCGGGAGGGTCGTATCATCGGCAAACAGCTTGGGGCACGACAGTGCCGTGGCGACCAGCAGGTCATAAAGCGGCGTCAGCCACCAGCAGGCGCGGCCGACCCAGTTGCTCAGCGTGGAACGATCCAGGGTGATGCCCTGGCGCTCGAGCATCTGCGACTGCCGATACAGCGGCAGCGAGTCGCCGAACTTGCTGACCAGCACATGGATGATCAACGCCTCGGTGGCCATGCCGCCGTCGATTGGCCGCTCCGGCGCGGGCGCGACCACCACGGCGCCTTCGCAGGTCCGGCAGGCGTAGCGCGGACGCCGGGTGACGCGCACCCGCAGTTGCGCGGGCACGATGTCGAGTTGCTCGCTGCGCAGTTCGTCGATCATGTGCAGGGCGCCGCCGCAGCACGGGCAGTCGCGGTGCTCGACGTCGATCAGCACCTCGTACCGCGGCAGGTGGGCAGGCAGCGCGCCGTGGTTGCGGTTGGGCTTGGGCTTGGCGTCGGACCGCCGCCGCGGCTTGTCCTCGGCCGCATTTGCCGCGTCCTGCCCGGCCTCCTTGGCGGCGATGCTCTGTTCCAGGTCCTCGATCCCGAGCTGTAACTGGTCGGGGGTCAACTGCTCGGAGCGGCGGCCGAACTGGTGGCGCAACAGACGCTTGATCAGCAGGTGCAGCTTGTCGATTTCGGCATCGCGTTGCTGCACTGCGACCTGCAAGGTCGCCTGCTGCTGCTCGGCCGCGGCGGCCATTTCGCGCAGCAAATGCTGCAACGTTGCTGGATCGTCCGGCAGTGAGGCGAGATCGATTTGCACGCGGGCATCATGAGCAACGCCGCCGAATCGGGGCCAATGAATCCGGCGTGATCAGCCCATCAGTTGCGGCGTCCGGCGCGGCGGCGGGGCCCGCCACTCGCAGCCGTCGAGCAAGGCGGCGAGTTGCGCCGCAGACAAGGCAATGCGTCCGGTCGTGCTGGTCGTGGGCCAGACGAACTGGCCGTGCTCGAGCTTTTTCGTCAGCATGCAAAGACCGACGCCGTCATGCCAAAGCAGCTTAATCAGCCCGGCTCGGCGGCCGCGAAAGGCATACAGCGCACCACTCAACGGATCCTCGGACAGGTTCTGCTGCACCAGCATCGCCAAACCCACCATCCCCTTCCTCATGTCCGTAACCCCGCAGGCCAGATAGACCCGCACTCCCGGCGGCAGCGCGATCATCGGGCCGCCAGCGCAGCCAGCACCCGGCGCAGGGCTTGGCCATCCACCCGTGAATCGACCCGCAGCGTCACGTTCTCGGGCAGCAGGATCTCGATCAGGCCCGGCGGACGCTGCACAGGCGCGTCCGCGGCGGATGGCGCGGTCGGGGTCGCAGGCTCCTCGTGCTTGTCCGATGGCGTTGGTGCGATCTCCACCCGGGCAAAGCCGGGCGGTGACTGCTGCACCAGCGTCATCCGGCCGCCGATCAGCTTCTGTCGCCATGCATACAGCAGGCCGCTGCTGATGCCATGCTTGCGCGCCACTTCCGTCGGCGTCAGCGTCGATCCCAGGCTTTCGGCGACGATCTCTCGCTTCTGCTCGAGTGTCCAAACACGCCGCCGCTCGCCGCGCGTGATGACCTCGACCTGAGGCATGCGAGCACCCTTACGACCAATCGTATGGGCGTCCTCTGCGGGCCCCGGCTCCGGAACCAAAATCGGCGTTGTGTCCATGGCCGATTTCCATCACGGCGAAATCACCCGCCGCAAGGTGCCGCCGCCGCATCGCTTACGGTTGCGCTGGCGCGGCACGAGCTTTGCCGCCACGGCGCGGGGCGTGACCGGAGCCTCACACAGCAGCCGGCCGCAGGGACCGCAGCGTGGCTGCGGGCCGGTCCGGCTCTGTGTCAGTAGATCGATACGGGACCGGCAGTACCAGCAGCGATCCAGCAGCATCGCCCGGTGCGCCGGACAGATGACGAAGGGCGCGAGGCGCCAGCGGCGCCGGAAATAGGGCTTGACGTCGCTGGCCAGGCAGCCGGGGCAATAGGCGACAATGGGGCGGTCACGCCGGTGGCCGCCCCTGGCGCGCCGCGCCAGCAGCAACCGCTCTTCGGTCATCAGCAAATCCTCCACCATGCCGCCGATGGTGTCCTGCGGAGACCGGGGCACCAGCGGCAATGTGCCGGCGGCGAGAGCCTCGAACGTCTGGCCGCTGAGCCGCGCGAGACGGCGGATCGTCTCCGGCGCGATATCGCGGTCAACGTCGTCGGGACGGGAACCGAGAACGTCAGCCGCGAACAGCGCCGGGGAGACATGCGACGCCGTGGCGCACCGCCACAACCAACTGCTGAACAATTCGTCGGCTATCCGCTTGGGCCGTACCGGCCACACTGTCGGCCGGCGCGGACCGGTCAGCGGCTCGAGTGGCATCGCCGGACCGGGCACCGGACCGGACGGCGGCGATCGGGGCAGCATCGCCGGTGCGGCGGCCCCGAACCATCGCCGCAGTCCATCGCGCAGCGTCACGATCGGCTCCGCGCCGGTCACCGCCGCCGCGGTCAACAGACCGAGAATGTGCTGCTGCGTGTCCGGGTCGGCGGATGGCAGCCAGGCCGCGGCATCGCACGCCAGGCGATCAGTCGCCGCGTGGTCCGGCGCCGTTTTGGCCAAGTCAGAGATCCGCTGCCGTTGCGACCGCCTCGATCTGTTCAGGCGAGGCGATGGTCAACCCATCCAGCACCGGCCGGTCGATCCGTTCGCGGCCTTGCTCGATTGCCGCGGTCGCCGCCTGGCGCAGGATCGTGGCGATCCCGCCGATGAGGCCGCCAGCCATCGTCAGGATCCGCCGTGCGAGCACGGGATCGGTCAGGTTGGAGGGCCGCCGCAGCGGGAGTTGCCGCTCGAACGTCGCCAGCAATTGCGCGTATTCCAGGTCGTCGAATTGCCAGCGCGGCAGCGTCAGCAGCGCGAAGCGATTCGCCAGCTGTTCGTCCAGCCGGAACACATGGGCGATCTCCCGGGTGGCGAAAGCGCCGATGGAGACACCGGTGACCGAGCCGATCTCGCGCAACTCCACCAGCATGCCGGCCATGCCGCTGCCGCGAATATTGTGCAGATCATCGATCAGCAGCAGCCGCAGTCCAACGTCCCGCATGGCGGCATGAACTTCGGCCCTGAGCCGGGCCGACGTCGGACGGGGCCCGGGCTCGCGTCCTAGCGCGCTCAGCACGGCCCTCAGCAATTGCGGGATGCTCGGCCCGTTCGGCGCCTGGATCAGTACCGTCTCGATGCGGCTCCGCTCGGCGTCGGGATTTTCGGCGGCGGTATGACGCGCCAGAAAGCGGCGGGCGATCGCCGTCTTGCCGTTGTTGGAGGCGCCAACGATCAGCAAATTGTCCGGCCGCATGCGGCGCTCCGAGCGCAGGATCCGCTCCAGGCGCGCATGGGCATCGCGGGCGCGGCCGTAACCGATCCAGAGGTCGCGATCAATCAGCGCGATGCGATGCGCATCGCTCAGGTCGAGCGCGCCGCGGGCGGCATCGCTCAGATGCGGGGCGATTGTCACGGGCATCTCAGAGCCGTTCAACATCGCTGAAGGGTGCGATCGTTTGCCCGGCCCATCCGGGGGCCGCCGGGTCCATCGGCGCATCGCATGCCGGACGGCCGCCAAGCCCGGCCAGCCCCGCCGACTGCGCCGGGCCTGTGGTCCGGCGCATGTCCGCCGCCTCGGCCGAAACGGTTTCCGCCGGGCCGCTCTTGCCTGGTTTGCCGGGGATGCTCTCGCGCGCCGCCCGGTTCGCCAGCCTCGTTCGCTCGGCCTTTCGACGGCTCGTGGCGGACCGCGCCTGTTCCTCGATGGCGCGGATTTCCGCAAGGTTCTCAAACAGCCGCCGCTCGGTCCGGTCCTGCGCGCGCGATGCCCGCATCCGCCGGCGGGCTTCCTCGCTTTCGGCCAGGGTCATATCGGGATGCGGGATGCGATACGGCACGGCGATATAGTCATCCGTCGCATCGTCAAGCAGCCAGACCCGGGCGAGGCTGCGCGGGTCATAGACGACGACCCGTTCCACCGGCTGCTGATTGTCCCGCCGCCAGAGTGGCAACAGGTCGATCGAGCTGTAGTCCACCTTGAACAGCGCAACGCCGGTCCGCCGCAGCGCCCGCCGCTCGAACGGCAGAAAATCCCGCAGGAAACGGTCCGCCGGCAGGCGCGGCGGAACGCGCTCCGCATCCGGCAGCTCCGGCCGCCGGTAGTAGCCCAGGTAACGCTCCATCGGACGCTCACCCGTCGCGGCATGCGTCACGTGATGGTAGCTGTCGATCGCCAGCGCCAAAATCCGCTCGAGCTCCGGTAAAGCGAGGCAGGCCCGCGCGGCGGGCTCGCTGTCGCCGCGCTCGGCGATATTGCTCCAGGTCGTGCCGCGCAGCTCATGCACCATGCGCATCATCGTGCCGATCAGCCGTTCGATCGTGCCGTGTTGCTCCGGATGACCCTTGGGGCGGATTTTGGCTTCGATGCCGTAGCGGCGCAGCCCGCGCTGGATGCCACGCGCTTCGTTCTCCGGACCCTGGTCATATTCGAGAATGTCCGGCTTGCCCCAGACCGGCCAACGAACCCGCGGCAGATCCCGCCGGGCCAGCCATTCGTCCTTGGGCAAACAGGCATGCGCCAGGCATGTCGCGACGGTCAATGTCGAGGCCGCCTCAAGGGACACCGAGAACCCCAGCACGGCGCGGCTGAACATATCGATGGCGAATGTCACGTTGGGGCGGCCGATCACGTGGCGGTCGCCGGCGGTGACGAGCAGGATATCGCAGGGGGTGCTGTCGATCTGGACCCGTTGCCAGGGAGCCCGGGCGCCGGGATGAGAACCCGTGAGCAGCCGGGCCGCCCGCGCGGCTTGCGGGCCATGCCGTTTGCGGATGAGCCAGGCCTGGTCGCTCGCCCGGACCCGCGCGCCGATCGTATGGATCGACGGCGCCGTCAATCCGGCCTCCTGGCACAAACCAGCGACCTCGCGATGCAGACTTTGCATGGACGGCCGGTTCGGCTGGGCATAATGCGTTTGAATGGCGTGCGTGATGATGGTTTCGACCATCTTGTCGAGCCGTTTGGCGCGCGTGGCGACCCGCACCGGCAGAAAGGCATCGATGCCGCAGCCACTCCGGGCGAGCCGGAGGAGTTCGAAGGCCCGGCGGCGTTTGATGCCGAGGTCCCGCGCCGCCCGGTCGACGTCATCGCGGGACCGCAACGGCACGCCGGCCAAATCCACCAGCACCGCTCGCCGCTTCGCGGCCTCGGCCCATTCCGCATCCGTATACCGGAGATCATCGATTCGCCGGGCCGCTGGCTGGCCCGGCAAATCCGGTGGAAATCGGAGTGTGGACGGGTTCGCGGAGACGATCTCGCCGGCATCGTTTCGCAGCAGCACGGCGTCGGCGCCAAGCGGACGCTCGATCCGCCAGCGTGTCCCGGCGTGCTCGACCACGACACCCGCCGTCATCCTACGTTCCATCGCAAGCCTCCAAGCCAAGCCACACCGCGGGAGGAGCAACCGAGCCGCGCCCGAAACTGCCTGGCGCCTTGCCCGGAGGGCGGCGACGGCCTGGAGACGGGCATACTCACTCCCCGCCGCCTTCCGGGCGGATCGTTATCGCCGCGAAATCCGCGGGCTGCGACGCGTCGATTTCCCTGATCCGTGTCAGCTCAAGGCCCGCGATCAGCGTGCTCGCGATGGCCGCGCGCCTGCGGATCGGGAGATTTGGCTCGCTGCCGGATAATTCGGGCACGAAGGAAAGCAGATCACGGTCGGCCGGCGCTCCGGCCAAGACCACGCGCATGCGGGCCATCGCCTGGTGCGGTGTCCACAACCGCGGCCGTGGCGGTTGGTAACGACCCGGTTCCGCCGCCGGCTCGTCAGCTTCCAGCACCGCGAGCACCGCCTGCAGCAGGTCCATATAACCCGACCGCACCCGGATCGGCATCGCATCATCGCGGAAACCGCGGCCGAAAAAGTCCCGGCCCAGCTGTGGTTGCCGGGCAAGCCAGTCGCTCGCCACCCGGATACGCTCGAGGGTTTCGAGCCGCGCGGCGAGGATCTCGACCGCCGCCTCGGCCTGCCGCGCCTCCTCAGTGCCTTTCGGTAACAGCAGGCGCGATTTGAGCCAGACCAGCCAAGCCGCCATGACCAACCAGTCGGCCACTTCCGGGAGATCCAGCTTGGTCAGGTCATTTGTCGCCGAGAGGAACTGATCCACCAGATCGATCGCGGATATCGCCGCGATGTCGACGGCCTGTCGCCGCGCCAGCTCAAGGAGCAGGTCGAGCGGCCCCTCGAAACCGTTCAGGTCCAGCTGAACGCCGCCTCGCGAAGGCGGCTCTTTGTCGTTCTCGACATCGCTTGGCTGCGCCGGACCGCTCCCCGCAGGCGCGCAGCCTTCAGGCGGCCTCAAAAGCTGAGGCCCCGTGCTGATACGACCCGGTGTCGATTCCGCCGATATTGATCGCGGTAGTGCACCCGTAAGATAGTCTTTTACCCCTCAGTGCGCTCGTTAGGCAGCGTAGCCGGTGCAGCCGTAACCCAGCAACAGTCTGATCTGTGAGACTTCCTGGTGCAGCGATTAGGCGCAATCGACACACCGGACTTCGATGCGGAGGGTGAGGTGAAGGCGGCCGAGAAGACCCTCGCCGAAGCCGGCAAAGGGATGCATCCGCTGCTCGCCGCCGCCCGGGCCATGCAGACCTGGCTCGATGCCGGCGGCACCCGCCCGGCTATCCGCACCGCCATTGTCAGGCTCTGGACACGGGAGAAGGTCACGCACCTGGCGCTGCCGCTGACCGGTGCCGCGGCCCTCCAGCCTCAGGAACAATGGGACGAAGAACCTTGGGCGCATCTATTTCTGCACGCGCTTGGTGACGAGGCCGCGGACTGGCTTCAGCTCCTTGCCGACATGGAACGCGCATGGCTCCGGGCGCGGGCTCTGGTTTCCGGCAGGCGCAGCAACTCCCGCGCCGCCATGGCCGTCGATATGCTCGCAGCAGCCCCCATCGCGTCCGCTTCGACACTGGCAGCGGGCCTCGGCATGGCCGTGCAGAACGTCTCAGCGCTGCTGCAGGACTTCTGCCGCGCCGAGGTCGCCGTTGAGGTCACGCATCGATCGAAGCGCCGGCTCTACAGCCTCGCCACCCTCGCGCCTGTCCGAGACGTGGTGGCACCGCCGCGGCGTCCCGAACCGGGGCGTGGCCGGGGCCGTCCGCCGATATACCGCGAAGATAACGCACCGTTTGTGCCTGGTCCCCTGCCCCCGGTGTCCATGATCGAGCGCCGCGCGTTCGATTACAGCGACCTGGAACATTGGATGGAGCAGCTTGACCGGGCCATTGTGAAAATGAAGCGAGGCCTCGATACCCTGGCTCGATAACCGCGCTTAGGGCTCGACGATCCTTGGGAAAACACCAATGGGCTTGTCGCGCCATATCGCGTTGGACCGAAATTTCCGGTCGGATGTGGGCGCAGGCGGGCTGTTCCCTCGAACACGATGCGAATCCGGCCATGGATTGTTCTCCGGCAGCGTGACGGGTAGGGAGCGCGGAGCAAACCGTAGACCCTGCACACTTAAGGTCTTATGAACGAGACCGTATGGCGTAAACAAGCTATTCTACGAGACCTTAATATGCAGTCCTCGGCCCTGGAATCGCTTTCGCCGAAGCTGCGGCGGTCGCTGGCCAAGCTCGGCGGCGACATCGCAACCGCGCGCCGAAAGCGAAACCTTACTGCGATGATGATGGCCGAGCGCATCGGCTCAGCCAAATCCACCTATCTGAAGGTGGAGAAGGGCGATCCCTCGGTTTCGATGGGCGTCTATGCAATGGCGCTGTTCGTGCTCGGGTTCGGCGACGCCATCGGCGACATCGTCGATCCGCGTCGTGACGACGTGGGTCTGTTGCTCGACGCCGAACGTCTGCCCAAGCGCGTGCGTCCGAAGAAGGCGCCGGTCGGACTATGAGAAGAACCATCCATGTCGCGATCGGGGACAACGCCCGCGGGCTCGGGACGCTCCGCTTCGACGCGCAAGGGGCGCGTGAGAACGCCGCCTTCGAATATGCCGCCGCGTGGCGAACGGCCGCCCACAGCTTCGCGATCGACCCTGGCCTTCCCTTGCTGGCCGGCCCGCAATTCCATCGCAAAGAGCGCGGCGGATCCGTTTTTCATGGCGCGATTGCCGATACCGAGCCGGATGGCTGGGCACGCCGCGTCATCCTGCGCGACCACGCCAAACGGCGGCAGGAGGCAAGACGTGCCGGCGCGGATGTCGAGAGCCGTCCCCTGAACGCCCTCGACTTCCTCCTGGCGGTCGACGATGCGAGCCGTGTCGGTGCGTTGCGCTTTGCCGATGAGGATGGCGTCTTCCAGCGCGCGGCCGAAGCGGGCCGGCGCACCGCGCCGCCGCTGATCGAACTTGGCCACCTCGGCGTCGCATGCGATCGAGACGCATATCGAGACGGCGGAGAATTTGCGCTACCTTCGAGGCCGGGGCACGTCGCTGGGCGGCTTGCGCCCGAAATGCACCGTGGTCGATGACGACGGGCGGCTGTCGATCGGCAAGTTTCCCAGCGTCGCCGACGATCACGCGGTCAGCAAAGGCGAGATCCTGGCGTTGCGGCTTGCCGCTGCTGCCGGGATCGACGCCGCCGAAGGCCGCCTGGTAGAGAGCGAAGGCCGCCCGGTGGCTTTGATCCGGCGCTTCGATCGTCCCCGTGGCGGCGGGCGGCTCATGTACATCTCCGCCGCCACGATGCTCGGTGTCGACGTCGGCGAGTCCGGCGAGCATGCCTATACCGAGATCGTCGATGCTTTGCGGATGCACGGTGCCGCGCCGCAGGCCGATACGGAGGAACTCTGGCGGCGTATCGCCTCCTCCATCCTGATCACCAATGTGGATGACCATCTGCGTAACCACGGGTTCCTGCATGTCGATCGCGGGCAATGGCGGCTTGCGCCGGCATTCGATGTCAACCCGTTCCCGGACCGGGTTCGCGAGTTGAAGACCTGGGTGTCGGAAGATGTTGGTCCGGAGGCAACGATCGAGGCGCTGTTGTCCGCCCTGCCCTACTTCCGGATAGCCGCGCCACGCGCCGGAGAGATACTTCAAGAGGTGGAGCACGCGGTGGCGCAATGGCGTCCGGTGGGGCGAAGCCTCGGTATGAGTACGCACGGACTCGATCAGTTCGCCGATGCATTCGAGCATGAAGAGCGGGCCGCCGCCAGGAAGGCGGGCCGATAACGCGGGTTCGCTCGGTCTGGAACCGCCTCGCAGACCGGCAGCCTCATGCACCCGGCCAGGAACGCGGAGGAAACATCACGTCCGGTGCTGCCGGCGTTCGGGCCGGGGTCCGTTCGCTGCCCCTGCCGCGCCGATCGCGCGTGAGATCACATCACGGTCACGTCACTTGGATTCCGGGTGTGCATTCCTGGCCTGCATGAGGGTGGGTCTTTCAGCGGCTTCGCACATGCGGAATCCATTCGCCAGAGTGTCGTCGCCATTGGTCGAGGACCCATCTGGCGCGGTCTTGAATCGGTCGCGATGCGATGTTGTAGCCGGTTTTCGGGTCGAAGCTGCGGGCGAATCGGCCGACTGTCGCGGCGTCCGCGGGGTGGTGACCGGCCCTCGTGGCTGCCCAGGTGCGGGCGGCGGTGCAATCGGAGATGACTTCGGCGGCGGCTTGCAGGCGGCCTGTGGTTTGGATTTCGTCAACCCAGGCTTTCATCTCCGGACTGCTGTTGGTCGCGGTGTTCCACGTGTCTTCGTCGAGCAGCATGTCGCCAAGAGTTGGCTGAAGGGTCGCGTCCGGAATTCCGTGTCCGAAGGGCAAGCCCGGTCGTCGCGCGGAAGGGCTGGAAAGGCCAGACCGGTGCGGCCTCGGCCCTTGATGTGCGCCGTGACCGGCGCGCTGTGGGCTGGTGCTCGAGGCCTAGGGGATAGCGAGCGCTCCCCGCTCGAAAGCGCGTGTCCCGGACTTTATGTGGACGCCTCGCCACACTCGAAAGCCCCATCACCGCTAAAGTTTATGTTCTTGTTGTGTTCGTATAATGGAGCTTCTTCATCATCAAGCTGCCGCTCCCCGTGCATTAAATCGCGCGGTGTTTATCGGGACCCTAGTTGCAATCCAATTATGGGCCATTTCTTCCGGCGCCAAGCGACCCCTTTTGGATCGCGGAACAAAATAGCCTGCCAGCCTTGCCTTCTGCGAAGCGGTCCCTGCGCGTGCATTGTGCGATGGCCGACAGCTCCATTGAGGCCGCTTCGAGCACCTCGATACAATACAGCGAAGCACATCATGGCGATCATAGGCAATCCACACCGATACCGCGGACGACACGTATGCGGGTAGCATCAAGTCCCTGACCCTCAGCACCAAGCTATAGCCCGTCCTTGAGACCAACGAGAGCAAGGCCCGCGAGCAAGGACAAGCGCGCTTCGCGGCGGGGCGTCCGAGCATATCCTGGGATCCGGCGCGCTCTCCGACCTCACCTAGCTCCGCGCCGACAGAACGAACGAATCTCAGGACGGATGATCAAGTGAGATCTCGCCGGCCACATCGCTCGCAAGCGACAGCCGCTCATGACGCTGCTTGGCATATTATGCGTTGAGCTGCCTCGCCCCCCGACGACAGCGCACTCGCGTGGACTGTCGTGGTTGACGGCTCCGCTGTGCTCCCGCTATGGCGCGAATGCTCCGCAGCCAACTATACGGCCATGGCCACGTCGTTGGGGTAGTCGTCGCCGATCGCGCCCGCCCATTGCCCCACCCGCGTAGCTATCGCGACGGCAAGGCCATGGATTAGACGGGCCGCGGATCATCCTTCCCGGCCATCCGTAGATCGAGCGTCAGAGGTGTGGTTGCCATGCCGCGCCGAATGTTTCGGCTCCCCGGATACGCGCGAGCCAGCCCGCTATGTCGAGATGACCTCACGCCGCAGTTTATATAGCAGCCGAATCCGGGCCGTCGCGTATGGTACCCCTCAGAATCGCCTTTGACAGAGTTTGGTCGAACCTAAAGGCGTGACGTGAACCTGATCACCTACCAACGGAATTGGGACAGGAACCGCCATCCCGTTGACAGGTGTCAACGGCGCCGCTTGTTTGCCACCTGTCAACAGGATTAGCTTGCAAGCTGCTTGATTTTTAAGTATTTACGCTTCCAGTGCAATTCATGGAAAGATACCGTAGATGCGCGAAAAGTCGAAATTCACGGTCATTGAGGATGCGGACGATGCGATACGAGCGGACGCGCAAGCGCTGAGTGGCGAGTTGTTTAATCTGCGTGCCCGCCTTTTTCCGCCTTCAGCCACGAAGGAGTTGCGTTCGTTTTCCAGCGGGGAGGCGTCTTCACTCTTGGGCATAACGGATGCTTACCTACGTCAACTCTCGCTGGCGGGTGACGGACCGACCCCTCATCAAGCCGTCGGTGGGCGACGGTCATATACGCTCGGACAAATCAATGACCTACGGAAGTTTCTCTCCCGAGAGGGGCGCGATTACCTCCCGACAAGACGTGGAAGCGAGCACCTTCAGGTGATCGCTGTAACAAACTTCAAAGGGGGATCGGGTAAAACGACGACATCAGCGCATCTCGCTCAATACTTGGCATTGCGTGGATTTAGAGTGCTGGCCGTGGATCTCGACCCTCAATCCAGCCTTTCGGCCTTATTTGGCGTCCAGCCGGAGACCGACCTTGGCGAAAACGAGACGCTTTATGCAGCAATTCGATATGACGAAAGGCGTCTGCCCCTGGCCAACATTGCGCGGTCGACCTACTTTTCCGGGATTGACTTAGTCCCAGGGAATCTTGAGTTGCAGGAATTCGAGCATGATACGCCGCGGGTACTTGCGCGGGGAGTGAGGGGCGAGCATGACCTCTTCTTCACGCGGATAAAGGAGACGTTCGACAGCGTAGAAAGTCGCTACGACGTCATAGTCGTAGACTGCCCGCCTCAACTTGGTTTCCTAACGCTCGGTGCATTGTGTGCCGCTACTGGGGTTCTTGTAACTGTGCATCCTCAAATGCTGGACGTCGCCAGTATGTCCCAATTTCTCCTTATGACCGCTGATTTGTTGAGTGTCGTTAAGAATGCTGGCGGCAATCTGAGGTATGACTTCCTCCGCTATTTGGTCACACGCTACGAGCCTCAGGATGGGCCGCAGACCCAAATCGTTGGCTTCCTACGCAACCTCTTTGGCGAGCGCGTTCTCATCAACCCGATGCTTAAGTCCACCGCCGTTTCCGACGCCGGCCTGACGAAACAAACGCTGTACGAGATCAGCCGGCAGTCAATTGGAAGATCGACCTATGCGAGAGCCGTTGAGGCGCTGGACGCAGTGAATGGAGAGGTCGAGCAACTTATCAAGCGGAGTTGGGGAAGGGCAGCATGATCAAGCGCAAAGACCTTTTAAAGACGGCGTTTGCCACTGACACTGTAGCCGTGACCGGCTCAACCACGGATCACAGGGTTCCCTCGGGGGCGGTTCGCGCAATGGGGCTAAGCCTAGGCCGGATTGGCGAAGATGCTGCCAAAGCCGAAGCCCTCGAGCAACAACTGGCGCGTGGCGAACTGGTCCTGAATTTAGAACCAGGTTTGATCGAACCTTCCTTTGTGGAGGATCGATTGGCTCGAACGGCTGATGCGGAGTTCCGAAGGCTTGTCGACAGCATCCGCGCCGCCGGACAGCAGGCGCCCATTCTGGTGAGACCTCACCCCGAACGGCCGGGCCATTACCAAGTTGCCTACGGCCATAGGCGCCTCAGCGCGTGTCTTGAGTTGGCACGGACGGTCAAGGCAATCGTCAGGCCCCTCACGGACACCGAATTGGTCGTGGCGCAAGGCAAAGAAAACGCTGAACGCCGCAATCTTTCTTTCATTGAACGGGCGCAATTTGCGGCCCATCTGGAGCAAAGGGGCTTTGAACGCCCCGTCATTCAGGCCGCTTTAGCGGTCCACCCAGCCGAATTAACACGCCTGCTCTCGGTGGCTCGAAGCATTCCTGCAGAGGTCATAAGCGCGATCGGTCCGTCACCCCGTGCCGGACGACCCAGATGGATGGAATTCTCTGCATTGCTGGCCGCACCGGGCGGCAACGACATCTTGGCACAGCTTATGACTCAGACATCTTTTCAGCGACTCAGCTCAGACGCCAGATTTGACTTAGCTATCGAAAAGCTTCGTTCGAAACCAACTGGGACCGCAACTAGTGCCGACATCATCAGAAACCGGGCCGGATACCCTGTGATTCGTTCGGAGCGGAGTGCTACCACTCTGCGCCTCATCGTGGATCTAAAGGCAAGCCCTGGGCTAGATGAGCACCTCCTGGCTCTTCTGCCGGGTATCGTGGCCGAGTTCCCCATTGAATGACCCGCAGGGTTGCTGTGGACTTTTGCGAGAGGCCGGCAACCCAGGGAGCATGCTGGATCCTAGGACACCGACCTCCAAAGCCATGCCACAGCGCCAGCTAGGCGTGCCCGCGACGCCTCAGCCATCCGTCGCAACCGAAGCGCCAAGGACTTTGCTGGCGTGGACTTTTGCGAGGAGTGGGTTCCCGCCAACTCTGCGCTGGCATCAATGACAACCACGACGCTTCGAGTCTGTGGACTCTTGCGAGCGACATGTCCCGGCAGCTGGCTGTGGACTCTTGCGAGCGGACTCGGGGGATCCTTGGCAAACCGGGCAGGCATTAAATCAACCGAATTGTCCAACTTCATGGACTCCTGGCAATCTACCCATGCCACTAGGCCGTGGACTCTGGCGAGAGGCGGTCGGATCAGCGCTTCGTGCGACTCGACTCGCCTCCAACGCGCGGAGCTTAATCCCGGAAGCTATGCACACCGGAACAGTGGACTCTTGCGTGGGGAATGTGGACTGTTGCGAGAGAGCCTGACGCCGAATCAATAGCTTAACGCGGTTATCCCGTGGACTCTTGCGTTAACACTAATATAAGTCTTCTAATAACCTAACAAATAGCTCGCCTCGCTAAAGTCCACACGGACATCGGCGAACGGGTCTGTCATAGTTCCTGTTATCGACGAGTCGGGTGAACGTGATGGGAACTGTGCATGATCTGATCGAAGCTAAAGGGCACCGGGGTGCGCTGAGCTATGACTTTGATCGGAAGATTGTCGACACCGCTGCAGCCTACATGGCTGACGAGGACAACGGCATCGGCTTTATGTACTCGGGGTGGGCCCAGGCAGCTCTACCTCACCGACGACTAAAAGACGACCAGACTTGGCAAATCAGCTCCGATATGGTGAAACTTCTTTTAGAACCGGGTCGTCGCGCAAATGACACCGGCGAACCTACCTGGGTCGGCGTGCCTTATGGCTCGCGGGCACGACTTATTTTGCTGTATCTACAAACTGAGGCACTCAGAACCAATTCGCGTGAGATCGAACTAGGAAGATCGCTTCGGGATTGGCTCTCAAGGTTGGGCATCCCAATAGGAGGCAAGTCGCTTAGGGACGCTCGCGATCAAGCGGAACGTATTTCACGTTGCAGAATGTCTTTCCATATCCAGTCCGGAGGACGGGCAGGTCTCGTCAATCAGAACATTCTTGACACAGCAATGTTTGTCGATTGTGCAGAGACCGGCCAAGGCAGTCTGTTCTTGGAAACCGCGCGGCTATCAGAAACGTTTTATGAACAGCTAAAAAAGCATCCGGTCCCATTAGAAGAAGCTGCTGTCAGAGCAATAAATAACAACTCCATGGCTCTCGACCTCTACTGCTGGTTGGCCTACCGACTTCATGTCTTATCAGCGCCACGAGCGGTAACCTGGAAGGCCCTTATGGCTCAGTTTGGAACTGCTTACAGGGAGCAATATCATTTCAAGCCGCGATTCCTCGAAAATTTGCATCTAGCGCTTGCTGTCTATCGAGATGCGAACGTCAGCGTTGAAGAACGTGGGCTGGTTTTAAGGCCGTCACGTCCCCCGGTCGCACCTAAGCAAAGCATGTCAGCAACCCGATCGCTCGGAAGCCCATGACGGCACATTCTCGCAAGAGTCCACAACGGAAATACCAAAACTGGTGAACGGCCTCCCAGCGCGTAGGGCACAGATGCTCATCTCATAGCCGTTGCCCCGCGCGAGTTAGGCTCCAGCTGTCGTTCCGTAGGCCTACCGAGCGATCTAACGGATCCGACGGAAAGCAAATGGGTTGCGGCCCTGCGACTTCGGCAGGGCAGGAGCCTCCGCGTCGCACTCTGAACAACCTGCGCGCCGCTACGGGCCAGCTTTGGCGCACGGCGACACCGCAGAGCCAACCAGCGGCGGCGTCCGCACCGCGATGGTAGCAAATTCTTCTACGCAGGCAGCGTTTGGTAGGATTATATTTCGGATTTTAGTGCGAGTTTTCTATTTGCATGGTAGGCTGCCTCATCGGCGGGGCGCGGCTGGTGTTCCGAGCACCACGCCGCGCCGGCCATCATCACCAAGAGCCAATCCACGTGAGACGGCACTCGATACGATGACATCCATGCAGCGCGGCGTTCTTGATCCAGCGCAAATAGCATCGACAACCAATCCAGTGCCCCTGCCTTACCAGGCAGGACACCGATGGAGAGGCGTGCGGCTGGCACCCGCCATCGGACGGCTGGCACGACATCTCGGCGTGACGCGCCGCGAACTGCTTGAACGGCTGATCGTCGTGGGCCGACGATACGATCACATCACCGAACTTCATCCTCGGTCAAGCGAGTGAAACGCCTGCTTCCGCGCTACTGCGTAACGTGTTCGCTGACGGCGGCGCAGGGCCGGGAAGGGGAAGCCGGGCCGCCGGCAGCCTCGGTCTGGTCCTCTCGGCCGCCAGGGCCTTGACGCGCGTCCCCGCCGACGCTCGGCACGACGGAACTAACGGCCGACGTCCTCGCGGCTCGGCACCATGACCCGCCTGGGCGGACTGATGAGCTGTCGAGCGACGATGGCTAATCGAGCTGCTGCTCAATGCGCAGTGCGGCTTCTTGGTGCAGGGTGCCGGTGACATCGTGCTCCAGCTTCTTACTGCCGTTCGCCGCGGGCCTGCTTGCCCGGCCATGGATCGGCGAGTGGGCTTTGCGGCATCAAGCCGGACGCCGCGCGCGCCAGATAATAATAATAATAGTCATAATACTTAATGGGATAATCGACTCCCTTATCCTACTTCCGCTATGCTCCTACCCAGCCGCGCGACTAGGAGGTGCCGATGCCGACGCAAACCGAGGTCGACGCCGCATGCGAGGCCATCGCGGCTCGCGGTGAAACGCCGACCGTCGAAGCGGTGCGCGTGGCGCTGGGTGCCAGCCCCAACACCGTCACGCCAATGGTGAGGACATGGAAGGAAGCCAACAAACCCGCCCGCCGCGTCCAGGCCGCCGACGCTGCGCCAATTGAACCCGGCGCCCTGCCGCCGGCGGTTCAACGGGTGCTCGATGCGCTGTCCGGGGCGATCGGCAAGGCCGTCACGGAGGCCGAGGAAGCCGAGCGACGCCGGGCTAGGCTGGCGGCGGATGCGGCTGTCGCGACCGCGCTGGAACAGGTCGCCGATGCGCAGAAGCTGGCCGCCGACGAACGCGAGGCGACGGAAGCCGTCCGGCGCGAAGTCGGCGAGCTGCAGGGTGCCCTTGCCGCCAAGGATCGGGAGATTGCCCGCCTGTCCGGTCTGCTGTCCGAACGTGACGGCGTGCTGGCCGGGTTGCGCACCGAGGCCGCGGTCACCAACCAGAAGGCCGAGGGCGAACGCCAGCGCGCCGAACGGGCCGAAGCCGGGCGCACCGAGGCGGAGCTGGCCGCCCGTGAGGCGGTCGGCAGGGCGGCGAAGGCTGAGGGCGAGGCGGCGGCACTCCGGGCCGAGCATGCCATGGCACCGAAACCGCGGCGCGCGGCCGGCGCTGATTGACGGCCGCCGGGGAAGCGGCGGACGTGGGTCTTGGACCGAAGCGTCCCGTATTGCTCACGCGGCGCGAAACAGCCTCTTGGTGCATCGGAGAGGCGGCTGGCGGATACATCGGGGCAACCACCCGAAGATTTCGGGTAGTTCGATTGCGGACCCCGCAAATCCGCAGAAACCCGAGCCGGCAGTTGTCAAGGAATCCTTGCGGACTGAGGTGGTGGCGGAAAATTTCGCCCGGCGCGACGGGGAAGCGAATCGTCGGTCGGCCCGATTCGGGCAACGATCACCGAATCTGCCGTTCCCTGCCTGTCCGCCATATTGACCGCGTGGCTGGACGCGACTGCGGGCCGGGCAGGGGGAAGGCCGCCAACCGGCCGTCTCCGCCTATCGTCTCGGCGCTCCTAATTGCGTCTCGGGCGACCAGGCTTTTTCTTCGGCGGCGGCGGCGCCTCAACCTTTCGCCCCAACCCGGAGGCCTTGGCAGACGCCGACCTCGCCGCGGCATACTCGGCGGCGACCATCGGGTAGGACGATGGCAACCTCCATTTCGTCCTATAGTCGTCCGGCGTCAGCTCATGATCGGCCGAGAGGTGCCGCTTGAGCGTCTTGAAGCTCCCGCCGCAATCGAGACACACAAGATGGTCGGCGAAGACCGATTTCGCCGCCGCGACCGCAGGTTCCGGCGCCAGCGCTTCGACCGGCGGTTGCCCGACGGTTGAGAGCGCCTGATGAACCTCCCGGATCAAACCGGACATTTGTACTGCCGCCACATCGTTGGCAGCGACGTAAGCTGAAACAACCTTGACGGTCAGGCTAATAATCCGGTCGTCCACCAGGCAGGTCTCCGATTGTGTTCTGCGTCGATATCGAATTGTCGGCTGCCTGTCGATGGACGATTGATCGCCTGGAGCGCGAGGCCGCGGTTCTCGGAAAGCTCCGCTCCGCGTTAATCGCGGAAAGCCTTACGGCCGTGCAAGGAATTGCAGGACGCTGTTTGGTAACGAGCGCGACGGTTAATTTCCCCCGGTTTTGGGCGTCTCCCCACGGGCT
>CAINOE010000207.1 GCA_903851415.1 uncultured Rhodopila sp. | reverse complement strand
GGCGATCACGCGCTACCTCGACCGCCTGCCGGAACAGGAGTTCGCCGTCGTCTGCGTCGTCGATGCGACGGCGCGCGACCCTGATCTGACGATCACCGCCGCCTACCAGCAATGGGCCGCCGCGCATGGCGAACTGCTGAGCGGTCACTGACCGCAACAAGAGTCCAGGCAGAGGCGCCGCGACGAGCCGCTGCCACGGCCGGCCGGCCGGCGGCAAGGGTGCGTCGCGCCAGCGCTCCCGCAGCCTTCGGCCGGCGCCCCTGCCTCCGCCCGTCCGCCGCGGCTGCCGGTCGGGGTTTCGAGAACAGACTTGGGGCAAGGCCGGCCAAGCCCTGCCGCATCCCACCACCCATTCCATTTCAATCCGGAGGCCCATCATGGACATCTCTACGCGCGCGCTGCTGGTCAACACGACCGTCCGCGTCTGGTCCGGCGAAAAGCGGGACAAGGCCATCACCCGCGAGATTTGCACGCTCAAAGGAGCGGAGGACAACGCCGTCCGCGCCAACAAGAGCCTGCTCGGCGGGTACATCCACGGCGTGCAAACCGCCGAGCGCGCCGTCCGCCAGGCCGTCAACGAGCGAACTCTGCCGTGGATGGATGACGGCACGCGGATTCTCAAAGGCGCGGCATTCATGGCGTTCACCGAGACCATGGCCGATCCGATCCGCGCCTTCGACAGCGCGGTCGATGCCTTCATCGCCGCCTACCCGGAGATCAAATACGAAGCGCGCGGACGGCTTGGCGACGCCTATCTGGATACCGACTTCCCGTCGCAGGCCCGGCTGCGGGAGCGGTTCGGCGTCAAGCTGACCTACCTGCCGGTGCCGAGCACTGCTGACTTCCGCGTCAACCTCTCCGACGATGAGATCGCCGCGGTCCGCCGCAACGCCGAGGAGGCGCTGCGCGGCACGGTCAACGACGCGGTGCGGGCGCTGCTCGACCGCTTGCAGGAGCCGGTGGCGCGGCTGTCCACCCGGCTGCGGCTGTTCCGGCGGGCGTCGAACGGCAAGGTGCAGCATCCGTTCCGCGACAGCCTGATCGAGAACGTGCGGGCGATCGTCCGGCTGGCGCCGACGCTGAACCTGCTGGACGATCCGCGCATCGGCGAACTGTGCGCCGACATCGAACAGCACCTGACGGCGCACGATCCCGAGCAACTGCGCAACTCGGCGCGGCTGCGCGAAAGCGTCGCCGACGAGGCGGATGCCATCCTGCGCCGGATGCAGGGCGCGTTCGCGTGAGGGGCGCCATGACACAGCTTCCCGACACCATCACCAAGGCCCGCGCCCGCCTGCTGGTCCGGGCGCCGTTCTTCGGATCGATCGCGCTCGGCCTCGGTTGGGTGAACGCGCCGGAGGTGCGCACCATGGCGACCGACGGGCGCCGCATCTGGTTCAACCCGGCCTGGTGCGACAAGCACGGCGTCGAACGGATCATGGGAGTGACCGCGCACGAAGTGCTGCATGTGGTGAACAAGCACCATTTGCGGCGCGGCACGCGCGATCCCCGGCTTTGGAACCTCGCCGCCGACCTGATGATCAACCGGGTGCTGGAGGGCGACGGCTATGGTCTTCCGCCCGGGCTTATGTTCGATCGCGAGGGCCGCTTTGCAGGACTGGCGACGGAGACGATCTATGCGCGTCTGTTCGAGGAACTTGAGCAGAACCCGCGGAACCGGCCGGAAAATGGCCCGGGATCGGCGGGTGGCTCCGACCAAAATGGCGAGACGCAAGCGGACGAATCATCAGACCACGGGGATGACGATGGCGAGGCGGGAGACGGCGTCAGCCCGGCCGATATCTGGGGCGAGGTGCGCGACCTGACCACGGACACCGGCCAGAAGCTGAGTCCCGCCGAGAGATTTCAGGCCGAGCACGACCTGGATGTGCGCATCCGCCAGGCCGCGGCGGCGGCCAAGCGCGCTGGAAAGTTCTCCGCCGGGCTTGGCGAGATGATCGAGGCCGCGGCCGACCGGGTCGACTGGCGGGACAAGTTCCGCATGAGCTTCGACGGCACCTTGCGTGGCGAGGTCAGCTGGGCGCGGCCGAACCGGCGCTTCATCCAGCACGGGCTTTACCTGCCCGGCTGGCGGCGCAGCGGGGCGGGACGCGTGGCCTTCGTTCTGGACACGTCCGGTTCGATCTCGGCCCGCGAACTGGCGGTCTACACCGCCGGCGTGCTCGGCATTCTGGAAGAGACCGGCCCGGAGCAGGTCGCCCTGATCCAGTGCGACACCGAGGTGCGCCATGTCGCCTGGCTCCAGCCGGGCGAGACGTTCGACCGGATCGAGGTTGTCGGCCGCGGCGGAACGCGGTTCCAGCCGGCCTTCGACTGGATCGCCGCATCCGACTTCGCGCCGAACGTCATCGTCTACGCCACGGACCTGGTCTGCTGCGAGACCCCGGAGGATCCCGGCGTGCCGGTCATCTGGCTCACGCCGTCGCGCGGACGGGCGATCCCGTTCGGCACCATCGTCGAGGTGACGCTCTGACAACGATGGTTGGCGGGCGGCATGAAAGAACGCCAGTCGGAAAGCGTTGCTGCAGCCGGGCCGTGACTGTGCCGGTCAAGTCAAGTTCGCGACGCCGGCAGCCAACTCAGTCATTGCACATGTATACGCGCGTCCGATCGCGGGCGTTTCCGGCTCAGGTCGCCAGACCGACGACCTCGGACCCGACGCGGCAGGGCGCTCCACGCACGAAGCCGACAATCCATGTGACGTCGTCCACGCGGATCTCCGCCTGCGATCTCTGAAAGTCGAGCCGGGCCTGCGCTGCGCGTAGGAACATCTCCGCCTCGGCGTCGCTCATGATCCACCGGCGGCCAGTCTTCTGCCACTGCGCCCGCGGACAGACCTCGCGGCGCACTTCGACCAGCACGGGATTCCAGGCAAATCGGAT
>CAINOE010000206.1 GCA_903851415.1 uncultured Rhodopila sp. | reverse complement strand
CGGCGAACTGTGCGCCGACATCGAACAGCACCTGACGGCGCATGACCCCGAGCAACTGCGCACCTCCGCCCGGCTGCGCGAAAGCGTCGCCGACGAGGCGGATGCCATCCTGAGCCGGATGCAGGGCGCGTTCGCGTGAGGGGCGCCATGACACAGCTCCCCGACACCATCACCATGGCCCGCGCCCGCCTGCTGGTGCGGGCGCCGTTCTTCGGATCGATCGCCCTCGGCCTCGGTTGGGTCAACGCTCCGGAGGTGCGCACCATGGCAACCGACGGGCGCCGCATCTGGTTCAACCCGGCCTGGTGCGAAAAGCACGGTGTCGAGCGGATCATGGGGGTGACCGCGCACGAGGTGCTGCACGTGGTGAACAAGCACCACCTGCGGCGCGGCATGCGCGATCCCCGCCTTTGGAACCTCGCCGCCGACCTGATGATCAACCGTATGCTGGAGGGCGACGGTTACGTGCTTCCGCCCGGCCTCATGTTCGATCGCGAGGGCCGGTTTGCCGGACTGGCGACCGAGACGATCTATGCACGCCTGCTCGAGGAAGCTGAGCAGAACCCGCGGAACCGGCCGGAAAACGGGCAGGATTCCGGGGGTGGCTCCGGCCGGCATGACGGCACGCATGCGGACGAGTCGCCCGACCACGGGGATGACGATGGCGAGGCGGGAGATGGCGACGGCGTGCCCCCGGCCGATATCTGGGGCGAGGTGCGCGACCTGACCACGGAGGCCGGCCAGCCGATGACTCCGGCCGAGCGCGTTCAGGCCGAGCACGACCTGGATGTCCGCATCCGCCAGGCCGCGGCGGCGGCCAAGCGCGCGGGAAAGTTCTCCGCCGGGCTGGGCGAGATGATCGAGGCCGCCGCCGATCGGGTCGACTGGCGGGACAAGTTCCGCATGAGCTTCGACGGCACCTTGCGCGGCGAGGTCACCTGGGCACGGCCGAACCGGCGCTTCATCCAGCACGGGCTTTACCTGCCCGGCTGGCGGCGCAGCGGGGCGGGACGCGTGGCTTTCGTTCTGGACACGTCCGGGTCGATCTCGGCCCGCGAACTGGCGGTCTACACCGCCGGCGTGCTCGGCATTCTGGAGGAGACCGGCCCGGAGCAGGTCGCGCTGATCCAGTGCGACACCGCGGTGCGCGATGTCGCTTATCTCCAACCGGGCGAAACGTTCGACCGCATCGAGGTTATCGGCCGCGGCGGAACGCGGTTCCAGCCGGCCTTCGACTGGATCGCCGCATCCGGCTTCGCGCCGAACATCATCGTCTACGCCACGGACCTGGTCTGCTGCGAAACACCGGAAGATCCGGGCGTGCCGGTCATCTGGCTCACGCCGTCGCGCGGACGTGCCATCCCGTTCGGCACCATCGTCGAGGTAACGCTCTGACAAGGATGGCATTGGAGGGTGGCACGAAAGAACGCCAGTCGGAAAGCGTTGCTGCAGCCGGGCCGTGACTGTGCCGGTCAAGTCAAGTTCGCGACGCCGGCAGCCAACTCAGTCATTACACATGTATACGCGCGTCCGATCGCGGGCGTTTCCGGCTCAGGTCGCCAGACCGGCGACCTCGGACCCGACGCGGCAGGGCGCTCCACGCACGAAGCCGACAATCCATGTGACGTCGTCCACGCGGATCTCCGCCTGCGATCTCTGAAAGTCGAGCCGGGCCTG
>CAINOE010000205.1 GCA_903851415.1 uncultured Rhodopila sp. | reverse complement strand
TCCAAGGAGCATTTGCAGCAACGGATCGAGAGCTTCATCGCCTACTTCAATGAGACGATGGCCAAGCCCTTCAAGTGGACGATGAAGGGCAAGCCGCTGGTGGCGTGAAGCCAGGCTCAAACGGGTTCGGATCTCCGGCGAAGTGTACTAGGCCTTCAGTGCATGAGACTCTCACTCACTACTCCTTGCCGGTCTCCCGGCGCACTCTGGGGCAATCCGAGCGATATCAACCTCAATCCAAGCGCTGCGCAATGCCCGCCATCAATGGTTTGGCAAATATAACATTCTGCGCCGATTGACCGAAGCTCAGGGCGAAACAATGGCCTCCCCTTGCAGCGAAGAGCCTTTCGGTTAACCCGCTGACTATCCACGAGCGGACGCCCGGAAAAGCCGCGAAGTCGCGAAAGCGGGCTAACTCAAATTGACGTGGGGCCGAAATACCAAAACAAACCCGAACCCCGAATTTGGATTTGCTGATCCTACATCGGAAGCTCGAACGGGCGGCTGAAGGCGATGCCTATGTTTGCCGTTTATTACCCGCTTCCTGAATACGATTACCTTGGCGTGTCCAAAGAGTGCTTCACGTTAAGCATCTTTGCTCCAAATCAACGGTGTCCAAGCTTACGCGCAAGATCGGCGACGGCGCCAGCATGTTGCGGCTGGCGTTGGCCCGCGGGCCGCGCGGGTTTTCGCTGCGCCAGACATCCGCCCGGGTGTCGTTGCTGGGGATTGCCGATCTGAGCGATCCCGGCGTGCATTACCGACCGAAGCAGGCGGTGGCGTTCCTGGCTGCCCTGGTCGGACGGCTGCTGGCGGCAAAGGCGCCCGGTGCCGAATTGCGTTGGCCCGGCCGCATACTGCGTCTCGCTGACAGCACATGCGTCGACAAACCTGGCATCAAGGGCTCGGACTGGCGCATACACGGCGTGTTCGATCTCGGCAGCGGCGGCTTTTCGCATCTTGAAGTGACCGACATGCACGGCGCCGAGGCGCTTGAACGCGGCGTCCTGCTGGCGCGCGAGATCCGCATCGGCGATCAGAATTACGCCCGCGCGCCGGTTCTGAAGCGATTTCTGGCCGCAGGCGGCGGCAAGGCCGACTTTATCGCGCGGATGGGCTGAAATACCTTGCGGCTCCGTATGCCGAGAGGCCAAGCCTTCGATCTGATTGGATATTGCAACGCCTCCCTGCCGGCACGAGGCCGCATGAAGTGAGCCTTCATGCGGCGGCCGGACGGGGCGAGGGCGGCGTTGCCGTTGTATCTGATCGTCCAGCCCAAGACGCCCGAGGCAGCCGAAGCGACCCGTCTGACCTGCGCCGCGCCGGTAACTGCTCATCCCCCGTTCAGGCTGGGCTTTGACGGATTACCGGCCCTCGCAACCACCAGCCGGAAAAAAGTGCTTGACGCGGTCACGGCCGAGTCGATTCTAACCACAGGGTGCCCGAGCAACTCAACCTCGACCACCTGAGCCACGCCGAGAAGGACGCCCTGATCCGGGCGCTGTGCCAGCGCCTTGAGGCGGCCGAGCGGCGTATTGCCGAGCTTGAAGCGCTGCTCGCCAAGCCCGGCAAGACCCCGGGCAATTCCAGCCTGCCGCCGTCGAAAGGCGAGAAGCCGAACCGGCCGGAGAAGGCCAGGCGCTCCGGGCCGCGCAAAGGCAGTCTGGGCCGCAAAGGCGGCGGCCGTCCGCTGGCCTGCGATCCCGACGAAACAATAACCGCGAAGGTCCCGGTCTGCGCGCATTGCCAGGCCGGCCTGACCGACACCGATCAGTTGCTGCACAGCCGTTACGATCACATCGACCTGCCGGTCGTGCGTCCTCTGGTGACCCGTGTGGAGCGCTACGCCGGACATTGCCCGTGCTGCGGCGGCATCACCGTGGCGCCGGTGCCTGCGGGCATGGAGGACGCCTCGCCGTTCAGCGTCAACATCATGGCGCTGGCGATCTATCTGCGCTTCACCCACGCGATCAGCTACCGCCGGCTGACGCAGCTGTTCCTGCATCTCTATGCGCTGCGGATCAGCGAGGGCGCGCTGGATGCGATGCTGCGGCGTGCCAAGCCGAGCTTCGACAACGCGGTCGCGGCCATCCTCGCCCGGCTGCGCCGTTCGCGCATCGTCTGCTCCGACGAAACTTCGGCAATATTATACTTGCCAAACCCAAAGTTTCCGGCTAGGTTGCGTTCATAGACGGAGCAACCCCGATGGCCAGCGTTCTCGACCGACCCTACTTCCGCGATGAAACCGCCGCCTATGCGAAGGTCGAAAGCATCATCTGGCCGAATGGTCCGGTTTGCGTCCATTGCGGCGAAGTTAACCGGATCGGGCTGTTGAAAGGCAAGGCCACCCGGCCAGGCGTCTATAAGTGCTATGCCTGCCGGAAGCAGTTCCGGGCGACCGTGGGGACGATCTTCGAGTCCAGCCATATCCCGCTGCATGCCTGGCTTCAGGCCGTTTACCTGATGGTGTCCAGCAAGAAGGGCGTCAGCAGCAATCAGCTTCACCGGACCATGGGCATTACCCTGAAGTCCGCTTGGTTCATGAGCCATCGCATCCGGGAGGCCATGCGGGAAACCCATGGGGTTGGCTCCCCAAAGCTGGGCGGCGAGGGGATGACGATTGAGGCTGATGAAACCTACGTCGGCGGCAAGGCAGCGAACCGGGCATATGGTCCGATCCCGCCGAAGCAGGCCGTCACCGCGCTGGTGGAGCGCGGAGGCAAGGTGCGCAGCTTCCACGTTCCGAACGTGACCTCCAACAATCTCTATCCGATCGTGGCCCGCCACACCCACATGGACAGCCGGTTCATGACCGACGACACCAGCGTCTATTCCGCGATCGGCAAGACGTTCAAGGGCGGCTATGAGACGGTCAACCACTCCGCCAAGGAATATGTGCGGCAGGATGCCTACACGAACACGGTGGAAGGCTACTTCTTTATCCTGAAGCGCGGGGTCTACGGCATCTATCAGCATGTGAGCGAAGCCCACCTTCAACGGTATCTGGCCGAGTTCGATTTCCGGTATTCCTACCGGATCAAGACCGGCTACGACGACACGGCCCGGATGGATAAGGCGTTGGCGGGTATCGTTGGCAAGCGATTGACCTACCGGTCAGTTGGTGGAGCGTGGACAGCGCCGGCTACCTGCTAAGCCGCCTCGGGAACATGTTTGGCGGCGGGGATCGCACGTCGCGGATGATCGGCAGGGAGAATTACCGCTAGACCTACCTCTTGCACTCGCAACAAAAAGCTAGCATCCTTTGGCCGACCGTGGTACAAATATCACGGTCAATTGGGGTGTGTGGCCATGCGAAAAACCGCGAAAAGCGACGGGAAGGGCCCCGATCTGAGCCGCGTAGGTATCTACAGCGTCTCCGAGGCCGCCATCCTTCTTGGCGTTGCTCCGCAACGCATTCGTGGCTGGGTTCAGGGGTGGAGTGGCGCCAGCCGTGCTCCAATCGTCGAAAACGATTTAGGGCGCGTGGATAAGCGCAATGCATTCAGTTTCGCGAACCTCATGGAACTCCGGTTCATCGCATTTTTCTCCGATGCAAACGTCAGTCTTCATGAAATTCGATCGATAATGGATGAGGTCCGGGCAGAATTGAACCGACCGCATCCGTTTGCGACCAACCTCGTATTCAAGACCGATGGTGCAAAAATCGTTGCCGAGATCGCCCACAAGAATGGAGTGTCCGACATATACGATCTGAGATCGCGCAATTTCGAAATGGGGGCGGTAGTCTACAAAACGCTGAAGGATGGCATGGTGTTCGATCCGAAGGGCAACGCTCAGGCTTGGTATCCCCGCCAATCGCTAGCACCTAATGTTCTGCTTCATCCATGCATTGCGTTCGGGAGGCCGGTCTTAAAGGGGAGCGGCATCCCAACTGAGGCGATAGCCGACGCTGTGCGTGCAGAAGGTAGCATTGACACGGTGGCCGAACTCTTTGAGATTACGAAACGTCGTGTGCAAGAGGCCGTGACATTCGAATCTCATCTCCGAAGGGCGGCCTGAAGGTCGCTTTTGATGAACACGTGCCGTCCGCTTTTACTAACACTTTCACAGCGTTGGCGAATGAGCCGGTGATTCGGCGGGCGACAAAGGGCCTCGTTCTCGAAAAGGCCATCGATTACGCTCCTAAAGCGACCGATGCCGATTACGTTCGGAAAAGCGATGTGCCGTGGCTTGACCGCTTTGCCGCAGCGGGAGGCAGGGCGATAATCTCCGGCGACGTAAACATGCGGATTAAACACCACGAGAAGCTCTGTTTGTACCATCATGGGTTGGTGGGGATATTTTTCGAGAAGCAGTGGAACGGCCGGAATTCCTTCCGCAAAACGGCGTTGCTGCTGCACTGGTGGGAAGAGGTCGCCGCGAAAATCAAGACGGCCGATCGCGGCACTTTTTGGGTTATTCCCACGTTATGGCCCCCCAAAGGAGGATCGCTGCGCAACGTCTCCCTCGGCCTCGCCGAACTGCTAAGAGACATCTCGGAAACTGATCGCGCGCCACGCCAGCGCAAGCGGATTCCGTTACCACCTTCAAAGCCGACCGCACAGACCAATATGTTAGACATCCTGGATGGAAGCCATGTCACCACAAAAGCAGAATGAAAGCCAACTGGACCGCTTCAAGGAACTCGCCCGCCAGCTTGAGTGCGACGAGGACGAAGCCGCCTTCGATGAGGCGCTGAAGCGGCTGGCCGACGTGAAGGCGCTGCCGAAGCATGAACCGAAGAAGCGCGGGACGAAGTAGTGCGAGGCTGGAATCTATGCGCAGTGATCGCATGATTTGACTCGTGTGATGAGTCTAGTCTCGTGGGACGAGTCTATTTCAAAGTTATAGGCGCGAATCGATTTAATTTGGCCATATCGGCACAAACCGGATGGGAGGATGCGATCAGTGGGTGTTCGAGACCCACCGATCGCGATCTTCATCCGTGTGCGCCGGTAGCTCAGTTGGATAGAGCGGGTCCTTCGTAGGGTCATTGTCGGGAGTTCGAGCCTCTCCCGGCGCACCATCCATCAGGCCAGCCATCGCACGATTGCGAATCTAGCATCGCGCCGTGCGATGGGGAAGCTGTATTCCTGCGCCCATCAATGGGTTTGGCAAATATAACATTGCCGCTCAGCCGGACATGGCTGGCCACCCGCTCGCCGCGGTAAAACAGTTGCACCGCGGTCCGCGTGATGAAGACATCGACCCGCTTGCGCACCAACTCGTGCGGCGCGGAGTAGAAGTTCCGGTCGATCGCCACGTGGTAGTCGACGTTGACCGCGGCATCGACCGACCATTGGCCGGGCACGTAGGGT
>CAINOE010000204.1 GCA_903851415.1 uncultured Rhodopila sp. | reverse complement strand
TTTAGGCGGGGACTGATCCACCAAAAAGAATTCGGCCGCTCCCCTCCGCGCCATAATAGCGCGGTCCGTTTCTACCGCTACAGGCGGGCCCCGATCCGAGCCCGTTTTTAAAAAACGCCCGACGGAGCCGTGCGAGATGCTTTCGACGATGCCGCGGGCGACGGCCTGGCGGGCCAGTTCGCTTTGACTCCAATGACTGATCGGCACATCGAGCGTCTCGGGCTTTTCACAGGCCATGGCCACGATCCGGCAGATTGCCTCCGGCGCGAACGTCGCCGGCGCGCCGCAGCGGAGCGCGTCGCTGAGACGCGCGGCCACGCCGGCGGAGGCTGGCGCATCCAGCCAGCGGCGCCGCCAGTGACCGGCGGTCTTGCGCCGGATCCCCAGTTGCCGGGCGGTCTCGTCGATCCCGAGGCCGGTTGCGGCCAGCAGGATGATGCGTGCCCGCTCGGCCAGCTTCTGTGGCGTTGAATGCGCCCGAACCAGCGCTTTCAGCTCGGCTTCCTGCTCGGGCGACAGTTGGATCGGCGTAGCTTTGTGAGCCGGCAAGATCTTTCTCCCCTCGGGTCGGGAGGATGATTCGCAAGGCGCATGGAGTCCCGCCCATGGCCCGGGGCGGCGAAATCTCATTCTTGCGGCAACTGTGGCAAATGCGACTCGGTTTGCCGTGGGCGGGCTAACCGAGTCGCCACTTCCGGCAAGGTGTAATAGGGTCGGTGGTTCGGGGCTACCCCCGCCTCCGCAGGGGTATGCTTTGCCTATCATGCCGTGCCCACAAACACGCGCGCACTGTCGGCGTTCCGTTATCATGTTGTCGATCTCTGGAGACGGGCCTTGCGCAGGCGCAGCCAGAAGGACCGGACGACATGGAAGATGGTGGGCAAGCTGGCGGAACGCTGGCTCCCCAAGCCCCGGACTATCCATCCCTGGCCGTCTCAACGCTTCCGCGTCAAACACCCAAGATGAGAGCCGTATGCGGAATTCCGCCCGGACGGTTCTGTGCGGGGGGCGCCCAGCGATGAGCGTCCCTACCGCGATTTACTGCCCCACAAATGTGGATAGGGGGGATATGTTGGAAGAAGGAACCGTTCATCGCCGAACGATCATCCATGATCTGTTCCAACCTTAGTCTAAACGGGAGTTCCCCTATATGATACCCACAGTTGCCGCGCGAACATTACGGCTTCGAGATAGGAGAGAGCACGATCCAGAGAATCACGCTGGGCCACGCCCGGGCGATGTTCGAGTCCGGCCGCGCCAGGCTGGATTTTCCGCAAGCGCCGGGTCTGCATAAACAGATCGTCGCCCAGATCGACGGCGGCATGATCCCTGTCGTCGAGCCCGACGCGAGCCGGACGGACAAGCGCAAGGGCAAGACGCTGTCATGGCGAGAGGCGAAGATTGCGCTGGCGCACGGCAAGGGCAGCCGAACGCCGGTGTATGGCGGCGTGATCGAGGGCGGTGTGGAGGCGGCGGGACGCACGCTCTTGACCTGCGCGGTTCGGGCGGGTTTCGGGACGGACTCGCAGGTGCATGCGGTTGCCGACGGCGCGCCGTGGATCGCCGGCCAGATCGAGCAGCAGTTCGTCGAGCAGGGTAGCTATTGTAAGCGTTGCGCGGCCCCCACCCCGCTTTTGATGTCTACCCGGAGTTGACCGGCGCGACCTCGTCTGTCCGCTTCCAGTTCCACGGCAGCAGGGTGTCCAGTTGGTTCCGTCTGGTTTGCCCCGACACAATGCGTTTCAGCACGTCGGCCAACCACGCCAGCGGCTCAACGTTGTTGAGTTTGGCCGTCTGGATCAACGTCGCGACGATCGCCCAATGCTTCCCACCGCTGTCCGAGCCGGGGGCATAGTGCCGGTTTTCTGACGTTCGAAGCCGTGGTTACCTATCCTTTCCATCCGCTGGTCGGCCAGAGTGTTCTTGTGATCGGCGCTCAGGAGCATGACGGTGTCCGCCATTTCCTGATCGGGCAAGCGCATGGTGGTTTCTACCAGATCCCGGATTGGATGTTCGATCCGGCAGTAAGCAGTCTCGCGCTTGTGCCGGCCCCGCGGCTTCCTGTTAGCCAACTCGTCTTGCTGCGCGCCCTCGTCGATCATCTCGTAGCCTATCCCTCGGAAGAAGGAAGTCCGGGAGGAGTCGGCGATGAGAAAGTTGTTCCGCGCACAAATGGATCTGTTCGTCGTACCGACTCGACCTGCCGAGCTGACCGGTGTCGAGCGTCAGACCGCGGTCGCACTTTTGCAGGCACTGCTGAGGGAGGCGGTGGTGACGCCGACCGGAGAGCCATCGAGCTCCGGGAAGAAGGATGCGGGCAATGAGCAAAATCACGTCGGAGCATCTCGCCCGCTCCGCCTTCGTATATGTACGTCAGTCGACGGCCTACCAGGTGCTCAACAATCTTGAGAGCCAGCGGCGCCAATATGGCTTGGTTGAGCGCGCGCGGGAACTCGGTTGGGACGACATTCAGCTGGTCGATGACGATCTCGGTCGGTCCGGTGGCGGGACGGCCCGGCCCGGGTTCGAGAAACTGCTGGCCGCGATTTGCGAGGGCAAGGTCGGTGCGGTGGTATCACTGGAGGCGTCGCGTCTGGCTCGGAATGGCCGTGATTGGCATACGCTGCTGGAGTTCTGCGGCCTGGTCGGCACATTGATTGTCGACGAAGAAGCTATCTACGATCCGCGTTCGCCCAACGACAGGCTGCTGCTGGGCATGAAGGGAACAATGAGTGAGATGGAGCTGTCGGTCTTCCGTCAGCGGTCCGTCGAGGCCATGCGCCAGAAAGCGCGGCGCGGCGAACTTCATTTGACCGTCGCAGTCGGCTACGTGAAGACCGACGACAACCGTATCGAGAAGGATCCTGATCGACGGGTGCGGGACGGCATCTCGCTTGTCTTCCACAAATTCGCCGAACTTCATTCCATCCGCCAGGTCCTGCTATGGTTCCGGCAAGAGAATATCCTCGTCCCTGCGATCGTTCAGGGCCGCGGCAAAGGCCAGACCGAGTGGAAGGCTCCAGTCTACCATACGCTCTACCACGTGCTGACAAACCCGGTGTACGCTGGCTCCTACGCCTACGGCCGGCGTAGAACGAGCGTTACGATCGCGGGCGGACGGAAGCGAATCTCGCGCGACACCCTCCGCCGCAATTGGAAGGAGTGGGAGGTTTTGATCCATGATCACCACGAGGGCTACATTACTTGGGCCGAGTTCGAGAGGAACCAACACCTGATCGCCGATAACGCCAATGGTAAGAGCTACATGGGTCGTGGTTCGATCAGACGTGGCGAGGCGTTGTTGCCGGGTCTGTTCCGCTGCGCACGCTGTGGTCGGCGACTGCACATCCAGTACACGGGCAAAGGCGGCAATACGCAGCGATATGCCTGCAAGGGAACATTCAGCACCAACGCCGTCAGCAATTGTATCGGCTTCGGCGGGATGCGGGTCGATCGCGTCGTCGCTCAGGAAGTCGTGGGCCGCTTGCAACCACTTGGAATCGAAGCGGCGCTGGCCGCGATGGAAGCCGATAAGGAGCAGTTGTCCGATAAGCGCCAGCAGATGGAGAACGCGATTCAGCAAGCTCAGTACGAAGCTGCTCGGGCGCGCCGGCAGTATGACGCCGTGGACCCCGACAATCGTCTGGTTGCTGGCGAGCTGGAGCGGCGCTGGAATGAGAAATTGGTTCAACTGCGCGACCTGGAGGTTCAACGCGACAGCCTCGATCAAACGAAGCCGGCGCCGACACTCTCGGCCGAAGACCGTGCACGGCTGATGTCCCTCGGCAAGGATCTTACCAAGGCGTGGAACAGTGCTGGCGCATCCATCGAGACACGCAAGAAGATCATCAGACTACTTGTGAAAGAAATCATCGTTGATGTAGTCGACGATAAACTAGCACTGGTTATTCATTGGCAGGGTGGCGACCACACTGAATTGACGGTCAAAAAGAACAAGTTTGGACATACCCGCTGGACGGTTCAAACAGAGGTCGTCGATCTCGTGCGCGTGCTGGCGCGGCAACTACCGGACATGGCCATCGCCGCCATCCTTAACCGCTCCGGCAAGCTGACCGGGCATGGTGCTACATGGACACGAACCCATGTCCGTGGTCTGCGAAACATCAATGGCATCGCCACCTACCGCGAAGGCGAGCGCGCCGAGCGCGGCGAGGTAATGCTTGATGAGGCCGCGGATATTCTAAAGGTAAGCCGCGCCACCGCCTACCGAATGGTCGTCACCGGCGTGCTTCCAGCCCAGCAGCTGTGCGCCGGGGCACCCTGGATAATCCGGCTTGCTGACTTGCAGCAGGACGCCGTGCACCGCGACGCCGAGGCCAGGCGCTCACCGCGCCCGAGATCTGGAAATCCGCTGCAAAATTCTTTTGTTTTATACGGACATCGTCGGATGAGCAGTATGGCGCGCCAACGTCGGCCCCGGCAAAAAGCGCGTTCTTGCGGCCCAAGGCCACCGGGCGCATCGCGCGTTCGACGATGTTGGTGTCCAGCTCGAAGCGACCATCGTCGAGGAAGCGGATCAGGCCCGTCCAGTGATTGAGCGCGTAACGGATCGCCTGCGCCAGGGTCGAGCGGCCGGACAATCGGCCAAGCAGATCGGTCAGCCAGGCGTGCATGGCCTCGACCAGGGGACGGCTTTGCTGCTGACGTTGCTGCCTGCGGTAGTCGGCCGTTTGGCCGCGGATGTCGGCCTCGACCGCATACAGCGCGCCGATCCGTTGCAGAGCTTCCAGGGCAAGCGGCGACTTCGTTGCCGCAAAAACGTCGTAGAACTTCCGCCGTGCATGCGCCCAACAAAAGGCCAGCGTCGGTCCGTCGTTCGCGCCGGCGACAAGACCGCCAAATCCGGCGTAACCATCGACCTGAAGCAGCCCGCGGAAGCCTTTCAGATGGCTCGCCGGATGCTCGCCCTTGCGATCTTCGCTGTAGGCGTAGGCAGCCGCTGGATGACCCGGCCCCGACCACGGACGATTATCGACTGCATAGCACCACAGCCGTCCGGTTTTGGTGCGGCCGCGGCCGGGGTCCAGCACCGGCAGGGTGGTATCGTCGGCAACCACCTTCGGCGAGGACAGAACCGTGCTCAGGACCAGCTCATACAGCGGCTCCAGCCACCAGCAGGTGCGTCCGACCCAGTTGCACAAAGTGGAACGATCCAACTCCACGCCCTGGCGGGCGAAGATCTGCGATTGGCGATACAGCGGAAGGTGGTCGGCAAATTTGCTGACCAGCACCTGCGCCAGCAGCGCCTCGGTCGCCAGGCCGCCGTCAATCGGCCGCTCCGGCGCGGGCGCCTGCGCCACGCCGCCTTCGCAGCCGCGGCAGCCATAGCGCGGGCGGCGAATCACCCGCACCCGAAGCTGCGCGGGGACGATATCCAGCATTTCGGAGCGGTCTTCGCCGATCTGATGCAAGGGCGCGCGGCAGCACGCGCAGGTCTTGTCGGCGATATCGACCACGACCTCGACCCGCGGCAGATGCGCCGGCAACGCTCCGCGATTGCGCTGCGGCGGCTTGCGGGGCCGCTGCGCCTTCGGTTGAGCCGCCTCGGCCTTCGCTTCCTGCTCGCCCAGGGACTGCTCGGCATCTTCAATGCCCTGTTGCAGCGCTTCTTCGCCGAGACGTTCGGAGCGGCGGCCGAAGCGGTTGCGCAGCAGAACCGCGACCAGCACCTGCAAGCGCGCAATCTCGGCCTGCGCCTCGAGCAGCAAATGCTGCAACAGCGCCGGATCGTCGGGCAAGGAGGGCTGATCGGTGGACACGGCGGAACGCTGAATCGCCGTTGCGAATCGGGTCCATTGAATCTGGCGTGAGCAGCGGCGTCAGCCCGCCAGTTCCGGGCGGCGGACGCGGGCGGGCATGCGCCAGTCAATGCCTTCCAGCAGCATCGAGAGCTGGGCGGGCGTCAGCGAGACGCGTCCGGTGCCGGTGACCGGCCATTGAAAATGGCCTTTCTCAATCCGTTTGCTGAACAGGCACATGCCTTGCCCGTCGAACCAAAGCAGCTTGATCAGGCCGCCGCGTTTGCCGCGGAAGGCGAACAATGCGCCGCCGAACGGGTCTTCTTGCAGGACCTGCTGCGCCAGCATCGCCAACCCGTCCATCCCTTTGCGCATATCGGTGTAGCCGCACGCCAGCCAGACGCGCGCCCCCGATGGCAGGACGATCATCCCCGCAGCGCCGCCAGCACGCGGCGCAAGGCGCGCGGATCGATCCCGGCGTCGACGCGCAGCGTTGCGCCGTTGGGCAATGCGATCTCGACCAGACTGGCCGCGGTATCTGGGCGCGCCGCCGGCTGAGGCGTTACCTCGACGCGGGCGAAGCGCCCGAGCGCCGCACTCGGCTGCGCCGCCTTCAAGGCGTGCCGCCAAGTATAGAGTTGACCCGTGCTGATGCCGTGCAAGCGAGCAATGTCTGTCGGCGATACGCCGGGAGCCAGGCTCTGGGCCGCAATCGTCTGCTTCTGCTCGGTCGTCCAGCGGCGACGGCGTTCGCCGCGCGGGATCAAATCCATCCGCAGGGTCGGAGCGCTCTTACGACTGGTCGTATGTGCGCTCTCTGTCGATGCCGCCGCCTCGGCCGGGGTCGTGTGCGTGTCCATGGCGGGAGTCCGGCATACTCAAACCGGGAAAGCTATGTGGGGGCCGCGCAACGCTTACTAGCTATTTGATTGATTTCTATCATGTTTGTGAGTATCTGAGCGAGGCTGCCAAGAAAATCGCGCCGGTTCCGGCGGCCCGCGAGGCCTGGATGGAGGCGCAAAAGGAAGCCTTGAAGACGGGGCGCTCGGGCGAGGTGCTGAACGCCCTCGTTGTCCATTGCGAGCCTCCCGGGACGAGCGACGAGCAAGCGCCCCTGCGGGCATGCCTGCGACCGCTCAGATAACCGCTATCTGAGCGGTCGCAGAGACCAACTGAACTACCGCGAGGCACTGGCCGAAGGGCTTCCGATCGGTTCCGGCGAAATCGAAAGCGCGCATCGCTACGTCTCACCTTGATTGTCGCGCGGCACGCCGTGCACGTTGGTGAACAAAGCAGTTCCTTCCTTTCGTATCGGCTCCTTGAGCCATGCCTGGAGCGCACGCCGAGCGAGCGCGGTCAGCGGCGTGGTCCGTTCCTTCCGCCCCTTGCCGACACACCGCACATGGGCGTCGGCGTCGAGGTGGACCGCGTCCCTGTCGAGGCTGATCAGCGCGGAGAGGCGCAAGCCCGTCTGGACCGCGACCAAAAGCAAGGTGTGATCGCGGCGGCCGAGCCACGTCGTCCGATCGGGCGCGGCGAGGATTAACTCGATCTCGGGGCGCGTCAGCAAGTGCACCTGTCGCTTGTCGTGGCGCTTGCTCGGTATGGCGAGCACGCGCTGGATCAGCGCGCTGTGCGCGGGCTCCTCGAACGACACGAACCGGAAGAAGGAGCGGATGGCGGTCAGGCGCAGGTTGCGCGTCTTGGCGCTGGCACCGCGCTTCGTCTCAAGATCGTTCAGGAACGCACCGATGAACGATGCATCCAAATCGCCGATTGCCAGATCCGAGGGAGACTTGCGGAGCCGCGCCTGTGCGAACTTGAACAGCAAACGGAACGTATCCCTGTAGGATGCAATCGTGTTCGCGATGGCGTCGCGCTGACGCATGAGCCGCTCGGTGAAGTAACGCTCGACCAGCGTAGCGACATTGCTGGCGGGCTTCATGGCGTCGCATCCCATCGCCGATCGAGACGCCGCGCCGCTTCTTCCATCAGCTCCGGGGACGCCGAGAGATGCCAATAGGTGTCGCTTACGCAGGCGTGGCCGAGATAGGTGGAGAGCGCCGGAAGCTGCTGCTCGACGTTCTTAGGCGACGCCCAAGAATGAGCGAATCGCTTTCGGTGCCGCGGTCGGACCCCCCGCAGGGGGAGATTCCGGTCCGGCCGGGGGCGGCCTAGACTCACCGGATGGTCAATGAATCCTCGATTCGCGCCAGGTTCGCCGCGG
>CAINOE010000203.1 GCA_903851415.1 uncultured Rhodopila sp. | reverse complement strand
GGGGGGGGGGCGGGCGGTGAGGGGGGGGGGGGCCATGAGGGGGGGGGGGGCCATGACGAGGGGGCGGGCCATGACGAGTGGACGGCCCATGACGGGTGGACGGCCCATGACGAGGGGGCGACCCATGACGAGGGGGCGGCCCATGACGAGTGGACGGCCCATGACGAGGGGGCGGCCCATGACGAGTGGACGGCCCATGACGAGGGGGCGACCCATGACGAGGGGACGGGCCATGCCGATTGGACGGTGAGAGTCGCTCGCATCGGCGTCATGACCCGCCGCCGCGCCAGACGGCGCGGGCCACAAGCTGTGTCACGGTCGCACCCGCGAGCTGGGTCAGCACCCAGACCGCGACCAGCTTCAATGCCGCCAGCGCGCTGTCCACCTGCGGCAGCAGGCCCAGCACCACCAGCCCGAGGCCGAGATTGTCCGCCTTGGTCAGCGCATGCAGCCGGGTCATCGAGTCCGGAAAGCGCAGCAGCCCCACGGTGCCGGCCAGGAAGAACACGGCGCCCAGGGACACCAGCACGACCGTCGCGATGTTCCCAAGCAGCATCATGACGAACCGCCACTTTGCACGAACATCACCGCCGCGAAGGCCGCCAGCAGCGCCAGGGTCAGGGCGACATCCACCGCCCCCGGCAGCGCGGTCGCCGTCCCCAGCAGCAGCAGCGCGGCGATGCCGCCGGTGCCCAGCAACTGCGCCGCCATCATGCGGTCGATATCGGCCGGCCCGCGCAGGACCCGCAGCAGGCCGACGGCCACCATCAGCAGAATGAACGCCGATGCGGCAAGCAGGAACTCAGTCATCGCGGTAGCCCAGCATGCGGATGAAGCGGTCTTCTTCCCGGGCCATCTGCTGCGCGACGGGCTGGGTGACGTCGAGGCAGTGGATCAGGATAACGCCCCCGGCATCCGCGGTGACCGGCACGGTGCCCGGCATCAGGCTGGCATAGGCGGCGAAGGCGTCGCGCGCCGCACCCCTCGGCAGGCGCGGCGTGTAGGGGACCGTGCCGACGTTCAGCGGCAGGCGCGGATCGAACACCCGCATGACGACATCGATGCCGGCGAGCAGCGACTGGCCGGGGAAGCGCAGGATCAGCATCGCCAGGTCCGGCAGGGAAATCCCCGGCCCGTTCGGCGGCGAGAGACTCAGGCTGACCCAGGTGGCGGCGGCGACGGCGACGGCCGCAGCCGGCAGGTCAGCCAGACTAACGCCCGCCAGCACCAGCCACAGCGCCAGGAACCCGCCCGCCCGCAGCAGCACCGCCGGCGCGTTCATGTCCTGACGCTCTCCGCGGGGGCGACCTCGGTCCGCGGCTCCTTGATGCGGAACCAGGCGACATACAGCGCCGGCAGGAAGATCAGCGTCACGATCGTCCCGACCAGGAAGCCGCCCATGATGGCGAAGGCCATCGGACCCCAGAAGATCGTCGCCGCGATCGGGATCAGGCCCAGCACGGTCGAAACCGCCGTCAGCATGATCGGCCGGAAGCGGGAAACGGTGGCGTCGATCACCGCGACCCAGGGCGCCTTGCCCAGGGCGCGTTCGGCCTCGATCTGCTCGACCAGGATCACCGCGTTGCGGGCGATCATGCCGATCAGCGCCAGGATGCCCAGGATGGCGACGAAGCCGAGCGGCTGGTGGAACAGCAGCAGCGCCGCGACGACGCCGGTCATCGCCATCGGCACGACGATCAGGCACAGCGCCAGCATGCTGAAGCTCTGCAACTGGATCATCAGGAAGGTGATCATCAGCAGCAGCATCAGCGGCACGACGGCGATGACCGAGGCCTGGGAGTTCGCGCTCTCCTCCACCGTGCCGCCCACCTCGATCCGATAAGGCGCCGGCAGGCTGGCGTTCAACGCGTCGACCTCGGGCGCCAGATGCGCCACCACCGCCTCCGGCAGGTTGCCCGGCGCGACGTCGGCCTGCACGGTCAAGGTCGGCACGCGGTCGCGGCGCCAGATCAGCGGGAATTCCTGGTCGAAGTCGAAGCTCGCCAACTGGCTCAACGGCACCGTCCGGCCGTTCGGCAGCGGCAGTTGGACGTTGCGCAGCGTCTCCAGCGAGACCCGCTGCTCATCCGTCGCGCGCGCCACGACATCGACCAGGTAGATGCCGTCGCGCAGTTGCGTCACCGTCGTGCCGGTCACCACCGACTGCAGCACCGCGGCCAGCGCCGCCGAACTCAGGCCCAGCAGCCGCGCCTGGTCCTGGTCGATGTTGATGCGCACCCGCCGCGCCGGCTCCATCCAGTCATAGTTCACATGCGTCGCGTTCGGATCGCTGGAGACGATCCCCGCGAGCCGCAGCGCGATATCGCGCACCTCCGAGACATCCGGCCCGGTGACGCGGTACTGGATCGGCCAGCCCACCGGCGGCCCGAGACCCAGCGGCGAGACGCGGGAAATGGCGCCGGGGAACTGGTTCGCCAGCACCTCCTCCAGGTGTTCCTGCAGGCGTTTGCGCGCCGCGACGTCCTTGGCGATGACCACCGCCTGGGTGAAGAAGTCGTTCGGCAGTTCCACCGCCAGGGGCAGATAGAATCGGATGGCGCCGCGGCCGACATAGGTGCTCCAACTGGCGACATCCGGGTCGGTTGACAGCACCTTCGACAGCCGCTCCGCAGCGTTGTCGGTAGCGAAGATCGAGGCGTTCTGCGGCAGCCTCAGGTCAACCAGCAATTCCGGACGATCGGAGGGCGGGAAGAACTGGCGGGGAATCAGCGGCGACAGGACGACGGCGACGGCGAAGCATCCCGCGGTGATGCCGATGGTGAGCCACCGGACCCGCATCGCGCCGACAACCATGGACCGGAACCCGCCCAATATCCGGCTCGGCCTGGCCGACGCCTTCGGCGCCTTGAGCAGCCAGACCCCGAGCAGCGGCGCGAACAGGACGGCGACGATCCATGAGACGATCAGCGATACGCCGACGACGACAAAGATCGAAAACGTGTACTCCCCCGCCGAACTCTTCGCAAAGCCGATCGGCACGAAGCCGGCGGCGGTGACGAAGGAGCCGGTGAGCATCGCCATGGCGACGGAGGTGTAGGCGTAGCTCGCCGACTGCTCCTTGGTGTCGCCTGCGGCGAGGCGCGAGGTCATGACGTCGATCGTCGTCATCGCGTCGTCCACCAGCAGGCCCAGCGCGATGATCAGCGCGCCCAGCGAGATGCGCTGCAGGTCGATGCCGGCCAACTGCATGATCGGAAACACGATCGCCAGGGTCAGCGGGATCGAGATCGCCACCACCAGCCCGGCCCTGACGCCGAGGCTGACGAAACTGACCGCCATGATGATGATGATGGCCTGCCACAGCGACGTGGTGAAGTCGCTGATCGCGTGCTCCACCACATGCGGCTGGTCCGCCACCAAAATCGGCTCGATGCCAAGCGGCAGGTCGGCGGTGATCGTGTGAATCGCCTTTTCGACGTTCCGGCCGAGCGCCAGCACGTCGCCGCCCTCACGCATCGCCACGGCGAGGCCGATGGCCGGCTTGCCGTTGACCCGGAACAGCGGCTGCGGCGGATCGGCGAAGCCGCGATGGATGTCGGCGATGTCGCGCAGCCGGATCATGCGGCCGCCGGCGACGAAGTTGATGTTCCTCAGGTCCTCCTCGGACTCGAACGCGCCGGTGACGCGCAGCAGAAGCTGCTCGTTGCCGGTCTGGATGATGCCGGCGGGGCTGACGACGTTCTGCGCCTGCAAGGCGGCGATCAGCGCCGAGCGGTCGATGCCGAGGCCGGCCAGGCGCTGCATGGAGAATTCGACGAACACGCGCTCATCCTGCGCGCCGAGCATCTCGACCTTGGTGACGTCGGGGACCAGCAGCAGCTTGGAGCGGACATCGTCCACGTAGTCGCGCAGTTCGCGCTGGGTGAAGCCGTCCGCGGTGAAGCCGTAGATGATGCCGTAGGTGTCGCCGAACTCGTCGTTGAAGCCCGGGCCGATGACGCCCGAGGGCAAGGTGCGGGCCATGTCGCCGACGTTCTTGCGGACGTGGTACCAGACATCCGGCACCTCCTGCGCCGGGGTCGCGCCCTTCAGGTTGACGAAGATCGTCGTTTTGCCCGGCAGGGTGTAGCTGCGGATGAAATCGAGGTGCGGCGTCTCCTGCAGCGCCCGCTCCAGCCGTTCGGTCACCTGCTGCTTTGTGTCATCGATGGTAGCACCAGGCCAGGCGGCCTGGACGACCATGGTCTTGATGACGAAGGCCGGATCCTCATCGCGGCCGAGGCTGTAGAACGCCGACAGCCCCGCCAGGACGGAGGCGATCATCAGGTAGACGACGAACGACCTGTGCTCGAGCGCCCACTTGGAGATGTTGGGGCCCACTAGGTTGCGGGCCCCAGCAAACGGATCGTCTGGCCGGGATGCAGCGCCTGGATGCCGGCAGTGACGACGATGTCACCCGGCTCCAGGCCGTGCGCGACCGACACGGCCGCCTGGTCGAAGGACAGCATCTCGATATTGCGCAGCGACACGGTCAGCTTCTCCGGATCGACCACCCAGACGGCGGGCTGGCGGTTGAACTCGGTCAGGGCGGAGGCCGGGACCGAGATCACCTGGTCCGCCTCCAGCCGCATCGAGCCGTTCACCGTGGCGCCGAGGCGCATGGCCGCCGGCGGATCGGTCAGCCCGACCCGCACTGCGAAGGTCCGGGTCACCGGATCGGCCTGCGGTGCGACTTCCCGCACCCGGCCCGTCGTCATCACCGACGGATCGTCCGTCAGCCGGACGGCGATCCGCGGGTCGCTCGGGGCGGAGCGCAGCACCTGGGCGGGCACGTCGAACACCGCGTCGCGCCCGTCCTTGCGGGCGATGGTGACGACCATCTGGCCGGCCTGCACGACCTCCCCCGGTTCGGCGCCGCGGGCGGTGACGGTGCCGGCGGCGTCGGCCTGGAGGATGGTGTAGCTGACGCGATCGGCCGCGATGCGGACCTGGATCTCATTGGCATCGACATTGGCCTGCGCGGTGCTCAGCGCCTTCTCGGCGAGCTCGAACTGGGCACGCGGCGTGTGGCCCTGGCCGAGCAGCGTGCGCTGACGCTCGAACGCGGAGCGGGCCTGGGTGAGCTGTGCCCGGGCGGCGGTCTGGTTCGCCTGGGCGGCACGCAGCGCGTTCAACTCATTCTGCGCATCGAGGCGGGCGAGCTCCTGGCCCGGCTTGACGGTGTCGCCGACGTTGACGAATCGCTCGATCATCCGCCCGCTGATGCGGAAGGCCATGGCCGATGAATCCTGCGCGTCGATGTGGCCGGTCAGGATCACGGTTTCACCGGAATCGGACGGCCTGACGGTGACGGAGCGCACCGGGCGCGGCACCGGCGCTCCGGCCTGCTCTTCCTTCTTGCAGGCCGCGAAGAGCAGTGGCAACGCGAGCGCCAGCGTCCAGCCGTAACGTCCGATCGTCCGGGGTCCATCTCCGCGCCGCGCTGTGTTCATGCCTCGCCCCCCGGGTGCCGTCACGGCACACTACTGACCTACGTTTGTCACACATTACGACCCGCAGCCGCCCGGCCGCGTCGCGCGCAGAATCCAGTGTAACATGTTGGACGATAGATTTGCAGCACTCTACTACCAGCCGGCCGAACCTTGAAGGCGGGCCGAGCGTCCCCGAACGATGCGTTTCGTCCCAATCTCGCCGGTAATACCGAAACGTTATGCCGCGGCAGCCGTTGCGGCAGCAGCTCCGGTTGTTTCCGCGCGGGCGATCGGATAAGCGATGGGCGAGGGTTCCCAATTCGATGCTCAATCCGATCCAGGCAGTCCGCCGGCCAACCGACCGCGGCCTTCGGGCGATGGTGGGCATTGGCACCGCCATTTTGGTCGTCGCCGCCCTGGGCATCGGGCAACCGGTGTTCGCGCCGCTGATCTTCGCGCTGTTCATCATCGCCATCGTCTGGCCGTTGCAGGGCAAGCTGCAACGCCGGATACCGAAACTGCTGGCGCTGCTGATCAGCATGATCGTTGCGATCGTGATGTTCGGCGCCTTCGCCTACCTGATCACCTGGGCGTTCAGTCATGTCGGCAGCTACGCGGTCGCCGAATCCGGGCAGTTCCAGGCTCTCTATACCCGGGTGACGGACTGGCTGGCCGGCCACGGCATCGAGGTCTCCGCCCTTTGGACGGAGCATTTCAACGCCGGCTGGCTGCTGAGCGCGGCGCAGCGGATCACCGCCATGCTGAACGGCATGCTGAGCTTCTCGCTGGTGGTGCTGGTCTACATCATCCTCGGCCTGCTGGAGGTCGAGCCGATGTTCAGGCGGCTGCAGCGGATGACCAACCAGGATGCCGCGCGGGTGATGCTGGTTGGCGGGGCACGGGTCGCGGCGAAGTACCGGCGCTATTTGCTGGTGCGCTCGCTGATGAGTATCATGACCGGGCTGCTGGTCTGGGGCTTCATCTGGCTGTGCGGCCTGCCGCTGTCGCGGGAATGGGGCATCATCGCCTTCGCCTTCAACTACATCCCGGTCATCGGCCCGCTGCTGGCAACCGTGCTGCCAACCTTGTTCGCGGTCGCCCAGTTCGACACGCTGCAGAGCGCGGTGCTGGTGTTCGGCGTCCTCAACCTGATCCAGTTCATGGTCGGCAGCTACCTGGAGCCGCGGGTGTCCGGCAACATCCTGGCGATGTCGCCGGTGCTGGTGCTGTTCGCGGTGTTCTTCTGGGCCTGGCTGTGGGGGCTGAGCGGCGCCTTCATCGGCGTGCCCATCGTCATCGCCGTGCTGACCTTGTGCGAGGAGCATCCCGCCAGCCGCTGGGTGGTCGAAGTCTTTGGCGCGGCGCCGGCCGGGCGGGACTGAACCATGCAGCCGATCCTCGACCCGCGCGACGGCGACATCGAGGATGACGCCTCCAGCACGCATCAGCGATCTTTGTTGTCGCTGGCCGGCAGCCTGTTCGCCGAGATCAGCCTGCCCAAGCTGTTCGCCGTCTGGATCGTCCTGCTGCTGGTTCCGGCGCTGCTGCTGGGCGCGGCGCCGCTGCTGGCGACAGCCTGGGCGGTGGCGGTCCGCGACAAGACGGCGGACCTGTTGACCGGGATCTGGCCGACTGTGCTGCTGCCGCCCCTGGCGGCCATCGGCTGGTTCGGCGGGCGGCGGGCCTTGCGCCTGGCGGAGAGCAGCTTCTGGTCGCTCAACGCGCTGGCGGTGCAGCCGATCTATGTGATTTTCCGGGAGGGGCTGCGCCATCTGGCGGAATCGCTGCTGCCCTCCGGGATGCGGCCGTCCTGGCGAGCGGCGGTGCGGGCGCTGAGCGCGGCGGTGTCGGGCATTGCCGTCTTCCTCCTCGGCTGCGGTGCCGCCGTGCTGCTGTGGCCCGCGACGCGCTGGGTCGGCTCGGTCGCGGGGCTGGCCTCAGTCCATTTGATGATCCCGGTGCTGCTGGCCAACAGCCTGACGCTGATCGCGGCCTATTGCGCTGTCGCCGCGCTGGTCTGGGGCGTCGGCGACGCGCTGATGGCGCAGCCGCGCGACCTGGCGGGATTTGCCCCGGAGGCGCCCGGAGACCGGGTCTGGCGCGTCGCGCATCTGTCCGACATCCACATGGTGGGTGAGCGCTACGGCTTCCGTATCGAGAGCGGGCGCGCCGGACCGCGCGGCAACGAGCGCTTCCGGCAGACCCTGGCGCGGCTGAACGCGGTCCATGCGCGGGACCCGTTGGACGTGGTCCTGATCACCGGCGACCTGACCGATGCCGGCCGCTCCGCCGAGTGGGCGGAGTTCTTCATTGCGCTGGAAGCCTATCCGGCCCTGGCGGAACGCGTCATCGCGCTGCCGGGCAACCACGACGTCAACGTCGTCGACCGGTCCAGTCCCGCCCGGATGGAATTGCCGATGAGCCCGACGAAGCGGCTTCGGCAGTTGCGGACCATTTCGGCTTTGGAGCACCTGCAGGGCCGGCGCGTGCGCGTCGTCGACTTTTCCGGCGGCGGTCAGGTCCCGGGCGGTTTTTTGTCCGACGCGCTGGCGCCGCACGCCGCCGGCATGGCCGCCTTCGCGGACCTCGGATCGCCGCGGCGCCTGTCGCGCGCGCTCGCGGAGGTCTGGGACGCGGTCTATCCGATGGTGCTGCCGCCCGCCACGCCCGACGGGCTGGGGATCATCATCCTGAACTCCAATGCCGAGACGCATTTCTCCTTCACCAATGCGCTGGGCGTGGTCTCCTCGGCGCAGGCGAAGCGCATCCGCGTTGCGGCGGGGCTTTATCCGCAGGCTTGCTGGATCATTGCGCTGCATCACCACCTGATTGAATACCCGCAGAAGGCCAACGCGCTGTCGATGCGCATCGGCACCGCGCTGGTTAACGGCAGTTGGATGATCCGGCAGTTGCAGCGCCTGGCCGGGCGGGCGGTGATCATGCATGGGCACCGGCACACCGATTGGATCGGGCAGTGCGGGCGCCTGCTGATCGTTTCGGCACCGTCGCCTGTGATGGCGCCGGGCGCGCCGTATTTCTATGTCCACTCGCTGGCGATCGGGCCGGATGCGCAATTGAAGCTGAGGCGGCCGGAGCCCGTCGAGGTGACACCGTAAAAGCGGGTTGGACACCTTGATGGATCGCCGTATTCAACTTTGCAGGAGACATCCGGGCACTCGTCCGATTGTGCGCGGCGGGGTGTGCCGGAAGAGATCGAAACAGACCCTGGCTGGTTGCAGTCGGCTGGCGCTTTCGGTAACATTTCGCCGCCGCGGGCGGTTGCCCGGCGAACGCGCGCCGAGCTGTGATCCGTCCTGGTGTGCCGGAAGGAGGGATCCCGCATGCGAGGCGCTTTGGCTGCTCTTGCGTTCGCCGTCGCCCTGCCGATCCCGGCCGTTGGGGCCGAAATGGACAACGCGGCCTCGTTGTTCGGATCCTGGCGGCTTGTCTCGTTCGAACTCAGGATCGTCGGCGAAGACGCGCCGCCGCGGGAGGTGTTCGGCCCGCATCCGTTCGGGCGCGTCGTCTTTACACCGGATCACCATATGGCGGCTTTCATTTCTAGACCAGACCGAAAGCCGCCTGCCGATCAGGCCGAAGCAGCTGCCTTGCTGTCGTCCATGTTAGCCTACACGGGCACGTTCAGGGTGGAGGGCGACAAATTCATCACGTCGGTGGATGGTGCCTGGAACGAATATAACAGGGGCACGGAACAGGTGCGCTTCTTTGTCCTGGACGGGGACGACCTGAGCATTCGCACCGCGGAACAAGCGAGCGCGCTCTTTCCTGGCAAGCGGGCCGTTGGGACATTGACCTTCCGCCGCGAGCGGTAGGCCGCGCTCTCGCGCAGATTGGGCTGTAAGTCGCCAGGCCCCGTCCGGCGGCCCGGTGTCGTGCTGGTGGGATACCAGGCTGTTTGCTTCGCCGCTGGTTGCGTGAAGGGTGAATCTGTGTCGTTCTTCAAGCAGCCGCCCGATGACGGCACATGCTTGGGAGGCCGATCACCGTCAAGGAAATGGGATTCGCCGGGGCAGCGCGGCGGGTCTTTTTTCGTATCGGCTTGAAATGCATCGCCAGGTGTTGGCTTCCGCCCGAATGCAATATGCATGATGTTCCGGTCAACTATTCCGTCCGGCGTCGCCAGGGCGGCGACATTCGCCCGGAAATCCTCTTTTAGCCGGGCAAGCGTATCCGGCGGCAAGTCGAGCAGTGGGCGTGACAAGGGGTGGTTGATGATACCAGCCCAAGCGGCATCTATCTCAGTCAACGGCATAATTCGCTGGGTGATGATTTCGGTATGTATGTGCGCCACTTCAAACCCGGCGTCGATAAAGGATTGTCTGCAAGCCTCCCGGGTTCGGAGGCGCGCGTATCGCAATGAAAGGCCGTGGCTGCGGGCAAGTGATGCCAGCGTGCTACCTGCCGCAGTCGAGTTCTCGGCTGGAGCATCAAAACCAACAGACCCGCCCGGCTTCAGAAAGCGATGCCACCTTCGAAGGACTTCTGGTATATCAACCATAAATACCAATGCCGCTGAGCAAAGAATGAGATCAAATCCCTCCCGCGGCAAATCCGCCGTGCATGCGTCACCCTCGCGAAGTTCGATATTTTGGAAACCGAGATCGTCGATTTTGCGGCGTGCCTGCGCCAGCATCCCGGGCGAAATATCCATACCAACGACTCGGCCGGATGAGCCCACCCGTCGTGCGGCTTCGATAGCAACCAAGCCCGTGCCGGTTGCGACATCGAGAACGGTTTGACCTTCCTTGATCCCGGCTGCTTCGATGAGCCTCGCGGCCAAACGGGGATGAAAGTCGCCAGCATCATATGTGGCGCTCCGCCGGTCAAAATAGGCGGCTACCTCCGCCGCAAGGTTATCGCCGTCGTCCATGTGCCCCCCGCTTCGTCGGTGCAAGAATGTTCATTTCCGTACATCCGATCCGCGTTTGATGGCCTGCGCCGATTGACAAGGATAACGACATGACATCAAGCGCGCGAAAATTCTTGTCCGATCGATTTGAACCGAGCCGGCGAATGAAAAACAGAACGCTTTAGATATCGGCAACGGACTACCTTTGTTCAGCTTGAGGTGCACCATACGAGACGCCTGCGACAGGGGCTACACGGGCTCGCAGCGCCGGCCTATACGTTGGGAGCCGCCCGCGAGCGAGCATGGCGAGCCCGGCGCCGCTCTGAGAACACAACAACAACGGAGGAAAACGACACATGTGCTTCTATTGTGCAGACAAAGGTCTGAAGCGCCGCGGCTTATTCCTTGGCGGCGCAGGCCTGCTGCTGGCGGCGACCCCATTGGGCGCCATGGCGCAAACGCCGCCGCAAGCCGCGGCAGCGACGCCCGATGCGGCGCTTGGCCTGTTGACGGAGGGCAACGCCCGCTATGCCGCAAACCAACCGCGGCAGCGAGACTTCTCGGCGACCCGGGCGAGCACGGCGCTTGGCCAGGCGCCGTTCGCGGCGATTCTCGGCTGCGCCGACTCGCGTGTCGCGCCGGAACTGGCGTTCGACCAGAATCCGGGCGACCTGTTCGTGGTCCGTGTGGCCGGCAATTTCGTGACCCCGGAAGGCCTGGGCAGCCTGGAGTTCGGCGCCGCGGTCCTGGGCGTCAAGGCGATCATGGTCCTGGGCCACACCAGTTGCGGCGCCGTGAAAGCGACCGTTGCGGCCCTGCAGAAGGGCAACACGCTGCCTGGACATATCGCCGGACTCGTGCGGGCGATGAAGCCGGGCATCGAGCCGGCTGTGAAGCAATCAGGTCCCGACCTCGACCAGCGCGCGGTCGTTGCCAATGTGCGTTACAACGTCGAGCGGCTCAAGACGGCCAGACCCATCCTGGCGGAGATGGTCGCGAAACAGCAGCTACAGGTCGTGGGAGGCGTCTACGATCTGGCGACCGGCAAGGTGTCGCTCGTGTAGATGCCCGGGGCTGCTCAGATAAGCCGGCGCGGCTGCATGACCTGGCAAGGCCGTCAGACCGGTGGAACCGGCAACAGCCGGAACGCGGGGCATGGGACTGGCGATTCGATGCCTGTACGGTTCGCCCCCCAAACAGGGTATAGCTGTCAAAAGCCGGGGCGCGGTGCCCGGGCAACTGAGGGACAAACCCCCACCTGAGCAGCGCGACCGGCGGTAATGCCCTGGCCGCGACATGACGCCGAGCGCTTTGGAACGTGGTGGGCGGTTGTGGGACATCCGACCCGCAGCCTCGCCGGCCGGCTGCGCTATGCTTGATGCCGTTACGGGATAAACGCAAACGCGCGCTTCGTTATCGCGGCACAGGGGGGCCGGTCGCGCAACCGGATAAGAGACGGAGAACGAACGGCTTTCATACGGTTTGCCGAGTGCGCTGCGCGTTTGGTGGCCCGGGCAATACTTGTCCCAGGAGAGATGACTTGTTTCAAAAGCTGCACCACATTGCACATCGCCGCACCGGCGCCAGGGCAGCGCCCGATTTCCACTGCGGTTTCGCCGCCCTGAAGCCGGCATTTCGGATCCGGCGGGCAATCGGTTCCGCGGCGCTGGCCGGAACGCTGGTTCTCCCGGCCTGTGCCCAGACGCCGATGGGCCCGACCGTTGCGACAATGCCCGGCCCGAACACGTCCTTCCAGCAATTCCAGAGCGACCAGGCCGTGTGCCGGAACTTTGCCGCCCAGGCAGTGCAGGATCAGGCGCAGGGCGCCAATGTGCGAGGTCTCGGCACAGCGGCATTGACGACCGCGCTCGGCGCGGGGCTGGGAGCCGCAGTCGGAGGTGGCCGGGGTGCGGGGATCGGGGCTGCCGGCGGTGCGCTCGGCGGCGCGGGGCTGGCAGCCAGAAACACCTCCAATGCCAACGTGTCGATCCAGGCGCAGTACGACAACGCGTTCGCCTCATGCATGTTCAGCCTCGGCAACGCCGTGCCGTCCATGGGACCGATGATGAGCCGGTGACGGACTGCATCGTCGGTCTGCGTGGCTAATACCGGTCCGCGTTGACTTTGACCCATCGGGCCCCTACCCAACGTCATGGGAAGAGTCGCTCTCATCGCGGACCGGTATAAGGCACACTGCGCATGGCCCGATGAACATCGCAACACTCCGAGCGCCGGCAACCCTGGCCGCAGTTGCCGTGCTGCTGGCGGGCTGCGCAGCGTTGACCGTCCCGGACACCACGCCGCTCTCTCCGGCTCAGCTCAGCCGCCCGGGCAGCGAGTCCATCTCCACCGGCGGCTACCGCCTCACCTCGATGGCCGCCGCGCCGGACTCGCCCGACCTGATGGTGCTGATCGCGCTGTCGGGGGGCGGCAAAAGATCCTCCGCCTATGGCTACGGTGTGCTGAAGGGCATGCGGGACATTCCCGTGCCCACCGCGGCCGGGCCGCGTCCGTTGCTGGATCAGGTTGACGGCATCTCGGGCATTTCCGGCGGCAGCTTCACCGCGGCGTATTACGGCCTGCATCGCGCGGCGACTTTCGGGCGCTTCGAGGAGGACTTCCTCTACCGCAACACCAACGCCAATGTCTGGGGGATCTATTTGCTTCCCTGGAACTGGGGCTGGGTGCTCAATCCGATGGTCGGCACCAACGACTACATGGCGGAGGTGTATGACCGCACGATGTTCCAGGGCGCGCACTTCGACGCGCTGGCGCAACGCGGCCGGCCGATCATCGTCATCGGCGCGACCGAGATGAGCACCGGCTCGGAGTTCATCTTCAGCCAGGAGATGTTCGATCTCATCTGTTCCGACTTAGAAAAGATGCCGGTCGCGCGTGCCGTGGCGGCATCGGCGGCGTTTCCCGGCCTGTTTTCGCCGGTCACGTTGACCAATCGCGCCGCGGAGTGCGGCGGGCGCAAGCCGGGGTGGCTGCGCCACATCACGAAAGACCAGCGCCGCGATCCGCTGTCGCGGCTTGGCGCCCAGGCGGCGGTTACCGAGCGTTATCTCGACCCGGACGATATGCGCTATGTCCACCTCACCGATGGCGGGGTCTCGGACAATCTTGGCATCCGCATGATGGGCGGCCTGATGCAGAATCTGGCCCAGTCTCCCGACGAGTTGCTGTCGCGCGGCCTCGACCGCGTGCGCCGCATCCTGGTGATCAGCGTGGACGGGCAGGGCGCCCAGGATGTTAGCGTGGCGCGTCAGCGGGTCGTTGGCGGGCTGTTGCAGGTTTTCGGCCTGGTCAGCGGAGCCCAGATCGGCCGGATTGGTTTCGAAACAATGGTGACGGTGAACCAGCAGCTTCAGGACTTTACACGAGCGCTGCGCGCCGCGCGCTGCGGGCGCGCTCCGGTCATCGACGGCGCGCCGTGCGGGGACGTCGAGTCGAGCCTGATTCGCATTTCGCTCGCGGACGTGCCGGACGACGCCAAACGGGAGCAACTGCAGGCCATTCCGACAACACTGACATTGACCCGTCAGCAGGTGGATATGCTGATCGAGGCGGGGCAGACCGCGGTCACGACTTCGCCGGAACTGCGGCAGTTCCTGGACGCTTACCCGCCGCGGGCGCGCCTGCCGCCCTCCGCCGGGGGCGCCAGGGTGGCGGCGGAATGGAGCCATCGCCTGCCTTGAGGCGTGACGGTTCCCGTCCCCGGGGTCATGAAGCTCAGCGCGCTGGCGAGCGCGGCGGGCAGCCAGGTATCGGCATGCGATCTACGCAAGGACTTGGGTCGTGCTACGGGGAGTTGCCGTGTCAAGCACCCCGGGGAAATCGGCGGCGGCAACCGTGTAGATCAGGGCGCCCCGGGGGCGCGATCACTGGCCCCCTTGCGGCGCGGCCTGCTGCCGGACCCGATGCCCAGCGCAACCGCCATCTGCCGGGTGATAGTCTGCATGGCCGTCAGGTCGAGCCGGCCGATCGCCTGGCCCATGTCGGAGAACCGGACCGTTTGCGGCCAGTCCACCATCACCTGGGACGCGGACCGTAATCCGTTCTCCGGGGTCGGCGCCAGGTCGATCCGCATGCTGAAGCCCGCGCGCAAGTCCGTGGTGATCGGCAGCACCGTCGCATAGGAGAGTTCGGAAAGCAGATCGGACCGGACCACAACGGCGGGGCGCGCCTTGTCGCGTGGCAGGCGGACCAGCACCACCACGCCGCGACGGACGGCATCGGGTGTTAGCGCCATCCCTCCGTCTGCTCCGCAAGCCGGGCGAAGCCGGCGGCCATGGTGTCCTCCTCGGCCGTCAGGCGGGCAAGCTGGCGGCACTCGTCCGCAAGCCGCTTGCGGTAGCCGGGATCACTCACATCCGGCAGCCACAGCACGACCGGGCGCAACCCGCGCTGGCGTTGAACGGCGCGGTGGCGGGCAATCCGATCGCGGGAGGATTTGCGGGCTTCCATGCGTTACACGTAACGCCTGATCCGGGTGCCTTCAAGCACCATGTTGAATCGCCCCTTCGGACGCCGCCCGGCCCGGACGGCAACGGCGGAACACGTCAGGCCTGCGCTGCCATCTCAGCCCAAGCCCGCTTCAGGTCATGGATCGGAGGAAGATTATCGATCGGGTAAGCCATACGAGAGTCCCGCATAAACCCGGGAGCGTGCGTCCCGGCCTGGAACGGGGCATGCGGCACCCGGCGGGTCAAAGTCAACGCGGACAGGCAGGTTGCTTTTCGCGCCGGACTCCCTATGCATCGGCCCATACAAGACGAAGACAGCGGCGGGACGGCAACGATCCCGAACACTGCACACCGCGGCATTATGGACAGGGGTAAAGCGAAGTATGCGGCGAGCATTTATTCGATGGTCGAGACGCGCCGTGCTGCTGTGTCTTGTGGTCGCAGCAACGCTGCTGGTGTATCGCGCGGTCGACTCGCAAAGGGGTCCGCCGCTGGAGCCCTGGCATACATTTGTGCCGGACGAGGCGCATGCGGCCGCGATCGACAGGATGGACTGGCCCGGGTGGATGGCCGCCGAGGGCCACGTCTTCAACCAGGTGACAGCCGAGGTGTCGGATCGGCTGGAGGAGCGCGACCGAACGCCCGACAACCGCTACTTTGCCGCAAGCCCGGTTTACCCCGGCCATTTTGCCAGGGATTGGAACCGCTCCTACGTCCTGATGCCGGAAGGCCCGCCGCGCGGCGCCGTCGTGCTGCTGCATGGCCTGACGGACTCGCCCTATAGCCTGCGCCACGTCGCCCTGCGCTACCGGGAGTTGGGCTATGTCGCGGTCGCCATTCGGCTGCCGGCGCATGGAACGGTGCCCGCGGCGCTGACGGACGTGGTCTGGGAAGACTGGTCGGCCGCCACACGGCTGGCCGTGCGGGAAGCCCGGCGGCTGTCCGGCGGCACGACCCCGCTGCACATGGTCGGGTTCTCCAACGGAGGCGCGCTGGCGATGCAATACGCGCTCGATGCCATCGAAGATCCGCAGCTTCCCCGGCCCGACCGGCTGATCCTGATCTCGCCGATGATCGGCATTACCGCCTTTGCGCGTTTCGCGGGCCTCGCCGCCTTGCCGGCCATCCTGCCCGCCTTTGCCAAGGCGGCATGGCTTGGCATCGTCCCCGAATTCAACCCGTTCAAATATAACTCTTTCCCGGTTAACGGTGCGCGGCAATCCTACCGTCTGACGCAGGCGCTGCAGCAGCAGATCCAGCGCCTTTCGCGTGACGGCCGCCTGTCCGGTCTTGCGCCGGTGCTGACATTTCAGTCGGTGATGGATTTCACCGTCAGCACGCGCGCCATCATCACCGCCCTGTATATGCAACTGCCGGCCAATGGCAGCGAGCTGGTGCTGTTCGATCGCAACACCAACTCGAAGCTCGGGGAATTGTTGCGTCCCGCGGCCGATCTGGCGCTCGGACGCCTGTTGCCGGCGCCGCCGTTGCGGTTCCGGCTGACCATCATTGCGAACGCCGATCCGAACACGGATGGAATGGTCGAGCGGATTACCGAGCCGGGGGAAACCGCGGAGCGCACGAGCCCGCTACAACAAACCTACCCGCGAAACGTCTTTTCGCTGTCCCATGTTGCGCTGCCGTTTCCGACGACGGACAGCCTGTATGGCCCGGATCCCGATCCGGCCGAGGATTTCGGCGTTCATTTGGGCGCATTGGCGGCGCGCGGGGAGGTGGGCGTGCTGCTGATCAGCCCGGCCTCGCTCATGCGGATTTCCTGGAACCCGTTTTTTCCCTACGTTATGCGCCGTATCGAAGAAACGTTGAAGTAAGTTAACGGACACATCTTTCGGGATGGGGGAATGCCACGGCAGGGCCGCGACAGGGAGGGACGGATGCAACCGAACGGATCGATGCGCGCGCAAATCGGGACACTGATTGCCGCCACCAGCGCTATACAGCTTGCCAACGGTTTCTTTGGCACCTTCATCTCATTGCGGATAGGGATCGAGGACTTTGGCCCGGCAATGGCCGGCCTGGTGCTCAGCGGCTACTTTGCCGGTTTCACCCTGGGGGCGCTTGGCTGCGGGCGGATCATCGAGCGCATCGGGCACATCCGCGCCTACGCCGCCTTTGCCGGCATGGTCGTCGCCGCCACCGCGGCCATGCCGCTGCTGACCGGCTCGCTGTTCTGGCTGGTGCTGCGCGCGGTCATCGGGTTCGGTTGCTCCGGGCTCTTCGTCACGACCGAGAGCTGGCTGAATGCCAAGGCGCAGCCGTCCGAACGCGGGCGGGTCTTCTCCATCTACATGGTCGGCACGTTCGTGGCCCTGGCGCTGGGACAGCTGTTGATTAGCCGGACCGACATTGCATCGGCCGCGCCGTTCAATGCGATTGCGGTCCTGTTCGCCGTGCCGCTGGTCATGGTGAGCACGAGCCGGGCCGAGCCGCCGCAAACCACCATCGCGGTGAAGCTTCCCTATGGCCAACTGTTGCGCGCGGCGCCGATCGCGGTGGCCGGCTGTGCGATCAGCGGGCTCGTCAGCAGCGCGTTCTATGCCCTGGTGCCGGCGTGGATGCAGGATGAGGGCATCGGGCGCGAGACGATCGCGCTGTTCATGCTGGTGGCGGTGCTGGGCGGACTCGCGTTCCAGGTCCCTGTCGGCTGGCTTTCGGACCGGTTTGACCGGCGCCTCGTGCTGGCCTTGCTTGCTATTGGCTTCGCGGCCAGCGCCATTGCCCTGGTGCTTCTGCCGCGGACCTTGGCGGCGGTGCTGTCGGCCGCGGCCTTGCTCGGCGGCTTCATGTCCACCCTCTACCCGGTCTGCGTCGCCAACGCGCACGATCAGATGCCGGCGGATCGGGTGGTGGCGGTGAGCGGCCAGCTTATTCTGGTGAGCGGGCTCGGCTCGGTGGCCGGCCCGCTTATCGGCACCAGCCTCATGGCGTATTTCACGATCGACGGCGTGCTGTATTTCATGGCGGCTGCGGCACTGCTTCTGGCCGTCCTGGCGGTGGGGCGGAGCGCGACCAAGGCAGCCGCTCCGCACCTGAAGCGGTCTTTCCGGATCCTGGCGCCGCAAGCGGCACCGCTCGCGCACGACCCGCTCGGTTCGGCCGGCGAGTCCCCGCCGCCGGACCCTGCCGGCGCATGATGGTTCGCCAGCGTCCGGGCGGTCTCCCGTTCAGGTGATCGCATCCCGCGACGCCGCTTATTGCGGTTTTGTTTCCGGGGCGCGGCGGATATTCGCCTTTCCAGGCACGAGCTTTCGCGCGGCGGTCACCGCGCCCAGGACGCGCAATCCCGGGGATCGCGGCGTCCAGGGTTGCGGTGGCGGGCACTGCAGTCGCGGGCTTCTCCGGAAGGGACTCTGCGGAGATCCGCCCGTTGTTTCGCCGCTCCCGCTGCCACAGGCGCAGCGCGCCGGGTGCGACTGTCTTCGCCCCGTCGTAACAAAGATAGGTCCCGCCGAGGAACAGCAACGGCAACACCGCATAAGGAGCGAGAACGCTGATGAGCAGCGCCGCGGGGACCAGCGCCGCCTTGCTTCGTGCCGATCGCTTCGCGACTGTCCAAACGAGGTTCATTTCACGGTTGCCATCGGCCTGCCGCCCGGGCGCGAAGGCCATGTCCGCATTGCGCGATGTGCTGGCTTGCCCGGGGATGGCGCCCGGCGGCGTCCTCAGCCTGTCCACCATCAACGCGATTTCATCGAGCATCAACAGCAGGGTTGTTGCGAGCGTCGATAGAAACATCGTTATGAATCCTATGCGAAGATTCGGGCCGGTCCCGCGGGACATGCGCCGCTGCCATTCGCGGATGTGCTTCGTGTCCGCTCAAGCGGGCAAATTGCGCTGATACGCAACTGGCGCACGATCAAGATGTGCGCCGGCACTCCGCGTCAGGTAACCCGCCCGTACTCTGCCCTGACGGCGGCCGAACTATTTATTTCTTAGCCAACGAATCACGCGGACGACACATGCATGTCCGGGTTCGCGGATCGAGCGGGTCCGGCATCACGCTGCCAGAGCCCCGCCAAGCGGCGACAGGCGCATGCCCGTCTCAGTGTCAAACACATGAACGTTCGCGGGGGGGATGGCGACCGCGACGGTCTCGCCAGGCGGGGCCGCGCCGGGAACCTTCAGCGAGAGCATGTCTCCATTCGCCAACCGGCCGATCACCACGGTTTCCGACCCCAACGGCTCGATCAGATCGATCGTCATGACCATCCCGTTCGGGTCCAGCACAAGATGTTCGGGGCGCACACCGATGGTGATCTGGCGCCCGTCCGCGCCCTCGCGCCGTCCGTCGGCGAATACCAGCGCCGGTCCCGCCGCCAACCGGGCGGCGGTGCCGCCGTGGCTCAGTTGGCCCGGAAAGAAATTCATCGATGGGGCGCCGATGAAGCCCGCGACATAGAGATTGGCGGGCGTCTCGAACACCTCGATCGGCGTGGCCAACTGGACAGGTTTGCCCTGGTGCATCACCAGCAAACGGTCGCCCAGGGTCATGGCTTCGACCTGGTCATGCGTGACGTAAAGGCTGGTCACCTTCATGCGCCGTTGCAGCCGGCGGATCTCCGCCCGCATCTGCACGCGCAGCGACGCGTCGAGATTGGACAGCGGCTCGTCGAACAGGAACACCTTCGGCTCGCGCACGATCGCCCGGCCCATCGCCACGCGCTGCCGCTGGCCGCCCGAGAGCTGCCGGGGGCGGCGCGCGAGCAACTGTTGCAGGCCGAGGATTTCGGCCGCCTCGTTGACCCGTTTGGCGATATCCTCGCGCGAAAGGCCACGAATGCGCAGCCCATAGGCCATGTTGTCGAACACCGTCATATGCGGATACAGCGCGTAGTTCTGAAACACCATCGCAATGTCGCGCTTCGCCGGGTCCAAAGGGGCGACATCGGTGTTATCGAGCAAGATGCGCCCGGAGGTCGGCGTCTCCAGGCCCGCGACCAGCCGCAACAAGGTGGACTTGCCGCAGCCGGAGGCACCGACGATGACGACCATCTCCCCCGATTCCATGGCCACATCGACGCCTTGCAGCACCTGCGTGGGGCCGAAACTCTTGCGCAGATCTTCCAACCGAAGCGTTGCCATTCACTTGTCGCCTTCCGTGAGACCTTTGACGAACCATTGTTGCATCAGTAGCACCACGGCAACCGGTGGCACCAGCGCCAGGACGGCCGTCGCCATGACGCGGTTCCACGCCGATCATGCCGGTGAAGCCCATGTTCAGAAATGTCGGACCGATCCCGACCAAGGATACAAAATCGGTTGGCGCCTGTCCGGATTGAGCCAGGATTTGTGTCTGCTTCGCTAATGCAGTCCTGTCGAAAATCAGGCCGAGCCCGATCATCGACAGGAACATGCCCGCCAGCATGGCGGCCAATCGCATATTGTCTCCGGTTGTCCAGATGAAGACCGGATCGGGCACAAAACCGTAGGATTTGTAGAGGGCAACGACGACCGTTCCGGCGATGCCCGAGGCGAAGCCGATGTTGTACAGGCTCAACCCCATGTGCGCCTTGGACAGATCCGCCGCCACCGGCGCCAGCACGAAGCCCATTGCCAGGCTCGTCGCGACACTCAGCGGGATGCTGATGTAGAGGGGCAGGCATGTGCTGAACAGTATTTCCGAAAATATCGGCCCCAGGGCAGTGCCGAAGAAAGCGGTGTTGAGGTGCGCCGCGAAGCGTTCGCGGCGAAACCGGGAATAAAGCCAGACGCCGAGAACGACGCACCAGATGTTGAGAAGATTCTTCCCGAACAGGCCAAACCCGAGCATCAGGAAGAGGCATGCGACGGAAGCTCCACCAATTCTGACGTTGCATCGCGCGTAGATGAAAGAAACAATCAAAGTGAGCAAGCCGGCATTCACCATCGCCGCGCCGAGACCACCGGTACCGATATAGTCGGTCACGAGCGTATCGCGGGACGTGATGATTGCCGCAAGGCCGGTCACCACGTTTGCGGGCGGATCGACCAGACACCCTGCAATCACAAACAGCAAAGCAAGGCCGGATATGCTCCGAAGTATCGTGATGTTCGAATTATGTCGGCTTGCGGCGGATATGGCTGTCGTGGTCACCGCAGTCGCTGAAGGATGATCTTGGCTTTGTCCACGATCGGGCCGGGTAATGGCAATAAGCGGTTCTCAGTCACTGAAGGAAGGCCTTGCGACCAACCCCACCCGACAAACAGCCGCAATCCGTCCGCGACGCTTGGATCGTCATAAGTACTGCGCATAAGCAACCAGTTGTAGGTAACGATCGGATAGGCACCTTGTTTGACAGGGCCGTCGATAATCGCGGACCGGCCGTCCGCCGATCCCAGCGTCGTCGATGCCAGTGCGGCCGAACCGGTTTCGAGACTTGCACCGACGAATTGGCCAGCCTGATTCTCCAGCAGCACGCTGTGCAGGCCGAGCCGTGCGGCCAACGAATACGCGACATAACCAATAGAATATTCGCTGATCTCGATGCGTTGCGCCACCCCCTCGTCGCCAGGCGCAGTCATATAATCGGCTGTCCACTCCGGCTCCAAGGCGTTGCCGGCGCTGCGGCCGCCGATCTCGGAAAGGTAGCGGTTCAGGGCCAGGGTGGCGCCGGACGCCGCTGAGTCCGCAACGATCGCGATCTCGTGATGGGGGAGCCTGATCCCGGGATTCGCCGCGGCGATCCCGCCGTCATCCCAATACGTCACCGTTCCATTGAAAACACCGGCGAGCGCTTTGCGGCTGAGCCGCACCGGGTCCTCAAGGCCCGGAATATTATACGCGATCACGACCATGCCGGCCGTTATCGGAACCACCAAAACGCCCTTGCCGTCCAACTCGGCCTGTTGGCCGGCCATCGGGCTGTCGCTGGCGGCGAACTCGACCTTGCCCGCGGAGAGAAGCCGGATACTTTCGTTCCGTCCGACCGGTTCGTAGACAATCTTAGTACCCGGATTAGCCGTCGCGAACTGCTCGATCCACGCGCCGAACAGGTCGGCCTGAAGCGTATCCCCAGCACCCTTCAGCTCAAGCGCATCGGCGTCCGTGATCGTAATGCCGCAAGCGACGGCCAGTGTGACAACCAGGGAGGCGGTGGTTCTTCTCCAGCGAGCCATGCGCCCCTCCTGTCAACTGAATACGCCGGAGACATAATCGCGCGTGAGCTTTTCGCGCGGGTTTTCGAAGGTTTGCCGCGTTTCGCCCATCTCGACCAGATAGCCTGTTCTTCCGCCCGCCGAGACGTCCACCGAAAAGAACGCGGTGACATCCGCGACGCGCTGCGCCTGCTGCATGTTGTGAGTCACGATCGCAACACTGTAATCCGTCTTCAGCTCCAGCATGAGTTCTTCGATCGTTCTGGTGGCGATCGGGTCCAGCGCGGAGCAGGGTTCGTCCATCAGCAGCACGGCGGGCTCCGTGGCGATGGCGCGCGCGATGCAAAGGCGCTGCTGCTGACCGCCCGACAGAGACAGGCCGTTCTGCTTGAGCTTGTCCTTCACCTCGTTCCACAGCCCCGCCCGGCGCAGCGACCTCTCGACGGGCTCATCGAGACTTCCCTTGAACCGGTTCAGCCTCAGCCCGAAGGCGACATTTTCGTACACACTCATCGAGAACGGGTTCGGCTGCTGAAATACCATGCCGATGTGCCGGCGCACCGCGACCGGATCGATCTCCTTGGCGTAGATTTCCTGGCCGAGGAAATTCACACTTCCCTCCAGCCGAAAGCTCGGGATCAGATCGTTCATCCGGTTCAGGCTGCGCAGAACGGTGGATTTGCCGCAGCCGGACGGACCGATGAAGCCGGTGATTTTTCCCTGCTCAACGCCCACATGGGCATCGCGCACCGCGAGAAAGTCGCCGTAGTAAATTTTCTCGATCGCCGCGGTGATCGCGTATTGCGGCGAATTCGCCGGCAGCGTGGCGCGTGCGGACAACGTGGGGTAGCTCATGGAACGCTCCATCGCTCAGGTCAGCGTCTTTTCAGGCTCACGACCCGACTGAGAATGTTGAAGACAAGCACGATCAGGACGAGCACGAGGGATGCCGACCAGGCGAGCTGAGTTTGATTGGCGAACGGCATCCCGGAGAAATTAAAGATCAGGATGGAAAGCGATGCCGTAGGCTCGGTGAGACTTTGCAACCAAAAATTGCTGAACAGCGAGGTAAACAGCAGCGGAGCCGCCTGTCCCATGCCGCCGGCCACCGCCAGCATTATCCCGGTCATGATGCCCGGCAACGCCGTCGGCAGGACAACTTTCGCGACGGTCTGTGTCGGCGTGCATCCCATCCCGATCGCCGCATCCTTCATGCGCTGGGGCACCATCCGGATCGCCTGCTCGGCGGTCAGGATCACCGTCGGCAGCATGAGCACCGCAATCGCGACGCCGCCCGCTATGGCCGAATAGGTGCCCATCGGTTGCACCAGGATCCCGAAGACGAAAACGCCGGCCAGGATCGACGGGAAGCCGGTCAGGACCTGGGTGGAAAATCGGGCGGCTGCCGCCCCGCGGCTGTTCGGCGCAATCGCTCCGAGGAAGATCCCCGCGATGACCCCGATCGGAATGCTGATCAGGGAGGCGATCAGAACCATCACCAATGTCCCGACGACCGCATTGCCGAACCCGCCCCCGCGCATGAAGCCCGCCGGCGGAAGCTGGGTAAACAGGTCCAGGCCAAGGCGTGCCCCGCCTTGGGATATCAACATGTAAAGCACCGAAAACAGCGGTATCGCCGCCAGTCCGGCGAGGCCCCAAAGCAAGGTCGTCAGCACCACACTCCAAAGATTGCGGGTGTCGGAGTAGGATCGGCGCAAGTTCGGAATGCCGGCATGCGCCGTCGAAGAATGCAGCGGAACGATAACGGGCTGGCTTGTCATTTTCATTCCGGCACCATCACGTGGCTTTTTGCTTGGAAACGGCCGATAGAGTCATCGTGCCAATGATATTGACCGCAAGCGTGACTGCGAGAAGCGCGAGCGCCGCGAACATCAGCGCCTCCCGCTCGAGCTGGCCGGCCTCGGGAAAACTCGACGCCAGCAACGAGGCCAAGGTTTTCGCCGGAGAGAACAGCGACAGGCTGACCTGATTCGCGTTGCCGATAATCATGGCCAGCGCCATCGTTTCGCCAAGAGCCCGTCCGAACCCCAGCACCAGGGACGCGAATATTCCGTTGGCGGCGGTTGGAAGCAGAACCTTCAGGATCGCCTCCCACCGCGTCGTGCCCAGCCCGTAGGCGGCTTCCTTGGTCTTGTAGGGGATCAGCCTGAACGCATCCTGCGAAATCGCCGCCACTGTCGGCAGCACCATGATCGCGAGGACGATCACGGCGGGCGCCATGCCCGGGCCGGACAGCGGCGTGCCGAAAAACGGAATGAAACCCAGATTGTCGTGCAGCCAGTTCGCACCGGGCCTGATGGCGGGAATGACGACGAAGATGCCCCACAGCCCGTAAACCACGCTCGGGATCGCCGCCAGCATTTCCACGATGGTGCGGAAGATCTCCGCAAGTAGAGGCGGCAGGAAATCCTGGGTCAGGAAGATTGAGATCGCGACGCCGAAAAACCCGGCCAGAATGAGCGCGAGAACAGAACTGTAAAGTGTGCCCCAGATTTCGGCCAAAATGCCGAATTGGTCGCGTCCCGGCGCCCATATGGCATTGGTCAGAAAACCAAGCCCGTGCGCCGAGATTGCCGGCGCCGCTTCCAGACCGATTTCGAAAAGAATAAAAACAAGCAGGGCGATCGTGCCGATCGCGCAAGATAATGCGAGGGTGCGGAATGCCCGGTCGGCCGCATATTCCCCCGCCGAGGGGTCCCGGGCGACAGGTTTCCGGTCAAGCGACGCTCGTGCTGACATTGCGACGATCAAGCTCCTTCTTTCCGGCCCGAGACGCCGTTCAATACAAAACAGGCACTATCTCATTCCAGCGTCCGGGGCTGCCCGGCTATTGGATATTCGCCGCCTCGGCCTTCACCCGCTTGATCAGGCCTTCGGGCAAGGGGACATAACCAAGTTCGGCAGCCATGCCCTGGCCTTCGTCCATGGCCCACGCCACGAACTTGCGCAGCTCCGCCGCGATCCGATCGTTTCCATGCTTACGGTAGAACAGCATCCATGTGAACGTCGCTATCGGATACGCTTCCGGGCTTGCCGGGTCCTCGACCCAGATGCGCAAGTCTTCGCCCGAAAAATCAGCGCTCGCCAATGCGGCCTGGCCCGCCGCCTCGTCGGCCTCGACAAACTTCCCCGATTTGTTTTCCAGCAGCGCGAACGGCGTGTCCGACAGCAGGGCGAAGCCGAACTCTACATAGCCGATCGCCCCGGGCGTCTGCGCGACGGTCGCGGTGATCCCATCGTTGCGGGGCGAGCCGATGAAGTTCGGCAGGTTTGGCCATTGCACGGTTGTGCCAACGCCCATCTTCGTCCGGAACGATTCGTTGATCGCGCTCAGGTGCTTCGTAAACACGTAGGTGGTGCCTGCACTGTCCGATCGGCGTACCACCGTAATCCGCATATCCGGCAAGGTTGCGCCGGGATTGGCCGCGACGATCCGCGGATCGTTCCACCGATTGACTTCGCCTGTGAAGATCAGCGGATACACGTCCCTGGGGAGTCGCACCTGGCGAACGTTGGGAAGATTGAACACCAGCACGACCTGCCCGGCTGTCATCGGCAGCAGCACCACGCCACCTTTCACCTGGGCAATTTCCTCGTCGGTCATCGCGGCGTCGCTCGCGGCGAAATCGACAATCCGGCTGATGAAGTCGCGCACTCCGCCGCCGCTCCCCTTTGACTGATAGTCGATGCTGACTCCGCGCGTGGCCCGGCTATATTGGTGGAACCACGTTGAATAAAGTGGGAATGGGAAGCTTGCGCCCGATCCGACGATTCGAATGTTCTGGGAAAAAGCCGGCCCGCCTGTGAACAGCGAACCCATCAGGACGAGGAGTGATCGCCGAACGATTTGTGGTCCCACGTAACATTCCCCTTGGCTGGATCGTCGTTGCATGCCGAGCCCGCGGCAATTTCAACGGCAATCGAAACGGAAACACCGAAACGCAAAGATCGGCGCGCTGTTTATGTTTTTTGGCGTTCGGAAGCGCTGTCCGGAGCTATTAGGCGTGCAGATATTTCCGTCCGTCAAAAGACGTTTTTATGAACGCGCTGTCAGCAGCACCGCTTGCCCGGCTACCCGGACAAATTGGGACACCAGGCATACTTTCGGGACTTCTTGCCTATTCTTTAACTCTGCTGAGGCAGGAGGTGAATCGCACAAGCAAAACCAACCCGAAACCGCGTCCTGCCCGGTCACCAAAGCGTCCCCCGGTTAGCGCATCATCGACACGAGTTTCCGCGACCGGGCCAGCAAATGCCAGTTAAAACAACGCGATTCATGATGGCTTCCGATTACCGGCCCGGATCATCCGATATACTGCCGCGGTAAAGTTTATGTGACCACTCGACCAGACACTGCCCGCAACAAAACCATCACTCGACTTGCCGCGCCGCAGCAGATCAAATTCCTCAGGCGCCGACAGGGATATTTCGCTAAGCCCGTCGGCTTTCTTCCATTATCAGAACGGATGATTGATCATGAGCGATACACCGCGCGGGCAATCCGAAGCGACCGTGGAGCATGGCGACGAGCCGCTGTCCAATCATTCCAACAACCCGTTCTTTGCCGATATCGTCGCGCAGCGGATCGGCCGCCGGACTGTTTTCCGCGGCGGGCTGGCCGCCGCGGTAACCGGCATGTTCGGCGCCTGCATGCCAGGACTCAGCCGGCCCGCTCTCGCCGACGCCGCCTGGCCTGAAGATGAAACCGGTCCGCAAATCGGCTTTGCCCCGGTCCCGGTGGCTGAACTCGACAAGATCGTGGTGCCGCCCGGCTACAGCGCGAAGGTTCTGGTGCCGTGGGGCGAGCCGATTGCCGGCGCAATGCCGGCTTTCTCACTGAGCAACTCCGGCGCGGACCAGGCGCTGCAAATCGGCCAGCACCATGACGGCCTGCATTTCTTCCCGATCGAGGGCCAGTCGCCGTTCGTCGGCAGCTCCAGGGACGGCCTCCTCGTGCTGAACCATGAATATATAGAGCCGCGCTACATGCATCGCAGCGCAACAGGCAAACCGCTGACCCGCAACGACGTGCCGATGGCGGGCAAGGCGCGCGACGATGATGAGGTGCTCAAGGAGCTCAACGCCCACGGCGTCGCCATCGTGCGGATCCGCCAGGGAGCCGACGGAACCTGGTCCGTGGCGCGCGATGAGCGCAATCGCCGCATTACCGGATTGACGGCGATGGAGTTTGCCGGCCCCGCGCGGGGCTCGGACCTGCTCAAGACGAAATTCAGCCCCACCGGCGAACGTGGCAGAGGCACACTGAATAATTGCGCGCATGGCGTGACGCCCTGGAATACCTATCTGACCGCCGAGGAGAACTGGGCGGGCTATTTCGTCAATCACGATGAGGAACTCCCTCGGGAGCATAAGCGCTACGGCGTGGCCACCCGGGAATCCCGCTATCGGTGGGAGCTGGCCGCCGGCGGCAAGGACGAATATGTCCGTTTCGACGCATCGGCGAAGGCCGGTTCGGCCGCCGCGGACTACCGCAACGAGCCCAACGCGTTCGGCTGGATCGTCGAGATCGATCCCTTCAACCCCGCGCACCAGCCCGTGAAGCGGACCGCGCTCGGCCGGTTCGCCCATGAGGGCGTGATATTCGCCAAGCCGGTGGCCGGTAAACCCCTGGTTTGTTACTCCGGCGACGACGCGCGGTTTGAATACATCTACAAATTCGTCAGCGCGGCGGCTTATGACCCGGCGACCGCCGATGGACGCCTGCTCGATGACGGGCGGCTCTATGTCGCCAGGTTCAATAACGACGGAACGGGCGAATGGCTGCCGCTGGTGCACAATGAGGGCAAGCTGACCGCTGCGAACGGCTTCGCAGACCAGGCCGAGGTATTGATCAACACGCGGACGGCCGCGGACGTGCAGGGTGCGACGAAGATGGATCGCCCGGAATGGGGCGCGATCGATCCGAAAAACGGGCAGGTTTATTTCACTCTCACAAACAACAGCCGCCGCACGGCCGAACAGACCAATCCGCCCAATCCCCGGCCGGACAATCTGTTCGGCCAAATCATCCGTTGGGTGGAGCTCGAGTCTGATCCCGCCGCGACCCGGTTCAACTGGGACCTGTTTGTCATCGCCGGACCGGAGCATGACAGCCGGACGCTATCCGGCGCAGCCCTCGACAAGCACAGCATTTTCGCCTGCCCGGATGGTCTGTGGTTCGACAAGGACGGCAGGCTGTGGGTGCAGACCGACATCGGCGAAGACTCGATGAACGTGGGGCCGCTTGCACAGTTCGGCAACAACGCCATGCTGTGCGCCAATCCGGTCAGCGGCGAGATCCTCCGCTTCCTTACCGGGCCATTCGGCCAGGAAATCACCGGTGTCGTCACTACCCCGGACCAGCGGACGATGTTCATCAACGTCCAGCACCCGGGTGCCACGACGTCGGCCGCAGACTTTGCCGCCGGGAAGATCAACAGTAGCTGGCCCGATCATGACGGGACCGTGCCCCGCTCGGCGACAGTGGTCATTACCAAAGACGATGGTGGAGTCATCGGAGCGTAAGGATGTTCGGTCCGGTTAAGAAATCGGAAGATCCCGGAATGACCGGCGCTCTGGCCGTCCCGATGCGCTGCCTCGCCGCGGCGATCATCGTCGCGATTGTCAGCGGCGGGATCGCAACCGCGCATGCCGACGGGGCCGACCGGGGCGGGAACAGCGACGCGATAGACAACCAGAACGATGCGATCCTGGCCATGCCGGAGCACCCGAAAAAGGCCCCATCGGCGCAACCGAAGCAGCCGGCGCGCCAGGTGCCATGCGCGCCGCCGGCTAATTGCAACAAGCCAAAAGAAGGAGCTCCGGCGAATGTCCGATAATCGGGAATGGCGCCAATCCAACCGGACGGGCGGCGTCAAAACCAGTCGGTTGCCGGGCGCAGGGTTCGCGCTGCTGACTGCTCTTGCAATCATGTCCCTGACCGGCCAGGCAAGCGCGCAACCGGGCCAGGCCGGGCGCCAGGCAGCCAGCGACAACAGCGACCAAGCCGATTTCCAGAACGACGCAATTCTGGGGATGCCGAACCAGCAGACGCCGGTTCCGCAGGACAATGAGTATGCCACGGCGCCAGGCGCGGAACAGCGGGCCACGCCTACTCCGTTCACGTTCAACATTGTGGCTCCGCTTCAGTATAACTCGAATGCCACCACGGCCAACCAGAACGGGCAAGAGGCGCTCGAAGCAAACCCCGATGTGCGGCTCAGTTATGCGACCCAGCTCTTCGATTCGAATTTCCGGTTCACCGGGCAGTTGCGCTACGACGGCGAATACTTCGGCCCCCCGGTAGGCAACCGAAACGTCGACTTTCTGCGTCTCAACGCGCGCGTGCAATATGTCAATCCGAACAACGACCAGGACTACTCGCCGTACTTCGCCTTTGCGCCGCGCTGGTCGTATGAACCCTTTTTGTCGGAGAACATCGCAAACCGGCAGGATCTGAATGTCGGGGTGCAGAAGCGGTTCAACTTCGATAGCAGTTTCGCCCGGGTGCCGGAAGCGGCCCGAACCGGCTCCGCCACGACATGGTCGTTTGGAGCCAACGTCTTCTTCCAGCAGCGGTTCAACTCCCCGTTGCCCAATTCGCAGGCGTTGATCGGAGTGCTTTCGGCGAGCTACTCCATCTCGGACAGTTGGAGTGCCTCGCTCGCGTCTGATTTCACGCGGCGGTGGTTCGACGAGGTTCGCGGGGTCACCCGGCAAGGCTTTGTCGTGGAGCCCATCCTCACCGTCGAATATAAGCTTCCCGCCGAGCTGTTTGGCGGCAACGCCGCGGCGTTCGGCAATCCGGCGCTCGATTTTCAGGCTTCCGGGGAGCAGGAATATTCAAATATCACGCGACGGGAATTCAGCGCTTTCTACATAGGCGCCGCGATCAAGTTCGGTTACCGCTTCGGGCTGTTTGGGCTGCGGTGATGCCGGCCAAGCCGCAACAAGTCTGCAACGAAGCCGTATTCGTCCGGACTTCCGGTTTCCGGGTAATGCAGCCTCTCCCGGGCGGCGTTGTCTGTGAGGCGATAGAAAGTGCCACGAAATGTTCACGCAGAGCCGATCGGCCAGTGCTATGGTTGCTGGATTAAGGCAGACTATGGCGATTTCGCTTCCCCGCCATGCCAGCTCAGCCGGGAAATCGATCCGGAGGTTGCCTGATTTTGCTTCACGGCCTTGTTTCTTCGTCGGTCCGATCCTGATAGAAGACCAACACCGTGCCGCCGTAGATTGTGCATCCCCGCCGCAATGCGGCCTTTGAGGCTCTTACTGTTGCAATCAATCAACGGGAGGATTTAGCCATGCAGAATTATTTGTCCGAGGCGTCGAAGTCGGTCTTCAATCCGTTCGGCGCCTGGCTGCCCAACGGGGCCGGTCGCTCCGGCATCGGTCCGAAAGGCGACGAACTGGCGCGCCGGCTGGGCGACACGTCGTCCCTCTGGCAGTCGCTGGCGGAGCTCGGAACGCAGCATCTCCGCTCGATCACCGATCTCTACGGCAACGCCGGCCGGCAGAACCTGGAAACGTGGCAGAAGATATGGTCCGTGAACCGGCCGCCGCAGACCACGGCCAGGGACTTCGCCGACTACCTGACCGACGCCGCCCAGCGGTCCGTCCTGTTCCTGGATATCATGCGGCAAGTGGGCAACGATTTTGTCGAGCAGCAGGCCCGGGGGGCGACGCCCGTCCTGGCCTACGACTTCGACATGATCATGGATGGCCGCCAACAGGAACCGCCGGTCAACTACGCCCTGGTGCACATCAGGCCGCCGCCCGGCGTGGAAGTGGACCCGGCCAAGCGCCCTTACATGATCGTCGATCCGCGTGCCGGCCACGGCCCCGGCATCGGCGGCTTCAAGTCGGACAGCCAGGTCGGCGTCGCTCTGGCGCACGGTCATGCGGTCTACTTCGTCATCTTCTTCCAGCAGCCCGAGCCTGGACAGACGATGGCGGATATCTGCGCCCTGGAAGGCCGTTTCTTCCGCGAGGTGGCGCAGCGCCATCCGAACGCGCCGCGGCCGGTGACCGTCGGCAACTGCCAGGGCGGCTGGGCGGCGATGCTGCTGGCGGCGTCGAACCCGCATGTGACCGGGCCGATCGTGGTGAACGGCGCGCCGCTCAGCTACTGGTCCGGCGTGCGCGGCAAGAACCCGATGCGCTACATGGGCGGGCTGACCGGCGGCGCGGTGCATGCGCTGATCGCCTCCGACCTCGGCAACGGCCGCTTCGACGGCGCCCATCTGGTGATGAACTTCGAGAAGATGAACCCCGGCAACACCTGGTGGAGCAAGTATTACAACGTCTTCGCCAACGTCGATACCGAGGCCGAGCGCTTCATGGGCTTCGAACGCTGGTGGTCGGGCTTCTACGTGATGAACGAGGCCGAAATCCGCTGGATCGTTGAGAACCTGTTCGTCGGCAACAAGCTCGAGCATGGCACCGCCGTCCTTGGCGGACGCGGGCCGGTGGATCTCCGGAACATCAAGGCGCCGATCATCGTGTTCGCCAGCCATGGGGACGACATCACGCCGCCGCAGCAGGCGCTGAACTGGATCTCCCATCTCTACAAAGACGAACGTGAGATCAAGGCGCGGGGCCAGCGGATCATCTACATGGTGCACAAGGACATCGGGCATCTCGGCATCTTCGTCTCCGCCAAGGTTGCCTTGAAGGAGCACGACCGGATCATCGGCACGCTCGAAGCCGTTGAGGCGTTGGCACCCGGCCTGTACGAAATGCGGATCGAGCAGCAGATCGGCGAGGGCATCGATGCCGAATATGTCGTCGGCTTCGAGGAGCGGACCATCGGGGATCTGCTCGCGCTGGATGACGGCGATGCCGAAACGCCGTTCGCGCTGGTCGATCGCGTCTCGCGCTTCAATGTGGATGCCTACGAGATGACGATCCGTCCCGCCGTGCGGGCCATGGCATCGCCGGCGCTCGCCCAAACGCTGGAGCAGACCCACCCGCTGCGGGTGCGGCGCTATATGGTCTCCGACCAGAATCCCGCGGTGAAGGCGATCGCCTCGCTCGCGCCCGCCGTGCGGGATGCGCGTAAGCCGGTGGCGCCGGCCAATCCGTTCTTCCAGTCGGAAAAGCTGTTCGCCACGATGGTCGAGCAGGGCATGAACTTCTGGCGCGACGTCAAGACGATGACGGATGAGGTGACCTTCTTCGCGCTCTACGCAAACCCGTTCACGGCTCGATTGGTCGAAGGCCGCGCCACCGACCGGAACGCAACGATCGGCGAGGGCCTGCGCGAGTTGCCGCAGGTGCAGGCCGCTCTCATGAACCTGACCCGCGGCGGCTATCCCGAGGGCGTCATTCGCATGCTGATTCTGATCGCGAAGGCCCGCGGCTCGGTACGGCAGTCGCGGCTGGAACGGTCGAACGCGATCCTGCAATACGCCGAACCATTCAAGAGCATGGGCGATGCCATCCGTTCGCACGTCATCACCGAGCAGAGCCTGATCGTCGACTTCGAGCCGGAGCAGGCGATCGTTACGTTACCGAGCCTTCTGGATACGGCCGAGGAGCGGTCCCGCGCGATCGCGCTGGTCGAGCAGATCGCCGGCGACGTGGCCGAAATGAACGAGGCGACGGTGCAGATGCTGGCGCGCATCCGCGATGTCCTGGGACTGGGGACGTTGGCGCTGTCCGACAACCGCGCCGTGGCGAAGGCCGCCCGCGCTGCCGAACCGGGGGCGACCGAAGCCCCGGCACCGAAGCCCTCGCGTGCCGTGTCCGACAAGACCAAGGTCCCGACGGAGGTGGCAGAGTAAGGGCCAGCGTTGGCAACGGCCGGGCGCAGCGCCAGCGGCCGTTGCCGTCCGCCGCCCCGGGTAAATGCGGGCAACCGGATTGGAGCGAGAGAATGACACGCATCAGCCAGACCTATGATGAGCTGTCCATCGGCGACACTGCGTCCATCACCCGCGTCGTGACGCCGGATGACCTGTATGTGTTTGCCCATGTGAGCGGGAACCTCAACCCGCTGCATCTGCCGGGCAGCCGATCGGGGGAAACCCAATCCGGACAGAACCCGGCGCCATCGATGTGGCTCGGGTCGCTGTTCTCCGCCATTCTGGGCAACCTGCTGCCGGGGCCGGGGACGCTGTACGACTCGCAGGTGCTCCGCTTCCGTGGCCGGGCCCATGTCGGCGACACGGTGACGGTGACGGTGCGGGTCGAGGAGAAGCGTCCGCCGGACATCGTCGTGCTGAGCACCAGGGTGCTGCGCGGAGACGAGATCCTGGTTGACGGCACCGCGGAAGTTCAACCGCCCGAAAAGCATGCCGTGTTTACGGAGGGTTTTCTGCCGGAGCTGACGGTTCAGCGCCACCGTCATGTCGGCCGCCTGATGGCGGCGTGTGAAGCGTTGCCGCCGCTGGTGACGGCCGTTGTCGTGCCGGAGGAGGAAAATGCCCTGCGCGGCGCGCTGGCCGGCGCGCGCAACAAGCTGATCAGGCCGGTGCTTATCGGCGACGCCGCCAAGATCGCAGCCGTTGCCAGGACGTGCGGCCTCGATCTGCGGGGGATCGCGATCGAGGACGTGGCAAGCCACGATGCGGCGGCCGCGCGGGCGGTCGAGATGGTCCAGCAGGGCACCGCAGGCGCGGTCATGAAGGGCCACCTGCACACCGATGAACTGTTGCGTCATGTGGTGAAGTCACAGGGCGGCCTGCGGACCGCACGGCGGATCAGCCATGTGTTCGTGATGGATGCGCCGGCGCTTCCCGAACTGGTGCTGGTCACCGACGCGGCGATCAACATCGCGCCGTCGCTGGAAGACAAGGTCGACATCGTCCAGAACGCGATCGACCTGGCGCAGGCGCTGGGCATCGCGCTGCCGCGTGTCGGGATCATTTCCGCGGTCGAGACGGTGAACCCGAAAATGCAGTCGACCATCGATGCCGCGTCGCTGTCGAAGATGGCGGAGCGGGGTCAGATCCGGGGTGGGATCGTTGACGGCCCCCTGGCGATGGACAACGCGATCAGCCTGTCCGCGGCGCGCACCAAGGGCCTGACATCGCTGGTCGCCGGCCGGGCCGACGTCCTGGTCGTGCCGAACCTCGAAGCCGGCAATATTCTTGCCAAGGATCTGACCTACGCTGCGCAGGCGGAGGGCGCGGGCATCGTACTGGGGGCCAAGGTGCCCGTGCTGCTGACCAGCCGCGCCGACGACGAGGGGTCTCGGCTGTTCTCCTGCGCGGTCGCCGTGCTGTACGCCCACTGGCTGACGACCGGCGAAAGCGCGGTGACGCATGAAGACGCCGTCAAGGAGGCGGCGCAATGATCAGGCACGTCATCACGCTGAACGCGGGGTCATCGTCGATCAAGTTCGCGCTGTGCGAGGTGGACGACGACTCGCCGAAGGTCCTGGTGACCGGCCTGGCTGAGATGCTCAGCGACGAGCGGCGCCTTACGGTCCGCGATGCGGCTGACACCGTGACGCACCAGGAGCAATGGGCCGCCGGTTCGGGCATCCCGTTCCACACCAACGCCCTGCAGCGGATTCTGGAGTGGCGCCGGCAGGCCTTTCCGGACGCGAACGTGGTGGCGGCCGGCCACCGGGTGGTTCATGGCGGCACCTATTACGACGCGCCGGTGCTGGTGACGGATGACGTCCTGCGGCGGCTGCAGACGCTGGTCCCCTTGGCGCCGCTGCATCAGCCGCACAATCTCGCGGGCATCCTGGCGGCGCGCGAGGCGTGGCCGCACGTCGCGCAGGTTGCCTGTTTCGACACCGCCTTTCACCGCGCCCAACCATTCGTGAACGACGTGTACGCGCTCCCCCGCAGCTATTACGAGGAAGGCGTGCGCCGCTACGGCTTCCACGGCCTGTCGTATGAATACGTCATCGGCCGCCTGCAGGAGGTCTCGCCGTTCTTTGCCGCCGGCCGCGTGGTGGTCGCGCATCTGGGCAACGGCGCCTCGATGTGCGCGATCCGCGACGGACATTCGATCGCCAGCTCGATGGGCTTCACGGCGCTGGACGGGCTGCCGATGGGGACACGGTGCGGCCAGCTCGATCCGGGCGTCGTGCTCTACATGATGGCGCAGAAAAACATGGACGCGAACGCCATCCGCGACCTGCTTTACAAGGAATCGGGTCTGAAGGGCCTGTCCGGCGTATCGCACGATATGCGGGAGCTGGAGGCGTCAGACAAGCCGGAAGCCGCTCAGGCGATTGAATACTTCGTCTTCCGCATCCGCCGCGAGCTTGGCGGCCTTGCCGCCGTGCTGGAGGGCCTGGACGCGGTGGTGTTCTGCGGCGGTATCGGCGAACACGCCTGGCGCGTGCGCGAGCGCGTGCTGGAAGGGATGGAGTGGATCGGCATCGAAATGGACAGGTTCGCCAACCGGAAGAGCGCGCAGGTGATCTCCTCGGAGCGGTCGCGGGTCCGGGTGTTCGTGATCCCGACGGACGAGGAAGTCATGATCGCGCGGCACACTCTTGCGGTGCTCGATCGCGAAGCGGACGGCGCGCGGGCCGAACGATGACCGTTACTTTGTTATTACGTATCCGCTCCAGGGAGGCTTCGTCGTCGCGATGAACGCACACAAGAAGGCCCCGGAGGCTGGTCTGACCGGTCTCTACCGGACGGCACCCCGCAAAGGAGATTGGCGATGAGAACCGTCCTGCCTGTCGCCGACGCGGCGGCGCTCGTTCCTGATGGTGCTTCCGTAATGATCGGCGGCTTCATGGGCGTCGGATCGCCGCTTCGCCTGATCGACGCCCTGGTCGCACGCAAAGCCCGCGGCCTCACGATCATCGCCAACGACACCGCCCGCCCCGGGGTGGCGATCGGCAAGCTGATTGCGGCGGGCTGCGTGTCCCGCGCGTATGTATCGCATATCGGCACCAATCCGGAGACCCAGCAAAAGATGATCTCCGGCGAGATCGAGGTGATTCTGGTGCCGCAAGGAACGCTTGTCGAGCGCATCCGCGCGGCCGGCGCGGGTCTGCCGGGCGTGCTGACCGCCACCGGCATCGGCACTCTGGCTGCTGAAGGGTTCGAGGTCATTCAGGTGAATGGGCGCGATTGCCTCGTCCAGCCCGCCCTGCACGCCGATGTGGCGCTGATATCGGCACGAACCGCAGACTACCACGGCAACCTCGTTTACATGCTGACGGCTCGCAACTTCAATCCAGTCATGGCCCTCGCCGGTGGCGTCGTCATCGCGGAAACCGACGAGATCGTGCCGCTCGGCGTGCTTGCCCCGGACGACATCCACACGCCGGGCGTGGTGATCACGCATCTGGTGGAGCGGCCGGCCTTTACCGACGAGAGGCTGTGATGGACGCCAAGGAACTGATCGCCCGCCGTGTGGCGCTGGAATTGCGCCACAACACCCTGGTCAACCTGGGTATCGGGCTGCCGACGATGGTTTCAAATTACGTGCCGTCCGGCATCACGGTTCACTTCCAGTCGGAGAACGGCATCATCGGGTTCGGTGCCGCTCCTCCGGAAGGGATGGAAGCCGCGGATCTGACCGATGCCGGCGGCCGGTTTGTTTCCGCCCTGCCCGGGGCGGTGGCTTTCGACTCGGCGATGTCGTTCGCCCTGATCCGCGGCGGCCACCTCGACATGACGGTCCTGGGCGGCCTGCAAGTGGACGAGAGGGGGTGGCTGGCAAACTGGATGGTGCCCGGGAAGATGGTTCCGGGCATGGGCGGGGCGATGGACCTCGTCAGCGGCGCACGCCGGGTGATCGCCGCCATGATCCACACCCAGAAGGGCGTCGCCAAGATTGTCCCGGAGTTGACCCTGCCGGCGACCGCCGCCCGCCCGGTGACGCTTGTGGTCACCGACATGGCCGTCCTGATGCCAACGCCGGAGGGCCTGGTGCTGCGTGAGCGGGCGCCGGGCGTGACGGTGGCGGAGATCATTGCGGCAACCGCGGCGCGCCTGATCGTTCCCGGCGAAGTGCCGGAAATGACGTTGGGGGCGCCGACTGTGCCGGGCGCGCCGGGCGTTGCGGTACCAATCTGAACATGGAGAACCGTCATGAGCGAGGCGCTTGCCCCGATTGATCCGCTTCCCAAAGTATGGGACCCCGACACCCGCGTCGGCGATATGCTGCGCGGCCGCCGTGGCCTGGTGGTTGGCATTGCCAACGAGAACAGCATCGCATACGGCTGCGCGGCCAAGCTTCGTGCGTTCGGCGCGGAACTTGCGGTAACGTATCTCAACGAAAAGTCCGAGAAATACGTGCGGCCGCTTGCCGAGGAACTGAAGGCCAGCCTGATCCTGCCGCTTGACGTCGAACAGCCGGAACAGCTCGAGGCGGTGTTCGACCGCATCCGCGAAAGCTGGGGCCGCCTTGACTTCGTCATCCACTCGATCGCGTTTGCCCCGCGCGCCGATCTTCACAGGCGGGTCGTCGATTGCTCGCTTGACGGCTTCCTTCAGGCGATGCGCGTTTCCTGTTATTCTTTCATCGAAATGGGTCGGCTTGCCGAGCCGCTGATGACAGCGGGCGGCGCGCTGCTGACGATGAGCTATTATGGCGCCGACAAGGTGGTAAACAATTACAATATCATGGGCCCGGTGAAGGCGTCGCTCGAAGCAACGACGCGATATCTGGCAGCAGAGCTGGGCGAGAGCGGCATTCGCGTCTATGCGGTATCGCCAGGGCCGCTGAAGACCCGCGCCGCCAGCGGAATCGCCCAGTTCGATGAGCTGGTCGAAGCAGCGGTTTCAAGATCCCCGGCCCGTCGTCTGGTCGATATCGCGGAGGTCGGCCGGGTCGTTTCTTTCCTGGTTGGCGGCGCAGCGTCGGGCATGACGGGCGACACCATTTATGTCGATGCCGGTTTGCACATCGTCGCCTGATGCGCATGGCCTGGTCCGGCGAGGCGGTTGCGCGCATCGCCGGACGAACCGGCCGCCGATCGTTACAAAATGGCACGGACGGCCCGGCCGCTGCGGCGGGGCGTGAGACGTCTATGCCAACCCGGGTGGCCTGGCTGAAAGCCCGGGCGCTGAAGAGCTCCCACCCGGCGCGTTGATCCGGGTTCGGACCAAGTCAAACAAAGGAATATTCCATGCGCCTTCAAGACAAGGTGGCCGTTGTAACCGGCGCCGCGAGCGGCATCGGCAAGGAGATCGCGATCACCTTTGCCCGTGAAGGCGCCAGGGTGGCCATCGCGGACCTTGACCTGAAGGCGGCCGAGGGGGCCGCGCACGAGATCGATTCGACCGGCCATCGCGTCATCGGCGTGGCCATGGATGTCAGCGACGAAGCTCAGGTCGATGCCGGGATGGCAGGGGTCGTCGAAAGGCTCGGCAGCATCGATGTGCTGGTCAGCAATGCCGGCATTCAAATCGTCGCGCCGATTGTCGAGTTCGACTTTGCCCAGTGGAAAAAGATGATCGCCATCCATCTCGACGGCGCTTTCCTGACCACGCGGGCCGCGCTGCGGCAGATGCAGCGTCAGAAGAGCGGCAGTATCATTTATATGGGCTCCGTGCATTCGAAAGAGGCTTCCAGGCTGAAGGCGCCATACGTGAGTGCAAAGCACGCGATCATCGGACTCGCAAAGGTTGTTGCCAAGCAAGGAGCCGAGTACGGGGTGCGTTCGAACGTCATCTGTCCGGGCTACGTGCTCACGCCGCTGGTTGAGAAGCAGATTCCGGAACAAGCCAGGGAACTCGGCATCTCCGAGGACGATGTGGTGAAAACCGTGATGCTGAAGGAGACGGTGGACGGCGCGTTCACCACCGTGCAGGACGTGGCCGAGGCGGCCCTGTTCCTTGCGGCCTTTCCGACGAATGCGCTGACGGGACAATCGCTGATCGTCAGTCACGGCTGGTGCATGGAATAGTCGTATTGCGTCACTTGGTCTGCTGCCTTGTCTTATGCTTTCAGCACCCCATTGCGCGATGGGCAAATCCAGGGATAGGTTCGTTCCGGCCGGCATATATAGGCCCGCCGCGCATCGGGAACCTCCGTGATGGACTTGCTGCTGCAAAGTCAGACACTGGCGCTGCTCACCTTGACGTTCGTGCTGTCGGCGGTGATCGGCGTCGAGCGCGAGTGGCACGGCCACGGCTGCGGTATCCGTCCATGCGTGCTTGTGGCGGTCGGAGCGGCGGCGTACAGCAACTTCGTCACCGGGCGCCTGCCGGATTCGACTTGGGGCGCAGGATTCGGCGCGATTGTCACCGGCGTCGGCTTCCTCGGTGCCGGTGCCATCCTGAAAGAGGATCGGCGCCGGGTTGTCCATGGCCTTTCCACGGCGGCGACAATCTGGGCCGTGGCGATTTTCGGCCTGCTGATCGGCGCCTACAACGTCACGAGCGGCGCCACGCTGGCGGTGCTGGTTCTCCTGGTCAACGTTCTGCTGCGTCCGGCGGCGGCGTTGATCGCAAGGCGGAGCAAACTGCGGCGCACGACGGACGATATTCTCGATGGGTGATAGCTAACCGTTTTTGGTGCCCGGCGGCGCCGCCTACCCGGCAACCTGCATCCTGGGCACGTGCGCTGGAATGATCAGCATTGCCTCGGTCGCGGCGACAACTTTTTCGATCGAGACGCCAGGCGCCAGCTCCTTCAGGACAAGCCCGTCAGCGGTTGGCTCGATCACTGCGAGTTCGGTGACCACGAGGCTCACCGGCCTGATCGAGGTCAGCGGCAGGGTGCATTGTTTCAGGATCTTGGGCCGGCCTTTGTCCGTATGGATCATGGCGATGATGACGCGCCTGGTGCCGGTCACGAGATCCATTGCGCCACCCATGCCGGGGACCATCTTGCCCGGAATCGTCCAGTTGGCGAGCAGCCCCCGCTCATCGACCTGAAGGCCGCCGAGCACGGTGACGTCGAGATGTCCGCCGCGGATCAGGCCGAACGAGAAGCAACTGTCGAAGCTGCAGGCCCCGGGAATGGCGCCGATGAAGCTGCCGCCCGCGTCGGTCAGATACTCGTCCTCCATGCCCGGCTCCGGCAGCGGTTCCATGCCGATGAGACCGTTTTCCGCCTGGAAGAAGACCTCGACCCCGGGGGGAAGAAAATGGGCGATCATCGTGGGCAGGCCAATGCCGAGGTTGACCAGATTGCCGCTTTTCAGCTCGAGCGCGATCCGCCGCGCGATCAGCTCCTTAGCGTCCATTGCCTTTTCCTCTCGCCACCAGGTGGTCCACCAGCGCGGCCGGGGTTATGACCTCGTCAGGCGGTATCATGCCGACCGGAACGATTTCCGCGGCTTCTGCGATCACCGTGCCGCCGGCCATGGCCATGATCGGATTGAAATTGCGTGCGGTCAGCATGTAGTCGAGGTTGCCGTGATAGTCCGCGCGGTGCGCGGCGAGCAGCGCGAAATCCGCGGAGATGGGCAATGCCAGCAGGAATGTCTTGCCGTCGACAACGATCTCGCGCGCATCCTCGGCGACGGTGGTGCCGACCCCCGTCGGCGTCAGCACGCCGCCCAGGCCGTAACCCGCCGCCCGGATACGTTCGGCGAGCGTCCCTTGCGGGCACAGTTCCACCTCGATCTCGCCGGCAATCATCTGGCGCTGCGTTTCCGGATTGGTCCCGATGTGCGAAGCCACGAGCCGCCTGACGGCCTTCGCGTCGATCAAGCAGCCAATGCCGAAACCGCGGCGGCCTGTATCGTTCGCGATTATGGTCAAATTCTTGCGGCCCTGGCGCACGAGTTCGCCGATCAGCCGGTGCGGCGAGCCTATGCCCATGAAGCCGCCGATCATGATCGATGATCCATCCGGTATCATCTCGATCGCATCGGAAAGTGTTATCGCCTTATGCATTGCCGCACTCCGACTTCGGCTCCCGGGCGTCCCCGGATTAGCCCTTTCATTGGACGGACGCCATATATATTGCCACGCAGAGCGCCATTCAGAATGATATAGCGCCTTTGAGAAATCCTGAGAACGAAAAACCCCGGAGGCCGCAGCAGGGCCGGGAAATTCGAGACCGTGATCGCCGCGATGGTCAAGGATTTCGGAAATCAGCGCCGGAGTCTGATAGATATGATCAATAGCGCCGATTTTTCTTTCCTGATTACGACGTCCTGCAATCGAATCTGCAAGGTGTAACCGCTGACGTTGCTGCCTTGGAGACATGGCAGACACAGTTCAAGACCCGGTGCGAGGAAGGCATGGTCGTAGAGGCTGAGTTTTCCGTCCTGCGGAAACGCGGCTGAGGGAACGCGGGGTCCCGTTAACCCTTAGGGCCGCCACGCTACTCCCGTGTTGCGGGTTGTCCGGGCCAGAAGGCATCGTCCATGATCTGATCGAAGGTCCAAGGGCAGACCGCTGGGAAGCTCTTCCTCGGTAAGCCTGAACCAGGGCGGCGCATCACGCCACGGTCCCGAGGCCATGTCTTTCGACCAGCGACAGCAGCTTCAGCGACGCCCCGCGCGGCTGCTTCTCGCCGCGCTCCCACTGGCTCACCAGGCCGGCCGTGACGTTCAGGTAGCGGGCGAAAACCGCCTGGCTCGCGCCTTCCCGCTCACGCAGGGCGCGGATCTCAGCCGCCGACAGCGGACGCACCGGCGTCAGGCAGGCTTCATCGAAGCGCCGCATCGTCTGCTTGTCCATAACGCCCGCGGCATGCAGACCCTCCGCCGACCCATGGATCGAGGCCATCTCCGCGCTACGGTATTGCTTCGTCATGTCCTTCACCTCCGTCAGCGTGCCGTTCGCCTTTGCCCTCTCCAAAGCGGTCTCATCGTAAGCCAGCAAATCGGCCGCCAACATCGTGAAGGCGGCAAGCCCATTGTCCCGGATATTGTCCTGTTCGTTCCTGGCAAAGCCATGCACGAAGAAGGCTCAGGATGACCGCGCGAAACCCGGCGGACTTTCCGGCTCCGGCGCGCGCGATGCGTTGTTTGACCGGCCGCCCCGGAGGTCCGCATCGATCAGTCCACGCTCCACCCGGTCAATGGCAACGCAAAGGGTGCTGTCCGCGCCAAGGGACTTGCGGACAAACCGCATGAACGCCCTGTTCTTGAATATCCGCGCGGAGCCCCGCTTCGGGCCATCGATTCAATGTAACACCGAGCGGGCTAATGTGCAATGGTTCTGTGATCGCCTGCGGCTACTTAGGGGTGTTCGGGCCAGAAATCCGGGTCCATGACCTGCTCGAAGGACCAGGGGCAGGCAACCGGAAAGACGCCACGATCAAGACCTGTTTCGCGCGCCGCGCCCAGGATTGCGAGCTTGTAGCCGGACGCGATTGAAGCATCGAGCGTGGCCTTCAGGCTCGGGTTGTCGAGCAGATGATCGTCCAGCCGATGACGTTGTTCCTCAATGGTCAGACGCCAGCTCGTCCCGCGCGCGGAGGGTTGAAACCGCCATTTCAGGAGGTGCATCAGCAAAACGGACAAGCGATTTACCAGTTCGCGCTTCTCGGATCGGCCCATGCTCTCGATTTCCTCGGCGATGTGCCCGATGTCGGCTTCGGATAGCCTGCCGGCGCGCAGCAACCGGGCCTGCTCATTGGCCCAGGCGAAGAAATCCTGGTCGTAGAGGGTGTTGCTCATATCCCCCTATCGCATGGTTCGGTCGGACTGTCACATGAGCCGCAAGCCGCGTGCCGATCGGCTCGGTTGGAGCGGGTGACGGGAATCGAACCCGCACAGCCAGCTTGGAAGGCTGGGACTCTACCATTGAGCTACACCCGCGTAGACACTTAAACTAGCGACACGCGTCGCGATTGGCAATCGCGGCGTTTGAACCTCAGCGCGGTCAGGGCCGGCCACGAAACAGCAGGATCTGATTGTCGATCCCGGCCCGGCGGATGATGCCGAAAGCGGCGTCGTCGACACAACGCAGATCGACGCCGGTGACCTCGGCGCCGAACGCGGCATCCGCGGACTCCGGGCGCATCGGGGCGGTGCCGGGTGTCAGGTGTCGGGGTGATGCGGAACCCATGCGCTGGCCTTCATCCGGAAACGAACTGCGGCTGCGTTAAAAGGGTGATCGCGGCGGCCGATAAAGCCGGGGAACTTTTCCGGGCCGGGACCCGGACAAGCGAAGGGGACCGGCCATCGCTGCCCGATCCCCTTTTGTAGCGAACGGAAGTGACGATCCCGCTGTCTACTTCACGGCGACCTTGGCCGGACCAGCAATCCAGTTGTACTTCGGGCTGGCGAGAATCGAGAGGTGGATCACGACGGCCACGGCCAACAGGGCCAGGAAGATCGGAACCAGCCAGGTCGCCGGGTTGACGACGAGCCAGAACTTGTAGTCGTTATCGGGATTGTGTGCCATTGTACTTGTCTCCTATATCAGAACCACGGGCGCCAGGCGAACACCAGCACATGCGCCACGATGGCGATGGCAAGCCATGTCTGGAAGCCGATCTTGAACTGAGCGTGGAATTCCTGGGCCTGCTCTTCGGTCAGGCCTGAAAGGCTAGCTGCCATGTTTTACGTCCCTTTGATTGGGGGTTATCGCATTCGCAACGCAGTTCCCCCGCTGGCCGGATGTTTGTTATCAAAACAAGACGGCAGCATCTGCCAGGCAGAACACCCGTCGCCATTTCCGGTTCAGCGAGATCCTGTAGCCGTGCTTAACGACGGGAACCGGACACTTCAGCCCAGCTCCCGACGCACCACACGGAAGTGACGATCCTGGTGATTACTTCACCGCAGCCGCGGCCGGGGCCGGACCGGCGATCCAGTTATGCCTCGGGCTGTTGTTGAGAATCGAGACGTGCACGATGACGGCCACGGCCAGCAGAGCCAGGAAGATCGGAACCAGCCAGGTCGCCGGGTTGACGACGAGCCAGAACTTGTAGTCGTTGTCAGTGTTGTGTGCCATTGTCTGCGTCTCCTAAATCAGAACCAGGGGCGCCAGGCGAACACCAGCACGTGCGCGACGATCGCGATCGCGAGCCAGGTCTGGAAGCCGATCTTGAACTGAGTGTGAAATTCCTGGGCCTGCTCTTCGGTGAGGCCTGAAAGGCTAGCCATGTTGATACCCTCCAAAATCGAGTACTTGTCGTTGCCGCGCATCCCTCGCGGCAGGGAAACCGTGACCAAGCCGCCACGGAAGGATCTTCGCGAGAAGCGTCTCGCGAATAGCCAGTCACATGGCGAAGAAAACTTTTCGACAGGGGCGGTGCGTTTCCGCCGTATCGTTCAAAGGTTTTCTCCGTATGAACTGATTGTCATCTTAGCCTGACGGACTTAGTTGTCAACGCAGGTTGTCAATAATTTGTGTCCGGAACTTTCCGGCGTATCGTCAGGGAGTCCGGAAGGAAAATAGGCGATATCATTAGAGTAATGATGGACAGGTAAGGGGGATTCCCTTACAAGCCCAATAGGGATCGCCCGGAGTCCATGGTTCCGCCGCTGGTACCGTAGCGCACCCGCGTATTCCCCGGCGAGGGAACGGCGCTTTCCGGACGCGCCGATGACTGGCGGTCCCTCAAGCCCGGTTTTCGGGCTCGCGCGCCTGCACAGTGGCGGGCGCCGTGCAACTCGGCCAAGACCGGGCTTCCCGCCGATCAGGACGCGACAGACTGAACGTTGGGCGCTGACACCCCTTTGCGCGTCGGGTCCGTTATCGCTGGCAAATGACCAATTGTCAACCGCTGGATACATCATTTCTTCGACTGTTAGCAACGGCCCTGCAAGCCACTTTCGGCAGTGACGCCCCGTCATGCCGACGAAGCACGCCCCGGCGCAGGCCGGCGGGGCGGCACCCACGCTTTTTGGTTCGAACAAGCAAAGGGGGTGGGTGGCGGGCCCGCGTCCGCCATGACGTTGCGACAGCGCCAGCGGGTCAGCCGAGCCCGGTTGGCAAAAAACCCCGGCTACACCTTCTCGACCGCAACGACTTTCAGCGCCAGCGCGTCGATCGCCTCCAGCGCGGCCGCCACAGGCACAACGATCCGCGCCGCATCCAGAATCAGCCGGAAGGTCGACGGATCCAGGCTCTCGTCATCGCGGAATTCCGCCGACGTGCCGGTCTTGTCGATCGCGCCGAACACGGCGTGCTGGCCGACCGCCTCGGGCGCGGCAAATTCGCTCAGCCTGTCGTAGCAGAAGCGCACGCCTGGGCTGACACGGTCCGCTTCGTCGATCGCATGCGGGACATCCACCGGGCGGGTCTTGCGTGCCTGTTCGATCCAGCCGCCCGGCTGGCTGAACGCGCGGTCCGCTACGTAAGCATCGATCTCGGCCAGCCTGCCGCTTGCGGCCAGAAGACTGAGCTGCCGCTCGATTTGCAGCACCACCGCCCCGGACTCCAGCAGGCTGCGGGCGGACAGCGCGGCGCCCACGGGATTGCGGGCGTCCCACAGGGTGATCGCGCCGCCGACCAGTATCAGGATCCGATGCAGGATCGCCTGCTCGAACAGGGCGAGCCACCACGCGCCCTTCGAAGCCTGCAACTCTCCCTGCCGCAGCAGCGTCGCCTTCTTGCGGCCCTCCAGCGTCTCGAGCACGGCATTCAGCGCCTGGATATCATCCCAGTCCGCCCCGGAGGCGACGACGATCCCGCGGTCGAAGGCGACCGAAGCGGCCGTGGACGCCGTCCGGCGGGGTTTGGGACCGTCACTCTTCGATCCGCCGACGATGGTGGCCATCCCGGCAAAGCCCGACATGCCCACGCGGAGGATAAAGGTCGCAACAAAATACCCGAAGATCCCCATTGCGATGACGATCGCGAGCTTGGGAATCTGAATGCCGAAAATCGGCGGGATTTCGAAGCCGAAGATGTCCATGCGTTTGCTCTTCCAGAAGTAACGCCGGCAGACCGCCCCGGCGCGCGCGTGATGCCGGCAGCGGTCAGGTTGAGGTCGAAGCGGCCGACAGGACGCCCTCGGGCGCCGGATGATCCCGCCCGGCCGGGAGCGACGTGTCCGTCCGGCTGTCGCCGCCGGGGCTCGCCGACTCGCGGTCCGCGATCAGAGGTCTGATCGCAATCAGCGTCGCCAGCAACAAGACGATCTCGATGCCGTAAACCACGGCATAGCCGGTGACCGGGGCGGCGAGTGCCTCCCCGAATAAGCCCCGCTGCGCCAGCGCCGAGACGCCGTCCCGGAGCACGCCGCCGGTGGCGATCGCGGCGCCGGCCGCGGACGCCTGCACCGCACCCCAGGTGCCGAGGGCCAGCCCGCTGAAGCCGCCTGTCGCCTGGCCCATCACCGCCGACAGCGTGCCGACAACGAACAGCGCGCTGCCGAAGCCAATCAGCATGGTGCCCAGGCCGAACGGGAGGATGGAGGCGAGCGGGGCGGCGCCGAGCACGCAGGTGAAGGCGAGCAGGCCGCCCAGCACGCCATAGGCCGACAGCCGGTACGGTGCGAGACCGCGCTTGAGCAGCCGCCCTGACAGCAGGAAGCCCAGCACGCCGCCGATGGCCAGGAAGGCGGTAAGGATCGTCGTCGTGCCGACGGGAAGGTGCAGGATCTGGCCGCCATACGGCTCCAGCAGGATGTCCTGAGCCTGGAAGCCGAAGGTGCCGAGGCCGACGACGACCAGCGCGCGCTTCGATTTGGCGTCATGCGTGAACATCGCCCAGGCGGCGCGGAAGGTCGGCTGCTTCGGCGGGTTCTTGTCGCGTTTGCTGACGAAGTAGGCGCGGTCGAACGGCTCCTGCTTCCACAGCGCGAAGAAGTTGACCACCAGGGTGATCGCCGAGGCGGTTTGCACCACCTGGATCAGCTTGACCTGTTCGAAATCGCGCAACGCGATGCCGAAAACGACCGCACTGATGACCATGCCCAGCAGCATCATGCCGCATAGCAGGGTGACGACCTGCGGATGTTTTTCCTTCGGCGCGAGGTCGGTTGCCAGCGCCAGCCCGATGGTCTGGACGGTGTGCAGGCCCGCGCCCGTGAGCAGGAAGGCGGCCGCCGCGCCGATTTCGCCGATAAGGGTCGGGTCGCGATGGTCGCCGGACATCGCCAGCAGGGCGAAGGGCATGATGGCGAGACCGCCGAACTGCATGGCGGTGCCCTTCCATAGATAAGGCAGCCGGCGCCAGCCCATGACCGAGCGGTGCGTATCGGATTTGTATCCCACCACCGCGCGATAGGGGGCGACGATCAGCGGGATCGAAATCATCACCGCGACCAGCCAGGCGGGGACGCCGAGTTCGACGATCATCACCCGGTTCAGCGTGCCGACGACGAGCACCACAGCCATGCCGACGGTCAGTTGAAACAGCGAAAGACGCAACAGCCGGCGGACCGGCAGATCCTCCGACGCCGCCTCGGCGAACGGCAGAAAAATCGGATGTCTGATGACTGCGTCAAAGGCGTTGAGAAAGCGGTTGCTCATCGGGGACTCTTCTTCAGGACCTGGAAGATGATAACGCCCCGGGCAGTCGCGCAGTTCATCCCGCCCCGCCCGGCAGACGACGGCTAAAATTGGTCAAACATGTACAGCGAGGGCTCGTTACGAGTTTCGCTCAGTCGCTCCTGCAATACGGCGTCTTTCCTGTTAAATCAATGCGGGATTTCCGGGGTCCTCCTCCCCCCGGTCATGCCCGGGCTTGTCCTGGCCCCGAAGGGAGAAAACGACGTGACGGCTGCAACACGGCAGGGCGAACGCCCGCGCGGCCCTTCCCGATGTCAGTATTTTCCCGGAACATGTCCGGGTTTTCCCTAACCGCCACGGGCCCGGCGATCGCATCGCGGCGCACTGGCAGCAACCCGGGGAAACTGACATTCTCCGCCAGTGGCCGCCGCCACGGTCACTGCGGAGACCTTTCGATGCGTCGCAAATTCAAGCCTTCCGCGCAATGAACAGCCCTGCGAACGCCGATGACCGGGCTGATGCCGGACAAGACGGCCCCGCCTTCGGCGCCACTGATCTCACGAACTGCGACCGCGAACCGATCCACATCCCCGCTGCCATCCAGCCGCACGGGGTTCTCCTCGCACTCGACCCGCAGACGCTGACCATCCTCCAGGCCGCCGGCGATGCAACGCGGATTCTCGGCGACCCGCCCGCCAGGCTGCTCGGGCATCATATGGATAGCTGGTTTGCGCCGGATCGCGTGATGCGGCTGCGCAAACTGCTGGCCACCGAGGGGCCGATGCTCCGCCCGCTGCACGCCTTCACGCTGCCCGCCCGGCACGACGGAAGGCCGATCGACGCGCTGGTGCATCGGACTGGGGGGCTGCTGGTGCTGGAACTGGAACCGGTGCTGGAGAAATGCCCCGACGACGCACTCAGCCAGGTGCAGGCCATGCTGCTGCGCGTGCAGCAGGCCGCGACGCCGCGGGCGTTCTGCCAGGGCCTCGCCGACGAGGTCCGCCGCATCTCCGGCTTCGACCGCGTCATGGTCTACCGCTTCCAGCCGGACGGCAGCGGCACGGTCATCGCCGAAGCGCGCCATGACGACGCCGAGTCGTTCCTCGGGCTGCACTACCCGGCATCCGACATCCCGCAACAGGCCCGTGCGCTGTACCTGTCGAACTGGGTCCGCCTGATCCCCAACACGCATTACCGGCCGGACCCGATCCTGCCGCCGCTCAATCCGCGCGACGGAAGCCCGCTCGACCTGAGCTACAGCGTGACCCGCAGCGTCTCGCCGGTACATCTGCAATACCTGCTCAACATGGGCGTCGGCGCGTCGATGTCGCTGTCTCTTATACTGCGCGGCGAGCTGTGGGGGCTGATCGCCTGCCACCACCGCACGCCCCGCTTCCTGCCGCACCGGTTGCGCATGGCCTGCGAGTTGTTCGCGCAGATGGCGTCCTGGCGGCTGGAATCGAAGGTCGCCGGGGAGGAGTTCGATGCCCACCTGCACTGCAAGCGCGTGCACGAGGAGCTGGTCAAGTACATCGCCCGCGAAGGCGACCTGACCGAGGGCCTGATGCGCCAGCGGCCCAACCTGCAGGATTATATCCCGGCCGACGGCGTGGGATTGTGGCTCGACGGCCGGTTCACCGCGCTCGGCCGCACCCCGGCGGCGGACGAGGTTGCCGCCCTGGTCGCCTGGCTGAACAAGACCGCGGCCGACGGGGTTTACCACACCGACCACCTGCCGCTGGACTATCCGCCGGCGGCCGCATTCGCGGACGTCGCCAGCGGCCTGATCGCGCTATCGGTGTCGAAATCGCCGCGCGACTACGTGCTGTGGTTCCGCCCGGAGGTCGTCCGCGACATCACCTGGGGCGGCAACCCGAACAAACCCGTCGAGACCGGTTCGGCTGGCGAGACCCTGACGCCGCGCAAAAGCTTCGCCGCCTGGCAGGAATCGGTGAAGCTGCACGCCCGCCCGTGGCGCAACGCCGATATCGAAGCGGCGAAGACCTTGCGGCTGTCATTGCTGGAGGTCGTGCTGCAACGCATCGACCAGATAGCGCGCGAGCGTGAAGCCGCCCGCCTGAAGCAGGAGATGCTGACGATCGAGCTCGATCGGCGGCTCGAGCAATGGCAGGCGGTCGCGGTCAAGCTGAAGGAAGAGGCCGAGCGCCGCGCCGTGCTGGAGGCGGAGCTGTCGCAGGTGCTGCGCTCCACGGTGGAGGACCAGGAAGCTGAACGCCGCCGCATCGCCCGCGAACTGCACGACACGCTGGGGCAGACGCTGACGCTGCTGCAACTCGGGTTGGACGGCCTCGGCCGCGGCTTGCCGGAGGACACGGAACTGCAAACCCGGGTTGCAGCATTGAAAGGTCTTGCCAAGGGCGTCGGCGCCGAGGTCAACCGGCTGGCCTGGGAAATCCGGCCGACGGCGTTGGACGACCTGGGCCTGGAGACCGCCATCCGCCACCTGACGGAGATCTGGGCCGAGCGCTCGGGCCTGCCCATCCGCCTGCATCTGGCGCTGAACGATCGGCGGCTGGACCCGGCAGTCGAGACAACGCTCTATCGCGTGCTGCAAGAGGCGCTTAATAACATCGTCCGCCATGCTGAGGCGACGCGCGTCGGCGTGCTGTTGGAGGCGAACGAAAAGGAGGTTCGCATGATTGTTGAGGATAACGGTCGCGGCTTTACTATCGGCGGCGAGCCGGAGGACCATCCGGCCAGGCGCCTCGGTCTGCTCGGCATCCGCGAACGGTTGTCGCTGATCTCCGGCGCGCTGGAAATCGAGACGGCACCCGGCCAGGGCTGCACGCTGTTCGTCCGCGTGCCGTTGTGAGCGCGGCCGTGCGTGTTTTCCTTGCAGATGATCATCCCGTGGTGCTCGCCGGCATCAAGGCGCTGCTGACAGCCGATCCGGAGATCGACATCGTGGGCGAGGCGCGGGACGGTCAGACGGCGCTGCGGTCGGCAATCGCGATGCGGCCGGATGTGCTGGTGCTGGATTTGTCGATGCCCGGGCTGAGCGGGATGGACGTGACGCGGCAACTGCTGACCGAGTTCCCCGCGTGCAAGGTTCTGGTGCTGACGGTGCACGAGGACCGGGCCTATGTGCGCAAGCTGCTCGAGTTCGGCGCGGTTGGTTACGTATTGAAACGATCTGCTTCGGAGGATCTCCTGCGGGCGATCCATGCCGTGGCGGAGGGGGGGATTTACCTCGATCCGGCGATTGCCGGTCAGGCGATCGATTCCGGTGCGAACCGGCAGCAGGACGATGGCCCGGGACGGGCAGCCGATCTGAGCGAGCGTGAGGTGGAGGTGCTGCGGCTGACCGCGCTCGGGCACAGCAACAAGGCGATCGCCGCGGTGCTGCGGGTCGGGGTGAAGAGCGTGGAGACGTACAAGTCCCGGGCGATGGATAAGCTGGGGTTTCACAGCCGGGTTGAGCTGGTGGGCTATGCGCTGGGGCATGGGTGGCTGGCGGAGGGATAGAACTATATCTGATATCGCAACGGACTGACGTGGTAGCCGTTAGTGAAACGCAATAACGGAAAAACTGCCATTCGACCGGGTGCGGTTGCGCTGCAATTTTTGCCGAAGGCCTTGACCATTGCTTTCCGTTCGGACCTCAACTTGGCGTTCCAGCGCATCCGGCAACGAGTCCTGATCAACAACGAGACGCCAGTTCTGCTTTTGGCACCGCTCCAACCAATCAATCATGACGGCGTTTCACCGCAGCGCGCCGCGGCCGCCCGACAGGATCGGCCGCCCGAAAACCATCGAGGGCGCGTTCGGCCAACGAACTAACCACGACGGGTCGGTCGCAACTGATATGGCACCACTCCCTTAAGGCGGCCCACAAGCCCGACTGCATCAACTGAATACCTTGATCCGGTTGAACCACCGGCATTGCGTTCAGGGCTCGCGAAACAGAAAAAAAGCCAGTGGCCGTAGCAGCGTCATTCGGCGATCTATAAGTCGGGCCGCGCAAAACAGCGACATCCGGTCCGCCACCGCGCGTGCCGATTGGCCATTGGCCGGCTGTTCGGCACGCGGTCGATTTAGCCTATGCCGAGGCGTTCAAACCGATGCCGCCAGCAGGCGCGCAACGACGGCTTCCGCCTCCGCGGCGGGGACGTTGGCGAACCCGAGCAGCAACCCCTGGCCGCAGTCATGCGCCATCGCCAGAGCCGACAACGCCACCGGCGCCAGCCCGGCTGCCGCGGCGCGTCTCGCCAGGACGCTGTCATTGTCCGCACCGGTGCACCGCGCCAGCAGGTGCATCCCCCCGGGGGGCGTCTCCACCGTTACGCCGGAGGCCTCAAGAGCCGCCGCCAGAGCCAGCCGGCGCTCCGCGTATAAAGCTCGCATGCGCTTGATATGACGGGCGAATTGCCCGCTCGCCATGAACGCCGCGACGACGCTTTGCTCCAGCGGCGGCTGGCCTGCCGTCAGCAGCGTGGCGGCCCGGACGAAGGCCGCCGCCAGGTCCGGCGGCACGACAAGGTATCCCAGCCGCAGCGCCGGAAACAGCAGCTTGCTGAAGCTGCCCGCGTAGAGGACGCGCTGCCCGCGATCCAGGCTCTTCAGCGCCGGCAAAGGACGCCCGGCATAGCGGAACTCGCTGTCATAGTCGTCCTCCAGCACCCGGGCGTCGGCCTCGGCGGCCCAGGCGAGAAGTTCCATCCTGCGCGGCAAAGACAACGCCGATCCGGCCGGGTATTGGTGCGTTGGAGTCACGACAGCCAGCCTCGCGCGCGGGGCTGCAACTTTCCCCGCGGCGACCCGCATTCCGTCCTGATCGACGCGCACCGGGACGATCCGCGCGCCCGCGGCTTCCAGCGCCTGGCGCGCCGGCGGGTAGCCCGGGTCTTCGATCCAGACCGGATCGCCGGGCCTGACCAGCACACTGCGAACCAGCGCGAGGGCGCCCTGGTAGCCGGCGGTGATCAGCACCTGCTCCGGCGCGCACGCGACGCCGCGGGCGCGGCCCAGATAGGCCGCCACCGCGCGGCGCAATTCGGGCAGGCCGCACGGGTCCGGGTCCGCCAACTGGTTCGGCGACAGCCCGCGGACGGCGTGGACCATCAGCTTGGACCACGCCCGTATCGGGAAACTGTCCAAAGCGGGCAGACCAACCTGGAGCGGCAGCGGGGCCGCCCGTTCGGTTGCCGCCCCGGCCGGGAACATGAACGGCGTGTGCTCCGGCACCTCGATCCGCGTCCCCGCCGCCCCGGACACCACCGTCCCGGCCGATGGGCGGGTGCGGATGGCGCCTTCGCTGGCGAGCAGGGCGTAGGCCGCATCGACCGTCCCCGGAGCAACGGAAAGCTGCACGGCCAAAGCGCGGGCGGAGGGCAGCCGCGCGCCGGGCAGGATCTGGCCGCCGGTTATGGCCGCCCTCAGCCGGGCCGCGATTTGCAGGAACAGCGGCTCGGTTACCGTCGGGTCCAGGGTGAAGCTGAGCGGCATGGTCCGGTTGCGTGGCCAGAGTCCGCCGCATACCGCCATGCAAGGATAAAGACCAGTGCGACGAACCGGCGCCCGCGGAATTGCTGCACCCGCGTTGACCCTTTCACAGCGGCGGTATAATCAGCCGTGACGGTTCGGCGATGCCGTCAGACCTTTGGTGGCAGACAGAACTGGAGCCTCCGGTGAAAGACGTACGCGATGCGCTGATGGTGGCGCGCAACACCGACGGCAAGCTTGTGCGCCGCCCACTTTCCCCTCATGTGCAGGTCTACCGATGGCCGCTGAGCATGGCGCTGTCGATCCTGCACCGGATCACCGGCGTGGCGCTCGGCGTCGGCACGCTGCTGATGACGTATTGGCTGGTCGCCGCGGCCTCCTCCGACACGGCTTTCTCCACCGCCGAGCATCTCATCGGCTCGCCCATCGGGCTGCTGCTGCTGTTCGGCTGGTCGCTGGCGCTGTTCTTCCATCTGTTCAGCGGCATCCGCCATCTGGTCTGGGATGCCGGCTTCGGTTTCGACGAGCCTGCCTACAACACCTCCGGCTGGGCCGTGGTGATCGCGACCGGCGTGTGCACGGTGCTGGCCTGGGCCATCGGGCTCTGGGTCTGGTAAGGGATATCATGTCAGAAACACCCCATCTCGACATTCTCCGCTCGCCGCTCGGCCGGGTGCGGGGCCTTGGTTCGGCGCATGCCGGATCTGCGCATTGGTGGGCGCAACGGCTGACCGCGACGGCGCTGGTGCCGCTGACCCTGTGGTTCATCTGGTCGGTTGTGCGGCTTTCCACCGCGTCGCACCAGGCAGTGGCGGACTGGCTGTCGGCGCCGATACCGCTGGTGCTGATGCTGGCGCTGGTGGCCATCACCTTCCACCATCTGCAACTGGGTTTGCAGGTGGTGATCGAAGACTATGTTCATGAGGAACCGGCGAAGACGGCCAGCCTCGTGCTGTCGAAGACTTTGTGCTGGCTGCTGGCCCTGGTCTGCGTCGTCTCGGTGCTGAAAATCGGCCTTTGAGCCCAACAGGAATAACTTGATGAACGCGATTACGATGCCCTCGTCGCGCGCCTATGCGGTTGTCGATCACACCTATGACGTGGTCGTTGTCGGCGCGGGCGGCTCCGGCCTGCGGGCCACTTTCGGCATGGGCGCGGCCGGCCTGAAAACCGCCTGCATCACCAAGGTCTTCCCGACCCGCAGCCATACCGTGGCGGCGCAGGGCGGCATCGGCGCCGCCCTCGGCAACATGGGCGAGGACGATTGGCGCTGGCACATGTACGATACCGTCAAGGGGTCGGACTGGCTGGGCGACCAGGACGCCATCGAATACATGTGCCGCGAGGCGATCCCCGCGGTTTACGAACTGGAACATTACGGCGTGCCGTTCAGCCGCACGGAAGACGGCCGTATCTACCAGCGTCCGTTCGGCGGCCACATGAAGGAGTACGGCAAGGAGCCGGCGATGCGCGCCTGCGCCGCCGCCGACCGCACCGGCCACGCCCTGTTGCACACGCTGTATCAGCAGAGCCTCAAGTACAAGGCCGAGTTCTTCGTTGAATACTACGCCATCGACCTGATCATGGACGACGAGGGCGTCTGCCGCGGCGTCACCGCCTGGTGCCTGGAAGACGGCACCATCCACCGCTTCCGCGCCCAGCTCGTCATCCTGGCCACGGGCGGCTACGGCCGCGCCTATCTGTC
>CAINOE010000202.1 GCA_903851415.1 uncultured Rhodopila sp. | reverse complement strand
CTGCTTGCGCAGCACCCGCACCGAATCGTCGGTGTCCAGGCCGAGCCGCATGTTGATCTTCACCCGGCCGACCGCCGACAGATCGTAGCGGTCGCCGTCGAAGAACAGGCCGCGGAACAGCGCCTCGGCGGTCTCCGGGGTCGGCGGCTCGCCGGGGCGCATCACCCGGTAGATGTCGATCAGCGCGTCGTCGCGGTTGGAGTTCTTGTCGACCGCCAGGGTGTTGCGAATCCAGGCGCCGTTCTGCGGGTCGATCGCCAGGGTCGGCAGCCGGTCGATGCCGGCGGCATCCAGCACCACCAGCCGCGCCTCACCCAGCTCCTCGCCGGCCTCGGCGTAGATTTCGCCGGTGTCGGCGTTGACCAGATCCTCGGCGACGAAGCGGCCGATCAAATCGGCGCGGCTGGCCAGCACCTCGCGGGTTTTCTCGGCGATGCGCTTGACCGTGCGGGCGGTCAGCTTGGTCTCGGAATCGGCCACCACCTCGCCGGTATCGGCGTCGATCAGCGGCTCCAGCAGCTTCTGGCCGCGGAACGCCTCCGGGTCGAACGGCCGGGCCCAGCCCTGGGAGGTGCGGGTGAACACCACCTGGCCATAGAACGCGGCGAGAATTTCCTCGGCATCCATGCCGTGGATTTCCGCCCCGTCCACCGCCTCGCCCTGGGCCTCGCGGGCCTGGCGCAGCTGTTCGGCGTAGCGGCTCTCCAGCGCATAGAACAGCGTGGTGACCGGCAGCTTCCGCTTGCGGTCGATGCGGACGTAGACAAGGTCCTTGCTGTCGAACTCGAAATCGAGCCAGGAGCCGCGATACGGGATCACCCGCGCCGCGAACAGGTACTTGCCCGACGAATGGGTCTTGCCCTTGTCGTGGTCGAAGAACACGCCGGGCGAGCGGTGCATCTGGCTGACGATGACGCGCTCGGTCCCGTTGATGACGAATGTGCCGTTGTCCGTCATCAGCGGCATGTCGCCCATGTAGACGGGCTGCTCCTTGATGTCCCGGATCGAGCGGGCGCCGGTGTCCTCATCGACGTCCCAGACGATCAGACGGAGGATCACTTTCAAAGGAGCGGCGAAGGTCATGCCGCGCTGGATGCACTCCTCGACGTCGTATTTCGGCTCCTCCAGCTCGTAATAAACGAACTCCAGCCGCCCCCGTCCGGCGAAATCGTCGATCGGGAACACCGATTTGAACACCTCTTGCAGCCCGGACTGGGTACGGTTATCCGGACGGACGTTCATTTGCAGGAACGCCTCGTAGCTGGAGCGCTGAACGTCGATCAGATTCGGCATCGGAGCAACTTCGGGAATCCGGCCGAAGCTCTTGCGGATGCGCTTGCGCCCAGTGAAGGACCGTGTGATCGCGTTCATCGATGATCCACCCTACCGTTGACCTGCCCACCCATGCCGGAGCCGGAGGCATGGGAAAATTCGTCCGCCGAAACAGGAATACGGGCGGAAATCGGCTGATTTCCACCCGCCCCTGAGATCGAAGGCCCGGCGTCTCGGCGGAGACTCCGGGCCGAAGCTGATATGTGGAGGCGAAGCGTTACTTCACCTCCACCTTGGCTCCCGCGTCTTCCAGCATCTTCTTGATCTTCGCCACTTCGTCCTTGTTCACGCCTTCCTTCACAGGCTTCGGCGCGGCTTCCACCAGATCCTTGGCTTCCTTCAGGCCAAGCCCTGTGATGGTGCGGACTTCCTTGATGACGTTGATCTTCTTGTCGCCGGCAGCCGCCAGGATGACAGTGAATTCCGTCTGCTCTTCGACCGGAGCGGCCGCGGCGGCAACCGCGGGGCCAGCCGCGACGGCAACCGGCGCAGCAGCGGACACGCCCCACTTCTCCTCGAGAAGTTTGGACAGCTCCGCCGCCTCAAGGACGGTCAGGGTTGACAGTTCGTCAACCAGCTTTTGGAGATCGGCCATATCGTGTGTTCCCGTAAATTAGACTTTGGTTGGTTCCATGCAAGCCGCTTCGTCCGGCTTGCGGTTTGACGAGTGCGTTGCCTGCCATGTGATCACGATAACGTGATCACGCGGCCTCGGCGCCGGCTGCCCCCTCATCCCTCTTGGCGTAGGCCCCGAAGACCCGGGCAAGTTGTCCGGCCGGTGCCTGAAGCACGCCGGCGATCCGCGTGGCAGGGGTCGCAATCATCCCCACCAGCCTCGCGCGCAGCTCATTCAGGCTCGGCAATTCGGCGAGCGCCTTGATCCCATCCGCATTCAGCGACTGGGTTCCGAGCGCACCACCGACGACGACAAACTTGTCATTGGTCTTGGCGAACTCGATAGCGGTCTTTGCCACGGCCACCGGGTCAACCGCCCACGCAAGCGCGATCGGTCCCTTCAGCATTGGCTTGATGCTATCGAACGGGGTCCCATCCAGAGCGAGGTTGGTCAGCCGGTTCTTCGCGACTTTGTAGGTTGCCCCCGCGGCTCCCATCTTGCGCCTCAGGTCGGTCACTTCGGCAACCGTCAGCCCGGCATTGCGGGTGACGACGATCATCGAGGTGGCGGCCAGCGCCTGATGCAGCCCGGTGACGAACTCGCGCTTCTCCGTTCGATCCACGTTTCGTCTCCGTTCGGCCCGCCATCCCGCGCGAGGCGGAACGGTGGGCCTGGTTGCCCAAGAACCATCCGGCCGAAGCCGAACAGCCCGGTTCGCCTGTCCTGGAACCACCAAAATCCGCGGGAACCACCGGCCCCGGAATGTCTGGCTTCCCCATCTCCCGCGCGCGGACCCGAAGGTCCATTAAGCCGTCACCCCGGCGAGCCGGGGCAAAGGGACGTGCGGTCTTGGACAGGTTCGGAAGAGCAAGGCCCTTCCTGCCCGCCGCCACCCGGATCACCGGGCGCCGGCGTATCTCGCTAGGCGATCGAGCTCACATCGACCCGCACGCCGGGTCCCATGGTGGAGCTGATCGACACCTTCTGTACATAAGTGCCCTTGGCGCCGGTGGGCTTCGCCTTCTGGATCGCGTCGGCCAGGGCCTTGGCGTTCTCCAGCAGCTTGTCCTCGTCGAACGAGACCTTGCCGATGCCGGCGTGAATGATTCCCGCCTTTTCGGCGCGGAACTCGACCTGCCCGGCCTTGGCAGCGGTGATCGCGCCCTTGACGTCCATGGTCACGGTGCCGAGACGCGGGTTCGGCATCAGGCCGCGCGGGCCGAGCACCTTACCCAGCCGCCCGACGACGCCCATCATGTCCGGCGTCGCGATGCAGCGGTCGAAATTGATTTCGCCGGCCTGGATCTTTTCGGCCAGGTCCTCGGCGCCGACGACATCGGCCCCGGCGGCAAGAGCCTCCTCGGCCTTGGCGCCGCGCGCGAACACGCCGACGCGCACCGTCTTGCCGGTGCCGTTCGGCAGGCTGGTCAGCCCGCGCACCATCTGGTCGGCATGGCGCGGATCGATGCCGAGATTCATCGACATCTCAACGGTCTCGTCGAACTTCGCCTTGGAAATCGACTTGATCAGCTTGATCGCGTCGGCCAGCGGATAGACCTTGCTGCTGTCAACCGCCTTGCGGGCGGCGTCGAGGCGCTTGTTCTTGGCCATCGATCAGCCCTCCACCACGGCGAGGCCCATCGACCGGGCGGAGCCGGTCAGCATGCGGACAGCCGCGTCGATGTCGTTGGCGTTCATGTCCTTCATCTTGATCTCGGCAATTTCGCGCAACTGCGTCTTCGTCACCTTGCCCACCAGGGCGCCCTTGCCCACGGTCGTGCTGCCCTTGGTGATCCCGGCCGCCTTCTTCAGGAAATAGGTGTTGGGCGGGGTCTTGGTGACGAACGTGAAGGTGCGGTCCGCATACGCGGTGATCACCACCGGGATCGGCATACCGGGTTCCATCGCCTGGGTGAAGGCGTTAAATTCCTTCACGAACGCCATGATGTTCAGGCCGCGCTGACCGAGCGCCGGGCCGACGGGCGGCGACGGATTGGCCTTGCCGGCCGGAATCTGCAGCTTGATGTAACCGACGATTTTCTTCGCCATGACAATCCCTGGTCCTTGTTCCCGAGGGACCGCGGTGCATGCGATTGCCAGACGCCATTGCCGGCGACGGGCGATCTCCCGCGTTCCAAAAGAGGCGCGCGTATAGGGGACGCTGGCCGGACTGTCCAGCGGAATCTTCGGATCGAAGCGCCGAGAGGCCAGGCGACTCCGTATTATTCTGTAATGTAATCTTCACCGGCACGACCAATCACGGAGACGTGAACGCCGTTAGATGACATGATCTCGCTCTTGCAAGGACTCCCGCAACCATGGCTCTTACCCGCAAAATCGCCGGCCTCTCGCTGATGGCCGGCGGTATCGCCGCCGGCTTCGGCACTTCGGCCCACGCGCAGGGTTTCTCCTTCGACCCGAACGCTATCGTCGTCAGCGAAAGCACCTTCGTGCCGAGCACCGGCGAAGCGAACGCGCTGACTGTCGGCTCGCCGATCATCGTGGCCGGGACGGCGGAGCCGGGAACAACCGGGAACGCGACCGCGGGCGCCGGCAACCTGAGCGTCTTCACCAACTCCAGCGTCGATGGCAATTTCGGCATCACCGCGCCGCTGACCCTGCTACAGATCAACCCCGCCACGGGCGCTCAGGTCGGCCTGTCGCTGACCCTTCCCACGTCGCAGATCGTGACCAGCTTCTCCTCCAAGTCGGAAGGGTCGATCTATCTGTCACAGAACGGCCAGAGCCTGACCATCGCGGGCTACGATGTCGCAGACGGACGCGCCGCTGTCGGTGCCCTGGACGTTTCGAACGCCAGCACCTCCGCCGCGAACGGCAACCCGAGCGGCTCGGGTAACTCCAACGGCATCGTCAACCGCACCGTTGCCCAGATCGCCAGCAACGGGACGGTCACCACGACCGACTTCAACGCCTACAGCGGCAACAACCCGCGCGGCGCGATTCTTGCCAACGGTACATATTATACGGTGGGCAACGGCAATGCCGGCAATACCGGTGTCGAGGCGCTGACCCCGGGCAACAGCGCGACGCTCGCCACGACCGCGAACAACTCCACCCAGATCGGCCAGTTCGCCATTTCCCAGGCGGGCTACCCCCAGGGCACCGACAAGGTGACCAAGGACAACAACTTCCGCGGCGAGACGATCTTCAACAACACGCTGTACGTCACCAAAGGGAGCGGCAGCAACGGCATCGACACGGTCTACCAGGTCGGCGCCACCGGTGCGCTGGCGAACGGCGGAAAACTGGCGGCCAATGCGCCGATTACGATCTTGTCCGGCTTCCCGACCGGACTGGCCAAGCCGGGTGCCGACTACACGCCGTTCGGCCTGTTCTTCGCCAACAGCACGACGCTCTATGTCGCCGATGAAGGCACCGGCGGCGTGGCCGATGTGGGCCCCGGCAGCCATGCCGGCCTGGAGAAATGGAGTTTCATCAACAATGCCTGGAAGCTGGATTACACCCTGCAGACCGGCCTGATCGGACAGACCCAGACCTACACCGCGGCGAACGGCGACGGCCTTGTCGGCACGGTCACGGAAGAAGGCCTGCGCGACATCAGCGGCACGGTCAACGCGGACGGAACCGTGACGATCTACGGCGTCACCTCCACCACCGACGACATCACCCACAACGACAACGGCGACGACCCCAACCAGTTGGTGGCGATCACCGACGTGCTGGTCGATACGAGCGCCACCCAGGTTTCGGGCGAGACCTTCAACACCCTCATCCAGGCGACGCCCGGCACGGTGGTCCGCGGCGTGTCCGATGCGCCGGTGCCGGAGCCGGCCTCCATCGCCCTGCTCGCGGCTGGATTGGCCGGTCTCGGGGTTGTCCGCCGCCGTCGCGGCTGACCTGCGTTTTGCCGTCAGGATCCGGCGCGAGGCCGGGTCTTGACGGCCTTGCCGCGGCCGCGGCCGGCCATGCGGCGCATGCAATTGGTGCAGTGCAGGATTGACGAACCCGGTGCGCCGGTGCTGATGGCGGCGCTATACTGATCGCCAACGCGGACGCATCGCATGACCTCATTATCGACCCGCATTTTTCTCGGCTGCGTGGCCGGCGCCATCGCGGTGCTGACCTTTCACCAGTCTGCCCTGCAGATCTTCTTCTGGCTGGGATTGGCGCCGCAGGCGGCGTTCCGGATCGCCCAGGTGCCTCCGTTCCATGCCCCCATGGTCGCCAGCATCACCTTCTGGGGTGCGGTTTATGGCGGCGTCTTCGGCTGGGTGGCCCCGCGACTGAAGGGGCCGCTCTGGGTCAATGGCCTGGCGGCCGGGCTGTGCGCCATGCTGTTCTCCTGGTTCGTCGTCCGGCCGCTTTCCGGCAATCCGATCGCCTTCGGCTGGCATACGCCGGCCATGCTGCAGTCGTTCGTCGCATACGAGCTTTGGGGGGCCGGCCTCAGCCTGATCCTGCCGATAATGTTGCCGCGGCGCTTGTGCGGAGCGCGCAGCCGTCTCAATCAACATCGCCTTGCAGCCTGATACCGAAACGGAGTGTATTCCGCCGCGCGGCCCCAGCCGCGTCGTGCAGAGGAATCACACTCACAATGCTATACCGGCGTTCAGCCCTGATGCGGGCAGCAATCATCATGCTGCTCGGCCTCGCTCTCCTGACACCGCTTGCGGCCGGCGCCGCCCGGATCATGGCGGCAACGCCGATTTCCCGGACGGATTTGCCGTGGTGGCGGGCCCGGCATGAGGCCAAGCTGAAGCAGCTCGCACAGACAAAGCCGGACCTGATCTTCCTCGGCGATTCGATCACCCAGAACTGGGAAAAGTCCGGTCCGCCGGAGTGGCAGGACTTCGCGCCTGAATGGAAGCGGTTCTACGGCGATCGCAACGCAATCAACCTTGGCTTCACCGGAGATACCACGGCGAGCCTGTTGTGGCGCATCCGCAACGGCGAGGTTGACGGCATCGCTCCGAAAGCCGCCGTGATCCTGATTGGCGCGAACAATCTGGGCAAGGTCCACTGGTCCGCCGAGGATACCGTCGCCGGGATCGACGCGATCGTCGGCGACCTGCGCAAGCGCCTGCCGGACACCAAGATCCTGCTGCTGGCCGTGCTGCCGTCGGAGCGCTCGGCCTGGGCGACCGAGACCACGGCGCAGATCAACCAGATGCTGGCGGCGAAGTACCGCGGCTCGACATCGGTGAGCTACCTCGACCTTGGTGCCATGTTCATGCGCAAGGGCGTGCTGAACCGCGATCTGTATTACGATCCGAAGCTCACGCCGCCCGATCCGCCGCTGCATCCGACGGCGCAGGGCATGGCAATGATGTCCAAGGCCATGGAGCCGCTTCTCGCCACGATGCTGAACGATCGGCCGCATACATAGGAATGCAGCGGCGGCGGGACTGCTACCTCGGGTAGCCGGCTCCCGGTCGCCCGGAATGCCGGCGCGCGAGATGTTGCAATCGTGCCGCGCATCGGCCCGGCGCCGCGGACGATCCGAAATCCCCTGGAATTGCCTTTGCGTTCGCCCGGCTTTGCGCAACAATGAAGGCAATTAATGGGAAGGAACGATATTATGGGCGTTACAGCGACATTGTCCGGCTTCGCGGCCGGAATAAGACTGGGTGCAGTGCCACCCGCGGTTGCGGCGCGCGCCCGTTTCCTGGTTCTCGACCTTATCGGCAACATCGTCCGTGCCCGCCACGACGCGGAGAGCACCTCGTCGTTCATCAACGCCGTGCGGGGCATGGGCATGGCGGCCGGGAACACGGGCGTGTTTGGCGATGCCTGCCGCTACACCCCGGCCGGAGCCGCCTTTTTGAACGGCGCCCTGGCGCATTCGCTGGATTTTGACGATACCCACGCCGCCGGGTCGCTGCATCCGGGCGCCGCCGTCATCCCCGCCGCCCTGGCTGCGGGCGAAATGGCCGGCGCGCATGGCTCCGACGTGCTCGCCGCGATCATCGCCGGATATGAGGTCACCTGCCGGATCGCTCTGGCCCTGCCTGCCGGCGAGCATTACGACCGCGGCTATCATCCGACCGCAACCTGTGGCGCCTTCGGAGCCGCCGCGGCGGCCGCCCGGGTGTTCGGGCTGGATGCCGACGGCGTCAGCGATGCGCTCGGCACGGTCCTGTCCCAGGCCTCCGGCAGCTTGCAGTTCCTCGCCAACGGCGCCTGGACGAAACGCTTCCAGGTGGGTTGGGCCGCGCTGAACGGGCTGATGGCCGCCACGCTGGTGCGCGAAGGCTTCAAGGGCGCGGCCGAGGCGCTGGAAGGCAGGCACGGCTTCATGCGGGCTTACGCGCCGAACCCCAACCCTGAACGCGCCTTGCAGGATCTGGGCGCGTCGTGGGAGCTGATGAACACCGCGGTGAAACCCTACCCGTCCTGCCGCTACGGCCATGCCGGCATCGATGCCGCCCTGGCCCTGCGGGAGGCCCACGATCTCCAGGTTGCCGAGATTGAATCCGTTCGCCTCGGCCTGTCAAAGTCAGGCATGCTGCTGATCGGCGCGCCGGCTGACAAGAAGCAAAACCCGCGCAACGTGGTGGACGGCCAGTTCAGCGGACCGTTCGTGATCTCCGTGGCGCTGGCGACCGGCGCGATGGGCTGGGACAGCTACCAGCTCCTGGCTGACCCGACGGTGCGCTCTCTGCTGCCAAAGATAGAGTGCGTGTTCGATCCGGAAATCGAGGCCGAATTCCCCACCAACATGTCAGGCAAACTGACGATCGAGGCGCGCGGCCGGCGGTTTGAGCAGAAGGTCGTCGTTCCGAAGGGCGAACCGGGGAACTTCCTGTCCGAGGCCGAATTGCGCGGTAAGTTCGCCGGGCTGACCGATGCCGTGCTGGGCGCGGAGCGGGCCGCAACGCTGGCGAATGCGCTACTGGCGATCGACTCGACCGGCAGCATTTCGGGTCTGATGCGGCACGCGGCCCCGCTGATGGCTGCACGGCTGGCCGGGGAGTGATCCCGGCCACCCGCGCCTGGCCGGACATGGCTCAAAACCGGACGGAAATTGCCGCCGAACCGAACTGGTGCAGACCGCCGATCTGGCCATTGAACTCGTGCGTCTGCGCAACATAGGAGAATGTCAGGCGCATCCCGTGCGTCATGATGGCAAAGCCGCCCTGGAACTCCGCCACATCCCACACGGTCGAGACATGCGGGCCGCCGCGGAACGGGCTGTTTTCCAGCAGAATGTCATAGGCGACAGCCTGACCGTCCACCGCGGCGAACACATACCACGCGAATGGACTGGTCGGGGTGAAAGCGTCGCCGCCGCTTAGTCCCGGGCGCACCCGAGGCACGCCAAAATCGGATTGCAACCCCTGGCCGAAACGCAGCGACACGCCCGCCTGCAGGTACGTGCGCACGGTCCCAATTCCGGCGGTCAAGGACGGGAGCACGTCGGTTTCGAACCCGCCGGCGGTTCCCAGCGGCAGGCGCCAGGTTCGCTCGTGCAAGACCTCGAACGCCGGGGCGTTCTGAATCTGACTGTTCCAGCCCGCCGGGTGGCTCTGGCCGATGAGGTCATGGAAGCCGTTCTGCAATTGCTCGGCGCCCGAGGCGGGGCCGACGACGCCAAGGCTGACCGTCAGCACGCTCCGGCTATCCGCGGTGTCACTCAGCAGGGAGAGGTTGCCCAGCAGCAGGCCAGCGTAGGGGCGATCGTGCGGGTTGGGTATGACGAGGGAGGTGTCGGCGGGGGTATAGATCTGTTGCGAAAGATTGAACCCGATACGGCGCTGGCCATCGCCCCATAGCGCGCGCCCGACGGTTTGCAGAAAGTCCGGAACACCGGTTGTCGGCGAGGTCCACCCGAGCCGCAATCCGTTGACATAAAACCGATCCGTCGGATCGGTTGCGCCGATGGATGAGTTTTCATCCTGCAGCGTCCAGATGGTGGCCGTATCCGGGGCTGGCTGCGCCTGCGAAACGGCGGCCGGCAGCAGAAGCGCTGCGGAAACCGCCATGCCGGTCCGGAGATTCATTCAGCATGGCTTTGGAGCAAGGGAGCCGGAAGCCGCAGACAATAGAGTGCCATCATTCTCGTCAACGCTTGAGCAAGAGGGTAGTGACGCGCTAGTGACGGGGGCTAACGGATGGGTGGCCGAGCGGTTTAAGGCAGCGGTCTTGAAAACCGCCGTACGTGTAAGCGTACCGTGGGTTCGAATCCCACCCCATCCGCCATCAGGGCAATTCCAAGCCATTGTCGCAATAGAGATTTTCTTCAGCGGCGCGTTCTTGCCCGGACACGATCGCACAAATGCTTGACCGTCATGTTTGCGGCCGGATTTGCGCCCAAACACATCCGTTGGGATCGACACCCGGCGGCGGGACTCAGGCGGCGGCGGTCAGCGGGCGCGCCCGTTCGATCCGTTCGCGCTGACGCGGCGAGTTCATCGCCTCCCGCAGATCGCTGCGCCGCTGCACATTGAAGCTCTCCGCGGCGAAGCACTCCGCGCCCGCGCCGATGATGCAACCGAGGATGCCGAATACGCCGATGATGCCGCCATCTACGATGCCCGAAAGGCTGAACTGGCTGCTGGCGGTATCGTGCTGCCTGCGGAGGTCAGCGCTGCGATGCTTCGCGGTGAGAGCCGGCTGAAAGCCATCCGCAACTGGCGTGACGAGACGCAACTGCATTTGGCTTTCAAAACCGGTATCGGCCAGGGATATATCTCCGATCTTGAAAGCGGGCGCCGTCCGGGAACCCCGGAGACCATCGCGAAGCTCGCTCATGCCTTGAACGTGCCGGTGGAGTGGCTTTCCTAGACCGCGTGGCAGGTTCCAGCGTTCCCGGCTGAGGTCGGTCCACGCCGCGCAACCGCCATCAACCCGCGCGCCGTCTCGACGCGGCAGTCAGCGTATTCTCCAGCAGACACGCCACCGTCATCGGCCCCACGCCTCCTGGCACGGGCGTAATCGCCCCGGCCACCGCCGCCGCCTGCTCGAACGCTACATCGCCGGCAAGCCGCCCGTCCGGCAGCCGGTTGATGCCGACATCGATCACCGTCGCCCCCGGCTTGATCCAATCGGCCGTCACCATCTCCACCCGTCCGACCGCCGCCACCAGGATATCGGCCCGGCGGCACTCCCCTGCCAGGTCGAGCGTCCGGGAGTGCGCGATCGTCACCGTCGCATCCGCCGCCAGCAGCAGCGCCCCCATCGGCCTCCCGACAATAGCCGATCGGCCGAGGACGAGGGCTCGGGCGCCGGAGAGGGTGACGCCGGCATGGCGCAGCATCTTCATCACGCCCAGCGGCGTGCACGGCACCAGGTTCGGCCGTCCGTCCGCCAGATAGCCGACATTCACCGGATGGAAGCCATCGACGTCCTTGGCCGGATCGATCGCCTCGATCACTACCCGTTGGTCGATCCCGCGCGGCAGAGGCAACTGCACCAGGATCCCGTCGATCGCCGGATCGTCGTTCAACCCGGCAATGGTCGCCAGCAACGCGTCCTGCGAGGTGTCCGCCGGCAGGCGAATGGTCCGGGCGTCGATGCCCGCTTCCCGCGCGGCGCGGTCCTTGGTGCGCACATAGACGCTGCTCGCGGGGTCCTCGCCGACGAGAACAACCGCCAGCCCGGGCGTGAAACCGGTGGCGGCGACCTTGCGGCCGACCTCCGCGCGCAAGGCGGCAGCCAGCGACTTGCCGTCGATCACCCGGGCCGTCACAGCGAGTCCAGTCGTGCCGAAAGGGATGAACCATCGCCGGCGACGTGAAGCGTCTTGTCGCGGCTGGTCTGCCCAAGCGTCACCGCGACGGCCGAGGCCGGAACGTCCAGCGCATCCGCCAGCACCGAGCACGCGGCGCGATTGGCGCGGCCGTCTTCCGCCGCCTCGGTGACGCCGATGCGCAGGCAGGGGCCGCGGGCGGATGCCGACCGCCCCTGGATTCCCGGCCGCCGGGACTTCGGCTGGACTTTCACGGCGACGCTGACGCCATCAGGCAGGATGCGCCAGAACGCGGTCAAAACAGCGGTCGCAAACTGCCGAGGATGATCGATTCGTAGACGCTCGAAAGCAGCATGCGGGTCGCCTGCAACAGCAGCAGGACAATCAGCGGACTGATGTCGATGCTGCCGAAATTTGGCAACATGTTGCGGATCGGCCGCAACGCCGGCTCGGTCAGGCGATACAGGAAGTCGCCGATGCTCCAGACCACGCGGTTGCGGGTATCGAGGACGCCGAAAGACGCAAGCATGCTGAAAAGCGCGGCCAGGATGACGGCCCAGATATACAGGCTCAGCAGCTCGTCCAGGAGCCAGAATAGCGTCCTGATCATGTGGCAGTTACTCCAGAGTCGGGCGCGGAACCTACCTGTCGCGATGGCGGACCGCAACATCGGTGATTCGCCACATTATCCGCCATATGTGAACCAGATCACACACGGATCACGCAGACCCCTGTAACCATGTGTCACCGGCCGCTGGTGCCCCAACACACGCATCGGCCGGTGGGATCGTCTGCGATCCCGCTTTCCAACCCGGACCTGACTTGCTCGGCCGTTTCGGCGGCCGAGCTTTTTTGCCGGGCGGCGCCGTTGGAGCGAACGGCGAAGTCATGTAAATACCCATAACATGAGTTGGTCCGGACCCTCCGATGGCGGTTCAGGGCGCCGCGGATATCACCACGGCAACCTGCGGGAAGCCCTGATCGACGCGGCATTGGAGCTGATCGGCGCCAAGGGACCCGCCGGCTTCACCATCGCCGAAGCCGCCCGGCTGGCCGGAGTCAGTCCCGCCGCACCGTACCGCCACTTCCGCGATGCAGACGCGTTGCTCGCTGAGGTCGCCGTGCGCGGATTCGACCGCTTCGCCACCCGGCTGGCCAAGGCCTGGAACGAGGGGCGTCCCGAAAAGGTGCGGGCGTTTGAGGACGTCGGACGCGCCTACCTCGCGTTCGCCCGCGAGGAACCGGCCTATTACGCCGCAATGTTCGATTCCAGCCTCGCGGCCGAGGCGCACCCGGACTTGCAGGCCGCGAGCGACCGGGCATTCGCAGTACTGAGAGACGCCGCGGAGCAGGTCGCCGCGATGGTCCCGAAGGCCCGCCGCCCGCCGGCGCTGATGATGGCGCTGCACATTTGGGCGATGGCGCACGGCATCGCCTCGCTGTTCGTCCGCGCGGTGCCCGCCCGCCGCAAGCTGCCGATGCCGGCGGAGGATCTGCTGGAGGCGGGCGTGCTGCTGTATCTCCAGAGCCTCGGCCTGGCCGGCGGCGAGTAGGGCTGTTTTGATCTGGATCAATGTCAGGATGCCGCGCGGCGCAACGATGCCCGCATCACGCGAAAGGGACCGAAGCATGGACTATGAAGACCCGGCATGCGCCTATTGCCCCTCCACGGTGCGCGCCTGCCGCGTGGGAGAGGCCGAGACCACCGGCCCGGGCTTCTGCCCGAGCCAGGTCGATCCGGAAACCCAGGCGGCCGCCAGGGCGCTGTACGACGATCCGGAGACTCACCGGATCGCGCAGGAAGCCGCCCGGGTCGAGTCCGAAGGCTACTGCAAATGGACCCGCGTCGAGGAAATCGTCCAATTCTCCAAAAAGATGGGCTTCCGCAAGATCGGCATTGCCAACTGCATCAGCTTCGTGGACCACGCCTACGTATTGTCCGGCATCCTGGAAAGCCACGGCTTCGAGGTCGTTTCCGTCGCCTGCAAGAACGGCAACATCCCCAAGGAGGAGATCGGCCTGCGGGATGACGAGAAGATCAAGCCGGGCGGCTTCGAGCCGCTGTGTAACCCCGTCTCCCAGGCCGAACTGCTGAATGCGCATGGCTGCGAGTTCAATGTCGTGATGGGCCTGTGCATCGGCCACGACAGCCTGTTCTTCAAATACGCCAAGGGCCTGAGCACGGTGCTGATCACCAAGGACCGCGTGCTCGGCCACAACCCGGTGGCGGCGCTTCACCTTGCGGACAGCTACTACAGCCATCTCTGGGGTCCGGAAAAACCCGCCAAGCCGCCGAAGCTTCCGGTCGCCGGGCGGCGGGATTCAAAATAGGACGGCTCTCGCGTCCCGACCGGTGTGGCGGCTCCGGCCGCGGCCGTTCCAGTTGTGTCATGGCCGGATTTAGTCCGGCCATCCACGACTTTACCCCCGACCCCCGGGGACACCCCTGTCAGCATGGCCGGTCGTCATGGGGGCGCGGCCCCGAGGACCGCGCCGTACGCGTCAATTAAGGTGGTTGCAGATAGACCCGACTTCCGTAACCGAGCTGAGGTTACGCCCGGGCTCGTCTAACGCCAGCAGATCACAACGTATTACCTTCGTTGAGTTTTGCAGCAGCACGATTTCGTCTCCCGCGCCGCCGACCCCGATCACCTTCCAGCCGGCGTTCAGCAGATCGGACAACGATTCAGAGACCCTCGTGAACGTTGTCGGCTTTAAGGGAACCCCGGCAAACGTCTGGGCGGCTGCCGGTGCGGCCCATAGCAGCGCCACCAGCAAGTAGCGGGCCTTCATGGCTGCATCCTCGGTCCGTTAGTCTCTGTCTGCTGTTCGCGCTGGCGGCCGGCCTCGGCATGCCTGTCGGCAGCCAGTGTCTGCTCCAACAGGTTGCCCCCCGCACATTCCTGCTTGACCCCGCACATGTCCCGCTTACCGTGCTCGATCTCTACTTTTGCAGTAGAAACGTCCTTACTGTTGCTCCTTTGGATAGATTTGCCGGCCTTACCATTGCCGTTGATTCGATTATCGTGCACCAGCCTTGGCGTTCCGCTTGCGCTTGCACCTCGGCCTTCAGGGCCCCCGCAGCCCAATAGCGTCATCGCGTATTAGATACAAGGCAGTATATGCAACGTTGACGTCGGAATCAGGATAGCCGATACCGGCACCTTACTGCTCGAAGCCCTTCGTCCGGGCATCGCGGTAGTGTCTGAACGGGCAAAGCCGCCGGTGACGGACGGAGCGATCTGTGTCTGGTTTCCACTTGCGGCTTAGGCGTTAACCGGGCGCGTTCCGGCCAAGGCCGATCAAGGCCGTTACAGTTGTGTCATGGCCGGATCTAGTCCGGCCATCCACGACTTTTCCCGACCGGCCGCCACGACAGTTGGCGCAGCCTGCCCGAGTCACATACCAATGTGGGCTCCGCATCCGTCTTGCCGGACGGTGATCACATAGGGCACGTCAGGGTCATGCAGCGCCCCGGGGGGCGATCCCCCGGTTCGGCGGCGGGGGGTCTATGGCTTTCAGGTCCGGCCTTCGCCCGTCATGGGATGAACCGCCGTGCCAGCCAAGGCGCAATCAGCGCGAACCCACCGATGAGGGGGGGGAACACCACGAGGTAAAGCCAATCGAATGCGGTCATTTCAGAAGCCCCTTTAGCACGGACTGCGCGGAAAGATGCAGCAGGCCGATGATGATTGTCCAGATAACCGCGCCGAGAAGCACCTTCAATGGTTGCAATCCCGGCGTCTGATAGAACAGCGCGGCGGCAATCGGCGCGATCACGCCGATGGTGAAGGAGGAGCTTGCCATGGTGTTCAGTAGCGTGCCGAACAGCTTGACCCGCTCATTGTGGTTCTCGTCGACGGTCACGCCTGTTACTCCTCATCCAGCGCATGGTGAACGTGAACGCTACCCGGGCCGAACGGCTGACACCGCGCCGTTTCGCGGCCCAATCCTCCCGCGCCAACAGAGCGATATCGAACCGGATAATGGCGGGGGTCCGCTTGCCCGTGGCCGTGGTCCGATCGGCCGGCGGGACGATATACAACCCGGAAGGTCCGCCTTCGATGCGTCGTCCGTCTCCCTGACGGGTTAGCGCTTCGGCATCTGTCCGATCGGCACGGTATATCATTCCGATGTCTGAGCGCAAATTGAACGCAGCGGCGGCATTGGCGGTATCGTGCGGCCGGGGGACCAAGATCGCCGCCGCGAAGGCCGAACCCCATCGATCCATGATCCCCGACAAAGCGCCCGTCACCTAACATCTTCCAGGAACACAATCCCACAACCCAAGCCAGAACTAGGCAATTATTCTTGACAAGCATCCGCAACCCAAGGTAGAAGTGATCAACCGCATCCCGAGAACGCCCATGTCCGCACCCCAGCCCGCCTCCCTCGAGACCAACCTGGTCAACCTCGTCATCGCCCTGCTGACGCCGATGTTCCTCTGGGCTACCGAAGGCGACATCCGCCTCGCCCGGATCGCGGCGGCGCAGACGGTGACGGCGTTCGGCGTCGCCAACGATCTCAACCTGTTCACCGTGGCAAAGATCATCGCTTTCGACATCGCCGCGCTGAGTTCGCTCAGTCTCTCGATGTATGAGGAGATCAGCATGCTGCTGGGGCTGCGGTTGCGCGGCAACGCCGTCAGCCTGGACCGCGCTTCCGCGCGCAACCGCGCCGTGCTGGAACAGGAACGCCGGACAGACAAGGCCGTCGAGACCGGGGATGCCGTCGATGCCGCAATCGCCGAAGCGCAGCGGATGGTGCAGGAGGCCAAGGCCCGCGTGCAAGCCGCGATCGCGCCGGCGACCGCCCCCGTGGCCAGGGCGCAGCCGAAGGCGGAACCGGCTCCGGCCGCCGAACCGGCGAAGGTTGCCGAACCGGTGGCGGTGGCTGCTGCGGCACCCGAGGCTCCGGCAGCCGCCACCCGGACCCCCGCGCAGCAGCGGCAATCCGCCTGGGCGCAGGCGATGACGATGGTCGCCGACGAGTTCACAGCCGGTCTGAAGGACCTGCCGCAGGAGGAGCGTTGGAAGAAGATGGCGCGGATTGAGGCGCTGACCGTCGCCGCGGCCGATCTGGCCTCCGGCACGGCCCGGACGGCGTTCCCGGGGATGGCGGCGGAGCAGACGGGGGCGCGCACTCCGGGTTTGTCGGCTGGCTCGGAAAACATTCGGGAATTCCGGGCGTCGCGATAGTCGTCATCGCCCGGATTGGCCAACATAACGTTTCCGGATCATGGAATCGTCACAGACTCTGGCTCCGCACCAGGCGCGCATACAGCCCATCCTGCTCCATAAGCTCGGCGTGCGTCCCGCTCTCTTCCGCCCGCCCGTCCGCCAGGGCCACGACCAAATCGGCGTCCCGCACCGTCGATAGCCGGTGCGCGATGACGATCGTCGTGCGCCCCTTGCGCAGCGTTGCCAGGGCCACCTGAACCGCCGCCTCGCTTTCGGTGTCCAGCGCACTCGTCGCCTCATCGAGCAGCAATATCCGCGGATTGCGCAGCAGCGCCCGGGCCAGCGCGACGCGTTGCCGCTGTCCGCCGGACAGGCGCTGGCCGCCGGGTCCCACCACCGTGTCGTACGCCAGCGGCAGGGCGGCGATAAACCCGGCAGCGGCGGCAGCCTCGGCGGCGGCCTCGATTTCCTCCTGAGCCGCGCCCGGACGGCCCATGGCGATATTCGCAGCCACCGTATCGTCGAACAACAGCGCATCCTGCCCGACATAGGCGATCGAATCCCGCAGGCTCGCCAGCGTGACGGACCGTACATCGGCGCCGTCGATGCGGACCGCGCCGCCGCTCGCGTCCTGCAGCCGCGGGATCATCGCCAGGGCGGTCGATTTGCCGCCGCCGGACGGCCCCACCAGCGCCACCGTGGTCCCGGGCAGCGCCTCGAACGACAGCCCGCGCAATCCTTCCCGTCCGTCCGGATAGACAAAGCGCACATCGTCGAACACGACATGGCCGCGGCCAGGAGGCAGCGGAATCGCATCGGGACCATCCGCGATCGTCGCCTTCTCGTCGATGATGGAAAACACCCGCACCATCCCGGCCAGCCCCTCCTGCAAGGCCGCGTTCAGCGAGCCGAGCGCACGCAGCGGACGCGCGGCGATCAGCAGAGCCGCCACGAAACCGGTGAAGTCGCCCAGGGCGTGGTCGCTGACCGCCGCGCGCCAGCCCTCGAAGCCAATGACCGCCGCCACCGCGGCGCCGCCGAGAACCTCCAGCACGGGCTCGACGCGGGACCGGCTCTTGGTCATCCGCAGCAGCGACTTGTACAGCTTCAGGAAGGCGGCCTCGGCACGGCGGCTCTCGCTCGCTTCCAGCCGGTAGGCGCGGACGGTGCGGGCTTGCGCAAAACTCTCGTTCAGCAGCGCGGCGGTTTCGCCGACGCTTTCCTGCATCCCGCCGGACGCCTTGCGCACCCGCCGGCCAATCCGCTCGATCGGCATCACCGCCAGCGGATACAGGGCAGCGGCGATCAGCGAGAGCAGCCAGTTCAGATAGATCATGCTGCCGACAAGGCCGATGACCGTGACGACATCCGCGACCCCGTTGACCGCCCGGGTCAGCGCCTCGCGGATCGTCGCGGCATCGGTGGTGAAATGCGCGGCGAGCTGGGCCGGCGCCTCGCGCTCCAGCCGGGCGAGATCGGCCCGGGTCAAATGCGCGAACATGCGGCCCTGAAGCTCGCGGATCACCAGCAGGACAACCTGCTGCACCTGCACGCTCTGGAAATACTGCGCCAGTGACTTCAAGCCGGTGACGACAACAACGAGAACGGGGATCTGGTAGAGGATCCGGCGGTCATGGTTGGTGAACATGTCGAAGGCGTGGTTGATGACGACGGGATAGAGCGCTGTGGTGCCGGCCATCAGCAGGGTGAGAACCAAAACCAGGAGCAGGCGGGGCTTGTGGTGGATCAGGTGCTCTCGCCAGAGGCGGCCAAGCAGGTCGAAGGTGCGGTCGGATCGTTTGATGGCCATGGCGCGGGCGTGTATCAGCAGAAGCGGTTCCGCGCCAATCGCCCGGGTCCTACCCTGGAGAATCGCTGAACCGAACCCGCGCAAGGTCCTCGGGTGTATTGACGTTGGCGAACGGATCGACCGGTTCGGCCGGAAACTCGGCGTAGCGCATGCCGATGCGTTCGGCGAACCGCCCGACACTGCGGCTCCCCGGACCGGACAGCGCCGCGCGCAACTCACTGGCACAGAAGACGGGCCACGACGCGACCAGATGGTGCAGTCTTCCCCCGCTGGAAACCCCGCATGGCGGTGGCCACAGCCGATCGGCCAGACCCGCCGGAAGCAGCGGCGTGTCGCAGGGGGCGGTCAGCAGTGCGGATAGTCCGAGGCCGGCCGCCCACTCCAGACCCGCCAGGATTCCCGCCAGCGGCCCCTGATCCGCGAACATGCCATCCGGCAGGACCGGCAGCCCGAAGCCGTCGAACCGCGCCGGGTCGCCGTTCGCGCTGATCGCCATCATCGGCAGATCGAGCGCCGCAATCACCGCAGCCAGCATGCTGCGGCCGCCCACGGTCAGCAGCGCCTTGTCCGCGCCACCCATGCGGCGCGCCCGGCCGCCGGCCAACACAAGCCCCGCGATCGAATGCGCCGTCATTGAGGAAAGATGGGGCGAGCGATGGGACTCGAACCCACGGCATCCAAGACCACAACCTGGCGCTCTACCAACTGAGCTACGCCCGCCATCCAGGGAGCGCGGTTTAGGCCCAATCCAATGCCGCCGTCAAGATTTGCTCCGGCGCGGCAGCGGCCTTCCCACGCTGCCGACAATTGTCTGCGGATACACTTGCGGTGGACCGTACTGGCAGGGCAAATACCGTCGCATGAGCGCAACCAATCTACCGAAGCAATCATCGGGCGAGCCGGCAAAAACCCAGCCGGCGCCCGCTGTCGTCACCGGCAGCGGCGAAACCGCCGAACAGGCGCTGGCGCGCGCCCAGGCGGCGGCACAGGCGAAGCGCCTGCATGAGGCCAACGGCATCTGCGCCGACGTGCTCGCCGCGTCGCCCGATCATCCCGCGGCGCTGGCGCTTCAGGGCATCGTCGCGGGCATGGCGGGCAACCCGGATGGCGCCGTCGTGCTGTTGCGCAAGGCGATAGAGCTGCGTCCGGGCAATGCGACCTGGTATGCGCATCTGAGCTCCCTCTGCCGCGCCACCTATCTGATGGATGAGGCGCTCGCCGCCGGGCAGGAATCCATCCGGCTCGACCCGAACAATCCCGAGCATCTGGTCAATCTGTCACTCATTTTCGTCGATGTCGATGACCGCGAGCGCGCCACCGCCTGCCTGCTGCGGGCCATCGGGTTGAAGCACGACCATGCCGACGGCCACCTAGCGCTGGCGCAGACGCTGCTGGCCGCGGGCGATTTCGATCCGGGCTGGATGGAATATGAATGGCGCAACCTGACCGAGGCGGGCAAGGCGACCATGCCGGCGATGACCTCGGCGGCCTGGAACGGCATGCGGATCCCGAACGGACGGCTGCTGCTGGTGGGCGACCAGGGCTATGGCGATACGATCCAGTTCGCGCGGTACATCCCCATGGCGGCCGAACGCTGCCAGGAGCTGATCGTCGGATGCAGCGCGGAGATGGCGCCGCTTCTGGCCAACATCCCGGGCGTGGCGCGGTATTGCCACCGCTGGACGGATGTGCCCGGCCACGCGGTGCATTGCCGGCTGTCCAGCCTGCCCTACTTGTTCCACACAAGGCTGGACAGCATCCCCTCCGGGATACCGTATATCAAAGCCGAACCGGGGCGCGTCGCGTATTGGCGGGAGCGGTTGGATGCGTCGTTGCCGCGCGGCGTCAGGCGGATCGGGCTGGCATGGACCGGGCGGCCGACGCATCCGAACGACCGCCGGCGGTCGATGGCGCTGGCGCAACTGGCGGCGCTGGGTTCGGCCGGCGCGTCGGCGTTCGTGTCCCTGCAGAAGCCGATCCCGGCGCGGGATATCCCCAGCCTGGCGCTGTTTCCCGGAATGACTGATCTCAGCGGCGATCTGGCGGATTTCGGCGAGACGGCGGCGCTGATCGAGAACCTGGATCTGGTGATCACGGTCGATACCTCGATGGGTCATCTGGCCGGCGCCATGGGCAAGCCGGCATGGATTCTGATCCCCAAGGCCGCCGATTGGCGCTGGCTGCTGGAGCGGGAGGACAGCCCTTGGTACCCCACCGTCCGGCTGTTCCGGCAGCAGAAGCCAGGCGCGTGGGATGGGCCGTTGCAGAGGTTGCGAGCCGCTTTGGCGGCGGAGTTGGAGAGCGTGGCCGCTTAGGACACGCTCCTCGTCATGGCCTGACTCGTCCGGGCCACCCATCGCCGCACGTGCTTGGCCGGGTGGCCCGGAAAAGCCGGGCCATGACGCGGAAGGGCATCATCGTCTCCCTGATTGCGTCCCGCGGTCATAGCGGTCGATAATGCGGCCGACGGTGTCCATGGAGTTCCGATGCCCGACCTCATCGCGCCCTTGCCGAAGTCGATCGCCACCGTCTCCCTCAGCGGCGCGCTCGCCGAAAAGCTGGAGGCCGCCGCCGCCATCGGCTTCGACGGGGTCGAGATCTTCGAAAACGATCTTCTGACGTTCGACGGTACTCCTCAGGACGTGCGGTACCTGGCGGAAAGCCTCGGCCTGGCCATCACCTGCTTTCAGCCGTTCCGCGATTTCGAGGCGATGCCGGAGCCGCAGCGCGCCCGCAACATGGACCGGGCCGAGCGCAAGTTCGACGTGATGCAGGAACTCGGCGCCGAACTGCTGTTGGTCTGCAGCAATGTCTCGCCCGCGGCGATCGACGACGATGCACGTGCCGCAGCCGATTTGGCCGAGATGGCGGAACGCGCGGCAAAGCGGGGCCTGCGCGTCGGGTTCGAGGCGCTGGCCTGGGGCCATCACATCAACACCTGGAAACACGCCTGGACGGTGATCGAGGCCACCGATCATCCGGCGCTGGGCCTTATCCTCGACAGCTTCCACACCCTGGCCCTCGGCGACGACCTGTCGGACCTGTCGATCGTCCCGGCGGAGAAGATCTTCTTTGCGCAGTTGGCCGACGCGCCCAAGCTGTCGATGGACGTGCTGTCCTGGAGCCGGCATTTCCGCAACTTCCCCGGCCAGGGCCAGTTGCCCGTCGCCGCGTTCACCCGCGACCTGATTGCCGCCGGCTATCGCGGCCCGCTTTCCCTCGAAATCTTCAACGACGAGTTCCGATCCGCGCCCGCCCGGCTGATGGCGCGCGACGGATTGCGCTCTCTGGTGCTGGTCGAAGGCGAAGCCGGCGCGACCGCCCTGCCCGCAGTCCCGACCTATGACGGCATCGAGTTCCTGGAATTCGCTGTCGATGACCAGTCCGGACGCCGCCTCAGCGAAACCCTGCGCGGTCTGGGGTTCCACTACGCCGGCCGCCACCGCTCCAAATCCGTCGATCTGTTTCGCCAGGGCAGGATCAACCTGATTCTGAACAGCGAGCAGGACAGCGCCGCGGCGGAGCATTTCCAGTTCCACGGCCCATCCGTTTGCGCCATGGCTTTCCGGGTGGACGATGCCCGGCAGGCTGTGAAGCGCGCCGACGCGTTGCTCTGCCCCGAATGGCGGGAACCCGTCGGCCGCGGCGAACGCGAGATCCCAGCGGTGCGGGCGCCGGATGGCACGCTGCTGTATCTGGTTGAGCCGACACGGGACGGCTCGACGATCTACGACGTCGATTTCCAGTTGTTCGAGGGAGCCGCGCCCGAGCCGCTGCTGACCGAGGTCGATCATGTGGCGCAGGCGCTGCAGATGGGCCGCATGGACAGCTTCGTGCTGTTCTACCGCGCGCTGTTCGGCTTCCTGCCGGAGCCGCTCTGGGAAATTCCCGATACGATGGGGCTGATCCAAAGCCGGACCATGACCAGCCCGAAGCGGACCATCAGGCTGCCGCTGAATATTTCCGAAAGCCGGGAGACTACCACGGGCCGCTTCCTGACCACGTTCGCCGGCGCCGGCGTGCAGCACATCGCCATGGCGAGTGCGGACATCCAGCACACCATCCGCCAGCTTGTCGCCCGCGGGGCGAGGTTCCTGCCGATCCCCGGGAACTATTACGAGGACATCGCGGCTAAGTGGGGCCTGGCAGATGCTCATGTTGACATGCTGCGGGCGCACAATGTCTTGTTCGACCGCGACGATGCCGGCGACTTCCTGCACGCCTATACGGATCCGTTCGATGACCGGTTCTTCTTTGAGATCGTGCAGCGGGTGGGCGGTTACCAGCAATACGGCGCGGCGAACGCCTCGGTAAGGATGGCTGCACAGGCGAAGCGGAGGCACCGCTAACCGGAGGTGAACGGGAATGACGAGGCTTGTCTTTCGGCGTGAGGCGTTGCTCGGTGCCGCCACTCTCGCCGCGCCACGCATTGCCCGCGCCGTCCCGCCCATCCGGATCGGCCTGCTGCTGGCCAAGACCGGGCAGATTGCGGCGCAGACGGAATATCTCGCCAACGGTTCATTCCTGGCGATGGAGGAACGCAACAATATCGTCAAACGATAGAGTGCCCCCTGTGGCGCGCGCGCTGCCTGCCAGATAGGGCCTGAACCTCGGCCGGGCCGAACGGGGAGAAATATTGCCTATACTGTTATGTGAGCGCATCGTCAGGCACTCGCCCCGTCAGCGTGAATACGATGGGTTAGACGAGATTCTCCAAAACAACTCGGGTACTATCGCTCAAGGAGTAAGGTTCTTGAGGGAATTCTCGAGATCAGAAAGAATAATGTCTGTACGATAACCATGAATTTCGTCGATCACCGAAGACCAAGTAGCAACATCTGGAACCCGAGATGGATTGTCCCGCAACAGTTCGCGCTTGATGAATGGAAATCCTTGCTCAATGAGCACCCGCCAAAGGTCTGCCGTCGGATTTAGCGGCACGCGGCGGTATGCAATGCGAAGAAGGCGTTCCGCGTTGAGCCGCCCCGCCTGAGCGAACGGATTGTCGGGATCGAGCCGGTTGTTTGCCCGCTCCGGCGCCATCTGCGACGCGGATCCGGCCTCTACCGTGCGATCACGGTTATCATGCTCAGCTACCGTTTTACGCAGCACCTTGATCATCTCCGCATAGGGCCATATCGCTTTGCAGCATAAACCCGCGTCAATCAGCGCTCGCGATAAGCCCATCTCATAGCGGCTTATCACCCAGGCTTTCGACCGAACATTGCGAATCGAGCGCCAGAACACTCCAAATGCCTCATGGCCGAATGCTTTCGGTCCAAAGGCTAAGAAGAAAGACTGGAGATGGAAGCGGTGCTGCCAACTATCAGTCGCGCCCCAAACATCCGCCTCATTGAAATCTATCCGGCTCAAAACCGTTCGGAGAGGATACAATGGTCCATACACGCTATCATTGGCAAGGAGGAGCAGGCTGGTATTCGTCGCTGGAAGGCCGCATGCGGCCATGGCATCCCGCCACGCTGCGAAGTCGTAGCCCAGATTGCGGCGTATCACGATGCGTACCGCCCGTTCGCGGACCCATGCGAGATCCGGCGGCGCTAGCCGTGCCGCGTTGCTTACGAAAACGACGTCGAGACCCTCGGCACTAAGGGCATCGATGTAAGCCCTGGTGTGGGCGCGGATCCGGGCATGCCTGTCGAAATGAGAAAATATCACGACGCGAGGTCTGATCGGCTCCAGAGCATTGTGTCCGCGTTCGTTTGAGATAACCACGTCTCTGGTTTCGAAGTGCGATATGACGAAAGCCACCCACATCATCACCCAGGTGATGAGGCGTGTGCCAAGCCGCGAAAGTCCGCGCAGAACGTTAATGGCTGAGACTGACAATTATCGTATCGCCTTATTTTCGTGCTTGTTTTTGCCGCAGAGCATCGGCCTCGCCGCTCCGCCCGAGGATTTCCAAAGCAAGGATTTCCGTATCGCGGGCCGGTTCCGGCAGTGTTGCCGCCGATCCGAGTCGGCCGGCAGCGCGGGCCGCCTCGCAAGCCGCGCGAAGCTGCCCGAGTAGATCAAGCGCACGGCCCGCCGTGCCTTTCGGCCACTGCAGCTCCCGCGCGGCGGCGCAGAAGAGGACGTCGAGTTCATCGTCATCCAGAAGAACTCCAGGCAGCGCCGCGCGTGCTTCCGTCGCTGCGACGACGTGCGCCAGACGCTCGGCCTCCTCGAACCGGGCCGCGTTGACGAGCGAAACGAAGATCCGCCTTTGGTAGTGCTCCGTGCGCAGTGAGTGACCGTCGCGTCGTACGAGGGCGTCGTTTGGAGACGGTCCCAGGAGGGCGAACCGCTCCGGCACATCTCTTGCGCCGCGCTCGGCCGCACATAAAAGCGCCTCCGCGGCTGCGACCCAACCCAAATCCTCGGCGTCAGCGTCGTCGGACCCAATATCTTGTAACGCTTGCCTCAGCCTGTTGCTGGCGTCGACGGCATGCGCTAGCAGCCCTTCGACAGCCGTTCTTGGCTCGCCGCCGTGCAGGCGGTGAAAGGCGCGAAACAGCAGCACGGGTCCCAGGCACAGCGGTTCGCGAACGACCAGCTTCTCCAGCGACTGTTCCGCCGTATCGGAGTTGGCCATTGCCGCTGCCTCTGGATCAAACCCGAATCGCCGGCGGCAGGCTGCCGAAAACGCGTCCCACTCAATATCCGCAGCCGCACTGTCGGCCGCATTGACGGCTTCCCGATAAGCGCGCGCCGTCAGCCCGAACCATAGATCGCCGTCACGGTCCACGGTCTGTGCCGCGTCATGCAGGTAGCGGCGATATTGCTCCCGTGGGGCGAGATCGGTCACCGCCGCACCGGGCTCCCGGGTGGCCGGCCCGTTCCGGCAGCGAGCCGTGAGTTGGCCGCCGCCTGCGCGGCGGACATCGACTTCCACGAAACCGGCGTCCCGGAGCAATCCGGTAAGGCTGGCTGCGCTCTGCAAGACAAGATGATAGCCAACCGATAGCAGTGGCACCAGAACACCAGGCGACGTCGCGGGCTCAACGGCCGCCACGTCCGGCGTCGTTAGTAGGAGAGTACCCGCGTTGCGCATGGCGGTTCGCAACGCACGCACAACGGCGGGCGGCGAGGCTACATGCTCGATCACCTCCGAGGCCATGACCACGTCAAAGCGATCACCAAGGTCCGGGTCATCGGCCAGAAGGTAACGCGACTCGATCGGCAGCCCCAGTTGCAGGCGGCCAGCGGCTGCGAAGGGCGAGGGATCAAGTCCGAGCACGGTCCAGCCCAAGGCACGCCGCGCGAAATCCAACCCGAAACCAAAGCCGCATCCTATTTCCAGAAGACGGGTGCCTGCCGGGCGCCTAAGGTCGGACAGATTGGAAGCAATACCCCAAAGCCCGGCGCCTTGCTGTAGGTAGAAGGCTAGGGCGCTTTCGCCACCCGTCGGTTCGGCGCCATAATCGGCCGTTTCGGCTGGATGGACGAAGCCACAGGTGCAGGCTGGGCAGCGCAGCAGGCTCGCCTGCCCCCCCCCAGTCGAGGCACCAGGCCACGGCATGCGGAGAATGGTCTGTTTGCTGTCACCGTTGCCACAATTCGGACAGGTCACTGGCATGGCTGTTGCATCTCCAGCGGTCGGCCACTCTATCATATCGAAAATGTCCATTTAGATCTGGCTATAGCCCAACCTTGCTCACGGGACTGCCGCAAGTTTAGGCAGCGGCTGAAGGAGAATTCCTGCCCGAATCTGAGACCCCAGAAACCATTCATAGCATCCCGTCGGGATCAGCGCATCGGCTATAGGTTTGAATTGTTTGTCCAGCGGTTCACCAGAAATAGGCCGTGCCTTCGGTGATCGTGGTGTCGTCGTATTCGTCGGCTGTTGCAGAACTTGCGCCCGCGGTGCTCACTTCAGCGCACACCCATGGTGCCCAGCGGCGCGCTGATGCCGGCACGCCGCATCATCCTGCGCAAGCCCAAGGCTGACGCCTCGGGTCATCATTGAAGACCGGGTGGTGAAAGCCGCAGCGGTCCCGGAAGGCTCGCGCCTCAAGGGCCACGAGCCGTTTCTGGTGCAGGATCTAATAATCGCAGCCAGCGCCACCTGTTACCAGCGCGAACGCCGGGTCACGCCGGATGGTCGTACCATCCCGGCCCCGTTGCCGGAGAGAATTGACTGCCATTTCGGCCCCGAACTCCGCCGCTTCGTGCTAATGCAGTATCATCAGGGGCAGTCGACGCTGCCGCGGCTGACGGCGCTGCGGCAATCGGTTGGCGTGCCGATCTCGAAACGCCAGGTGCAACGCCTGCTGACCGACAAACAGGAAGGCTTCGTCAGCGAAGCCCGTGAGGTTCTGCGCGTCGGGCATAGCGATTACGTGCTCAACGACGCGGCCTGCGACTACATGCGCACGCATGCCCTGCCGGCGACGGCGATCACCCGCCTGATGGCGGAACCGCAGACGGACTTCGCTGATGAGGCCGTCTGGCTGGCGCATCTCGAGCGGCTTGGGTTCACCGCGTTGGATGTGACGCCCAATCCGGTTCGGGTCGCCACCGAAGGTGCAATGTGGGGCAGCGTTCAATCGCACAAATTCCTCTGCGACGCCGTGGGGCTGAGCGACGATGCCGGGCAGTTCAACGTCGGACGGCATGCATTGTGCTGGATCCGCGCGGAACGGCTGGCGCACAAGCTGGAGATGTTTACCGACAAGCAGCGGGCGGCACAGGCACGGGTGCGCGGCCTGAGACGGCTACCGCTTTGCTGGGCATCAGTCCGCTTCGCGGCCTGATCTGGAACTTCTATGCCAGCCTGAAGGCTTATCGGCTCAACCCGGGCAGCGCCGCCAATCAGGTGGGCCGGATTTTGGCTCTGACGTAATGGTCGAGAGGTTCGACGAGCGCATGCCCCGCCACCTTTAGTCTGCTGCCCGGATTCCCAGACCGCGATGCCGAGTTTGTCGCAGGCGCCGGCGTTTTGCCCCTACTACCCAATTTAAGCCTACACCATTGATTTCGAACACTTTCGAAAAATTCGCGGGTTTGAGAACCTCGGTCTGCGCCACGCCCTGCACGGCCGCGGCGATCGCCGCCGGGACCTCGTCAACGCGGGTGATCGATCTGCCCACCTCGGCCGTCGCGGTCTGCTCGGTCGTCGCCCGGATGGCGCGCCCGCCTTCTCGCCGGTCTCCACCGTCGTGCGCGTAGTGTGCGCGGTCAGCGCGCCCTCATCTCGTGTGCCGCCACTGCGAAGCCGCGCCCGGCTTCGCCCACGCGCGCCGCCCGCGATGGTCGCGTTTAGTTAGCGCCAAAGGTTGGTCTGCGCCGCGCTGGATCAAACAAAACCACCCGTGACCCCTCTAACGAGGCCCCCGGGTGGCTTGCAATCGACCGGTTCTGCGATCAGTTGGCGTGAATATACATGTAAGTGCTGCCGGGGACTCCATCGGTCTCCGCCGTCGTGCCAAACGTGACCGACAGCTTGCCATTGGTCAGATCGGCCGTGGTGAAGCCATCCAGCGTCAGCGACGCAGTAGGCACGCCGCTTGCCGTCGCATGCAACGTCAGCCCCGTGTAACCGGTCGCACCCTGTCCATTCACCCAGGACATGTTGAAGTCACTTGCGGTCACGCCCCACACCGTCGCGGCATCGCCGGAGTGAAAGTTGGCTACAGTGCTCCAGATGTCGGAACCGGGTCCGCGATCGTCCACGAAGAAGGTATCCTGGCCCGTGCCGCCGACGAGGAAATTGGAGCCTGTCCCGCCATCCAGCACGTTGTTGCCGTTGACCTGACCGACATTGATCGCATCCTCGCCGGAGCCAGTGTGGATGAAGGCGTTCGGCGCCGTGGCCGTGACGTTCAGGTTGTCCGTCGATATATTGATATACTCCCATTGCAGCCCTGCAACCGGCCCGGAATAGGGTGTCCCGGAGGCGGCACTGGCCGCTCCGGTGGTGGTGTCCAGGATCGAGAACTCCGTCGGCGCCGTGGGCGTGACAGCGGTCGCTGTGGCGGCCACGGATGTCGTCCCGTCAGTGGCGCTGGCTCCGGCGGTATCCGTGTCGCTGATGGTGAACCCGGTGGTCACCGTCTGACCCGGTGCGACCTTATGGGCCGCCGGCGTGAACACCAGGGCATCCAATGCCGCGCTCACCGCCGTGGCGGACCCCGAAACTGTATAGACGCCAGTAGCGGCTGAGTAGCTGCCGCCGCCTGGATTGCTCAGCGTCCCGTTCGCCGCAGCCGACAGTGTTACCGTCACAGTCTCGGTCTGACGGGCATTCAGATCGCCGATAACAACATGGGCGAACGGAGCGATCGTCGTCGCATCGGTCACCGTCTGGCCGGCGGCCGCGCCGCTTATCGTCGGCGAGACAGTGGCCGCCGTGGCGATGACGGTTGTCGCGCTGTTGGTCGCCGAGGCCGCGGCGGTGTCAGTGTCGGTGATGGTGAATTCGGTAATCACCGTCTGACCCGGTGCGACCTCATGGGCCGTCGGCGTGAACACCAGGGCGTCCAATGCCGCGCTGACCGCCGTGGCGGACCCCGAAACTGTATAGACGCCAGTAGCGGCTGAGTAGCTGCCGCCGCCTAGATTGCTCAGCGCCCCGTTCGCCGCGGCCGACAGTGTCACCGTCGCAGTCTCGGTCTGACCGGCGTTCAGATCGCCGATAACAACATGGGCGAACGGAGCGATCGTCGTCGCATCGGTCACTGTCTGGCCTGCGGCCGTGCCGCTTATCGTCGGCGAGGCAGGTGCGACCGTCGCCGCGATCTGCACTGTCGATCCGTTCACCACGAAGCTGTCGCCGGTATAGCTGCCCGACAGACCGAGCGACGCCACCGTCTGGGTGCCGTTACTCACCACAAGGGTCCCGTTCGTCAGAACCGCGCTCTTGGCGGTGACGCCCTGCAGCACGATTTTATCGCCGACCGCAGCCCCGATTGTCCCGAGAAACCCGGCCGGGGTGTTCAGTATAAGCGTATCCGCACCGTTCATCACGATCGCCTGGCCGGCCGAGACGCCGTTGACTTCCAACGTCGCGCCGGTGGTGCTGTTGGCGCCTGCCAGCGCGTCGTAATCGAATGCAACAACGCCGGTGCCGGTCAGGCTGCCGGTGAGATCCAGTGTGCCGCCGAGCGCCATCAAGGTGCCGTCATTCTGCACCCCGCCCACGATCGTTCCATAACCCTGAACAATGCCGCCGTTTATATCGAGGCCCGCCGTGGTGACCGTGCCGGCCTGCAAGTTGACGACGCCGGCCATGGGGGTGCCGGCGTCGACGGTCAACGCGTGTGTGGTGGTGAAATCCCGGCCGTTGAACACATCCAGGATGCCCCCGCCACCGACGTTTGTCAGGGTCGTCTCGACCGGAACGTAGGTGCTGCCGTTCCACTCATTGATGACAGAGTTCGGTCCGTTGAAGTCCAGATTCGTCCAGGCGCCGTCGATCGTGGCGATGTTGACGACCAGCGCCTCGAGCGTGCCGCCCAGATTCAGGACGGCGCCCGCCTGCGCCTCGAAACTGCCGCTTGACAGCGCGTTGCCGTTGATGTTGGCGATCGATTTTGTGTCGATCGTTACAGTAGAGGACAAGGCAGCTTGCAGATAATTGGCTATGGAGATGGCGTTAGTTCCGGTGAGCAGCAGGCTGCCCTCGGATTGGATGAAGCCGTTGAGCGTGCCGGCATTGAGGATCTCGGCATTGCCGGAGGCAAATACGTGTGTTGCCGGCGAACCCCCCAGCAATCCGGTCGAGCCGGGCCCGAAGGCCAGGGTGCCGTAGAGTTGAAGCGTGGCCGCGGTATAGGACGACGATTCGGAGCCGGCGAGGTTGTTGACGGCGTTCATCGTCAGGCTGTTGACGATTTCGGTTTCGGTAGCGGCGATGGCTATCGTGTAGCCGTTGACAATCGTAGTCGAGGCATCGATCGTGACATCGGCTGCCGGATCGCTCGGAACCATGGCCGGGGTCCATTTAACAGTCGTGTCTGCCCAATCCGCACTTATATCCGTCGTCCAGCTGTAGCTTGTCATATTCTGCCTCTTGATGGAGTCGAAACACGGTTCCGCTTGTGTCAAACACAACTATGTTGACAACAGTTTGCCGGCCCGCACGGCGAGTCTCTTTCGAAACTGGTTGGAAAGCACCCGTTGAAACCTCACGAGAACGAGTCCGCTGATATGGACCCTGTCATCTTTGCCGGCAACAATGACAGCATCATAGCAAACAGAGAAATCACGTCTGCGTTTAGATCGATTGCTGATCATAGATTAGTAAGGACCAGATTCAAATAAATGAGATATAAAACTCAGTTAATGGTGTACCAAGGACACTATATTTTGTGCTTTTGATTTGATCGGTCGTCGGCGCGAGCCATCCAACCCGTCTAATCCATAGCGAACAGCAACCCGCCTTTCATTATGTAAACGGAACATAAGTCCGGCAATCGACCCTGCGACAGGTCGAGCGGCACCAGGAATCGACACGACTGCAGTACGCTCTGGTCGAACGCGCTCTTCGCCTCGGCTGGGCACGCGAACGCGTGGAGGTGATTGATGTGTCGATGCCGGTCGAAATCCGTCGCTATTTGCCGATGTGCCGCCTGACGGCCGATCCGCGCGACGGCGTTCCGGATTGTCCCGGTAGACCTCATGTCCGTTTCCGGCCCGGAGAAACCGGGAAGGGAAGGAAGGCCAGGG
>CAINOE010000201.1 GCA_903851415.1 uncultured Rhodopila sp. | reverse complement strand
GCCCGCCCTCCTCCGTGCAGGCCTGCATCGGACAATTCAACCGGAACGGCAAAATCCGGAGGGGAATTTGCGTCCGAGGCTCTTGAAAACGGACATGACAGCCGGGCCATGACGATCAGTGGCGGCCTTTGTGTCAAACTCAACGCGGATTGGTATAAAGGCACGGATTACCCGCATCAGGATGCCTCGGATTGGACCGCAACTACGGCTGGCCGGGGCGCTTCATGCGCCAGGACCGCGTCCGTGCAATCCGTGCCCTTAATTCCGCTTAATCCGTGTTAAATCTTGCTTTCCGCTGCTGCGATACCGACAGCCGCGATCCGCCCGGCGTTAGCCGCACCGGTCCCGCACCTGCGAGGCCAGCGGTATGCCAAGTCGAAGCGGCCCGAACCCGGACCTCAGAAGCGATCCCCCGGACCGCCCCGCCCCGCCGGCAGAGACCCCAGCCGCCGCAGCAGCGCCGGCACACCATCGCACACTTCGAAAAGCTGACGGCAGCCCGGATCGGCGAAGCCCTGCTCGATCGCATGCTCGATCATGGCCACCAGCGGCCGCGCCCAGCCGTCCACGTTGCACAGAAGAATCGGCTTGTCGTGCAGCCGAAGCTGCCGCCAGGTGATTATCTCAAAAGCTTCATCGAACGTGCCGAGGCCGCCCGGCATCACCAGAAACGCATCGGATTCCTCGTATAAGCGCTGCTTCCGCGCATGCATGCTGTCGGTAACAATCATCTCGGTCGCCCCGGCATGCGCGACCTCCATCTGCGTCAAAAACTCGGGGATCACCCCCAGGACCGTCCCGCCGGCCGCCAGCACCGCATCGGCCACCACACCCATGATGCCGATGCGCCCGCCGCCATACACCAACCTGATGCCGGCTTCGGCGAGCCCGCGCCCCAGGACTCGGCCAGCCTCGGCATAAGCCGGGTTGTTGCCGACGCGGGAGCCGCAAAACACAGCCAATGAGTGTATCGCCGTCATGGATATCCTTGTTTGCCTGGCGGAGCAGTCTGTCCGCTCGATGCCGAATCTGCTAGCGAATCCTCGTGGCGATCCCGAACCGTTGCGGGATCGCGAAACAAATTGAAAGGTTCTGGCCAATGAGAAACAGGATTGCTCTGGGTGCCGTCATGCTGCTGGCCGGGTTGGGTGTTGCGCGCGCCGACGCCCTCGATCCGATCGCCATCCGGCAGGTCGGCATGGACCTGACGGGCGGCGACTTCGCCTACATCAAGTCGGTCGTGACGTCCAAGGGCGAGGTCAAGCCGCTGGAGGTCCCCGCCAAGGCGATCGCCCGCTGGGCGGCGACGATCCCGCTGCTGTTCCCCGCCGGCTCGGAAAAGGGCGAGGACACCAAGGCGCTGCCGGAGATCTGGTCCGACCGCGCCGGGTTCGAGAAGATCGCCTCAGCGGCGGGCGCCGCCGCGACGAAGCTCGCCGAAGCAGCCAAGGCCGGCGACGCGGATGCGGTGGCGGTGCAATACAAGGCGTTGGGCGAGCAGTGCGGCGCCTGCCACAAGGGCTACCGCGCCAAGTAGGCTAACCGTCATGGCCCGGCTTGTCCGGGCCACCTGTTCCAGCACCCTGCCGCGAGAGGTGGCCGGACAAGCCGGGCCATGACGGCGCGGGGAGGAGAACGAGCGGCACCGTCCATAATCTCGGTTACTTCCGCCGAGCACCCCCATCGCCGAGCATCGCGGCGATCGTATCCGCAAGCCGGGCCGTCGCGGAACTCATCGCCCCGACCAGCGCCTGCGTCGATCCGTCCGCCGGCCGCACCGTCTGCGACACGCCGCGGGCCGACGCGGCGCCCCCCTCGATCGCGACCTGCGCGGCCAGCAGCACCGCCCCGTCACGATCCAGATCGAACCGCTGGACATTGACCTCCACCGTCGCGTCAGGCGGCGTCGTGATGGCGCCGGTGTCGCCATAGACGATGCTGCCCGGCAGCCGCTGGGTCAGATCGAGCACCAGGACCCGCATCATCATCGAGTCCAGCGGCTCGCCCCACCAGTCATTCGCCAGCACATCCATCCGGTAGCCTTCGGACGAGCGCACGATCGCCGAACGCTCCAGGTATCGCGCCAGCGCTATCGGCCGGACGTCGATGGTCCGCGGCGCGTGGGCAACCACGGCACCCGGTTCCGGCGCCAGCACGTACAGGGTTGGGTTGGGCGAGGAACACGCAGCCGGCGCCGCCGCCAGCAGGATCACAGCCGCGCGCCTCGACAGCATCACTGAAGCCCCTGGTCGGTGCGGCCGCGGATCAGCGCCTCCGGGTGGCGCGACAGCAGATCCGCCAGCACGCGGATCGAGCGCGAGGCGTCGGAAAGCTGCATCATCAGGCGATCCACATCCCGGCTGAACCGGGAATCGCCGCCATAACCGGTCTCGACCGAGCCAATCAGCTTGTTGGTGCGGTTCACCGCCTCCTCCAGCCCGGCGGAAATCGCCGGCAGGCGCCTGGCCGCTGGCGCGACGTCGCGATTAAGGCTGTCCACCAGCTCCCGGGTGCTGGCGAGGGTGGCCCGCAACGCGGCAATCGACTGCCCGAGCTGCCTGTCGTTGACCAGTCCGTTCACCCCCGCCAGGGTCTGGTTCAGGTTCTGGCCGATGGTTTCGAACGGGATGCTGTTCAGCCGGTTGACCAGATTGGCGGCTGCCGTTGCAACATCATCCGCGCTGCCACCCAGGACGGGGACGACGTAGTCCTCGCCGTCCTTGCGCAGCACCGCCGGTTCCGCGCCCGGGAAGATGTCCATCACCAACTGTTTCTGGCCGGTCAGGATGCTGCCGCTCTCCAGCTTCACCCGCAGGCCACGGTGGATCAGCTCCCGCATCCTGGAATCGAGATCCCCGTCGGTCGGAAGGTCAAGCATCGCGATCCGCTCGGGTTCCAGCGTAAAATGCACCGGCACCACGACATTGTCGGCGGCGCGGTCGTAGACCAGGGACACACGCGAGACCTCGCCGATTTTCTGCCCGCGCAGCATCACCGGCGAGCCGGACCCGAGGCCGGACACCGAGGTGGTGAAATTGGCGACGAACGGCACGCTGCGCTTGAACACCGACGCATCCGCCGCCTCCTTGTTCGGATAAAGCGTGAACGCGCGGTTGGGCAGGCTTTCCCCGGTGATCTTCGGATCATCGGGCGTATCGAAAGCGATCCCGCCCAGGACGATGGCGCGCAGCGATTCCACCTGGAACTGCAGGCCGTTGGCGCCAAGCTGGACCGTGGCGCCCGAGGCGTTCCAGAAACGCGAATTGTCATGCACGTACTTGTCGAACGGCGCGCGGACGAAGGCGTGGACGGTGATATTCCGGGCCATTTCGCCCACGTCCCAGCCCAGGATCTCCCCCGCCTCCAGATCGCGGAACAGTATCGGCGAACCGAGATTAAGCGAGCCGATCCGGTTGGCGTCGAGCAGGAAGGTGCGGCCGGGCACGTCCGATTGCAGGACAGGGGGATTTTCCAGCCCGACGAAGTCGGTTTGCGGCTCGCCGCCCTCGCCCGAGGGCAGCAGATCGATGTAGGACCCCGAGAACAGCGTCGACAGGCCGCTGATCGATCCGGCGAAGAAGCGCGGGCGCACCACCCAGAAGCGCGCCTTGTCGGTCAGCAGCGGCGCGGCCTCCTTGTTCATCCGCACCGTCACCACGACCCGGCTCAGATCGGCGCTCAACGCGATCTTCTGCACCACGCCCATGTCGACTTCCTTGTGGCGCACATGCGACTGGGTCGCCTGCAACCCCTCGGCGGTCTCGAACGAGATGGTGATCAGCGGCCCGCGCTCCGACCAGGTCCGCCAGGCCAGCCAGCCGCCGATGAACAGGGTCACCACCGGAATCGCCCAGATCAGCGACACGCCGCGCTTGCGATCGAGCATCGACCGCACGATGGCGGAGGGCGGGCGGTCGCTCACCGGGGCAACTTGGCCGCCCGTCCGCCGCGGTGCGCGATCGCGGCGAGGGTTATACCAGTCCGCGACGGGAGCGACCCGTCCCGCACACCGTCGTGGCCCGGCTTGTGCGGGCCAGCCATGCCAGCATCCTGCCGCGCCGGGCGGCGCGGACAAGCCGGGCCACGACGTCGAGCGGGCACCGCCGCGCGATCAGCAACGCCATCCGTCTCTCGGCCCGCGATCAAGCCACCGGTTCCGTCAGGATGGCCTCGACCATCTCGGGCGCCCGGGCGAACAGCCGCATCAGGCTGACGGCCGCCGGATCGGGCCGGTTGCGGCCTTGCTCCCAGTTCTGCAACGTCCGCACATCCACTCCCAGCATCTCCGCATATTCCCGCTGCGAAAGCCGCCGATCGGCTCGCATCGCGGCGATGTCGGCGGCATCGGCAGAGGCGGACAGGCGCCGCCGGAGTTCGACATTCAGCGCCGCGAGGTCGCCGGACAACTGCCGGAGGTCTTCCGAGCGCGCGACCGCGCAGACGGTTCGGCCGGCAGCCGCCAGTTGATCGATCGCGGTATGCGCCTGCCTCAGCGTCAAACCGGCCGCGAACAGCCGGCGCGCGACGGGGACCGCTTTGTCGAGCGGGCCGGTCCTGCGCAGCACCACGACAACCGACTCGTCAGAAGACAAGGGCGCGCGGGATACGTCCCGGATTGGCCCCGGGCGTTCGAGCAGCACCCTCAATTCGGAGTTCATCGACATTGAGTTGTTCCTTCGCCCACCGTAAAAGCCGCCGGCCCCGTCGTACGCGGCCCCGCCCCTGAGACGTGCAGTCCGCGCAACACGACCCGCGTCCGGCCCACTTCGATATCGGCCGCGATCTTGATCTGCTGCGGTCCATTGGCCGATCGGACGTAGATGGTGCCAGGCTGGTCGAACTCGTAATCAAGGATGACCCGGTCCATTGGCGCCTTAGGAACGGCCGAAGAGGTTCTATACGCGGATCACGTATACACTGTCAATATACGCGCGATCCGCGCGGTCAGCGACCTTCCCGCGGTTGACGGCGGCGCCGGATGCCCGGCGGAGCGCCCTCCTGGCGAACAAGCCGCCGCGCTGTGATCCCGCAGCGGCACATATCCGCCCACCGATTTGATAAAACGTCACATCCGCGCCTCGCGGCGTGTTGCGTGCTCTCCAACCCCATGTTAGACGCGCCGCGCCGGTCCACCGGGCCGCCTCTGCATCTCGCCCGCGCCACTCCGGCTCGGCCCAACATATGGAAACGAACGTGGCGTCTGCGGCTACGACAATCGCATCCGGCGGCGGGATGGCAGCTCGCTACGCCGCCGCGCTCTACGCCCTCTCCGACGAGAACCGCGTGCTCGACACCGTCGTCTACCAGATGGAGAATCTCGGGCGGCTGATCGACGGCAGCAGCGACTTCCGCCGCCTGCTCGCCTCTCCGCTGATCGACGTGAAGACCGCCACCAGCGCCACCCAGGCGGTGCTGTGGAACGAAGGCTTCGGCAAGGAAGTGCGCGACTTCGTCGGCGTCATTTCGGTGAACCGGCGGCTCAATGCCCTGCGCGACATCGTCAGCGCCTTCGCTGCCCTGGTGGCGGAGCGGCGCGGCATCGTCACCGCGCATGTCGCCTCCGCCCACCCTCTCAGCGACCTGCAGCGCCAGCAGTTGCGCGCCCGCCTGATCGAGGCCGGCTACAGCAACGTCAACATCGACGAGCGGATTGAACCCGACCTGTTGGGCGGCCTCGTGATCCGCATCGGCGCCCGCATGTACGACACCAGTTTGAAATCCCAGCTGCAGAGACTGCAGTACGCCATGAAGGGAGCCGCCTAGTATGGAGATCCGCCCGGCAGAGATCTCGGAGATCTTGAAGAAGCAGATCGCCGCGTTCGATACCGAAGCCAATGTCGCCGAAACCGGACAGGTGCTGTCGGTCGGTGACGGTATCGCCCGCGTGTTCGGCCTGCAGAACGTCATGGCCGGCGAAATGGTCGAGTTCCCGGGGGCCGGCCTGCGCGGCATGGCGCTGAACCTGGAGACCGACAATGTCGGCGTGGTGATCTTCGGCGACGACCGCCAGATCCGCGAAGGCGACACCGTCGCCCGCACCGGCTCGATCGTCGAGGTTCCCGTCGGACCCGGCCTGCTTGGCCGCGTGGTTGACGGGCTCGGTCAGCCGATTGACGGCAAGGGGCCGATCGCGAGCGAAAGGTTCAGCCGGGTTGAGGTGAAGGCGCCGGGGATCATTCCCCGCAAGTCGGTGCATGAGCCGATGCAGACCGGCCTGAAGGCGATCGACTCGCTGATCCCCATCGGCCGCGGCCAGCGGGAGCTGATCATCGGCGACCGCCAGACCGGCAAGACGGCGGTGATCATCGACACGATCATCAACCAGAAGGTCAACAACGCCTCCGGCGATACCAAGAAGGCGCTGATCTGCATCTACGTCGCCATCGGCCAGAAGCGCTCCACCGTCGCGCAGCTTGTGCGCACGCTGGAGGAGAACGGCGCGCTGCAATACTCGATCGTCGTCGCCGCCACGGCGTCCGATCCGGCGCCGATGCAGTTCCTCGCGCCGTATACCGGCTGCACCATGGGCGAGTATTTCCGCGACAGCGGGCAGCATGCGGTCATCTTCTACGACGATCTGTCGAAGCAGGCCGTCGCCTACCGCCAGATGTCGCTGCTGCTGCGCCGCCCGCCGGGCCGTGAGGCGTATCCGGGCGACGTGTTCTACCTGCACTCCCGCCTGCTGGAACGCGCCGCGAAGATGAACGAGGAGCACGGCTCCGGTTCGCTGACGGCGCTGCCGGTGATCGAGACGCAGGCCGGCGACGTGTCCGCCTATATTCCGACCAACGTGATTTCGATCACCGACGGCCAGATCTTCCTCGAGACGGAACTGTTCTTCCGCGGCATCCGCCCGGCGGTGAACGTCGGCCTGTCGGTGTCCCGCGTCGGCTCCGCCGCGCAGGTCAAGGCGATGAAGCAGGTGGCCGGCCGCATCAAGCTGGAACTGGCGCAGTACCGTGAGATGGCGGCGTTCGCGCAGTTCTCGTCGGACCTCGACGCCTCCACCCAGCAGCTTCTGGCCCGCGGCTCGCGGCTGACCGAACTGCTGAAGCAGCCGCAGTACCGGCCCTTGCCGATTGAGGAGCAGGTGGCGGCGATCTTTACCGGGGTGCGCGGATACCTGGACAAGATCGACGTGGGCCGCGTCGGCACGTTCGAGTCGCAGTTCATCTCGCAACTGAAGGCGGAGCAGCCGGGCATCCTGGAAGCGATCCGCACCCAGTTGGAGATCAAGCCGGACGTCGAGAAGAGCCTGATCGCGTTTCTCGACACTTTCGCGAAAAACTTCAGCTAAGGGGCCGACATGCCTAGCCTGAAGGCTCTTCGGACACGCATCAACAGCGTGAAGTCGACGCAGAAGATCACCTCCGCCATGAAGATGGTGGCGGCATCGAAACTGCGTCGCGCACAGCAGCAGGCCGAGGCTGCGCGTCCCTATGCCGAGCGGATGGAACGGATGCTGCGCGCGCTCGCGGGGTCCGTGACCGATTCGCCGACGGCCCCTGCCCTGCTGATTGGCACGGGTCAGGATAAGGTGCATCTGCTGATCCCGGTGACCGCGGATCGCGGCCTGGCCGGCGCCTTCAACACCAATGTCGGGCGTGCGACGCGCAACCTGGCGCGGAAGCTGGAAGCCGAAGGCAAGACGGTGAAGATTTTCGCCGTCGGGCGAAAGGGGCGCGACTATCTGAAGCGCGAGCTATCCAGCCGCATCATTGCCGATGTCAGCTACGCCGGGCGCAAGCGCATCGACTTCACCGACGCGCAGGACATCGCCACCCGCGTCACGGCCTTGCTCGCGGGCGGTGAGATCGACGTGGCGACGATCGTCTACAACCGCTTCAAGTCGGTGATCGCGCAGATCGTCACCGAGCAGCAGATCATCCCGGCGCCGCCGCCGCCGGAAGGCGAGAGCGTGGACCTCGGCGGTGCGACGTATGAGTTCGAGCCGGACGAGGAAACCATCCTGGCGCGGCTGCTGCCGCAGGCCCTGGCGATCCAGGTCTACCGCTCGCTGCTGGAAAGTGCCGCGGGCGAGCACGGCGCGCGGATGACCGCGATGGATAACGCGACGCGCAACGCCGGCGACATGATCAAGCGGCTCAGCCAGAATTACAACCGCGCCCGCCAGGCGAACATCACCAAGGAACTGATCGAGATCATCTCCGGCGCCGAAGCCGTCTGATCTGCGACGCGAATTCTCGAAGGAAGACCCTCAATGGCAAGCAACATCGTCGGACGCGTCACTCAGGTTCTCGGGGCGGTCGTGGACGTGCAGTTCGACGGCGAACTGCCGTACATCCTGAACGCGCTGACCAGCAAAATCGGCAACCGCACCCTGGTGCTGGAAGTGGCGCAGGAACTGGGTGAGCGCACGGTCCGCACCATCGCCATGGACAGCACCGACGGCATGGTGCGTGGGCAGGAAGTCACGGACACCGGGGCGCCGATCACGGTGCCGGTCGGGCCGGAGACGCTGGGGCGGATTCTGAACGTGATCGGTGAGCCGATCGATGAGCTTGGCCCGGTCAACACCAAGCTGCATTACCCGATCCACCGCCCGGCGCCGTCCTTCGAGGAGCAGGCGACATCGGCGGAAATCCTGGTGACCGGCATCAAGGTCGTCGATCTGCTCTGCCCCTACCTGAAGGGCGGCAAGGTCGGGTTGTTCGGCGGCGCCGGCGTGGGCAAGACGGTGCTGATCCAGGAGCTGATCAACAACATCGCCAAGGCGCATGGCGGCGTGTCGGTGTTCGCCGGGGTGGGCGAGCGGACGCGCGAGGGCAACGATCTCTATCACGAGATGATCGATGCCGGCGTTATCAAGATGGATGAGCACCATCACCTGCAGGAAGGCTCCAAGGTGGCGCTGGTGTATGGCCAGATGAACGAGCCGCCGGGCGCCCGCGCCCGCGTCGGCCTGTCCGGGCTGACGCTGGCGGAATACTTCCGCGACGAGGAAGGCCAGGACGTGCTGTTCTTCGTGGACAACATCTTCCGGTTCACCCAGGCGGGCGCGGAAGTGTCGGCGCTGCTGGGCCGCATCCCGTCGGCGGTGGGGTATCAGCCGACGCTGGCGACGGACATGGGCGCGTTGCAGGAGCGTATCACCTCGACCAACAAGGGGTCGATCACGTCGGTGCAGGCGATCTACGTGCCGGCGGACGATTTGACCGATCCGGCGCCGGCCACGTCGTTTGCGCATTTGGATGCGACGACGGTGCTGAACCGGCAGATCGCGGAGCTGGGGATTTACCCGGCGGTCGATCCGCTGGACTCGACGTCGCGCTCGCTGGACCCGCGGATCGTCGGTGAGGAGCACTACCTGGTGGCGCGCGAGACGCAGCGCATCCTGCAGACTTACAAGTCGCTGCAGGACATCATCGCCATCCTGGGCATGGACGAACTGTCGGAAGAGGACAAGCTGATCGTCGCCCGCGCCCGCAAGATCCAGCGCTTCCTGTCGCAGCCGTTCCACGTGGCGGAAGTGTTCACCGGCTTCCCCGGCAAGCTGGTGCCGGTGGCGGATACGGTGCGCAGCTTCAAGGCGATCTGCGCCGGCGAATACGACCACCTGCCCGAGGCCGCCTTCTACATGGTCGGCACCATCGAGGAAGCGGTTGCCAAGGCCGAGTCCCTGAAGGCGAAGGCCTGAGCCATGGCGGTCTCGCTGGAGATCGTCAGTCCGGAGAAGCTGCTGCTGTCCCGTCCGGTGGACATGGTGGTGATCCCGGGGGCCGAGGGCGATATCGGTGTGCTGGAAGGCCACACGCCGATGATCGTTACTCTGCGCGGCGGCACGATCGATTTGTACGAGGGCGACAAGATCGTCGAGCAGTTGTTCGTCCATGGCGGGTTCGCCGAGGTGACGCCGGAGCGGTGCACGGTTCTGGCGAACCGGGCGGTGCCGCTGGGCGAGGTGAAGAAGGCCGAGGGCGAGAAGCTGCTGGCTGAGGCTGAGGCGGCTTACGAGGCTGCTGATAAGTCCAATACGGCGATTGAGGATGAGGCGCTGGATCTGATCCAGTTGGCCCGGTCGATGGTTGACCTGGGACGTTGAGGGTTTCGCGGAACGGGGCTGTTTTGGCGAAGGGGCTGGCCGGTTGGCCGGCCCCTTTTTTTATGCCAACCGCCATCGAGGATGACCCATGGGCACGGGCGGCTTATTCGTCATGGCGGGCGCAGGCCCGCCATCCACGCCCTTGTCTGAACGAGCAGGAGGCGTGGATGCAACCGGGAGCGGATGTCCGGCCCATCTTCCGCGATCCAGAATCGCTGCGAGAAGAAGCGCACGCGTTCCAGTGCGGCGGCCATCGGGAGCGCGGTCAATCGCCCTTGCGGCCTTGTCACCACGGCAAGGTATTCGCGTAGAACCTGCCCACTGATCCATAGAGGAGCCGGGTTGGCCTCCATCCTGCCCAGCAGGGCAAGCGCCGCGGCTGAATGCGCCGAACCGGTTTGGGTCGCGTAAACCAGAATGTTCGTGTCGACGAAGCGCGGCTCAGCGTCCGGCATCGCCGTATATATCTTCCCGCCGCAGGGATACGTTGTCGTCCCGGGGGCCGCTATCCGTGGGAAGATCGGCGACCCGGAACGGGACGGCAGGAGCCGTTACATAAGGGCCTAGGAGGACAACCTCGTGCGGCCCTGGCGGGAGCGACGTTGGGGCAACCCCGGTGATCGGGTGGTCGGGGGCAACGTGGATGCGGATCCGAACGCTCGGCAAGGGAGCTTTCCTCTGGGGGCTGTTCACGACGATGGGGGATATCACCGCCATCGTCCAGTATTTTGGGTATCCGGGCGAGTCCCGCAATGTCGCGTCGCTTCGCGTCGGGCACGAACCGCCGGACCGGCGCGCGGCGGTGGATCCGCTGGAGTTCATGTTCACCGGGTTCCCCGGGATGCTGCTGCCGGTGGCCGGGACGCGACGACGCTGAGGACAAGCGCAATAAGGCCATTGCGGATGAGGCGCTGGATCGGATGCAGTCGGCTCGGCGATTGTTGAGCCTGAGAGCTGAGGGATCAGGGTGCTTGGTTGGTGGAAAGGCCGGGCGGTCTGCCCAGTCTCTTTTATAACTATAGACTAACCGAGTAACACTATACCGTAGGCAGGCGCTCATTTTTTCCTATACGTTTTGATATCAGAACGGACCAGCCGAGAGACCTGCATGAAACTGCCACACCGAGCCCTGCTGCCGAGCACAGTCCCGTCGCATGCGGGAGCACGCGGTTCAACATCGCTTCCCTAACTAACGCATGCGTAGCGCGGCACACGATCGTCACCACAACCGGGTCACAATGCCGTCGAACGCGGTATCCGCCGACACGAGAGGCAAGCTGAAGTGCATCGCCGTCGCGGCCAGCAGCCGGTCGAACGGATCGCGGTGGGTCCAGGCCATCATGCCGGCGGCGATGCAGATCGAAGGATCAAAGCCCGCGACCGAACCGCCCTGTTCGCCCAGCAGGGCGGCCAATCGGCCAACGAACGGCTCCATCTCGGGCCATTTCCCGAGCCGGACCGTCTGTGCAATCTCGAAAAAGCTGATCGGACTGACCAGCACCGTATCCGCCGCGCTGATGGCGGCAAGGGCCGGCTTCGAGAGCCGTGCGTCGCCGGACAAGCTCCAGGCCCAGGTGTGGGTGTCGAGCAAAACCGTCGTCACCGACCGCCTTCCCACAGGTCGAGATCGCCCGCGTCCATCGGCTCGAAAAAGTCGGGGGGTGCGCCGAGTTGGCCCGCGAGCGGACCAATCCGGAACGAGCCGCGCGTCACCGGGACGAGCCGGACGACCGGCTTGCGGCCCTTGGCGATGACGATCTCCTCGCCGTTCAGCGCGGCCTCGATGAGCTTGGACAGATTGGTTTTCGCGGCATGAATGGTGACCTGCTGCATCCTGATGCTCCCTGCAACAGAACCAAATTAGCTAACCACCGGCAGATTAATCAAGTTAGCTAAGTATAGCGGCGCGCCCGGCCTGAGCCGTATCACTCCGATACACGCCACCCGGCCGCGGGGGTTGCGGTGGCGCACTGCGTCGCGCCGAACTCGCCGCCATCCGCGTCGAGCATCTCGAACCGTGCGACCGCGGCCTGCGCCTCACCCTGCCGCTGTCCGAGGGCGAGCGTGGGGGGGGCGCCGTAACTGTGGCGGTCCCCTATGGCAGCATCGAACTCTGCCCGGTCGGATCCTCCGGCCGGCCGAGTCCGGAATTAAGTGCTGCGCACGCCGAGGCTCACCGCCGGCCGGACCGGGGCGTCCAGTTCTTCCGGCGTGGCGGGCGCGTCAGCACGAATGAACGGGTCGGGGTTATCGCGAATGACCGGCCAGGCGTTCGTCGATAGCGCAACAATCGTCATGCGGCGGGTGGCAAGGTTCTGCTGGTAGCGCAGGTTGGTGTCCGCCGTCAGCCGGTCGCCGTTCGTCAGTTCGCGCCGGCCGCGCTGATCAGCGAAATCCACGGCATGACCGGTCAGCAGACGCGAAACCAGCCGCGGGACATTAACGTCAAACAGGACTCGTGACACGCTGCCGCTTCGCACAGTCGTAGACCGCCAGCACGTCCTGCAACGACGTCTTCAGGCCGAAGTTCTCGATCACCTGTTCGGCGGTTTCGCCGGAGTCCATGTTTTCCACGATGGTTTCGGGCGGCACGCGGGGATCATCCCGCAAAGCCGGCGCGCCGGACAAATATCCCGGCCTGATGCGCATGGCCGGGCAGCGACTCCAGTCGATCGGCATGATCGAGTCTCCGGGGGTCAAAACATTGATCTCTAAACATATCATACTCGACCGAAGATGCCGGCGCGAAGTCTCGTGCTCAAAACCCGCTTCATGATTCTCGATGAGAGCTCCGAGGACGCGCTTGCGGCAGGCGCTGCACCCGCCCCTGTAAGCACGACAGCCGCTTTCACCCGGCGGCCATCGGTTACGGCGCCCCGAGTCGCTCGGAAGCGGAACGGCTGCCGGCGGCCCGAGGCCGTCTTCGTTTTCGCTGCCTAACCGGTGCGCTTTCAATCTGGAGCGATAGCTCCCATATTACAGGGGGATTTATCGGCCCGGATGCCAGATCTAAAGCGATGACAACGTATGAAGCCAAGCCCCTGAGACGCCCGCGTGGCCGACCCAAGAACTTTGACCGCTCGGTTGCCCTGCAACAGGCGATGAAGCTGTTTTGGGAGCGCGGCTACGAAGGCACCTCCTTCGATGATCTGACCGCCGCGATGGGCATCAGCGCTTCCAGCTTCTACAACTCGTTCGGCAGCAAGGAGCGATTGTACCAGGAGGCTGCGCAGGCCTACATGGCCGGCGCAAGCCAATGGTTTATTGGCGAACTCAATGCTGACGCGGATACGAAGACTGCCTTCCACCGTTTGCTGACCGCGGCCGCATGCGAGTTCACGCGCACTGATCTGCCCTCCGGCTGCATGATCTCGCTTGCCTGCACCCAGGTTCCGCCCGCGCTGGCTTGCTTGCGCGACGCGATGGCAGCGCATCGGCGGACGGCGCAATCGGCCATGGCGGCCCGCATTCGCCGCGGCATCGACGACGGCGATGTCCCGCAGGACACCGGCGCCGAGGCGCTGGCCGCCTTCTTCAGCACATTGTCGCGCGGGCTGGCGGTCCAGGCCCGCGACGGGGCGTCACGCGAACAACTGCAGGAGATCGTCGAGCTGGGCATGCGCGCCTGGCCGGCAGCAGCAACGTAAGCTCGCCGTTTTTTTGGAGCGACCGCTCCAAAACCCCTTGAATACCGGTATGCGGGACTCTACCTCGGCCTTACTGAAGCATGTCCTCCCATTCATTGGAGGCAGGAGAGAGCCGGCATGGCAAGGTTCAGCGATAAGGTCGCCGTCGTGACCGGGGCCTCGAAGGGCATCGGCGCGGGCATCGCGAAGCGGCTCGCGGCGGAAGGCGCGCCGGTTATCGTCAATTACGCATCCAGCGCGGAGGGTGCGAACCGCATTGTCGATGACATCGTGCGGGCCGGCGGCAGAGCGCTGGCTGTCGGCGCGAGTGTCACGAACGAGGACGAGGTGAAGCGCCTGTTCGAGGGCGTTCGCAGCGCCTTCGGCCGCGTCGATGTGCTTGTCAATAATGCCGGGGTTTATGCCCCGGGCCCAATCGAGAATCTTTCCGCCGCGGATTTCAATCGACACTTCGAGACCAACGTGTTGGGGCTGCTGCAGGTGACGAAGGCTTCTCTTCCGCTGTTCCCTGCCGGCGGCGGCAGCATTGTGAATATCGGTTCCGTGGCCAGCACGATCGCCCCGGCGGCCTTTGCGATCTATGTCGGCACCAAGGGCGCGGTCGATTCGATCACCAAGTCCCTGGCGAAGGAACTTGCGCCGCGGAAGATACGGGTCAATGGCGTCAACCCCGGCTTCGTCATCACCGAAGGAACGCAAACCGCCGGCATGGCAGGCGGCGAGTTCGAGACATTGGCGGTGGCCGGCACCCCGTTGGGACGCGCCGGCCAACCAGAGGACATCGCGGCCGCGGTCGCGTTTCTTGCCTCTGACGACGCGAGTTGGATCACCGGCGAGTCGCTGCTGGTCGCCGGCGGCGTCGGGATGTAGCCGCTTGCCCTCAATGCTTGCACGGGAGACGTCGTCCTGCGCGAATGACGAGCGGCGGATGCGATTATTACGATAAGTGTACATTACAGTATAGTCTGATCGCAATACCAGTAGTGTTACCGATTTGAGGGTTAGCACATGGACAACGTTTCCCTGAGTGACCAGGACATCGCTGAACGCACCCGCGTTGCCGACGACGGCCGGCTTGCCGGACGTCCGCGCAGGCGGTGGCGCGCGCTTTCGGTCTTCGTTGTCCTGGCGATCCTGGCGGCCTTAGGCGGGGAACGTTTCTGGCGCGCCCGCGAACAGCCGGGCGCTCCGCCACCGCCGGTGCCTCAGGTCACCGTCAGCCGACCGCTGCAGCAGACCGTGCAGGCCACCACCCGCTTCCTGGGCCAGTTCTCGGCAGTGGACAGCGTCGAGCTGCGGGCACAGGTCGGCGGCACCCTGAGTTCGATCGCCTTCCAGGACGGGCAGATCGTGCACAAGGGCGACTTGCTTTTCGTTATCGATCCGCGGCCGTTCCAGATCAGGCTCGATCAGGCTGTCGCGCAATTCCAGACCGCGCAGGCCAAAGAGGCGCTCAGCGAGGCCGAACTGTGGCGGGCGCAGCAGCTCAAGCGGACCGAGTTCGGCACCGCGGAGAATGTCGACACCCGCGCCGCGGATCAGCGCAGCCAGCAGGCCGCCATCGACACGGCCAAGGCCGCGATCAAGGACGCGCAACTGGATCTCGAATTTTCCCGCGTCACCGCGCCGTTCAGCGGACGCATCGGCGCGCATCTCGTCTCCATCGGCAGCCTGGTGAGCGGCAGCCGGGGCGGCACCAGCCCGACCACGCTGCTGGCGACGATCGTCTCGCTCGACCCGATCTATATTGATTTTGACATGAGCGAGGCCGACTACCTCGCCTGGCAGCAGACCAATCACGGCACCGCGCCGCACGCCGATGTCGCAATCAGTCTCGACGGCGACGGCCATTTCGACCGCCACGGCACGCTCGACTTCATCGACAACGCGGTGAACCGCAGCAGCGGGACGATCCACGCCCGCGCGACGGTGCCCAATCCGGACCTTTCCCTGACGCCCGGGCAGTTCGCCCGGCTGCGCGTCTCCCTCGGCAAGCCCGCGCCCGCCCTGCTGGTGCCCGCGGCGGCCGTCGTCCCCGACCAGTCGCGGCAGGTCGTGATGACCGTTGCGCCGGATGGATCGGTTGTGCCGAAAGTCGTCGAGACCGGCGGTCTGCACGGCGGGCTGCGCATCGTCCGCGGCGGCCTCGCGGCGGACGACCGCGTCGTCGTCGACGGCCTGGTGCGCGTCCGCCCGGGCATCAAGGTCGCCGCCGTCGATGGCGCGATCAAGCCGGATCCCGCCGGCGACACGCAATAAGGGACGAGCCTGATGCGCTTCACCCATCTGTTTATCGATCGCCCCATCCTGGCGACCGTGGTCAGCGTCTTTCTAACGCTTGTGGGGCTTGGCGCGCTGCTGATCCTGCCGGTCTCGCAATATCCCGAGATCGTTCCGCCGACAGTGCAGGTGACCACGAGCTATCCCGGCGCCTCCGCCCAGGTCGTCAGCCAGACAGTCGCGACGCCGCTTGAGCAGCAGATCAACGGCGTCGAGGACATGATCTACATGAGCAGCCAGTCCACCGGGGACGGCAACCTCACGATCACCGTCACGTTCCGTATCGGCACGGATCTGAATGTCGCGCAGATGCTGACCCAGAACCGGGTGCAGGACGCGCTGCCGAGGCTGCCGGAGGACGTGCAGCGGCTGGGCGTCCAGGTGCAGAAGGCGACGCCGAACATCCTGCTCGCGGTGCATCTGTATTCGCCCGACGGATCGCGCGACAACCTGTATCTGTCGAACTATGCGACCCTGCATGTAAAGGACGCCCTGGCGCGTCTGCCGGGCGTGGGCAATGTGCAGTTGTTCGGAGCGCGCGACTACGCGATGCGCATCTGGCTCGATCCCGACAAGGTGGCCGCCTACAACCTGAACGCCGGCGAGGTGCTCGCTGCGTTACGCGCGCAGAATATTCAGGTTTCCGCCGGCATTTTGAACCAGCCGCCGATATCCGGCAACGCGGCGTATCAGATCAACGTTCAGACGCTCGGCCGCCTGAGCACGCCGGAGCAGTTCGCCGACATCATCCTCAAAACCGATTCGCAGGGCCGCGCGACCCGCATTCGCGACGTCGGCCGGGTGGAGATCGGCGCCGCCGATTACGGCTCCACCGCCTACATGGACCGCAGCGAGGGCCTGCCCTTGCTGATCTTCGCCCTGCCAGGCGCGAATTCGCTGGAGGTCGAGCACGAAGTCCTCGACACCATGCAGGGCCTGAAGAAGGACTTCCCGCCCGGGGTTTCGTCCATTGTCATCTACGACCCGACGATCTTCGTGGCGAAGTCCGTGCGCGAGGTGGTGACCACGATCTTCGTTGCGATCCTGCTGGTCGTTGGCGTCGTCTTCCTGTTCCTGCAAACCTTGCGCGCCTCGCTGATCCCGGTGATCGCCATTCCGGTTTCGCTCATCGGCACCTTCGCCATCCTGCTGCCTTTGGGTATATCGCTGAACAACCTGTCGCTGTTCGGCCTGGTATTGGCCGTCGGCATTGTCGTGGACGACGCGATCGTCGTCGTGGAGAACGTCGAGCGCAACATCGCCGCCGGCATGAGTCCGCGTGAGGCAGCGCATCGCACCATGGACGAAGTCGGCGGCGCGCTGGTGTCCATCGCGCTGACGCTGTGCGCCGTGTTCGTCCCGTCCGCCTTCCTGTCCGGCATTTCCGGGCAGTTCTTCCGCCAGTTTGCCGTAACGATCGCGGCCTCGACGGTGATTTCGCTGATTGTTTCGCTGACCCTCAGCCCGGCGCTGTGCGCGCTGCTGCTCGACGCGCATGATCCGCATCAGGCGGGGAGCGGAAATCTCGCCGGACGGGCGATCCGCGCCGCGTTCGGTGTGTTCAACCGGGGGTTCGAGAAACTCTCGGACAGCTACGGCAAGCTGACTCAGCGCCTGGTGCGCGGATTGGCCGTCGTCGTCGCGGTCTATGTCGCCCTGATCGCCGTCGCCGGCGTGCAATTCGCCCGCACGCCGACCGGGTTCATTCCGGAGCAGGACCAGGGATACCTGATCACCGTCCTGCAGCTTCCCCCGGGCGCCAGCCTGGAGCGAACCGAGCAGGTGGTGAAGCAGGCGATCGACATAATCCTGAAGACGCCTGGTGTCGAGCACGTCGCGCCGTTCGCCGGCCTCGATGCGACGACGTTCACGGTCGCCTCCAACGCCGGGACGATCTTTTCCGGACTGCCGTCGCTGTATAACCATTCCATCAAGGGGGTGACGGCGAACTCGGTGCTGGCAGATCTGCGCAAGCGGCTGTCGGTGATCCAGGGCGCCTACGTGCTGACGATCCCGCCGCCGCCGGTGCAGGGAATCGGCAATTCCGGCGGCTTCAAGATGATGCTGGAGGATCGCACCGGACTTGGCACGCAAGCCCTCGTGGACGCCACGAATGCGCTGGTGGCGGCGGCCAACAAGGACCCGGACTTTGCCGGGGTATTTACGCTGCTGAATGCCGGCTCGCCCTCGGTCTACGCCGACATCGATCGTTTAAAGGCCGAAAAGGTCGGCCTGACCCCGACGGACGTTTTCGATACGCTTCAGGTCTATCTCGGCTCGCAATACGTCAACGACTTCAATTTCCTGGGCAGAACGTACGAGGTGATCGCCCAGGCCGACAGCCGGTTCCGGCGTGACCGGCAGGACCTGATGGGCCTCAAGGCGCGCAACGCCGCCGGTGAGATGGTGCCCATCGGCACGGTCGCGCGCCTGAAGGACACGACGATCCCGTATCGCGTGCCGCGGTACAACCTGTTTCCGGCGGCCGAGGTGCAGGGCGTGGCGGCTCCCGGCGTGGCGACCGGCACGGCGCTGCAACGGATGGAAACGCTGGCGGCACAGGTGCTGCCGCCCGGCATCGGCTTCGAATGGACCGAGATCGCCTTTCAGCAGGAGCAAAAAGGCACGCCGACAATGCTGGTGTTCGGCGCCGCCGCGCTGTTTGTCTTCCTGGTGCTGGCGGCGAATTACGAGAGCTGGAAACTGCCGCTTTCAGTGGTGCTGATCGTGCCGATGTGCCTGCTCGCCTCCGTCACCGGCCTGGGGTTTCGCGGCTTGCCGATAGACATCCTCGCCCAGATCGGCTTCGTGGTCCTGGTCGGGCTGGCGGCGAAAAATGCCATCCTGATTGTTGAGTTTGCGCGCCAGGCTCAGGAAGCCGGCAGCACGCCCGCTGACGCGGCGGTCAGTGCCGCGCGGCGCCGGCTGCGGCCGATACTGATGACATCGCTCGCGTTCATTCTCGGCGTGGCGCCGCTGGTGGTTGCGACCGGTGCCGGGGCCGAGATGCGCCAGTCGCTTGGCACCGCCGTCTTCGCGGGCATGCTTGGCGTGACCGGCTTCGGGCTGATCTTCACGCCGGCGTTCTACACGTTGATGCAACGGATTGGCCTCGTCCGTGCCCGCGCTTCAGTCAATCCGCATGACTTGCGGAATCAAAGCCGCGACGGCAGGGGCGCTGCGGTTGCCGCAACCCAGACGCATGTCGGTCATTAGCAGAGGCGTAGCGCGGCTATATCGTTGGGTCGGTTGGTCGCCTCGGTTTTCGACAGCTACGCGCCTCAATAGGGTTGCTTGCGGCTTTCCGGGACGCCAGCTCCCGGCGTCTTGACGTATTGGCGCAAAAAGCCGCGGACTTCCGGAGAGATCTCGGACGCCATTGTGCGTCCGACGCCGACTGGCGAATCAGCTAATGCACGCCGGGACACATCTATTGCGCGTCGAGCCGCTTATTATTGAGCGTCACTGCACCTACTGCGAGGCTGTTTCGTGAGTTTCGGCCCACTTCGACCCCGGCGGAACCAACCCGGCCGGACGCCCGAGCCCGAGCAGCACGGTCAGCGAGGCGGGCGCCCAGCTTGCGCGGCCACGCGGCGGCAAGTGTCCAAGCCGCACGAGCTCAACCCCCATCTCGCGAGCGTGATCCCGGGCCGGCCCGCGAGCAGCCCCGCAACCGCATCACGTCACGCTCATGACAGACGCTCGCCGGAAGCCGGATCTTGCAAAGCGCAAGCCCCGAACGCGCAGCCCAGCCTCAAAACAGCCCCTCGATCTCGCCATCCGGCCCGAGAAAGATCGACTCCGCCGCCGGCACCCGCGGCAGGCCCGGCATCGTCCGGATATCCCCGCAAATCGCCACCACGAAACCCGCCCCTGCTGACAGCCGCACGTCCCGCACCGGCAGCACATGCCCGTCCGGTGCTCCCAGCACCCCCGGATCCGCGGTAAAACTGTATTGCGTCTTGGCGATGCACACCGGGACCTCGCCGAACCCCGCCGCCTCGAACGCGGCCAGCCGCTTCGCCACGCCATCCGCCAGAGCGATGTCCGCGGCGCGGTAGATCTCCCGCGCAACCGTGCGAATCTTCTCGGCCAGCGGCATGTCCAGCTTGTAGATTGGATGGTAGTCCGCAACGCCCGAGTCAATCCGCGCCGCCACTGCCCGCGCCAGATTCTCCGCCCCTGCCCCGCCATGCGCCCAGTGCCGGCAGGAAATCGCCTCGATCCCGAGCGCGGCCATCGCGTCATGCACCGCCGTGAACTCCGCAGCGGTATCCAGCTTGAAGTGATTGACCGCGACCACCACCGGCAGCCCGAATTTCTGCATGTTCTCGACATGCCGCTGCAGGTTGGCGACGCCGCGCCTCACCGCCCCGACATTCTCCAGCCCCAGTTGATCGCGCGCCACGCCGCCATGCATCTTCAGCGCCCGCACGCTCGCCACCACCACCGCGCAGGACGGCCTCAGCCCAGCCGATCGGCATTTGATGTCGAGGAATTTCTCCCCACCAAGATCGGCGCCGAACCCCGCCTCGGTCACCACCACATCGCCCAGCTTCAGACCCAGCCGGGTCGCCATCACCGAGTTGCAGCCATGCGCGATATTGGCGAACGGCCCGCCATGCACCAGTGCCGGCGTTCCCTCCAGCGTCTGCACCAGGTTCGGCGCGATCGCATCGCGCAGCAGCACCGCCATCGCGCCATCGGCCTTCAGGTCCGCCGCGGTGATGTTGGCGTGCCCGCGCGTCTGCCCGACGATCATCCGCCCGAGCCGCCCCTGCAGATCGTGCAGATCGCGGGCGAGGCAGAACACCGCCATCACCTCGGACGCGACGGTAATGTCGAAGCCGTCCTCGCGCGGGAAGCCGTTGGCGACTCCGCCCAGGCTGCCGACGATGTGGCGCAGCGCCCGGTCGTTCATGTCCAGGCAGCGGCGCCAGGTGACGCGCCGCGGGTCGAGGTTGAACGGGTTGCCCCAGTAAATGGAATTGTCGACCAGCGCGGCCAGCAGGTTGTTGGCCGAGGTGATCGCGTGGAAATCGCCGGTGAAGTGCAGGTTGATCTGGTCCATCGGCACGACCTGGGCGTAGCCGCCACCGGCCGCGCCGCCCTTCAGGCCGAAGCTGGGACCCAGGCTCGGCTCCCGCAGGCAGACCACAGTGCGCTTGCCGATGCGGCTCAGGGCATCGCCCAGGCCGACGGTGGTGGTCGTCTTGCCCTCGCCGGCCGGGGTCGGATTGATGCCGGTGACCAGCACCAGCGCGCCGTCCGGCCGCGACTGCAAACTATCAATGAATTCCAGACTGATCTTGGCCTTGAAACGGCCATAGGGATCGACGGCGTCCGCCGGGATCCCGAGTTTGTCGGCGATCTCCTGGATCGGCTGGAGCTTCGCGGCCCGGGCAATGGCAAGATCAGGGTTCATGCTAGGATCGCCTCGCGGTGGGTGACCCCGATCTCCCGCAGCGCGGCATCGATGGCCCGGACCGCGCCCGCCATATCCGCGGGAGTGATCGCACCGATGCAGCCGACGCGGAACGTTGGGGTCGGGGTGGTGAAGAAGTTGCTTATCAGAAAACCGCGCGACTTCAACGAATCGACGAAAGCCCGGAGGTTCCAGGCCGGATCATCAGGAGCATGGACGTTGACGATCACCGGCCCCTGCACCGAGGCCGGCAGCCACGGCGTCAGGTCCAGTTCGGCGACCCCATCGTACAGAGTCCGCATGTTCGCGGTGTAGCGTGCAAGCCGGGCGCCCTGCCCCTCCGCTTCCAGAAAATCCAGAGCCACGTCCAGTGCCGCCAGTATCTGCGCCGGTGGCGTGAAACGGAAGCTGCCCGGGCCGTCGCGCAGGGCCGTGCTGTAGATGTTTGCCAGATCGAACGACCAGCTTCCGGCGTTGCCCTCACACGCCGGCAGGCGATCGATGCGGGCGACGGCAAAGCCGATCCCCGGAAGGGATTCGAGGCATTTGTTGGCGGTGAAGACGGCAGCATCGACCTCCGGCATGGCCGAAAGGTCCAGCGGCAGCGCGCCGAAGGCGGAGACGGCATCGACGATGATCCGCCGCCCGGCGGACCGGACCGCGGCGCCACCGGCGCCGACGTCGTGAACGATGCCGCTGCCGGTCTCGGAGTAGACCAGCCCGACATGCGACAGCGACGGGTCTTCGGACAGGGCGCGGGCGATGGCGGACGGGTCAGTTCGCGTGCCTAAGCCCACCGGCAGCGGGACGGCGACTCGGCCGGCCTCGCGCGCAAGGCGAATCATCCGGTTGCCATAAGCGCCGGTCTCGGGGATCAGGATGCGTCCGCCGGGCGGCAGAAAGGTGCGCAAGGCGGCCTCGGTGACGAAATGTCCGCAGCCTTGCAGCGGCAAAGTGACGTGCTCCGAGTCGTTGCCGCCGGCCAGGCATTGGATGCGGCTGAGCAGGCGCGCCATGAAAACACGGAAATCGTTGTCCCATGGGGCGATGTCGCGGGTCAGCGCGTCGCGGACCTCGGGACGGGTGGTGACGGGGCCGGGGATAAGCAGCAACATCCGGCGGAATCTCGCACGCTGGGCAGCAGAAATCCATCCACGCAGCCGTCGGAAAGTGCTACGGTTTGGTTATGAACATGCCGTTTGTCCTGCCCGATTGGGTGCCCTGGTGGGTGCCGTTGGTGCTTATCGTGCCCACGCTGCTGTATGCGCTGGCGTTCCTGTTCATGCCGTTCAGCGTGCTGGGCGTGAAGACTCGCCTGGACGTGATGGAGATGCGGCTGGACGAGATCCAGCAGGAAATCCGGCATCTGGCGCTGCGGCTCCCCGCCGGGCGGCAGGAACTGGACTTCGAGGACGTCTACGCCCCGACACTCTCCCGCCGCCAGACCGCGGACGCCGATCGGCCGCCGATACCGCCGGCGGCGCAGGACTTGTATGATGACGATGGGCCGGTGGAACGTCCGGCGCCGCCGCCGAACATGCGGCCCGTCCGACGGCAGGAGCCGCAGATCGTCCGGCCGGAACGTGCGGAGCCGCGGCTCGATCGGCGCCGGTAGCGTTTGGCTTCGGGATTCACGCTTCGTTAACTTATGGCTCTTATGGCGAAGTCTGTTGGCAGGCGCCTGTAGCCCGGCAAAACGCCAAAACGTCATGCCGACGAAGGTCGGCATCCACGCCTTAATGCGGTGCAGGCTGCTGCAAAGGCGTGGATGGCGGGCCTCCGCCCGCCATGACGGGGTGACGGGCCGGTGTCCGCCTCGCAAGGCCAACAAGCTGCGCCATAAGAGCCTAACTTATTGACGATACGTGTGCGGCCATGAGGATGTTTCCTTGGCCGACACCAGAGAGCAAAGGCGGCGCAATCCCGCCGGAGACTGGACGATCGGAGACGTCATCGGTGTCTGCCGCGCTTATGGTGTTGACTGCCGTCCTCCGAAGCGAGGAGACCACTACAAAGTGACCCATGCGAGCCAGACGGAGATCGTGACCATCCCCGGGCATCGTCCAATTAAGCCAGCCTATGTCAGACGCCTCGTAAAGTTCCTTGACCGCGTGGAAAGCCCAGATGCCTCACCATAACTGCACGATCATCATCGAGCCGGCCTCGGCGGAGGATGGCGGTGGCGTCCTGGCCTTCGTTCCGGACTTGCCAGGATGCATGTCGGACGGCGACACATATGAGCAGGCCGCCCGCAACGCCGCGGGAGCGATCGAGAGTTGGATCGAGGCTGCGACTGAAATGGGCCGTCCTGTTCCGGCACCCGCGCTGCGTCAGGCAGTTGTGTAGGTCCATCGCGAGACGCGGGCTGCCGGCGTAGCGATCGGCCGGCACCTCAGCGCGGTCATCGGGAAGGCATCCAGGCCAACGAACGCCGTCCCGGCCTTGTGCAGTTCAGTCGCTCCGGCTGCAACTCCGGCCCCGCTCGGCCGGTGCGGCTGGTTGACGTGGGCGATGATGACATCCCCGCTGACCGCAGCAGCGATCCGGTGCGCGACCGGCGCCGCGGGCAACGAGGCACCTTCGTCCGCGACCAGGGAATAGCCGGCGATCCGGACATCCATCGACTCGATCAGAGATATCGCGGCGGGGCTGTAGATTCCGGCGGCCGCCCGGTACCACGCCGGCCGGGCGGCTCCGGTAGCGGCGACCGCGTCCGCGCCGCGCTCCACCTCCCGGTGGATCGCGTCCAGCGTTCCGGCGACCGGCAGGCCGTAGATGCGGCGGGTGCCCAGGATCGGCGGCAAATGAAGCTCGCCGTGGTTCTGCAAGGAGAACAGGTCCGGGCGCGCCCGCAGCAGGTCCAGCGTCGCACCGTTTGACCGCAGCCACAGGCCGGTCACGAAGATTGTGGCGGGGATAGATAGAGCCAGCAGCGTGTCGATGATCCGCATGTCGGCCGCGCCGGAACAGGCGTCGAGCGTCAGAGCCACCGTGCGCTGGGTTCCCGGCGGGATCACCATGCTCATGCGCGGTTCCACGAGCTCGTCCCGCGCCGCCGGAAAACAGCCCGGATCGATGGACTGCGCAGCCGCCACCGACAGCGCGCCCGTGGCGAATGACCGCCGGGACAGGGGAGGACGCCCGTCAGGCGGGGATAGGCAGCGCCAGCACATGGATGAGGATCCCCGGGTCTGCCACTTGGGTGGGACGACGGATGCAAGCATAGTCGGGGTCGGCGATGAATCAACACGGCGCGAGCAGGGCAGACATGACGAACCAACCGCTGAGCGTTCCGATCGGACTCCGGCTGACGCTCGATATCGAGCCGCCGTCGGGCTTCCGGGCGGAACTCGGGCAACTGATCAACACGTTCCATGCCGAGACGGTGCCGTTCGAGATCAGCCGCTTCACCGTCCGGCTGGACGATGCCGAGGGGCGGCTGGTTGGCGGAGTGAGCGGGGTGATGGCGTGGGGGTGGCTGTTTATCGACGCGGTCTGGGTGCATGCCGATCGGCGCGGCCAGGGCGCCGGCCGGGCGCTGCTGGCGCACGCGGAGAGCCATGCGGCGGCGCAGGGGTGCCACTCGGTTTGGCTGGATACGTTCCAGGCGCGGGGGTTTTACGAGTCGGTCGGATACAGCGTGTTCGGGACGCTGGAGGATTATCCGGGGGAGCAGACGCGGTGGTTTCTGCGCAAGCGTCTAAAGTGACTATCCCGAAGGGCGACGCCGATCGGCAAGCGGTGCGGCGGGATCGCTCAAACCGTCGCCAACCGTGCCGGCTTCCTATTCCGCCATCTCGTCGCTGAGGGCGGTGTCACGCTCGACCGCCAGCGCGGCCAGGTAGAGCGGGTCGCTGTCGGCAGTATCTGACTCTTCGGACATTGGCTGCCTCACACCCTGAACCGCGCCACCGCCGTCTCGTCGAACCGCAACCCCAGCCCGGGCTTGTCCGGCAGCACCAACTGCCCGTTCTCCAGCGCCGGGGTTTCTTCGTACAAACACAGCATCCACGGCATGTATTCCACCGTCAGCCCGTTCGGGCAGGCGGCGACCAGATGCACCAGCATTTCCGGCATCACGTGGCTGACCACCGGCAGGTTGAACGCCTCCGCCATGCCGGCGATTTTCATCCATTGAGTCACCCCGCCCGCCCGGCAGATGTCGATCATGACGATATCGACCGACCGGGCCTCCAGCATATGCCGGAACGGCACGATCCCCCACACGTACTCACCCCCGGCGATCGGCGTCTTCAGCGCCGCGGTCACCCGCGCCAGCCCGGCGTAGTCGTCCGCCGTCGTGACATCCTCCAGCCAGAACAGCCCGACATCCTCGCACCGGCTGCCGATATCGATCGCCTGCTCCGGCCGCCAGCGCTGGTTGATGTCGCACATCAGCTTGATGTCCGGGCCGATGGCCTCCCGCACCACGCGGACGCGGCGGACCTCCTCGGACGGCGGCGGGTTGCCGGGCAGCGCCATCTGGGTCTTCATCTCCCGGAACCCCTTTTGCACCAGGGTCTCCGCCGCCTTCTGCGCCTGGTCATGCGTCAGCCCGCGCCGCAGCGAGCCTGATGCATAGGCCGGCACCCGGTCGCGGTGGCCGCCGAGCAGCTTCCACAGCGGCTGGTCGAGCGCCTTGCCCTTGATGTCCCACAGCGCGATGTCGATCGCCGAGACCGCGAGGGTGAAGATGCCGCCGGGGCCGCACGTGTCGGCGGCGGCGTGCAGCTTGGCGACGATGTGCTCGATCCGCAGCGGGTCCTCGCCGATGGTCAGCGCGGCGAGTTCCTCCACCGCGACGCGCAGGCTGCCGGTCATCTTGCCGGCGTAGAAGGTCAGGCCGATGCCCTCGATGCCGGAGTCGGTGCGCAGGCGCAGGATGACCACCGGGCGGGTGCGGCCCACTTCTTCCGGCATGCCGGCCAGGGGGTCGTCTTCCGGAATGCGCAAGGTGGCGGCTTCGAAGCTGGCGATCTTCATGAGGGTTCCTCCGCGGGGAAGCGTAGACCGGCGCGGGAGTGGCGCAAGCCGGGAGGCTGGGGGTTGCGGCGGACGAGTGGGTTAGCTAAATTGGGTTAGCTAGGAGAGACGAATATGGACACCGTTACCATCCACACCGCGAAGACGACGCTCTCACAGCTTGTCGCGCGGGTCGAGGCAGGCGAGGAAATCATCCTGGCCCGGGGCAACGTGCCGATCGCCAAGATCGTTCCGTATAAGCCGGTTGAGCCGAAGCGCCAGTTCGGCGCGATGCGCGGGGTATTTTCGGTGGGGCCGGAGTTTTTCGAGCCGTTGCCCGACGACGAACTGGCGGCGTGGGAGCAGTAGATATTGGATCTGCTGCTCGACACGCATGTATTTCTCTGGTGGATCGCCGGAGACCCGGCACTTTCACAGACCGCCCGCAACGCTATCGGTGACAACGCGAGCAAGATTTTTGTCAGCGCGGCCTCGGCATGGGAGATTGCTACGAAGGTTCGCATCGGGAAACTGCCCGGCGCAGCGGCGGCGCTTGTGAATCTCGCGGCCGTTCTCGCGGACCAAGGCTTCGCCGGCCTCCCGGTAAGCTTTGAGCATGGGCAAGCGGCGGGAGGACTGCCAGGCCCGCACAAGGACCCGTTCGATCGCATGCTGATCGCACAGGCCATGCTTGACGGGATGGTTCTGGTGTCGAATGAACGGCCCTTCGACGTCTACGGCGTCCGGCGGCTTTGGTAGGCCTAACCAGGCGCAGCGCCTCTGCCCGGCACTTATTGAGCCGTGGGCTGGCAGGAGGGCGGATTGACCATCCCAGCCGCCAACAGACCACCGCCGTTGACCGTGCAAGCGTAACTCTTCCCGCCGACCACATGTGCAATAACGTAGGTGTTTGTTGGTCCGTCGGAACGCCTGTCGGACAGCGTCACTTGCGACACTGGAACGCCCAAGGTGCCGGCGATGGAGGAAGCCATGCGGTCATTCGAAAGCATCTCGTCCTGGCACCCTGCTAACGAAAGGATCAGCGCTACGGGGGCAATCCATTTAGTGTCAATCATAGATAAGAACTCCCTTTATCATCTCAGCCGAACCCTATCCTATTTCTGTAGCCGTCCGCTGTGGTCGCCGGGCAGGACCGGCTGCGCCTGATAGCAGCCGGCGGCCACCGTCAGCGTGCCGCTGAGCAAGAGCGCGAAGCCGATCGGGCGACCGATCAAAACAACCGCTAGGAAGCAGCGTAACAGTTTGGCGGCGGACGACGGGATGCTTAGTGGCCTCTAGTAGAGGAACCCGCCCGAACGGCATTGCGATGGCCACTCGTGCAACGCGCTGGCTTTAACTGTGGGTGATCACGTTGCCGTTCACATGAAAGGTTCCTGAACCTAACGACGAGTTCTGGAACAGCAGCGTCGCCACCGCGTTGCCGCCGCTGGAAACTTGCAAGTCGCCGTCTCCGTTACTGCCGACAGAATAGGCAAGCGTGAGAGCGGAGTAGACAGCCCTTAGAACGATTTGGTCGCCAGCGGCGAAGCCCTCCAGCAGAGGCCCGGCATAGGACGGCAAACCCACGTTTTTGCCAAAGTTCGCCGCGTTGTCGATGATTAGCTCATTAGTCGGCGTGCTGCCGAGGAATTGGATCTTGAGATTTGTTCCCAGATAAGCCGCAATCTCCAGTGTGCTCTTCCCGGTCAATTGGAAGACGCCGGAACTCGACGGGTCAACGGATGAAAGGACGTCAAGTCCGCCAGCAGCGATGGTGCCGTCATTCACGACCGTTGCGAGGCCGCCGTTGGTGGTTCCGATGACGCCCCCAGCGTCATTCACCAAAGTCCCTCCCGTCGTCAGAAAGTAAAGTGCAGATCCAGCCGTCGTGCTGCTCTCTATCGTCCCACTATTGACGATGTTTGCCCCGTTACCGGTAGTGATGCCGGCCAGCCCGCCCGATATGGTTCCGTAGTTGTCGATAGTTCCTGAACCAAGAGCAACGCCGTCGTCGGCCGCGCCATCAATGGTTCCGAAGTTCATCACTGTCCCGCCGCTGTCGCTTACACCACCCGCACTTCCGGCAATTGACGCTTTTACATCGACCGCGCTGCCGTTGGTGAGGTTGCCTGCCAAGCCAACCGCGGAGCCGTTCGACGCAGAAATCGTTCCAAAATTGTTAAGTGTGCTGTTGGAATTAGTACTAACGGCTACACCGCCGTCGATGGTAGCAACGGTGTCAGACGTGCTGCCATTTGTGATACTGCTCCCTCCACCCATATCGACCGATGCTGCACCGCCCGCCGAGATATTTGTGATGGTGCCAAAGTTGGCAAGCGTTGCAGCGCCTGTGGCGATACTCCAAAATGTCGAGGTGATTAGTGCTCGCGTATCGGTAGCGCTGCCGTTAGTTATGGACACGGGACCGCTGTCGTTTGTCGAAATCGCGTCGCCATCGGTCCCGTCGATGGTGCCGAAATTAGTCACTTGGCTCGGCGTTTGTATAACCGGACCAGTACCGCCGACATATCCAAGTATAATACCGGTACCACCGACGATTGAAGCTGTCGTATCAGTAGCGCTGCCATTTGCGATGCTGCCGCCAGCGGCCAATTGGATGCCGGGACCTCCGCCATAGATTTCGGCGATTGACCCGGAATTGGTCACGCTTCCAGGGCCGCCTGCGAAAATGCCGCAGTCGGGTCCGATGATTGTGCCGGAGTTGCTGACCGTTAACGACCCGGCGGCTTCGATTCCGTCGCTGGCGTTGATGTCGCTCGAGATAGTGCCGTAATTGGTAACTACGTCGGTCTCCAATGCGCCTTCGAAGAAGATACCAGCAATGACGGCTTTTGTGTCAGTAGTATTGCCGTTGGTGACCGTCGCTGGGCCGGAGCCGGACGTTACCACTCCGAAGTAGCCGGCGGCGATAGTGCCGTAGTTGATTACGGTATTTTCTTGGCCTGCATCCATCGAAATGGCGTCGGACGCACCCTGAGGCGAGGAAATCGTACCGTAATTGATAACTAAGTCATCACCTTCCGGATGGGGGGTGAACAAAATGGCAGCAATGGCATTTCCACTTGAAGTGGTGGCTATGGTGGCGGTGGTGTCGGTGGCGCTACCGTTGGCGACATCACCTTCGTCCTCTAAATAGATAGCATTCTCAGTGGTCCCGACGATCCTACCAAGGTTATCGACCACTCCCACAGCGGAAGTCCCGTTGAATTCGATACCATACTGGCCTTGCAATACTCCGTCATTCGTAATCATATCCGCGGCGATAGTCGCGGCCGCCGTGTCGCTGATGGCATACGAACCAGTTGTGTCGATAGTACCAGTCGAGGTGACGATGACCGGGTTCTGACTTGGCAAACTCAGTTGGATGCCGACGGTGCTTGAGGCACTAATCGTTGTTCCAGCCATGTCTACACGCTCCCGTCACAAAACGAGCATAGCCTACTCGGCTCGACCTCGCATCATAACATACAGATGCGTTGTCTGTGTCTACCGATCTATCCGCTGATACACGCTTTTGTGATGCCTGCGTGGGCCGACTCGGCGCCTGAGATGTGTCGCTTGCGCACCCACCATCTTCAATGGGAAATTTTGCACCGCGCAATCTTTAAGTCGGCTGCCACTAACCGCCCGAACTAATCGGATGGGTGATCCCACCGGCCAGAAGGGGCCACCGGTTCCCAACTCCTCACGCCGGTGCATAATCGGAACAGACTATTCGCTTGAATTGGTCCGCTGACGTATATTCTTGCCTTCGAGGCTAGCCACCGCCTGGTCGCTTCGATCTCGGCGACCGAGACAACAATTGAATAGCCTGGATAACTTTATCTCAGAGTCAGTGGGAGGATTTGATGCATAACAAGGGGTGACGCCCGGTTGAAATCATGAGGACGGACAGGCACCGACGGACGAGGAAGCCTTTACATAGCCCCTATCGCTAGCTAAGCCTCCCGATCAGCCCCCGATGCTTGCCGAGCCGCACCAAGATGGTCATCAAGCGTCTCATCCAGCCGCTCATAGAGCAACCGGTCAAACGCATCCGTGCCGCGCCCGGCCTGGGCCTCTTGCAGGGCGTGGATATAGGCGGCGCGGTCCTGCGGCCGGACGGCCACCGGCGGATAGCCGCCGCGGAGCAGGATCAGGTTCATCAGCAGCCTTGCCGTGCGGCCATTGCCGTCGTTGAAGGGATGGATCTCGACCAGTTGCCGGTGCGCGGCGAACGCCGTTTCCGGCGAGGCGCCCGCGGCGGCCAGCCAACGCGCGAAATCCCCCATCCGGGCCGGGACTTCAGCCGGAGACGGAAAAACGTGGCGCCCGCCATCCGTCAATATATATCGGCCCTGATCGGCATAGCGCCCCGCAATCTCATGACCTGATCGCAGCATCACCAGGCGATGCAGGTTGCGCAAATCGATTTCCGTCAGCGGAGCGGCCCGACGCGCAAGTTCGCGCACGTAACGCAGGGCCTCGAAATGATCGACCGCCTCGAGGTGATCCTTGAGCGGCTTGCCGCCCACGGTGATGCCCTGCTCGATGACCAGCATCGTCTCGGCAGCCGTCAGCGTGTTACCCTCGATGGCGTTGGAGGTGTATGTAAGTTCGAGATCCTGAAGATGCTCGAAATTCCTCAGGCCTCCCGGCGCGCGGGCGCGCACCAGGTCCAGCGCAGCTTTCTTCCCGGCGATGCGCTGAATGAGCTGGTCCACCTGTTATCCTCGATCGAACCTCTTCAGGCGTTACTATAGCACGGCGTGAAATCGCCCGGGGCCCGCCATCACCGCCGCACCGCCATGACGATCCGGTTGGTGTTCGTCCCGCTGCTGTTGTTGCTGACACCCCAGCAATTCGCCGTCTTGGTGAACGCCTGCTGGTTCACCATCACCCCCAGCACCTCGAACGGCAGCCCCTTGATCGCGGACGCCACATGCCGCTCCAGCAGCACGCCCCCACGCACCTCGCCGACCTCAAACGCAACGAACCCGCCCGGGCGAACCACCCGGGCGAACTCCCGGAAAGCACGGCGGACGAACGCCTCCCACGACGCGATATCCTTGTGCCGATCGAGCTTGACCGAAGCTGCGTCGATCCCGGCGAACCACACGCGCAGCCAGTTGTCTCCGGCATAATCCACCACATCCAGGAACGGCGGCGAGGTCACGATCAGGTCGACCGACCCGCTTGGCAGCTCCGGCGTTCGCTCCGCCGGACCGGTCATCAGCACCGCCGGAGGATGCGGCGGCGGCGCCCCGTCCGCCAGCAGCAAGCGGGTCTTCTTGAGGATGATCGCCCGCACGTCCCGCGCAGGCGGCGTCTGCCCGCGCGCCGCGTTGATCTTCCGCTGCGACGCCGCCGACACCGCCTGGTTCGGCGGCATGGTATAAACCGAGAAAAACCCCGGCGAATGCCCCGTCAGCCGGTTGATCGCCACCATCCGGATCCACGCATCGACGCCGTCCAACGGGCGACCCAGCAGATACCCCCGCAGCGCGGTGATCTGCCGCAGCGTCTCCGGATGGTAGAACGCCAGCAGATCCGCCTCGCCCGGATCGCTCACTCCGCGCGACAGGTCGATCGCCGCCAGCCGCGCCGCCACCGCCGCCAGCACCGGCGGGTCGAGTCGCGGGGCGCACAGCATCGCACTCAGCGGATTGACGTCATTCGCCGCCGGCGCCCGGCCCATCAGCGCCGCCTGCACCGCCGTGGTGCCGCGGCCGGAGAACGGGTCATACACCCGGTCGCCCGGACCGGTCAGCCGCCCGACGAAAAACTCCGGAAGCTGCGACTTGAAGCAGGCGCGGTAGCTGATCTCGTGCAGATTGTGCCCGGCCCGCTGCCCCGCCGTCCAGAACGCGTTGACGAAATACCGCAGCCCGGCTGCTTCCGCCTCGACCGTCGGCGCCCCATCGAAGCTGAACCGCCGCAGCATATCCAGGAAACCATCCGGCGAGACCCGGCCGGGGCGAACCGCCGGCAGCGGCAGGATAAGCTGACGGGCGGCGGTCAGCGCAGAAATGGGTTGCTCGCTTTCTCCGCCCCGATGGTCGAGCCGGCACCATGGCCGGACAGGAACGAAAAATCGTCGCCCAGCGTCAGCAGCTTGGTGGTGATCGCCGCGATCAGCGCGGCATGGTCGCCGTACGGGAAATCGGTGCGGCCGATGGAACCCTGGAACAGCACGTCGCCGACCACGGCGAACCGAGCGGCATGATCGACGTAGACCAGCGACCCCGGGGTATGGCCCGGGCAGTGCAGCACGTCGAAGCGGTGCGGCCCGAACGTCACCGAGTCGCCCTCGCGCAGCCAGCGGTCCGGCGTAACGTTCCGCGCCTCAAACCCGAACGAAGCGGCCTGTTCGGCGACTCCGTCAAGCAGGAACTTATCGCGGATGTCCGGCCCCTCGATCGGCACCGCGCGGCCCGAGCGCGCCTGCAATGCGTCGCGCAGCCCCGCCGCGCCGCCGGCATGGTCCAGGTGGCCATGCGTCAGCAGGATTCTCTCCACCGTCGCGCCGGTCTTGTCGATCGCCTCCAGGATGCGGTCCACATCCCCGCCCGGATCGATGACAAGGCCGATTTTGGTGTCGTCATCCCAAAGGATGGCGCAATTCTGCTGGAAGGGAGTCACCGGGACGATAGCGCCGCGCAGCCCGCTCATGGGTTTATTCCTTTACATCATGCAATGCGCCGGCGGTGCGAGTAGCCAGGCTGCAAAGCAATCCCTGAACCGGAATGCACCTCCGGACGATTGCCACGCCGCTGCGCTTATTGCAACGACTCCATCAGTGCAGCCTCGGCGACTTGAGAAATCTCACCCGATCGGCCGAACGCACCGAAACCCGCTTGGGGGAGCCATCCCGCTCGATCCGCAACCGCACCTCGGCGCCCGCGCTGCCCGACGACCAGACGCGCCGCCACAGGCCGGCGAGGTCCGGAATCTCCTCATCATTCACCATGAGGATCTTGTCGCCGGCGCGCACCCCGGCCTGCTCCGCCGGTCCGTTGTCCGCCAGTCCGCCGACGACGAGCGTTTCGTCCGAGTCGGTGGCATACAGGCCGAGCCACGGCCGCGCCGGGCGGTTGACCCGGCCGTAATTCAGCAGATCCGGCAAAATCGGCCCCAGCAGGCCGATGGGCACGACCATGTTCATGTCCAGGCGGTGGCCCTTGCCGTCTCCCTGCTGCATGATCAGCGACCCGATGCCCATCAGCTTGCCGTCGGTGCCGATCAGGCCGCAGCCGCCCCAGAAAGGGTGCGCGGGCGCGGTGAACAGCGCGTCGTCCAGCACGTATTCCCAGTATCCGGCAAATTCCTGCCGCCCGACGACCCGGGTTTCGATCGATTTGCTGCGCCCGCCGCCAGCCGCCAATACCGCCTGATCGCCCACCTTCAGCCGGTCCGAATCGCCGAGATCGAGCGACGGCACATCGAGCTTTCCCAGCGCCTGCACCAGCCCGAAACCGCTTTCCTGGTCATAGGCCAGCGCATGGCCGGGAACCGCCTGCCCCTCCGAGGTGGTGATCCAGATGGTCTCGGCCTCGGTGATCAGATAGCCGATGGTGGCGATCAGGCCGGTGCCCTTGATCATGACCCCGTTGCCGCTGCGCTCCGTCCCCAGCATGTTCGCGGTGAAGGCGTCGGCGGGGACGTAGGTCTTCAGGCTGACGACAGCCCTCAGCGCCTGGTTCAGGTCGAATGAGTAATCCCCGGGGTCGGGCTGCAGGTTGGACGGGATTTCCCAGTCTTCCTTCTTCAAGCCTCGGCGTCTCCCCTGATTCGGGCGGCCCTTCGGTGGGGTATCGGTCATGGTCTGGTTATATCGTTCCTTTCACTCCGCGCGGCAATGCCGCCCGGCACGGATGAAGTCGAATCAACCGCCGGAAGCATGGCGATTCGCCGCCAGTTCGTCCGGTGTCAGCTGAAACCCGGCAATGACCGAGTAGGCGGCGGCCGTTTTCGACGGCGAGACCGGAAGGGCGATGTCGATTTCCGGACTGGACATCGTGAGACGATCGACGTTCGCAGGAAACACCGCGTGCACCGGGTAGACCTGCTTCGTCAGCACGGTCTCGCCCTCGGTAACCGCAAGGAAAACCGGCACGTCCGCTTCCCTCCCGGGCATGGCCGGGCCACGCTGGACCGAGATTGAGACGACCACCTTCGCCGGAATCATGGATTTGTCGTCGCCGTTCATGCAACTGCCGTTAACGCTCATCAGGCGCGCCTGGATGATCAGATCGGTCACGTCGTGCGTCGGACCGGCCCCGGCGTAGCGGTTGAGGTCCGCCAACTGGGGAATCAGGCGGACGGAGGGGCATTGCGGGGCGAACGCATTGCGTTCCGGGCCGCACCCGAACAACGGGATCAGCATCAGCGGCAGGCACAGGCGGGCAACGGAACGCAGACCAACAGACATAGATCACTCCGCAAGGCCGAATGAGGGCGGCCGGCGACTCCGGACATCACACGAGGCATTGTGCTACCCGCGGACCTGATGAGCAATGCGGCGATTGTCTTCATAGGCGCAAACTTAAGGGCCGGCGGCACCGGCGGCGTCCCCGTGTCATGGCCGGGCTAAGGCGACGCCAAAGAGTTACCGCTACGCAGGGCAAGGTCCCCAAAACCGTCCTGGCCCGGCTTGTCCGGGCCACCTATCGCGGCACGTGCTTGCATAGGTGGCCCGGACCAGCCGGGCCATGACGGGAGCGTTGGGGCCAACCGATTCGATCATTTTTGGGCGCCGCCCAAATCCGGCCATGACACGGCGGTGCGCCGGTGCCGGACGCCGGGGCCCCCGCTCCGCCCGATGACGGCGAGGAGCTCTAGACCGCCGCCCGCAGATACTGCTGCGGAAGCTCCGGCTTCACCCCCAACACCTTCGCCGCCCGGAGCGGCCACGCCGGATCGGCCAGCAGGGCCCGCGCCAGCAGCACGACGTCCGCCCGGCCATTGGCCACAATCTCCGCCGCATGGGTCGGCTCGGTGATCAAGCCGACGGCGCCGGTGGCGATCCCAGCCCCGGCGCGGACCGCGTCGGCAAACGGGACCTGGTAGCCGGGATACAGCGACGGGATCTTCTGCTCATGCGACACGCCGCCGGAGGAGCAGTCGATCAGGTCCACCAGCCCGGTCGCGGCGAGCCGGCGGGATACCGAGACGGTGTCCTCGATCGTCAGGCCGCCATGAATCCAGTCGGTGCAGGACAGCCGCACCCACAGCGGCAAATCGGCCGGCCACTCGCCGCGCACCGCCTCGATCACTTCCAGCAGGAAGCGCGAGCGTCCGCCGAGGTCGCCGCCGTAGGCGTCGGTGCGGCGGTTGGAGATCTGGGACAGGAAGGAATGCCCCAGATAGCCGTGCGCGCCATGGATTTCGGCGACCTTGAAACCGGCCTCCCGCGCCATCCGCGCGGTGGCGGCAAACTGGCGGATGATGTCGGCGATCTCGGAGGCGGACAAAGCGTGCGGGACGGTGGCGCCGGGGACCGCCGGCAAGGCGCTCGGCGCCAGCGGCAGCCATCCCCCATCCTCCACGCCGATCGGCTTGCCGCCTTCCCACGGGACCCTGGAGGACGCCTTGCGGCCGGCATGCGCAAGCTGGATGCCGGGAACCGACCCGCACGTGGTGATCACGGCGGCCAGCCGCGCGAGCAGTGACTGGTGCTCCGGCGTGTAGAGGCCAAGACAATGCGGCGTGATGCGGCCGGCGGCGGAGACATGCGTCGCCTCGGTGAAGACGATCCCCGCCCCGCCGGCCGCCCGGGCGCCGAGATGCTGCACGTGCCAGTCGTTCCCCAGGCCGTCATTGGCGCTGTATTGACACATCGGGCTGACGACGATGCGGTTGCGCGCGGTGACGGAGCGGAAGCTGATGGGCTGGAACAGCAGGGGCGTTGACATGCGGACGGGAATCCTGACTGGACGAGGCGATGCCGGCGAGCCTATCGCGTACCGCATCTGCGAACAAATCCGGTGATGGGGCCCGCTTGAACGTTTTGTCCATTCAGTCCTGGGTCTCCTACGGTCATGTCGGCAACGCCAGCGCGGTGTTTCCGCTGCAGCGCCTGGGGGCCGAGGTGTGGGCGATCAACACGGTGCAGTTCTCCAACCACACCGGCTACGGGGCTTGGGCGGGGGAAGTCTATTCCGGGCAGGTGGTGCGCGATCTGGTCGATGGCATCGCGGCGCGGGATGCGTTGCGGCGCTGCGATGCGGTGCTGTCCGGCTATGTCGGCGGGGCGGATATCGGCGACGCCATCCTGCACGCGGTGACCTCCGTCCGGCGGGCAAACCCGGGCGCGGTGTATTGCTGCGATCCGGTCATCGGCGACACCGACACCGGGGTCTATGTCCGGCCGGGGATTGAGGATTTCCTGCGTGCCCGCGCACTTCCCGCCGCGGATATCGCGACGCCGAACCGGTTCGAACTGGAGCGGCTGACCGGGTTGTCCTGCGCCACTCTGCACGGCGCCAAACAGGCGGTGCTGCGGCTGCGCTCGCTTCTGCGGACGGACGGCCCGGCCTGCGTGCTGCTGACCAGCCTGGAGACGGACGAGACCCCGGCCGGATTCATCGACATGATGACCTTCGAGGCGGGTCATTTTCATCTATTGCGGACGCCGCTGCTGCCGGTCTCGGTCAACGGCGCGGGGGATGCGGTCGCGGCGCTGTTCCTGTTCCATCGCTTGTCCAGCGGCAGCGCCGTCGCCGCGCTGGAGGCGGCGGGATCCTCGGTCTACGGGCTGCTGCGGCGGACCGCCGAGGCCGGGTCGCGGGAGATTCTGACGGTTGCGGCGCAGGAGGAGTTTGTCGCGCCGTCCCGGGTGTTTGCCGCGGTCGCGTGCTGAGTGTTTGTCCGCTGGCCGGCGAGGCGCCCGGGTTGATCGCTTCCACGCGCCGGACCTGCTATGAGTGCGTCGACACTGGGTGAGCATGTGGCAGCAAAACCTGATCCAGTCCTCGGGCGCTTCAAAGATGCCCTGGACCTGATGTACGGCAGCCGGATCGACCGGGTCGTTCTGTTCGGCTCGCGCGCCCGCGGTGACGCCCGGGAGGATTACGATATTGCGGTTTTCCTGAAATCGCTGGACGATCGCTGGGAGGAACTCGATCGCCTGGCCGATCTTCGGGTCAGGTTGCTGGAGGAGATCGGCGCTTTTTTTGACGCCAGGCCCAACCTGACGACGGCTTATGATGAACGCACCCCGCTGATGCGCGAAATCCGGCGCGAGGGTTTGGACCTGTGACGCCGGAGAAGCGATTGAAGTCGGTTGCGGACTATGAAACCAGCCCCGATGCCGAGGTATCGCTTGCTCGCGCGGTATCGGCCGTCGAGCAAGCGAACCGTTTCGTTCGCTTCTTTGACGAGTTTTTGGCGGCGAATCCGTCGCCTCCGCCGGCGTAGCGTAATGCCGCGAACGGCGGTATCGGGCGGCGGGCTTATTTACCTGCCAGGAAGTCGAAGTCGCAGCCCTCCGGCGCCTGTGTTACGCTCCGACGGTACAGCGCCTTGTAGCCGCGGGCGGGTGCAGGCGGCGGCGAGAAATCCGCCAGACGCCGCCTGATCTCCGCATCCTCCACCAGCAGGTCGATCCGCTTGCGGGCAACCGACAGCCGGATGCGGTCGCCGTTGCGCACCGCGGCGAGCGGGCCGCCGATGGCGGCCTCCGGTGCGACGTGCAGAACGATGGTGCCGAACGCCGTGCCCGACATGCGGGCGTCGGAAATGCGCACCATGTCCTTGATCCCCGCCCGCGCCAGCTTTTTCGGAATCGGCAGATACCCGGCCTCCGGCATGCCCGCCGCGTGCGGTCCGGCGTTTTGCAGCACCAGCACGTCGCCCGGCTTCACGTCCAGCTCCGGGTCGTCGATGCGCCTGGCGAGGTCCTCCAGGCCGGTGAACACCACCGCCCTGCCCTCGGTCTCGAACAGACCCGGCGTCGCCGCCGCCCGCTTGAAGATGGCACCGTCCGGAGCCAGCGTCCCCGCCAGCGCGATCAGGCCTCCCACGGGCGAAACCGGGTCGCCGAACGGACGGATGACCGTCCGGTCCACCCAGTCCAACGGCGCCTCCAGCCGCTCGGCCAGCGTGCGGCCTTCGATGTCGATCGTGTCCAGATGCAGCAGCGGCCGCAATTCGCGCAGCACCGCGCCGACACCGCCCGCGGCGTGGAAATCCTCCATATAGCCCTCGCCGACGGGCTTGAGGTCCACCAGGACCGGAGTCTCGTCGGAGATTTGGTTCAGCCGCTCCCTGGATACGCGGATTCCCAGCCGCCCGGCGATGGCGGTCAGGTGGATGACCGCGTTGGTCGAGCCGCCGATAGCCATCAACACGCGGAAGGCGTTCTCCACCGACTGCTCGGTGATGACCTGCGACGGCGTGATTTTTGTGGTCAGCAGGCCAACGGCGGCCCTGCCGGTTTCCTCGGCGGCGACGAGGCGGGCGGAATTGACGGCCGGGATCGCAGCGGTGCCCGGCAGCGACATCCCCAGCGCCTCGGCGATGCAGGCCATGGTGCTGGCGGTGCCCATCACCGCGCAGGTCCCGGCGGTGACCGAAAGCTGGCCCTCGGCGCTGTCGATCTCCCGGCGATCAATCTCGCCCGCGCGATATTTCGCCCAGAAGCCGCGGCAATCGGTGCAGGCGCCGAGGCGCTGGCCGCGATGCCGGCCGGTGCTCATCGGCCCCGTCACGAGCTGGATGGCGGGCAGGTTCGCCGAGGCGGCGCCCATGAGCTGCGCGGGCACGGTCTTGTCGCAGCCGCCAATCAGCACGACCGCGTCCATCGGCTGCGCGAGGATCATCTCCTCGGTGTCCATCGCCATCAGGTTGCGGTACATCATGCTGGTCGGGTTGAGGAACACCTCGCCCAGCGAGATGGTTGGAAACGGCAGCGGCAGGGCGCCCGCCGCCAGGACCCCGCGGCAGACCGCATCGACCAGCTCCGGCATCAAGCGGTGGCAGTTGTTGAACCCCGACGGGGTCATCGCGATGCCGATAACGGGCCGGTTCAAGAGCCCGGTGGAAATGCCCATCGAACGGGCGAAGGAACGCCGCAGGAAGCGGGCGAAATCGCGGTCGCCATAGTTGGTGAGGCCGCGGTCGAGGCCGTGGTCTTCATCGGACATGGATTGCTCCCCGAGATGCCCTGCTCCGATCGGCCCTTGCCCCGGACCCCGGGCAGCAGATGATGGATGCGACGCCGCGGATGGGCAATGCCGCGGCGATCCGGCTTCCGTCGGCCGCCGCGCGGTGCACCATCATCAAGCGGCGCACCGTCATCAACAAGTGGACAGCACCCCGGCCCGGGGGGACGACTCGCCATCCGCGGAGTAGGTTGCCGCCATGCAAACCTCGAGCCCGGTCGTCACCGATATCGTCCTGCTCGGCGCCGGCCACGCCCATCTGGAGGTGCTGCGCCGCTTCGCCCTGCGTCCGGAGCCCGGCGTGCGCCTGACGCTGATTGGCCGGGAGCCGGAGACGCCCTACTCCGGGATGCTGCCGGGCCTGCTGCGCGGCGAATACACGCACCATCAGGCGCATATCGACCTGGCGCCGCTTGCCGCCATGGCGAAAGCACGCCTGATCCTCGCCGAGGCCACCGCCTTCGACCCCGCAGCCCGCACCGTCACCCTGGCCGATCGGCCGGAGGTGGGGTTCGATGTGCTGTCGGTTGATGTGGGCGGGGCGCCGGCTGTGCCGCCCGGTTCAGGCATCGGCGTCAAGCCCATCGGCCGCTTCCTGGATCAGTTGACCCGCCTGGAAGCGGAACTGCCTGAGGCGTCCCGCATCGCCATCGTGGGCGGCGGTGCGGCCGGGAGCGAATTGGCGCTTGCCCTGGCTGTCCGGTTCGCCGCACGTTTCCGCCTGATCCTGGTCTGTGCCGCGGCCGAACCCATCGCGGAGGCACCCGCCGCCGCAAGGCGCGCGGTGCGGCAGGCTCTGGTGGATGCCGGCGTTGAACTGGTCTGCGGGGTCGCCGCCATGGGCCTGGAGGCCGGCCGCCTTGTGCTGTCGGACGGAAGCTCTCTGGACGTCGCGACCGTGATGTGGGCGACGGGTGTGGAAGGTCCGGCGTTTCTGGTTGCGTCGGGCGTCGCCTGCGACCGGGCCGGCTGTGTCCGGGTGAATGCGGACCTGTCCAGCGTCAGCCACCCGTTCATCTTCGCGGCCGGCGACTGCGCGTCGCTGGAAGGCGGCCGGCGCCCGAAGGCAGGCGTCTGGGCGGTGCGGGCCGGTGCGCCGCTGGCCGAGAATCTGCGCCGCGCCGCCACCGGCCGGCCGTTGGAGCGCTGGCGGCCGCAGCGCGATGCGCTGGCGATCCTGGGTCTCGGTCACGGCAGGGCCGTCGCCTGGCGCAACGGCATCTCCGTCCAGGGCCGCAAAATCTTCTGGCTGAAGGACCGCATCGACCGAAGCTGGATGCGCGCCTACTCCGACCCGGGGATTCCCGCGGACCCGGACGGGGCGGAGCGTTGCGGCGGCGCAGGCGCCAAGGTTGGGGCGGAGATCCTGTTCGGCGCGCTGGCCGCGTTGCCGCGCTCGGACGGCCTTGACCTGATGGAGACCCGGGACGACGGCGCGGTGCTGAAGCCGCCCGTCGGCAAGCTGCTGGTGCAGTCGGTGGATCATTTCCGCGCGTTCCTGGACGATCCGTACGTGTTCGGGCAGATCGCGGCGGCGCATTCGCTGTCCAACCTGCACGCCATGGGCGCGGCGCCGTGGACGGCCCTGGCGATCGCCTCGGTCCAGGCCGGCCCGGGGCCGAAGATGCGCGCGGACCTGGCGGCGATGCTGCGCGGCGCGGCGGAGGTGCTGCAAGCCGATGGCTGCACCCTCGCCGGCGGCCACAGCGCTGAGGCAGCGGAGCCGGCTTTGGGATTTTCGGTCACGGGACTCGTCGATTCAGGGAAGATCCTGCGCAAGGCCGGGCTGCAACCGGGCGATCAGTTGATTTTGACGAAACCCCTCGGCACCGGGATCATACTGGCCGGGCACCGGGCGGCGAACGCGCGGGGGCAGTGGCTGATCGCGGCGATCGGGTCGATGCGTGTAACCAACGCCTCGGCCGCCCGGATCGCCATGGCGCACCGGCCAAGGGCGGGGACCGACGTCGCCGGGTTCGGTCTGGCCGGTCACCTGATGGAAATGCTTGGTGCGTCCGGCATGTCGGCAGTGCTGCGGATGGAGGCCGTCCCCGCCCTGCCCGGCGCCCGCGCGCTGGCGGCGCATGGGATTGAGAGCACCCTGGCGCCGGAGAACCGGCGGCTGCTGGGCGACGTGCCGGACAATCCGGACATCGCCTTGCTGGCCGATCCGCAGACGTCCGGCGGGCTGTTGCTGGGGGTGCCGGCTGGAAGGGCGGAGGCGTGCCTTCAGGCGCTGCTGGATGACGGTCTGACCGCGGCGATCATCGGCGAAGTGGAGGCCGCCGGAGAGCGCGGCGGGCGGATCAGGCTGGAGTAGCGTCTCAACATGGCCGGGCTTGTCCGGGCCATCTTTCCCGGCACGTTGCCGCTATAGGTGGCCCGGACAAGCCGGGCCATGACGATGGGGAGGGGCCCGATGGGTCAAAGTTAACGCGGGCTGGTATTACTTCCGCGCGAAGCTCATTTGCGCCTCGTGCACCAGGTCCGGGCACTGCACGGCGACATCCTGCTGAAATTGCGACAGGACGGGCTGGCTCACGCCCAGTTCCTGGAGGGATTCCTCGTCCGCGCCGGCGAGCAAATGCTCATCGTGCGGCGCGGACAGACCCATGATCGTGCGAAGAACCTGAGGCAGGGAGAAAAGCATCGGTTGCGACCGCTCTGACGAAACGCCGGCAGCGGGGTGCTGCCGTTTGATACCTAATTAATGGGCATATTCATGCTGCACTGCACCAAAAAAGGCAACGTGCCTGACCTGTCCGGCGCACATGGCGTGGCAGACTGCTACCGCGGCACTCCGGCCGTGCGGTAGATATCGGCGACGGGAACCGTGAAGCCGATGCTGGCGAGTTCAAGGTGATCCGGCGCCTTGACGATCAAGGGCGAGTCCGGCCAGTTGCCGTCGGGTCCGCGGCGGAGCAGTTCGATCTCCATCCGCGTGCTGCGGACCACCAGGATTTCCTGCACGCTCGGGATCGTGGTGTAGGTCCAGATGTTCGAGCGGGTTTTGGCCACGTTGCCGGGCGACAGGATTTCGATCAGCAGCACCGGGTCCGGAACCATGACCTTGCCCGACGGCGGAGCACAGGTCACGCCAAGATCGGGGATGCGGAAGTTCTCATTGGCGCGAACCTTTGGCACGATTCCGGGCGCAGCTACGACCGTGCAAGGCCTTCCGGAGGCGAGCAGGTGATTGCCCAAGAGACGAACAAGCTCGGCCTGGATTCTGGAATGGACGTCCGCCGCAGGCGCCATGAGAACCGGTTCGCCGTCGATAAGCTGCCAGCGCCGACCGGTCAGGTCGTCGGAGTCCCAGACCAGGAACTCGTCGACAGTCATCTGCGAACGCTGGCGTTTGCGGAACGCGACCATAACCGGCACGCTATCATATCCTGCGGCCCGCCGCCACGGCTTGGTCGCCGCCGTCAGGCACACTACGCTTGCAGCCAAATCCAGCACGGAGCCGTCCGATGACCCGCAGCTACCGCATCGCCTCCATCCCCGCCGACGGCATCGGGCCGGAGGTCATCGCCGCCGGGCTGGAGGTGCTGGAGGCGGTCGCCTCGCGCGATGGCGGGTTCTCGCTGACCGTCGATCATTACGACTGGGGCTCCGACCGCTACCGCAGGCATGGCGCCTATATGCCGGCCGATGCGCTGGCCTGGCTGCGCACGGCCGATGCGATCTATTTCGGCGCCGTCGGCGATCCGAACGTGGCCGACCATATCTCGCTCTGGGGGCTGCGGCTGCCGATATGCCAGGGGCTCGACCAGTATGCCAATGTCCGCCCGACGCGGATTCTGCCGGGCGTCACCTCGCCGCTGCGCGGTATCGGGCCGGGCGACCTGGACTGGGTGATCGTCCGGGAGAACTCGGAAGGCGAGTATGCCGGCCAGGGCGGCCGCACGCATCGCGGGCTGCCGGAGGAGGTCGCGACCGAGACCGCCATCTTCACCCGCCGCGGGGTGGAGCGGATCATGCGCTACGCCTTCGACCTCGCGCGGTCGCGTCCCCGCAGGCACCTGACGGTGGTGACGAAGTCGAACGCGCAGCGGCACGGGATGGTGTTCTGGGACGAGATCGCGGCGCTGGTCTCGCACGACTACAAGGACGTGACCTGGGACAAGGAGCTGGTCGATGCGATGACGACGCGGATGGTGCGGCGGCCCGGCAGCATCGATACGGTCGTGGCGACCAACCTGCATGCGGATATCCTGTCGGACCTGGCGGCGGCTCTGGCGGGGTCCCTGGGCATCGCGCCGACGGGGAATATCGATCCGGAACGGCGCGGCCCGTCGATGTTCGAGCCGATCCATGGCAGCGCGTTCGATATCGCCGGGCAGGGAATCGCCAACCCGGTTGCGACGTTCTGGACCGCGTCGATGATGCTGGAGCATCTGGGCGAGAAGCCCGCCGCGGACCTGCTGATGCGGGCGGTGGAGCAGGTCTGCGCGGCGGGGATTTTGTGCCCGGACCTGGGCGGTTCCGCCACGACGAAGGAGGTGACGCGGGCGGTGACTGAGGCTGTGCGGGGCATGAACCGGTAGCGGGTTCGTTTTGACTTGGCGTTGATCCGGGCGGCCAGGTCGCCTTTGGGCGTCGCGGCGGCAGAGCTCCCTCCTTTGTGATCCGTGTTTTGACGTGGATCAACGCCCGCGACCGGACCGGGCGGGGACGGTTGCAAACCGCGGACGGTGATGCAGGGTGTGAAATGCCGAGGCCTGGCGGCGAATTCTGGTTTTGTGTTCAGAACGGTCCAGGTCGAGCCGCGTGGCCGTTTGGTTTTGCCAATAAAGCAAATCCCCCCTGCCATTCCCGGCACCGCAAGCGGATGCGTATCCCGAGGGACTCATGAAAACCTGTCTTATAGCGTTACTGTGCATCTCGTTCGCGTTTCCGGTTCTGGCACAGCAGACTGCGCGCGACCCCGTCGCCGTCGCCAACCAGGGCACGGTCGGGGTGATCACCGGCATGGAAGGCGGCACCTATGCCCGGACGGCCTCGGATTTGACGATCCTGGACGACGGAACGCTGCGGGTGCTGCCGATCCTCGGCAAGGGTTCGTTGCAGAATCTCTCGGATATCCTGTACCTGAAGGGGGTCGACATCGGCTTTGTCCAATCCGACGCGCTGGCCTATGCCAAACAACACGGCATGTTCCCTGGCGAGTTGACCCGGAAAATCAGCTACATCGCCGCGCTTTACAACGAGGAGGTTCACGTGCTCGCCCGCCGGGATATCACCCGGCTGGAGGATCTGAACGGGACCCGCGTCAACGTGGACGTTGTCGGCAGCGGTTCCGCCATGACCGCCGAGATCCTGCTCGACACCATCGGCGTCAAGGCGAAGATCGAGCACGAGAAGCAGATCAACGGCGTGCAGGAACTGAAGCGCGGCGAGATCGCCGCGATCATCCATGTCGGCGGCGCGCCCATCCCGCTGCTCGCCGACATTGCCGGCGACGGCGGCATCCATTTCATTCCGGTTGGCTTCTCGCCTGCCCTGGCGGAGACCTATCTGCCGGCGCAATTCACGCATGAGCGGTATCCTTTGCTCGTCGCGGCCGATGCGCCCGTGCCGACGATCGCCGTGGGCGACGTGATGGCGGTGTTTGCCTGGCAGCCGAGTACCGAGCGCTACAACAAGGTCGCCCGCTTCGTGGACGCCTTCTTCAGCAAGTTCGATCAGTTCCAGCAGCCGCCGCGCCATCCGAAGTGGCGCGAGGTGAACCTGACGGCGGAAATTCCCGGCTGGACCCGCTTCCAGGCATCGGCCGACTGGCTGGCGCGGCGAACCGCGGCCGGCACGGCGGATGATGCGACGCAGCGGCGTTTCGACCTGTTCCTTTCGCAGGTGAACCCGCCGCCCGCCGGCCAGCTGACCGACGCGGCGAGAGCCGCTTTGTTCGAGAAATTCCTGCTCTGGAACAAGCAGCAACAGGCGGCGGTGCGCTAGGGCGACGCCGGCTGAACCGCTTCGAACTCGCTGAGCCGCAGCGCCTTTCGGTCGAACGTAACAGTGCAGGAACAGCCCGCGGCGGTTCCCGGGGCGCCGATCAACGCATCCGCGAAGGAGCCACGCCCTTCCTTCAACGCTATCATCGAAGTAAAGACCTCTTGCTCGTTCTGCACCACCAAAGCGTCCGCCTGGAGCACGCGTTCAATGACCGCGGCTAAGCCCTGGCCGTCCAGGCGGTAGGAACGTTCCAGAACCCAAGCGGTCTCGGCGATCGCTACGACGTTGATGAAACCGGGATGGGCGGCGGTGAGCCGATGCTCAAAAAGCTGCGACGCCACAGCCGATTGATCCGGGTCGTCCTGCGCCAGATAGCGCACCAGGACGTTTGTATCGATGCCTATCACTGACGGCCGGGAGGCTCGGTGGCCGTGGCCGCGGCGGCTGCCGTCATCTCATCGGTCGTCACAGCCCGCGGTGCGGCTTTGACAATGCCGCGCAACGCTGTGACAGGCAGCTTGGGCAGGAGAACGACGCTGCCATCGGGATGGAGAAAGAACTTCACCCGATCACCCGGATGCAGCCCGAGGTGATCCCGAATCGCTTTCGGGATGGTCGTCTGACCTTTGCTGGTGACTGCGGATTCCACCGCGGACTCCTTACCTTCTGTGGAAAGTAATACCCCATCAACACCGGCTTTGCAAGGTCCCGGCGCGGACATTATCGCAGGCGCAGCAGGCCGCTCGTTCGTCCAACCCTGCCCCGGCGAGAACGAGGCGCCTCTGCTCGACGCCCCACCCGCCATCGACCACAAGACTGTGCCCGGTGACGAACGCAAACGTATCGCTGGCGAGGAGATCACACACCCCTGCCATATCGCGCGGTGTGCTGAACCGCCCCGGAAGCGTGCGTTCAAGCGGCCGCGAGCTGTGAGTGTCGTGGCACCCCCGGCCGGCTCGATCGCTTCGGCCCGCCAAGCCAACGCCGTGCAGGGATCGAGACTCAGGTTTTCCGTGCCGGGAATGCCGGATGTCTGCTGAACGTGCCGGCGCGGCGGTCAGAGCCGATGCTGCCGCTTCGGATCTCAGCCGGTTGGCCGCGGGAGGACGATGCAGTGCTCGATCGAATTATCCCGTCTTGCCATGACACTTAAATTGCTATAGTGTAACTACATGGCACGTAAGGCGGAAGCTCCTTCGGACTCCTGGGATCCAATCACGTGGTCGCAGCTCCCGCCTCAGGACGGGCTGAAAAGCCTGTTCGAGCACGTCATGGGAGAGTCCCGCAAAGCCCAGGGCTGGTATGAGCGTCATAAGAAGTCGCCACAGTCGTGGTCCAGGCTTTTTCGTGCGATGGCGATCGTCTTCGGCGCTACGGGCGGCCTTGCTCCAATCGTCTCCGGCATCCGATTGAACTCAATCACCCCGGAGATTGCCAGCCTAATCAGCCAACTCGGTTACCTCCTGATCGGCATCGCCGCCGGCCTTCTTGCATTCGATCGATACTTCGGACTTTCTTCCGCTTGGCTGCGCTATGTCACCGCGTTGACGACGTTGCAACGTCTGGAAGCGGCGTTCCTCATGCGATGGTCGGATCTGCTGCTGACGCAGCCATCGCCGTCCAGCAAAGAGGATATGCAGCCGTTTCTTGAAAGCGCGCGCGAGTTCTGGTTGGCGGTGATCGACCTCGTGGGGAAAGAAACGGATACCTGGAGTCGCGAGTTCCAGGCGGCGGTTACCGACCTTGAAAGACTCGTGAAAGCGGGACGTGAAAAGACAAAGGATCAGGAACGTGCGGCACGCAACGCCATGGCGGCCTCCAGGTCCCGGTCCGGCACGAAGAACGATAGCGGTGCGCGGTAGGGGTTGTTGCGATGCGGGGCGTTCGCCAACTCCGGACAGCGGTTGTTCGCGCTCGCGGCCGCCCTGTCGCCGGGCCGCTGTGACGATCCGCCTCTACTCGACGCTCCAGCCTCCATCGACCACCAGACTATGGCCCGTTATGAACGCCGAGGCATCGCTGGCGAGGAAGATCACGCCCCCGGCCATGTCGCGCGGCGTGCCGAACCGGCCAAGCGGCGTGCGCTCCAGCGACCGCGCGCCGTGCACGTCGTGGCCGAGGAAGCCGTGCGTCAGTTCCGTATCGACCCAGCCCGGCGCCAGCGCGTTAACCCGCACCCCGCGCTTCGCCCAGTCCAGCGCCAGCGCCTTGGTGAACAGTTCCGCCCCGCCCTTCGAGGCGCAATACGACGTGGAGCGCAGCAGGCCCCCTCGCCCGGCGATGGAGGTGATGTTGATAACCGATCCCCCCTTGCCGATGGCGCCGCCGACATGCTTGCAGCACAGGAACAGGCCGGTGAGGTTGACATCGATAATCCCGTTCCACTCCTCCAACGAGGTCTTCTCGATGGTCTTGAGGATCGGGTTTACTCCGGCGTTGTTGACCAGCACGTCGATGCGGCCGAACCGCGCCAGCACCGCGTCGCGCAGGGCAATGACGTCGGGTTCCTTCGCCACATCCGCCGGCTGGACAAATCCCTGCTCGCCGATGGCGGCGGCGGTTTCCTCCAGTTTCGCGCGTGTGCGGCCCACCAGCACGACGGTGGCGCCGTGGCGCGCCAAACCCTCGGCGATGCCGCGGCCGATGCCGCTGCCGGCGCCGGTGACGACACAGATTTTTCCGCCCAGGTCGAAGTCGGTGCTCACCAGTTGGCTCCGTTTCGGGCGATGCGTCGCGCCAGGCTCCAGCGGTGCACTTCCGATGGGCCGTCGTAGATGCGGAAGCCGCGGACTTCGTTGAAGATTCGGGCGACGAGGGTTTCGCCGGTGACGCCCTGGCCGCCCAGGACCTGCACGCAACGATCCACCGTGCGCCAGACCGCTTCGGAGACGAACACCTTGGTCATCGAGGATTCCGTGGTGCCGCGCGATCCCTGGTCCAATGTCCAGGCGGTGTGCAGGATCGACAGGCGGCTCATGCGGATGTCCAATTCGTTGTCGGCCAGCATGAAGCCTACGCCCTCATGGCCGATGAGTTTCGAGCCGAAGACTTCGCGCCGCAGGGCGTAGTCGGTAGCGATCTGGTGCGCGCGGCGGGCGGCACCGAGCCAGCGCATGCAATGGGTCAGCCGCGCCGGGGCCAGCCGGACCTGGGCGTAGCGAAATCCCTTGCCGGGTTCGCCGAGAATATCACTGGCGGGAACGCGAACGTTGTTGAAGCGCATCACCGCGTGGCCGCCGGCAAAGGCGCTGTCCAGGCTGTCCATGGTGCGGACGATCTCGATTCCGGGCGTGTCCATATCGGCCAGGAACATCGTTGCATTGCCGTCGTCGTCCTTCGCCATGATGATGGCGAACGCCGCGCCCTCGGCGCCGGTGATGAACCATTTGTCGCCATTGATGACGTAGTGATTGCCGTCCTTTTTCGCTGTTGTCCTCAGCGCCGCGGGATCCGAGCCGGCGCCGGGTGCCGGTTCGGTCATGCAGAAGCAGGACCGCGTCGCGCCGGAGGCCAGCGGGCGCAGCCAGCGTTCTTTCTGTTCCGTCGAAGCAACTGCTTCCAGCAGGTGCATGTTGCCTTCGTCCGGGGCGAACAGATGCATCGCCACCGGACCGAGCAGCGAATAGCCGGATTCCTCGAACACGACCGCCTTGCCGACATGCGAAAGGCCCAGGCCGCCGTATTCGACGCCGACATGCGGCGCCACCAGCCCCTCGGCGGCGGCCAGCGCCACAAGTTCGCGGCGGAATTCCTCAGTCGGGCCGTGCGGGGTCTGGCGAGTGTCGGCCTCCAGCGGAATGATCTTGTCGCGGATGAAGGCGCGGGTGCGCTGCTGCAGTTCGAGCAGTTCCGGGGTCAGGGAGAAATCCATCAGAATGCGCGTCCCAGGGCGATTTCATGGGTGAATTCCAGGATGCCGGTGCCGATGCCGGTCAGCGGCGCGTAACGCGGCTCCGTCGTCGCACCGGTGCGGTAGCGAAGACCGAGTTGGAGGAAGATGACCGCCAGTTTGTACATCGCCAATACCCGGTAGAACAGGAAGCCGGAGACGTCGCGGCCGGAAATCCGGGCGTAGTCCGCAACGGCCTCCTGGCGGGAGCACAGGCAGGCCTCGACCGCCGGCATCTGGTCCATGTCGTGCATCGGCTGCGGATCGTCTGCGTGGATCCAGTAGGTCAGCAGGGTGGCGAAATCGAACAGCGGGTCGCCGCGGGTGCCCTGGTCCCAGTCCACCACCGCGCGCGGCGAGAAATCGTCCGGGTCGAGGATAATGTTGTTGAGCTTGAAATCGTTGTGCAGCAGGCCGGGCGGCCCGTCGGGGACGATGTTGCGTTCGAGCCAGGTGCCGATATCGTGATGCAGCGCGTCGGTACCGTCCTCTTTCGACGCCAGTCCCCGCTTGTACCAGCCGGAGACGCCGCGCGCCAGGAACCCCTCCGGGCGGCCCAGATCGTCCAGGCCGATTGCCCTGGTGTCCACGGCGTGGATGGCGGCGATGGTTTCGAGCATGACTTTCGACAGCCGCACGCCGATCTCCGGACGATGCGCCAGGTCCGCCGGCATGCGTTCGCGGATCACCAGGCCGGGGCGGTATTCGATGATCTGGAAGCGCTGGCCGATGACCGACGGGTCGTCGCACAGGAACAGGCCGCGGGCGATGAACGGCAGCGCATCCGGCAGTCGCGAGAGGATGCGGAACTCGCGGGCCATATCGTAGGCGCCGGCCGGCAAATCCCCCATCGGCGGGCGGCGCAGCACGGCGGGCTGGCCGTCGAAGCGGATCAGGTAGTTCAGGTTGGCGAGGCCGCCGGCGAACTGGCGGGGCGTGTCGGCGTCCAGGCGGTGCCCGTGCGCGGCGAGGCAGGTGCGGACGGCTTCCCAATCCAGGGGAACGCTCTCGGCGGCGGATCGCAGGCCGGGGTCATTTGGCACGCTGGCTCCTGTCGTCGGTCTGGTTGCCGGGATTGAATACCGGACAAGCGAACCACGCAACGGTCAGGCGGGTGCGTCTTGGTCCGGTGCCGGCAAGGCCACATCCGCGTAGATGTCGGAGAGCGGGATGGCGGCATCGATTTCCGGAAGTTCCAGGATTTCACCACCGGTCAGAACGCGAGCGTCCCAATGGTCGCCCTCACGCGCGAAGACCGTGGCAGCGACACTGTCCTGCTCCAGTATGATGTAGCGCAGGATCGATGGCGTTGCCTGGTATTCCCGCAGCTTCTCGATGCGGTCGGTGCGCGAGGTGCCGGGGCTGAGCACCTCGAACACCACAACCGGCTCGCGGATGACGGTTTCCCCTGGCGGAACCGGGGTACAGTAGACGAAGGCGTCGGGGTAGCGGATGCGGCCTTGCACTTCGATCTTGAGGGTTGGACCGCGGACCCTACAGGGCTTGCCGCGCAGCCGTTCCCGCAGCAGGGCGCGCAGCGTGCCGCCGATCGCCTCGTGCAGGTCGGTGCCGCCGGTCATCGCGACCGGATGCCAGCCGTCGAACTCATGGCGCAGCGGCTGGGCTTCTTCCCAGGCGAGGAATTGGTCGAGAGTCATCGGCTGGCGAAGGGCGCTGCTCATGCGCGGTTGTTTAGCACACCGACCGAGGGGGGCGAACAACCCAAGCTATGTCGACACCACGCTCAGCGCTGAGCCCGGGCGCTATAACAGGCTCGACAGTCAACTCGGGCGCGGCGGGCCTGGCCTGGAAAACTTTTTGCAAGACACCTTCCGCCGATATGCAGAAGGTGTGCGAGAAGCCGCTAAGATGCTGACGAGGACGCCATCCCGGATTTGGACCCTGCTATATCGGTCAGACACTCTCGCCTCAATTCGCCCGGCAGAGATTCAAGCATTGAAACGCGGTTTTGTCGCCGTGCTTCGAGTCTATGAGGCCGCTCTCTTAGACAAGGCGAACCACCAGCGGCGACTGGCGGAGGCTGCGCGACAGTTGGAGAGGGCCTCGATTCTTCCCGACCATGGCGAAGCCGAATTTGATAGGCTTCTCGGGCAGGCCGAGAGCGTGACACAGACCGAGTGGGGTTATCCCCTATGGCGACGGGTTACAGCCAAGCAAAGACCTCGGAATAACAAACCATGTTCGCCGACGGCCCGGCCCGCGGCCGATGCACGCTCCCAGCGAATCAGGCTGATGATAAACAACATGGTCGATGATTTACGATGGCCCCGGTGATCCCGGCACCTACAGCTTTGTCGCGCCGGCCAGTGCACACATATTGCCTGGATTTTGGGACCACCCCTCTTTTTGCATTGCGGCGGCGGCGAAGGTGAGATCGAGCCTTTGCTGGCTCAGTTCCTACCGGCTCGGCGTAAGCTGCCACTTCTGCTGCATGTAGGTCGCCGAGGCGTTACTGGCGACCGTGCTGTTGGAGCCGACGACAAATGTGGCGCCGGTCCAACCCGGGGTTGATGTGTCAGGAACACCGGCAGCGGCGGTGGTTCGGTTGCCGCCGCATCCGGCGAGGGGAGCAATCAAGCACGCAGCCGTAAGCAAAGCACGCGATACCGCGGTCATGGGTTTGATCCTTCATTTTTTTGCCGCCGAACAATCCGGCTTCTCCGCGCGGAGATGTGGGAAGAGCAGTGCGCGAAAACAATGACCCGGAGAGACTTAGCCTACATCGGCGGGGTCCGCCGCGCTGAGCGCATAGGTGGTCGTCGCGTGCGAAATCAGCCGCCCGCTCGATTCCTCCGTGATCCGCACTTCGGCGGTGAACAGCCGCCGCCCGGCGCGCAGGGATGTCGCGACGGCGACCAGCGGCAGGCTCATCGCGGGACGAAGGAAGTTGATCGTCAGATCGACCGTCACCGCATGTTCATCATGCCGCGCGGCCAGGATGAGCGCATACGTCGCGACATCGGCCAGGGCGAACTGGACGGGGCCGGCGATGCTGCCGCCGGGCCGGGTCACATGGTCGCCTTCGCGCAGCCGGACGGCGCCGCGCTCCGGGCTGGCCTCGATGACATCAATGTTGAACAGGGGCACCAGCGGCACCCCGTCCTCGATATGCTGCCGGATGTGGTCCAGCGTCCATTTTGTATCCAGCGCGTCCACCCTACCATCCTGTCACGTGATCAATCCGGCCAAGCCACGCTATAGCCACTCGGCCCACCTCACAACGCGGAGACTCCAAATGGCCTTCAAGGTTCAGGTCGGCCCGCCGCAGATCGCCATCCACCAGGCCATGACGGTGCTGGTGACCGAACCGAGCGGCCAGATCCATTGGCCCGGCGACAAGGGCCTGTATTTCTTCGACACGCGGCTGATCAGCGCCTGGTCGGTGTATGCCAACGGCACCGAATGGGACCTCTTGAACGGCGGCGCGGTGAATTTCGACTCGGCGCGCATCTTCCTGACCAACCGGGCCTTCCTGACGGAGGACGGGCCGGTCCCGCGCCAGACGCTGGCGTTCGGGTTGTCGCGGGTGATCGACCAGGGCATGCATGAGGACCTGGACATCACCAACCATGGCCAGAAGCCGATCCGGTTCAATCTGGAGATCGCGCTACGCTCGGATTTTGCCGATGTGTTCGACGTCAAGGCGAAGCGCGACATCCGCCGCGGCCATATCAAGTCCGACTGGTCGGAGGCGCGGCAGACTCTGTGCACCACCTACTGCAACGCGGACTTCTCGCGTTCGGTTGCGATCATCGTTGGCGAGAGCCATTCGCGCGCCGTATTCGCCAACGGGCGGCTGAGTTTCGAGGTCAGCCTGCCGCCCGGCGGGACCTGGCATTGCTGCCTGCTATACGAATTCGCCGACGGCAAGAAGATCTATCGCGCGCCGAACGAATGCGCGATGTACGCCGAGTCCTCGCCTCAGGCGAAGGCGCACCGGGACTGGCGGCAGACGGTGCTGAAGCTGCGCACCAGCAACGAGGAATTTTACCGCTTCTTCCAGCAGGCGATCGACGACATGGCGTCGCTGCGCCTGCCGCTGGCGGGAACGGACCACATGGTGTTCCTGCCGGCCGCCGGGCTGCCGTGGTTCGTGGCGCCGTTCGGCCGCGACAGCCTGATCGTTTCTTTACAGAACATCCTTGTGTACCCGGAGTTCGCCCGCGGCTCGCTGGAAATTCTTGGCCGCTGGCAGTCGCATGAGCGCGACGAGTTCCGGGACGCCGAACCGGGCAAGATCATGCATGAGCTCCGCTATGGCGAACTGGCGCATTTCAAGCTGATTCCGCATACGCCATATTACGGCACAGCGGATGCGACGCCTTTGTATCTGATCACTCTGCATGCCGCATGGCGGGCGACGGGCGATCATTCGCTGCTTGAAAAGTTTCTGCCGAATGCCGAGGCGGCGCTGGCATGGATCGACAACGACGGCGACCGCGACGGCGACGGCTTTCAGGAGTACCAGACCCGCTCGCCGGTGGGCTATGAGAACATGGCCTGGAAGGATGCCGGCGATTCCATGACATATACGGACGGAACGCCGGTGCGCGGGCCCAAGGCGCTGTGCGAATTGCAGGGCTATGTCTACGACGCCTGGCTGCGCATGGCGGAGGTGTTCGATGCGCTGGGGAAATCCGAACGCGCCGGGGAGCTGCGGCGGAAGGCGGCGGCGTTGTTTGTTAAGTTCAACGAGGCGTTTTGGGACGAGGACTCCGGTTTCTACGCCTACATGCTGGATGGCGAGAAGCGCCGGGTGATGACGGTCGCCTCCAATCCCGGGCATCTGTTATGGTCCGGGATCGTTCCGGCAGATCGGGCGGCGCGGGTGGTGGCGCGGCTGATGGCGCCGGACATGAACTCGGGCTGGGGCATCCGCACGCTGTCGAGCGGGCATCCGGCGTATAATCCGTATTCCTACCAGAACGGCTCGGTTTGGCCGCACGACAACAGCCTGATCGTGCTGGGGTTCCGGCGCTACGGCTTCGCCGCCGAGGCGGCGCAGATTGCGCGCGACATCAGCGAGGCGGCCAGTCATTTCCTGCTGCACCAATTGCCGGAGCTGTATGCCGGGGTGGCGCGCGACGGGGCGAATTTTCCGGTGCAGTATCTTGGGGCGAACGTGCCGCAGGCCTGGGCGGCGGGATCGTGCTTCGCCCTGCTGCAGGCGATGCTCGGCATCCAGCAGGACGCGCCGAATGATCGTCTGTATGTCGATCCGCACCTCCCGGAGTGGCTTCCGGACGTCACTCTGCTGGATTTGCGGGTCGGGCGGCGGCATTTGGATATCCGCTTCCGGCTGGAGGGCGAGAAGACGGTCTGGGACGTGGTGCGAGGCGATCCCGGGGTAGTGGCGTATCGTAGCAGCGTGGCGGCGCGGGAGGCTCTTGCCGCGGAATGAGGTTCGGCGGACTCGCCGGCAAACATGCCGATTGCTGAGATCGGCGCTCCGGGGGCCCCGGTGTTTCATGTTTGCATAGGTTCATCTGCACCCTTTGCATGTTCAAACGAAGGCGTGGATGGTGGCCCTGCGGCCGCCATGACGACGCGGAGGCCGATGCCACTTCGCCCCCGGCCGCCACGGACGAACCATGTCGACTTTCGATCTTGGCTCCCTGCTCCTGCTCCTCGCCGCGGTCACCGGCGTGGTCAACGACCGCACGCTGCGCCTGCCGCGGCCGGTGGCGCTGCTGCTCGGCTCGCTGCTGATGGCTTCGCTCATCATCGCGGGCGATGCCGCCTTCGGCAACGGCGACATGCGCGAGCGCCTGCGGGAGCGGATTTTGCAGGCGCATCTGCCGCAGATCCTGCTCGATGGCTTCCTGGCCCTGCTGCTGTTCGCCGGCAGCCTGCATGTCGATCTGCGCGACCTGCGCCGCCGGGCCTGGACCGTTGGGACCTTGGCGACCGTCGGCGTGGTCCTGGCCACCGGGCTGTTCGGCGCCGGCATTTGGGGCGTCCTGCAACTGGTTGGCATGCCGGTCCCGCCCGGGTGGTGTCTCGTTCTCGGCGCGATACTGGCGCCGACGGACGCGGTCGCGGTGGAGGGGCTGCTGGCGCGGCTGCATCTGCCGGCAGGACTGCGCTTGATCATCACCGGGGAGAGCCTGTTCAACGACGGCGCCGCGGTCGTCCTGTTTACCGCCGCCCTCGGCCTCGCGGCCGGCCGGACAGACGTCATCGGCCACGGCCGCCTCGCCGAGGCGATCCTGGTCGAAGGCGCGGGCGGCGCGGCGCTCGGCGCGGCGGCGGGCTATCTGACCTGGCGCGTCTTCCGGATCACGAACGATACCAGCCTGGCGCTGACCATCTCATTGGCGCTGGCGCTGTCCACCTATCGCGCGGCCGTCGAACTGGGCGTTTCAGGGCCGATTGCGGTGGTGACCGCGGGGGCGGTGCTGGCCTACGCGCTGGCGGGAAAACCGGCGGAGGAAGAATGGCGGAGCACACTGGTCACCTTCTGGTCGCTGGTGGACGATCTGCTGAACACGTTTCTGTACTGCCTCATCGGCTTCCTGATCCTGACGATCGAGCTGAGCTGGCAGGGGTTGGCCGCGGTCGCGCTGGCGGCGCCGCTGGCGCTGCTGGCCCGGCTGGCGAGCGTGGGCGCTCCGATGCTGCTGCTGGACATGCGCGTGCCCGGCACGGCACGCGCCATCGGCGTGCTGACCTGGGCGGGGCTGCGCGGCGGAGTCTCCATCGCGCTGGCGCTGCTGCTGCCGGAGACACCGTATCGCAGCCTGCTGCTGACCATCTGCTTCGGCGTGGTGATCTTCACCGTGGTCGTGCAGGGGCTGCTGCTGCCGCGCGTCATCACCGCGGTCTATGGCGCGCCGCCGCCGGCGGGGTGACATCGTTGCGCGCTTGCGAAGCGCTGCGGTTCATGATGTCCTGCGGTTCCCTGGCCTCGGAGATTTGACATGCGTGCTGGAATCGCGTTCGCCACCGTTGTTCTGGCCGCCGCGGTCAGCGGATGCGCGCCATCCGCGCCACCCGCCGTCCCGCCCCCGCCGGCGTCACCGGCCGTTTCGTTCGACGGGACCTACCGTGGGACGATTCAGCTCACCACTTCCGCGGTGAAGGGAGCCAACAGCAACTGGTGCGATACGCCTCCTGCGATCACCCTGGTCGTGCAGAACAATGCGTTCGCCTATGTCCTGTATCATCCGAACGTTCCGGCGGGTTCGGGCTTCTCCAGTTCGCCGTCATTTACCGTCAATATCGGTCCGGACGGGTCGTTCGATGCATTCAGCCCGAACAACCAGGCGGAGATGACCGGCGGTGTCAGCGGATCGCAGATCAGCGGCAAGATCAGCGGCACCGGCTGCGGCTACGCCTTTTCGGCGCAGAAGAGCTGAGCCTTTCCGCGGCGGAGGTCGGGCGACAGGGGCGGATCACGTCCGTCTTGAATGCGCCCATCATGCACAGTAATCTGCCAATCGGCCGGGGCTGGTTGCTTCGGCGGTTGAGGGGATTAGCTGGATGAGCGACAGTCCTGTCCTGGCGGCATTGGCTCGGCTGGAAGCCGGGCAAACCCGGCTGGAAGCCGGGCAAACCCGGCTGGAAGCCGACATAACCAGTCTGAAGGGCGAGCAAGCGCGGCTGCGATCCGACTTTTTGGCCGAACTGGGCAAGACCCGCGCGGACATCATGGAGCGCGTCGATCGCCTGGAAAACGCTGTCACGCTGATTCGTGACGATATCGCGGTGAACATGGGCGCGGTCGATGCTGTGGAGCGCGCCAACGACAACACCCGCGCCGATGTGCGCACACTCGGCGAGCAGATGTCGGTGATGTGGAAGCAGATCAAGCAACTACAGTCAGAGATGCGGGAAGTGCGCGGCGATCCCTGATTGGCGACCTTTATCTTGACCGCCCGGCGACCCGCTTCACCGCTTGCGCCAGCAGATCCGCCATGATCGCGTAGCCCCCGTCGCTCGGATGGATGCGATCCTTGCTGAACACCGCCGGATCGCTCCGGTAGGCTTCGTCCGCGAACCTCGGCTCGGCGTCGAGATCGACCACCGCATCGGCATGCGCCTTGTTCTCGCGCAGCCGATCATTGTAGGCCTCAAGCTGCGTTTCTTTTGCCGCCGGAAAGTCAAACCGCCGCAGTTCTGTTGAAACAACGACTTTCCAGCCCTGCGCATGCGCCAGGCTGACATAGGAGGTGAACACGGCATAGGTATGGGCGGCATCGTTCCCGAGCCTGATGTCATTGTCGCCGCCGTGGAAGACGATCACGTTCGGCTCGCCGCCCGGCACGAACAGACGGGCCACCAGCTCCGGAAACAACCGCAGACATTCGCCGACGGGCCGGCCGCCAACGGCCACGTTGTACACCCGCACATGCCCGAGCGCCCGCGCCACCAGGCGATCCGGGGTATTGTCCCGGGTAGCACCCGTCCCGGCCGAGACGCTGTCGCCGTCGAACACCATGTTGATGCAGGCGGCCGAGGCACACCCCTTCTCGGCAGCCGCGCCCGGCTGCGCCCATACACACAGCAGCACCGCCGCCGCCGGCAGAACCATCCGTTTCATCATGCCGCCTTCGCCTGCCTTACGATCTGATCCAGCGCGCCCAACGTATCGCGGGCGAATTTCAGCCGTGTCGCCACGTCCATGTCGCGCGCAATCGCCAGCTTGTGGTCCGGCCGCAGCTTCACCATCCCGCCCTTGCGCGACAGCCACTGCACCAGCCCCGCCGGGTTGGAGAACGCATTGCCGCGGAACGACAGCACCATGCCCTTCGGCCCGGCTTCCAGCTTCTCGACCCCGGCCTCGCGGCAGGCGCGCTTCAATGCAACGACGCCGAGCAGGTTGTCCACCTCCTCCGGCAGCTTGCCGAAGCGATCGACCAGTTCCGCCGCCATCGCGTCGCTCTCGGCGTCCGACGCCAGCGCGCCGATGCGCCGGTACAGCCCGAGCCGCACCGGCAGGTCGCGCACATACTCCTCCGGGATCAGCACCGGCAGGCCGAGGGAGATGTTGGGAGTCCAGTCCCGCTCCTGCCCCGCCCGCTTGCCCTCGCCGGCGCGGATATCGGCAACCGCGTCCTCCAGCATCTGCTGGTACAGCTCGATGCCGACTTCCTTGATGTGCCCGGATTGCTCGTCGCCCAGCAAATTCCCGGCGCCGCGGATGTCGAGGTCGTGCGAGGCCAGCGTGAACCCCGCACCCAGCGCATCGAGCGTCTGCATCACCGTCAGCCGCTTTTCCGCCGCGACGGACAATCGATGGTTCGGCGGCCAGGTCAGATAGGCGTAGCCGCGCAGCTTGCCCCGGCCGACACGGCCGCGGAGCTGATACAACTGCCCCAGCCCGAACATGTCGGCGCGGTGGATCACCAGCGTGTTC
>CAINOE010000200.1 GCA_903851415.1 uncultured Rhodopila sp. | reverse complement strand
GGCCGAGGCGGTGCGCCGCGAGCGGGAGGCGCGGTTGGCGGCCGAGGCGCGCGCGGCCGCGGCCGCCGCCAAGCCGAAGCGGCGGCGCAAGTCGGCGCGACTTAACGTAATACCGATTAGCCGGGCGATTCGGCCGGTGTGCCGCAATCCGTTCGCGGCCGAGGAACAAAAATGACCGATCGCATCGGCCCTCTCGGCGCCCGGGTGGCCGTGGTGCCGGAGCTGCGCGACGTGCCCGAGCTGGTCGCGCGGATCGTCCGGCTGTGGGCCGAACTGCACGAGTTCGACCCGGCGCTTGCCCGCGAGTTGGCCGCCAAGCTGCCGTCGACGCGCATCAGCCGCGGCGGCCCGCGGGGCGAGCCGTGACGATCGCCCGGCGGCGGCGCCGCCGCCGGCTGCGGCCCGACCTGGAAGCCCAGGTCGTCGACGCGATCGGCCGGCTGCGCGATGGCCTGCTTGCCAGCATGGAGCAGTCGAAAACCGGGCGTTTGCTTCGGATCGTATTGCCTGAGCCACGATCTCGACCTGACGAGATTGCGGTCGACATGTTCACCGAAATGCTGCGCACCGAGTTTCCGGGGACGCCCGTCACGATCGCCCGCCCCGATTGGCCGCCCCTCGATCCGGGGCAGGATGATCCGGACGCGGCTTAGGCTGGCTTGCTCCGGGGTCCGGCCCGCGGTCCCGGGCGCGCGCGGCTCCGCGCTGTCTTGGCGCCCGTTCGGGCGCCGCCTGAAGCAAGGCGCTGCGGTCCTCCGTCCAATGAGTCGGCCGAATTTTCGCGGTCGGCACCGCGATCGCCGCCTTGATCGCGCGTCAGGCGTGGCCGGCGGTGCGCTCGGCGTGCTGGTGGAGCTGCGCCAGCATCTGGTTGAGCAGTGCCGTTGCGGCTTCGAGTGAGCTGGCGACGTCGCCGGTCGCCAGGGCGGCGGTGTCGGTGCGCGCCACGCCCGCGGCGAGGATGTCGCGCAGCCGGTCGAGGTTGGGCTGCATCAACTGCACTTGGCGGCCGTCGATCAGGGTGGCGGTTAGCTGCGCGGCCTCGCAGCCGAGCCCGTCGGCCGCGCCCCGCAGGGCCTTCGCCATGCGCGCAGCGGCTTCGCTCGCGGTCTGGCAACTCGCAGATAGCTGGTCCAGCTGCGCCAGCAACGTGACGCTTCCCTTCGTCCACACCGGCGGCGGCAAATCGGACACGGCTCTACTCTGTCGGGGGTTGGCACCCCCTCAATTTGGACTTCGGCTGTCTGTGCGTCACGAAGAAACGTGGTGTTACGTACTGACGCCGGATCGGCGCCGCCGCCGGCACTCGCTCGCCGCCGGGCTGTCGGTGCGCGGCGGCGCCAGGCGCGGAGGCGAGGCGCCCGCCGCGGCCGGTTCACCCCCCGGCCTCCCGCTTTTCCCGGTCTGCTTTCCCCTCGATGTAGCCGCTGCTGTAGGCGAGTTCGTCGCAGACCCAGCCCGATGCTCGCGGCGCGTCCGGGCTGCCTGGTGCTGCCGGCTTGCCGTCGAAGCCGTCATCGTAGCCGCGTTGCCAGTCGGGCGCGTGGTAGGTGATGCGGACCATGGTGCTTTCCCTTGTGAGAGGTGGTTGCCGTTCTTGGCATTAGCAGCGCCCTGCACCTGATCCGCCGGGGTCAAGGGGCCGCAGGCCCGCGCTCTTCGCGCGGCGCGCAGCGCCCTTGAGGCCGGCGGATCAGGTGCGACAATGAAGCGTGCCCGAGACGAACACCACCCTGGCACCGGCCGCGGCGGTCGGCTCCGGATG
>CAINOE010000199.1 GCA_903851415.1 uncultured Rhodopila sp. | reverse complement strand
GGTTGACGTTGACCTTGACGATGATCAGGCCGCCGGTGACGGCGTCGAGTTCGGCGTCGGACAGAACTTGCAGTTCCATGTTACACTCTCCTAATAAGCCCTGACGACAGGGCGATTTTGGAGCTACCGCTCCCCCGCGCAGCGCCGATCGGCGCTACACCTCGTGGACGCCGGAATTATTATCCGGCGTCTATTCTTGCTCCTGTACCACAGAGTGCCTGCCACGATTGCAGAATGCACAAGCACCAGGTCCGATCAGGTAAACCGTCAGCTGCATGCCGGGCTCGCAGGATTGGGCCTCCGTGTGAGCGATTGACCGATTTCGATACCAGGTGGCAGTGGACTATACTGTTCCGGCTCACCGGCGCCAGGCTGCACACTTGGTATCTTGTTGCGGGTCTTGTATGTTCTAATGAGAAGCCTGGCAATAGAATAAAGCGCGCAGAAGCCACACAAAAGCGTTATTACGACAATACTCAAACAGTGATATTCCGCCGGCGGCACCGGGTCGGCCGCCCGACGCGGATATGCGGCTGCGCGCGACGGAGGCGGGGCGTCCCGGCCAGGCAGGTCATTTGAAACATGTGAACACGAGCCAAATTTTCACCTGTCTGGCCAGCCCGTCAGGAATACGCCAGCCGCTCAGAGAAACCCTTTGCCTGTAAAAATATTGAGGCTGGTATTGCTGCCGTTATTGGCATTGCCAGTGTTGATCGTGCTGTGGTTGATGTAGACACTGTCGATCAGAATGACGGGTTCTATATTGACGTTCACATTGAAGTTGCCGAAGCCGCCGGCGGCTCCGACCGCGTCAAGCTCGGCGCCGGTCAGTGTTTGCATAGGCAAAAGATCGTTCATGTGTGTTACCCTCCTTAATCCCCCGCATTCGGGGGCGCGTTGAGGCTGCCGCCCCGCTTCAGAAATACTCCGCTGGCGCCTTGCATCTTCGCCCTAACGCCAGATCCTTCGTAGCATCACGGGACGATTTACGTTCCGCGGACGATCCTACGACCAACGACTTCCGGTGGGCTCCGTTGTCGGCCGCTTGGATTGTTGCAGCCAATATTGACCCTGTAAAGTAGATAGGCGCTCAGGACGGGCACGTCGCAGTGATGCATTTGAATGTTCTACAATCTTCGAACAGTCGCGGCGATCACGCACGCTGACGCCCCGGTCGGGCCGCCAGCGGCGCACTCATGACCATCCGACCGCGTCTTCAGTGCCGGAAGAGATTCCGGGACCAGCTTTGCGTGGCAGTCGTGGCAGTGCCGCTGCCAATAATATTAAGCGTGACGGTAGCGGTGTTGCCCGTGCCGGCGGCCACGACCTCGCCGATAGAGACTTCGACGAGCTGCACGATCTCGGTGGTGCCCCCATTGCCCGCCTGACCGCCGTGGTGACCACCTGTCACGGCATCCAGCTCGGCATCGGCAAGAAGGCGAAGCGTCGGTTGATCATCCATGTGTCCACGACTCCCTGAAAGCCCCCTCCATCAGGGGCGTGTTGAAGCTTTCGCTTCCCTGCGCAATGCCACCCGGCATTACACCTGATCGGCGTTATGAATTTTTCTTCCAACGCCAAGTCCGCACCGCAGGCCCACCGCGCCGCCGCGAAGCCCACGTGTTCAAAACAACAAGCACCGGCCACTCGGATGCGTCCAACCGGGCGCGCCACGGGATCTTGCGATTTGGCATTCTCCAGTAACGACGCAGGCCCTGTCGCACAAATTTCACCTCTGCCCCTTCGGAAAACGACTTGTAACCGTTCCGGGCGGCTGCGTATCCGCGTGTCGCCCGCCGTGTTTCTACATTTTCGTTAGGGATCGTCATAGGAGAACATGAAAAAGACAGAGCAAAACTCTGTGAATATTTTGTCTCTTCTACAATTCTCAAAACGTCGGACGTCGGAATGCCATGCTCGGAAGTCGAACCGCCAACGCGGCTGGCGGAACACCTGGCGGGCGGCCCGGTCGCGCCGCCGAAGCAATCGGCAGCGGGGTCGGGGCCGTGCCCAAGCTATCGGCAATGTGCCGCTGAACCGGCGGTAACGTTGCGTTTCCGGCTGTTTTCCGATAAAATTCTACTGAATTGGAGGTGAATGGGATTTTTTGTTCCAGCTATTGCGTTAACGCAATGCCGATGCTACAGTGGCGAAATTGTCGAATAACGGATCACGGAATTTTTTTTGCTGAATTGCTTCGATCGAGCGAGTAAATGGGCCTTGGTGCAACCGGCCCGCGATAGATAGATTGGTAGGACGCATATGGTCCGCGTGAACGGAGCTTCCATGGGATCGGACGGAAACGGCAGCCCGGGCTTGACTGCGGCTGAGGCGCTTGAACTGTGCGATACTTTTCGCGCGTTGAACGACATGCGCATCGACATCGATCGCCGCCTGATGGCATTGCCCGCCGACGATGAAGGACGCGATGCCCTGTGGCAGGAACTTGAGACCGTGATCGGCAGGCTGTCCGATCTGGCGACTCGCCTGGCGGCCACGCCCGCGCCTGAAGCGTCCGTCGTGCGGGCCAAGGCCGCCGTTCTCTCGCTTATTCTCGGCAGCGAAGACCATGACCCGAAAGCGACTGCGCCGGAGGTGACCGCGCTTGCGCTATCGCTCGCTCACGACGTCGTCGGGCTGATCTAGCAAGCCGGACGGCGGCAGCGAGAACGGCGTGGCCAGGAAGGCCACCAGATCGTCCATGGTTTCCTTGTCGGCCGCGTAGATGATCTGGCGGCTCGAACGGCGCTGGACCAGCAGTCCGGCCTGGGTCATCTGACGCAGGTGAAACGACAGGCTGGACGGCAGGATATCCATCCGGGCCGCGATCGCTCCGGCGGAGAGTCCGCTCGATCCATATTGTGCCAGCAGCCGCCATAAACTAAGGCGCATGCCGTGGCCCAGTGCCGCGAGGACGGCAACTGCCCGAGAGTCTCCCATGGCGTTAGCCGTTTGTCGGAGTATCGAGGGGGTGCATCCAACTGCATGTACCAACCGACAGCAACAGCGTGTCAGCTTCATGCATCATTATCCACATTTCACCATCCCCCGCTTTAGCCGCGATCAAAACGATAAGCCATCCGAAGCGCACCGGATGTCCACCACCCGAGGCGATTCGGCCCTATGAACGTTCTGCTGACAACCCGGCTTTTTCTGCTTTATCGCACCTCGCAGTTGGATCGAGTATTCACGACAGTGAGAGTATTTCGTGTCGGCGAGTATTTAAATCTCATAAGGCCCACAGATGCCGCGCCGCAGCATATTTCACGGCATCGCGAAGCCCATTCAGCCCAATGATGCTGTGCATGCGATATCGGAACGGAAACGCCTGAGATGCGTACCCGGCAACTCAGCCGAATTGTCAAAACTCATTTCCAATTCTCCGAAACTGTTAGCATAATTCATTGTGCAACGCAAGACGGGAAGATTTCCCTCCACCGCAACTTTAGCGGCGGTCACTGGCAAAAAAGCATCCATGCCGGTAGTTTTGCCAACAGCAAAACGATACCGCTTTTCCCGGCGATGCGGACCGCCTCGGCCGTCGCAGCGCCGCTGCCCGCTCGATTCATTCCAGGATCATTGCGGCAGCCTCGATCCGCCCGCGTAGAACCGTGGTTTTCATGAGGGCCAGCGGCAGCGGCAAACCATGGAAGGCGCACTGCCACCCGACACTGCCGCCGGGCCGAACGCATCCGGCCGTGCCGATCATGCCCAACATTGGGCCGCCCGGTCGCGGAAATGGTCGGAGCGGCGGGATTCGAACCCACGACCCCCAGTCCCCCAGACTGATGCGCTACCAGACTGCGCTACGCTCCGACCGCGGGGAACCGCTCCTTACCAGCACCGCGCCCGGGCCGCAATGCGGTTGATGCATCCGTCCACTGGCGTTTGCCGCCGAACGGTCCACATTCGGGTCATGATCGCCTTCGCCGACTTGCTGGAGCGCCTCGTGTTCACGCCGTCCCGCAACGCCAAGATCGCGCTGCTGCGGCGCTATTTCGCCACCGAGGCGGACCCGGACCGCGGCATCGGCCTGGCGGCGATCACCGGGGCGCTGTCATTCGCCGCCGCCAAGCCGGGCCTGATCCGCGAGCTGGCCGCCGCCCGCACCGACCCGGTGCTGTTCGACTGGTCGTACGACTATGTCGGCGACCTGGCGGAAACCGTCGCCCTGATGTGGCCGGCCAAACCGGTGCAGGCCGCACCGCCCGGCCTCGCGGAGGTGGTCGAAACGCTGGAGACCGCGCCGAAATCCGCGCTGCCGGGGATCGTCGCGGCATGGCTGGACGGGACCGATGCCTCCACCCGGCTGGCGCTGCTCAAGCTGATCACCGGCGGGCTGCGCGTCGGCGCCTCGGGCCGCCTCGCCAAGATCGCCCTGGCCGAGATCGGCGGGGTCGCCGCCGACGACGTGGAGGAAGTCTGGCACGGCCTCGCGCCGCCTTACCTCGACCTGTTCGCCTGGCTGGAGGGCAGGGGGCCGAAGCCCGACCCGGCCGGCGCCCCGGTGTTCCGCCCGCCGATGCTGGCGCATCCGCTGGAGGCGGCGGATCTCGCCGCGCTGAACCCGGCGGACTGGCGGGCGGAGTGGAAATGGGACGGCATCCGCGTGCAGATCGTCTCCACCGCCGGCGGGCGGCGGCTGTTCTCCCGCGGGGCCGACGACATCTCCGCCGCGTTTCCGGAAATCCTGGCGGCGATGGAGTTTCACGGCGTGCTGGACGGCGAATTGCTGGTGATCCGCGACGGGACGGTGGCGCCGTTCGCCGATTTGCAGCAGCGGCTGAACCGCAAGGCGGTGAGCGCGAAGATGCAGCAGCGGTTTCCCGTCGGTATCCATCTGTATGATCTGCTGTTCGACGGCACCGAAGACCTCCGCCCGCTGCCGTTCGACCAGCGCCGCGCCCGGCTGGAGGACTGGGTGGCGCGGCAGCGTCCGGCGCGGATGGACCTGTCGCCGCTGATCCGCTTCGGGTCCCTTCAGGAGCTGATGGCGCTGCGCGAGGGCGCGCGGGCGGCCTCGATCGAGGGGCTGATGCTGAAGCGCGGCGACAGCGCCTATCTGCCCGGGCGGGTGAAGGGGTTGTGGTGGAAGTGGAAGCGCGATCCGCTGACCGTCGATGCCGTGCTGATGTATGCGCAGCGCGGCCACGGCAAGCGCAGCAGCTTCTACTCCGACTACACCTTCGGGGTCTGGCGCGACGCGGAGCTGGTGCCCGTCGGCAAGGCATATTTCGGCTTCACCGACCAGGAGTTGGCCTTCCTCGACCGCTGGATCCGCAACCACACCACCGCCCGGTTCGGACCGGTGCGCGAAGTTGAAAAGGAACTGGTGCTGGAGGTGGCGTTCGACGCGGTCCAGTTGTCGAACCGCCATAAATCCGGGGTGGCGATGCGCTTTCCCCGCCTCGCCCGCATCCGCACCGATAAGCCCGCATCCGAAGCCGATCGGCTGGAGACGCTGATGGCGCTGGTGGAGGACCGGGTGGCGGCGGATTGAGGGGCGCCGGATGACACCGGCGTCACCCGGGTTCGGCGTCACCCGGGTTCGGCGTCACGCACTGATGCGTCGCTTCCTGTCCGGAGAGCCTGGCGGGCCGATCTGAACGCGGTTTAATGAAACTGGGCCGTCGCGTTTGGCGTTTGCAAAGGCATGGCAACCTATAATCCGGTCATTGACAATCTCTCCGCAGGCTCCGGTTCCATCGCGATTCCGCCTCCCGCGCTGGGAACCGCTCCGGCGCCGTCGTTTATCGGCGATGACGCCATAACCGTCCCGGCGGGCGGTTTCAGCACGCTGTATGCGTTCGGCGACAGCCTGTCGGATGCGGGAAACATTTCGCTTGCCACCCTGGGCCAGGTGCCTGATCGGTCGATCTACAGCGACGGCCGGTTTAGCAACGGCAATGTCTGGGTGCAGGATTTGGCGCAAAACCTGCACCTGCCGGCGGTGAAACCTAGCCTGGCGGGCGGGACCGACTACGCCTATGGCGGGGCGGAGACCGGCGCGACATCGGTTCATGCCGCCAATCCAAGCGACCTGCCGACGCAGCTTGCGCTGTTCGATGCTCAGGTGCCGCATCCGTCGCCGGCGGCGCTTTACACGGTGTGGGCCGGGTCGAACGATGTGCTGGATATCGCCAACTCCACCCAAACGGCGGCGCAGCAGGCCGCCAGCGTGCAGCAGGCCGTTACCAACGAAGTTGGCTTCATCGACGGACTGATCGCGCATGGCGCTGAGAATCTGGTGGTGATGAACGTGCCGGATCTGGGTGTTACTCCGTATGAGAAGGCCCGGCCGGCCAGCGATGCGGAGTCCAGTGCTCTGGCGAAGACCTACAACGCCGAACTGGGTGCGGCGCTGCAGCAGATCGTCGCATCGGGCGCGGCATCGATCGACTATGTCAACACGTTCGGCCTGCTTGACCTTGCGGTGTCCGATCCGGCAGCTTTTGGATTGACCAATGTGACGCAGCCGGTTTGGACCGGCAATCTGACGGGCGGCAACGGCGCGCTGACCGCGACGGGGGCTGCGCAGAATGGGCATCTGTTCTTCGATGATCTGCATCCGACGGCGGCGGGACATGCCCTGCTTGCGGATGCCGTGACGCAGGGGCTGACCGGGACGGTTTGACGCCGCGCTCCGTCCACGCCATGGATCGGATTATCCGGGCCACCGGTCGCGGCAGGAGCGGTGAAAGATGGCCCGGGCAGCCGGGTTGCAATGGCAAAGAACCAAACGCCCCCGTGCGCATGGCTATCGCGGCACGTTCCCACCCCGAACCGGTATCCCCGTCTGCTCATGGCAGATGCGCGCCAGTTCCGCCACGCCGGCCCGTATCGTCAGACGATCCGGCATGGCGAAGCAAAGCCGCAGCGAGTTGCTGGAGTTGTCGGCGCTGACCGCCCAGTCCGGGCCGGGATTGAAGGCGATCCCGGCCTCCGCCGCCGGTTTCAACAGCTTGCGCACATCGACACCGTTGGGAAGCCTGATCCACAGGAAGATCCCGCCCTTCGGCAACCAGCATTCCGCCGCAGCGCCGAACTCGCGCGCCACCGCCTCGATCATCGTATCCAGCTTGCCGCGCAGCACAGCGTTCAGGTGGGTCACATGGCTGTCAAAGTGGCGCGAGACATATTCCGCGACGATCATCTGATCCAGCGCGCCGGTGCCGCCGTCGGTCTTCAGCGGCAGCACCCGGCTGATGATGTCCCATCCCGCGATGAGGTAGCCGAGCCGCAGCGCCGGGGCCAGCGACTTCGAGAATGACCCGATATGGATGACCTGCCCGGGATCCAGCGCGTACAGCGCGGGCGGCGCCTCCACACCCTCCCACAGCAGATCCGCGTAGCACTCGTCCTCGAAAACCGGCACGCCGTAGTCGCGCGCCAGGCCGATGAGGGCGTGCCGGCGGTCCAGCGGCAGGATGCTGGCGGTGGGGTTCTGGATCGTCGGGATGGTGTAGATGAATTTCGGCCTGATCCCGCGCGCCTTCAGTTCGGCGAGTTGCCGCGCCAAAGCCTCGATGACGATCCCGTCCGCGTCCAGCTTCATGCCAACCAGCTTCGCACCGAGCTTGCGGAACCGGTTCAACGCGCCCTGGTAGCAGAATTCTTCGGTCAGCACGGTGTCGCCGGGGTTCAGCAGCAGGCGGCTGATCAGGTCGATGCCCTGCCCGGACCCGGTGGTGATCAGGATGTCCTCTATCGGCGCCTCGATGCCCCGCTGCCGCCGCGACTTGTCGGAGACGAACCGGCGCAGTCCGGGGTAGCCCTGCGGACCCAGTCCGAGGCCGTAGATCGCCAGCCTGGACCCGTCGCGGCGCAGCACGGAGGCAGCCGCTTCGATCAGGCCCTCGACCGGGATCTGCTCCGGGTCGTTGTTGCCGCCGACAAAGTAATACCTCGGGATCGGCGCCCAGCGCGGCGCCGGATCGGGCAGGCCCTCGCTGAACAGCGTCGAATAATCAAACATGCCGGCATCATCCTGATCTGCTGCGGGAGCCTTAGCACCGATCGACCAGCGTGGTAAACCCCATCGCACGCAGCTACATCGTGGTTTGCATGTCCGCATCCACGCTGATCGCCTGGCCGCTGATGGTGGCGCCGAACGGGCTGGCCAGATACAGCGCCATGTTGGCGATGTCCTGCTGGGTGACGAAGCATTTCAGGCTGGTGGTCGCCACGGTCCGCTCGGTCATCTCATTCTCCGAGATCGACGCCGCGGCGGCTTTCGCCTTGATGACGGCGCGGATGCGCGGCCCGTCCACCGGTCCCGGCAGGATCGCGTTCACCCGGATGCCGTCGCGGCCAAGCTCGATCGACAGCGACCTGGTGAAGCCGACGACGCCCCATTTCGCCGCGGAATAAGGCGCCCGCAGCGGGAAGCCGAAGCGCCCGGCGGCGGAGGAGAGGTTGATGATGGCACCGCCGCCGGCCGCCCGCAGCACGGGGATGGCCCGGCGGGAGGTCGCGAACATCGATGCCAGGTCGATGCGCAGCGTCGCTTCGACGTCCTCCGGCGTCACATGCTCCACCAGCGCGGTCGGCCCGGCGATGCCGGCATTGTTGATCAGCACGTCCAGGCCGCCGAGCTGCTGCACCGCCGAGTCGACGAACGCCTCGCACTGCGCCGCATCGCCGGCATCGGCGACCAGGCCGCGATGGCCGCACGCGGCGACCGCCGCGGCATCGATGTCGCTGATGAAGACGCCCGCACCGCAGTGGACAAAACTGTCGGCCATGGCTTTGCCGATGCCGTTCGCCCCGGCGGAGATCGCCACCCTGTATCCGGTCAGATCGACCGTCAGCGGCGCGTTGGCTCCGGTCACCATGTCTGCTTCCCTTTTCCCCGTGTCGGGCAACGTGATGGCGGCGAAAAACCGGGGAGGCAAGAGCATGGTCAGGCGACGCCCCCCTCCCGTCATGGCCCGGCTTGTCCGGGTCACCTGTCGCCGCACGTGCCAGAATAGGTGGCCCGGGCAACAAGCCGGGCCATGACGGGGTTACTGAACCGCGTTCGGCTCACACGCACAACCCGCCGCAGCCGCCTTATTTCTTCACAGCGACGAAATCCGCCGGACCGCCATCGATCCGCATCGTCCGCTCGAATGAAACGTAATGGAACCGGTGCGCCGTGTGACCCGCATGGATCGCCACCGACACGGTATAGCGTCCGGCGCCGGTGAATGTCTTAAACCCCGGCCCGGCGTCCAGCTTCCGGCTCATGGTCACCGCCCAGACCCCGTCCGACAGCGTCGCCTCGGCGGTTACCACAGCCGGCGCGGCTTCCTCGCGCTTGTCGAACATCGTGCCGTTGACGGCGACAGGAGCGGCCCCCGGGTTGAGCCTGGCTTCCCAGAAATCCAGCACATAGCCATCGGCGCGAAGCTTCGCCAATTCCTCCGCCGGCTTCAGCGTGTCGCCGCCACCCTGCCTGGTCAGCTTTGCGCGCGTCCTCGGCAGATACATCGTGCGCGTGGCACCCTTGGCGCTCGGCATCCCGTTCGAATCGTCATGGCAGGCCGCGAAGCAGCCGCCGCGGTTCGCCTCCGGCACGCCGCCGTCGTTGAACATCACCGTCACCTTGGTGTCGTACAGCGGATCCTGCTTCGCATCCGGCTGCGCGCCCTCGGCAAACTCGATATGCACATAAAGGTTGGTGCCGTCATTGGCGAACTTCACCGTCGCCGGAATATAGCCCCGCTTCCCGGCAATAGGCACGGGTTCGATCGCCGGCTTCGTGCCATCCTTGAATACCCGCGGCTGGCCGGAGGCGATCTGCGGCCCCATGGTCTTTTCTTCACCGATATGGCAGTCGTCGCAGTTCTTGCCCTCGGTAAACTCCTTCGCGCCGGACATCGCCGACCGGGTCAGCGACCACTCCCAGGACGACTGGCCGGGATAGAACAGCACGATTTCCTTGCCGCTGACGCCCGCCCAGTCGATCCCGGCCGCCCGGGACGGCGCGGCGCCTGAGAACGCAGCCAGACCCGAGGCCGCGGCAACCAGTTTGAACGCGAACGTCATTGATCGATCCTGTTTTGTGTCGCGAAGTCCGTCACGGCCCTGTCAGTTCAGGCATTGACGGGGAGCTGTCGCCATCGTCGAACCCCTGTATCTCCTCCGCCCTGGGCGGTTTCGGCAGCAGATGCGCGATGCCCTTGTGGCAATCGATGCAGGTTCGCTCCCCGGTCAGCAGCCGCGCCTGGTGCACCGCCGCGGCCCGGGGCTGCTGTTTGGACAAATCCATCGATTGCGCGCTGTGGCAGTTGCGGCACTCGGCTGAGTTGTTGGCGGTCATCCGCGCCCATTCCCGCTGCGCCATCAGCGTGCGCCGGTCGAGGAATTTCCGGCGCGTATTGATCGTGCCGAACAGCTTGGCCCACACTTCCCTGGAGGCCTGCATCTTGCGGGCAATCTTCAGTGTCCATGGATGCGGGATGTGGCAGTCCGGGCAGGTGGCCCGCACGCCCGAGCGGTTGGTCCAGTGGATCGTGCCTTGCAGCTCCTGATAGACGTTGTCCCGCATCTCGTGGCAACTGATGCAGAACGACTCGGTATTGGCCGCCTCCATCGCGGTATTGAAGCCGCCCCAGAACGCGACACCGGCGACGAACCCGCCCAAGGTCAGAAACAGCAGGCTGAAATGCACCGAGGGCCGTATCGCCGTCCGGAACCAGACATTGCCGGTCAGCCACGACCAGCGGCCGCGCGGCGGGGAGGGGGCGGACATTCCTCCTCAATGCGGCCCGGGCGGGCCGGCAAAGATAAAGTACACCCACCATGCCAGTCCGTAGGCCGCGATGAAACCGCCCGCGATCGCCGGCCACGCCATGACGGACAAGAAAAGGAACACGACGGCTTCGCGCCATTTCAGTGGTTCCGCCGTATCCGCTTGCATGGCGCCTTCCGTGCCGACCGGAGAGACGAATGAACGTCCGGCCATCTTCCGCCGATGCGTAGGCCCGGCTTGCAGCGATATCAAGCACCAAGAGGTCGTAGGAAGTGTGCGGAGGAACTGGCGGCGCGCCGTTCAACCGCTGCCATAGACGTGCCGCCCGGCCCTTTGGCGTCATGCCGGTTGCGAGCGTCTCCGGCAGGTCCTATTCAGGCGCACCCATGGACCACCCCGCCGCAAGCACGGATCTTATCCACACCCACGTCACCTTCGACGATGGGATCGCCCTGGAGTGCGGGATAACCCTGCGACGCCACACCGTGGCCTTTCGCACCTACGGCGCCCTGAACGACGACCGCTCCAACGCCATCCTCGTCTGCCACGCTTTGACCGGGGACCAATACGTCGCGGAGACGCACCCCATCACCGGCAAGCCCGGATGGTGGGAATCCATCGTCGGCCCGGGCCTTCCCATCGACACCAACCGCTTCTTCGTCATCTGCCCCAACGTCCTCGGCGGCTGCATGGGCAGCACCGGCCCGCTCAGCCGCCGGGAAAATCCCGACGGCACCGACTCGGCGGAACCCTGGGGCACCGACTTCCCGCCGGTCACCATCCGCGACATGGTCCGTGCGCAGAAGCGGCTGATCGAGCACCTCGGCATCGACCGGCTGTTCGCGGTCATCGGCGGATCGATGGGCGGCATGCAGGCGCTGCAATGGGCGGCGCAATATCCCGAACACGTCTTCGCCGCCCTGCCGATCGCCGCGGCCTCCTACCACTCCGCGCAGAACATCGCGTTCCACGAGGTTGGCCGGCAGGCGATCTTCGCCGATCCGGACTGGCACAACGGACGCTATTGGGAGAAGCACAGGGTTCCGGCGCGCGGCCTGGCCGTGGCGCGGATGTGCGCCCACATCACCTATTTGTCAGAAGAAGCCCTGACGCGGAAGTTCGGGCGGCGGCTGCAGAACGCGCCGAAGGACATCTCCGAGGCGATCAACCTGTTCGGCGAGATGTTCGAGGTGGAATCCTACCTGCGCCATCAGGGCAGCACCTTCGTGCAGCGCTTCGACGCCAACAGCTACCTGACCATCACCCGCGCGATGGACTATTTCGACCTCGCGGCCGATTGCGGCGGCGGCGATCTCGCGCTGGCGTTCAAGGGAACGGCCACGCGTTTTCTGCTGGTGTCGTTCACCTCCGACTGGCTTTTCCCGACCACGCAGAGCCGCGCCATCGCCCGTGCCCTGAACCGCGCCGGGGCGAACGTGTCGTTCGTCGAGATCCCCACCGACAAGGGCCACGACGCGTTCCTGCTGGATGAGCCGGACTTCCACCGCACCCTCGCCGGCTTCCTGCGCGGCTGCGCCATGCATGCGGGGCTTCCGGCTCTGTGAGCACGCACGATCCCGTCCGCTTCCTGGCGAAGAACATGCGCGTCGATCTGGCCCTGATCGCCGGCATGATCGCGCCGCGCTCGCGCGTGCTGGATATCGGCTGTGGCGACGGCTTCCTGATCGATCACCTTTTCCAGACCAAGGGCTGCGACGCCCGCGGGATCGAGATCGACATGGCGCAGGTGACGCAGGCGGTCGCCCACGGCCTGCCGGTAATGCAGGGGGACGCCGACACCGATCTTGCGCATTATCCCGACAATGCGTTCGACTACGTCGTCTTATCGCGCGCCTTGCAGGCGGTCGAACGCCCGCGCGAGGTGCTGGGGCAGATGCTGCGAATCGGCACCCGCGCCGTGGTCAGCTTTCCCAATTTCGGCCATTGGCAGGTGCGCTGGCAGCTTCTGGTCACCGGCCGGATGCCGATGACGCCGGCCTGGGACCGCCCGTGGTACGAAACCCCGAACATCCACCCCTGCACGATCCATGATTTCTTTTCGCTGTGCGAGCAGGAAGGCTACGTCATCGAGCGGTGGCTCGCCGCCGACGACGGCGGGCGGCGGGCGCCATGGACGCGCTTCCTGATGCTCGCGAATATTTTTGGGGAGCAGGGCGTATTCCTGCTGCGCCGCCGATAGAATCGCGTCCATGCGACTGACCCGCTCGAAACGACGAAGGACGCCTGCCGCCCGGCGCTTTCCGCGCCGCCGCTCCTATTTCAGCCGCGCCTGGACCGTGTCGCTGGCGATCCATCTGGCAATCCTGGTGCTGCTGCTGGTGACGCTGAAGCGGAAGGGCAGGGAGGAATGGCTGCCGCCGCCCTCGCCGGTGACGATGGTGTTCGAGAGCGGGCGGAAGGAGGGTCCGACCCTGCCCGAACCGTCGCCGCAAGCCTCGCCGTCGGAGCAGGCGCCGCCGGTGCAGGAGCAGCAACCCTTGCCGCTGCCTCCGGCACCGCCGCCGCCTCCGCCTCCGCCGCCACCCGCGCGCACGGCGCCGCCGCTACCGGCACCGGTGCCGCCGGCGGTCGAGGCGCCGCCCCCGCCGCCACCTGTGCAGAAAGCCCCGGTCGAGCGTCCGCCGCCCGCGCCGAAGCCGCCGCCGAAGCGGCCGCCTCCGCCCAAGCCGTCGGATTTCCCGGCGCCGATGGATTTCAGCCTGGGCAGGCCGTTGGGCACGCCTCAGCCGCGCACGCGGACCTCCGCCGCGCCGCATCCGCCGGGCACGCTGGACATGTCGCTCGGGCCGGCGAAGAGGGGCGCGCCGAACATCTCACCGTTTGCCGATATCGACACGGATGAGGGCGGCCCGGACTGGCGCAACGCACTTGCCCGGTGGGTATCGGAGCATGCGTACTATCCCCCCCAGGCGGCCAATCTGGGCCAGGACGGCGATGTGCGGGTGCACGTTGTCGCGCAGCACAACGGACGGGTGACGGATGTGGAGCTGATCTCGAAATCGGGGTCGATGTGGCTGGACCTGGCGCTGCAGTCGATGTTCAGGGACGCGCATATCCCGCCCCTGCCGACACCGGGGAATGATCCGATCGAGTTCAATTTCACGATGCATTATATTTTGCGGAGGATCCCGTAAGGCGGGTTCCCTTTGAGTTCGTCATGGCCCGGCTTGTCCGGGCCACCTGTCGCGGCAGGGTGCTGGTAAAGGTGGCTCGGACGAGGCGGGCCATAATGAGCAATCGGGTCGCGTGCGCGCTTCCCGTCAGCCTCCAACCGCTTCAAGCCGCCTCCGCCAGCACCAGCCTCCGCCGCGCGACTGCCTCGACCGGCATGGCCGCATACACATCCTTGACGGCCTCGGTCAGCATTACTCCGGCCAATCCGGGCATCAGCTTCCGCCCGGCCTGCTCGAACACCGGCGCGCTGCGCAACAGGACGCGCACCGGCGAGGGCGGCATCCACAAACACGCATCCCGGCGCTCGACCCGGAACAAGGCCCCGGCCAGCAGCCGGCTGAGCTGTCCGGCCGAATAGGGCAATCCGTGCCCAAACGGCGTGCTGTCCCAGTACGCCCACATGCCGCTGCGGTTCGGCACGACGATCAGCAGGCGTCCGTCATCCTTCAGCACCCGCCATGCCTCGCGCAGCAGCCGCCGCGCGTTCTCGGCCATCTCCAGCCCGTGCACCAGCAGGATGCGGTCGAAGGTTAAATCGGCGAAAGGCAGGCAATCTTCTTCCGACGAGCATGACAAGTTCGGGACCCCGGCCGGCCACCGCGCTGCGCCGATATGCGCCGGAGTCAGGGCGATGCAGCGCTTCGCCTGATCGCGCCAAAGCCTCAGGTAAGGCATTGAATAGCCGAGCCCCAGCACCGATTCCCCGGGCATGGACGGCCACATCGCGAACAACCTTTCGCGCACCAGGCGCGCGGTGACCGCGCCGCGCGAGGAGCCGTAGAATTCGGCGACGAGATGTGCATCCGCTGTCATGGTGTCAGCCTATAGCACATCATGCGGTTTCCGGCCGAATGAACGCATGATAAGAAGCCTGTCATGACAATCTCCGCGACCCCGGTCCCGATCCTGACCGACAACTATGCCTGGCTGCTGCGAGACAGCAACACGGGTGCCACAGCCATTGTCGATCCGGCGGACGCCGCCCCGGTGATCGAGGCCATCGAAAAGGCCGGCGGCCGGCTGGATGCGATCCTGCTGACGCATCACCACGCCGATCACACCGCCGGCACTGACGAGGTCCGCTCCCGCTTCAACTGCCCCGTCATCGGCGCCGCGGCCGATCGGCATCGGCTGCCGAAATTGGATGAGGCGGTGAAGGACGGAGATGAGGTTCGGCTGGGCGATGCCGTGGGCCGGGTGATCGAGACCCCCGGACACACGCGCGGGCAGATCAATTTTTTCTTCCCGGACGGCGGCATCCTGCTGTCGGGCGACACGCTGTTCAGCCTCGGCTGCGGCCGCCTGCTGGAGGGCACGGCCGAGGAGATGTTCGACAGCCTGCGCAAGCTGGCCGCTCTGCCCGGCGACACGCAGGTCTGCTGCGGGCACGAATACACCGAGAGCAACGCCCGTTTCGCTCTGGCGGTAGATCCGGACAACAAGGCGCTGCATGCGTTCGTTGCCAAGGTCGAGCAACTCCGCGCCGCCGGGCAGCCGAGCGTGCCGTCGGTGCTGGCGGACGAATTGCAGGCCAATCCGTTCCTGCGCGCCCCGGATGCGGCCAGCTTCGCCATAGTGCGGGCAAGAAAAGATAAATTCTAAGGGAGGCTCCGCCGTCGTGAAGCTGTACTATTCTCCAACCAGCCCGTATGTGCGGAAAGTCATGGCCTGTGCGATCATCCGCGGGCTGGACGGGCGGATCGAGCGGCGCGCGACGAATCCTCATGAGTCTCCGGACGACCTGCTGGCGGACAACCCGCTGTCGAAAGTGCCGTGCCTTGTCACGGATGACGGGCTGTCGCTGTTCGGCAGCCAGTTGATCTGCGAGTATCTCGACAGCGTCGGGGATGAACTGCAGCTATTTCCCGCGCAGGGCGCGCCTCGCTGGCGGGCGCTGAAGTTCCAGTCATTGGGCGATGGGATACTGGACGCGGCGGTGCCGTGGCGCGGCGAACAGGCCAAACCGCGCGAGGAGGCGCGGGAAAAGCAGATAGCGCGCTACCGGGACGTCATCGACCGTGCGGTCGATACGCTGGAGCGTGATCCGCCGCACAAGATCGTCGATATCGGCTCGATCACGGTGGCCTGTGCGCTTGGGTATCTGGATTTCCGCTTCGCGTCCCACCCGTGGCGGCCGGGGCATCCGAGGCTGGCGGCGTGGCATGAGGCATTCGCGCGCAACAAGGGGTTGGTCGAGACTGTGCCGCAATAACCTTGGTTCCGGGAAACAAGCGGGCAAAAGGCAGCCGGGGCTGGCGGCAATGTCCTTGGCCGTTGTCCCGCTTGGTCTGGATGTTCGGGATGAAGGCACTGGCCTCCCACCCCGTCACGGCGGGCGCAGGCCCGACCCACCCCGTTCCTGCGGCCGCAACCGTGTGAGGCGTTATGCCGGACGCCCTGAAGTCCGATGAGCGGCGCTTGATGCAGTAGGCGCACTCATCGACGCATGCGTCCTGGTCAGCGCGATCCAGTCAGTGCGTCCGGCCGCGCCCGGTCTTGCCCTGAAGCGCATCGATCCGTTTCGACGCCTCGGCCTTGGTCAGGTCCGGATCGAACGCCTCCCCGGCTTCCTCGCACAACGTCTTCAGATACGACGCCTGCGCCCCGGTCATCGACTCGGCACCCGTCGTCCATTCATTCGGGTCCTTCTCCGCATTCGACGGAACAGAAGAACCTGTGCTGCTTTTCGGATCAATGCTCATGCCGGGTCAACGCCGCCGATCGCGCTTTGTTCCCGCCTAGGCGCTCAATATTCGAACTGGTAGGTCAGTCCCACGCTGGCTGCGTCCTCGGTGCTTGCGCTGCCGGTCGCCGAACTCGACCCGGACGACCCCGCCGTCGCCTCCAGCTTCAACCCCTTCGCCAGATCGACCTGCACCGTCACCTGCGTCCCGCTTCCCGACGCGCTCTGCTGCGCCCCGACATAGACCCCGCGCGCGATATACCGACCCGCCTGCAAGGTCGGATTGCCCGCCGCATCGCTGCCGACAGTCAGCCGATCGAGCCCCAGAGAGGTGCGGATGCTGTCCAACGGGTCGAAGCCCGCCGTCGCGCCCGACAGCGAGGCCAGCGCCGCCGCGATCTGCGCAAGCTGCAGCGGGCTCAGCTTCGACGTGCTGGTGCCGAACAGAAGCTGTGCCAGGATTTCATCCTGCGGCATGTCCGGCACGCTCGACAGCGTGATCTTCGGGTTGCTCGCGCTGCCGCTGACTGTCATTGTCGCCACCATCGTCGCGGTTGCCGATGTCGCCACGAAATGCAGCGACGGATCTGCGATTCCCGCGCCGCTGAAATCGATCGTCCCTTCGGTAAAGTTCAGCGTCGTGCCGATGATGCTCAGCGTGCCCGCCCGCAGGTGCAACCCGCCATTCGGGATTGGATTGCTGAGCGTGCCGCCGAAGTGGATCGTCCCGCCGAGTTCCGCATCCAGCCCGCGGCCGCGGATGAACACCTGCTCCGGCGCATCGAGCGTCAGGTTCAGCGCGATCGTCGATTGCGGCGCCGGCGGGGCAGGGGGCGGCGGCGGCGCATTGAAGTTCCGCACCGGCAGCACCGCGATGCTCGGCGGCAGCTTGTCGGGGATGCGGATATCGGCGCGGCGGACATGCAAGGTGCCGCCCGCCCGGAGGTCGCCCCTTACCTCGCCCTGCACCGTCAGGTTGGCGTCGATCAGCGCTGTAAGAAGGTCGCTCGACAGCGGCCGGGCATCGTTCGCGGTGAAACGCAGATCGATCGGCATTTGCCCCGCCAGGCTGATCGTCCCGCTGCCGCCCAGCGTGCCCGGTCCGGCCCTTCCGGTGAAGCTGGACAGCCGGATCGTGTCGCCGGTCGCCTGGACCGTCGCCGCCAGATCGGCGACATGCGCGCCAAGCCCGTAATCCACCACATCGCCGTTGCGGAGCTCGGCGGTGCCGTTGATCAGGGGGGCGGAGGTCGTCCCTGTCACCGCGGCGTTCAGGTTCACCGTGCCGCGCGCCCGCCGTCCCTGCGCCAGCAGCAGCGGATCGAGCATCCTCAGATCGACCAGCCCGTCCGATCTCAGGTCCAGGGCGCCGCTGCTGGACAAAGGCGCCGAACCGGTCACCGTGACATGCGACGGCCCGGCGGTCAGCCGCGTGTCGATCCGGGCGGAGCTGCCCATCAGCGTCGCGTTGGCCGCCAAGTTGGCGGGCGGCAGTGCCTGGCCCGGCCCCTGCCGCAGACGCACGCGATCCGCCGTGACCCTGATGGTGCCCTGCGGCTGCGCGCTGGTTCCGGTCAGTCGCACATCCGCCGCAATCACCCCGTCCGCCGCCAGCGACGGGTCGGCGATGGCGGCGACATCGGCCGCCAGGTTGCGCAGCGTCGCGGTCAGATCCAGCTTGCTCCCGGCACTGCCCGCCACGGTCAGCTCCGCCTGCTGGAAGCCGAGCCGAACGCGATCCATGGAGACACCATCGGCGAAGCTGAACCGGGCGGGTGCCAGCAGCCGAAGCACCTGGTCCTTCCAACTCGCCTCCATCCGCCCCAGCGCCAGCGTGCGATCCGTCACGTTCAACGTGCCCGCGGTGTTGACTCTCGCGGCGCCGCCGGCCACCGCCGGGGCATTGGCGGCAACCGTCAAGGCCACCGCCTCCTGCGGACCTTTCGCCGTCACCCGCGCGGAGATGGCCTTGGCGCTGCCAGCCGACACGCCGTCCGCGGTGAGCGTTCCGTCAATAGAGGGATGCCCGTTCGGGTCGGTTACCGTCGCGTTCAGCACGGCCCGGCTGATCGCCGCGGTTCCCGGCAGCGACGCGTCCCTCACCGTCAACGCCAGCCGCGCCGCCTGGTCATCCGAATCCAGCGTCGCCTGCGCCTGCCCGGCAATCGGCTTGCCGATCAAAGGCTCCAGGTCCGCGAGGCGCCCGAGATCGACGCGCAGCTTGCCCGCCGGGATGACCGCGGGCGGCGTCAGGCTGACTGCCCCCTGCGCCTGCAACGATTTCCACGATGCGTGGTCGATATCGATTTTTGTCACGCCCGCCGCCTGATCCGCGGTCAAGGCCAGCGACAGCGGCGCATTCAGCAGAGTGCCGTCCGCCTTGACGTCCGCATGCGGCGACCCCGGAAGCCCCGTCGCGTCCACATGCGCATCGAGATGCCCCGTCTGGATCCCCTTCGCCGCGACATCCGCGCCGATATCCGCCTGCACTGCCACGGCATCCAGAGCGCCCGCCGCATGCCCCTTGGCATCCACCTTTCCCGACAAGCTCGGTTGCACCGCTGCCAGATCCGCCAGCGCGACCGCCCAGTTCAGGTCCAGCTTCTTGTCGGTCAGGCCGCCCTGGGCCGACACATCCAGCGCCTTGCCGTTCACCGTCAGGTGCGACAACGCCACGTCCTGTCCGTGCATAGACGCGGCAAGATCGATCTGGCAGTCGTCCCCGATCAGCGCCGGCACCGGCGCCATCCCGCCGGTGACCGCAAGCCGCCCCTTTGCGGATGCGGTCGTCGTGTCGCCGTTGACCTCCGCCTGGACATCAAGATCGCTGCTGCCGCGAATATCCGTCCCACCCGCCGCCGCCAGCGGAGCAAGGTCCGGCAGCACCAGATGCGCCTTCAAAGTCTCGATTCCCGCCGTCTGCGCCGAACCCTCCGCCGACACCAGCGGATGCCTGACCCCAAACGTCACAGGCCGATCGGCTGCGTCCAGGCGGGCGGAGGCGTCCACCACAATCGGCGCCGAAGCGAAAATGTCCGGCTTCGGCCCGGGTATGCGCAACTCCGCCAACGACGCATGCAGGTTGACCTGTCCGGCATTGCCCTTCACGTCCGCGGCCAGCGAGCCGATGCGCGCGCCGCCGGCCTCCAGAGCATCGATCCGCACCGTCCCGTCGGCATCGACCTTCGCGAACGGGCCATGCACCTTCGCGTCCACCAGGATCGACTGCCAGGAAATCCCCGGCCCGGGACTCATCGCCGGCGCCTCGGCTCTGACCGCGAGATCGGCCGCCTCGTGGTCCAGGTCGATCGTTCCCGAAGCCGACGCCTTCAGCGGCCCCGCCGTCAGCCGCAACTGAGTGCCGATGTTGTCGCGCGGCCCGTTGACCGAGGCCTGAACTGCGAGCACCCCGACATCCGGCACATGCGCGACCGTGGCGATCAGCCCCTTGGCCGGCTCGTTCGCAGTGATGGTCGCCTGGATGTCCCGCGGCGTCAGCGTGCCGCTCACGACATAGGTTCCGGGACTGTCCAGCCGCCGCGCATCCAGATGCACCGTGCCTTCGGTCAGCGTTGGCAAATCCGCCGAACCGGTCAGCGCGAGGGTAGCCGCCGCTCCGGCAACCGGCGCGCCGATGATGGCCTGATCGACCTGCAAACTGCGCACATCAACCCGCACCGGCAGGCTGAACGAACCGCTGCTCTTGCCGGCGGCCGGCTTGCTTTCCGATTCCGGCAGCCGGGCGAAGTCCACGCGCGCCGCCTGCAGCCGATCCACCTGCACGACCCGGCCAATCAGCTTCAGCGGCGACCAGTCCAGGACGGCGTCGGAAACCGTCACATACACGCCTTTGTAGTCCGACACCTGGATCTCGCCGACCCGCAGGGCATCGGGAAACCGCCCGCCGAGGCCATGGATCGACACGATTCCGCCGGTCAGGCTTTTCGTCTGCGTCTCGATCAGCCGCCGTCCGAAATCCGCGTTCGCCAGCACCAGGACCACGATCAGCGCGCCAACCGGCAGCGCCAGCAGCACCGCCACGATCCCGGCGACCCATTTCAGGATGAGGCGGGTCAAAACGCCTGTCCGATCCCGATATACACTTCGAACGAATCCCCTCCCGGCAGCTTGTTCAGCGGCACGGCGAAATCCAGCCTGATCGGCCCGATCGACGTGTAATACCGCGCGCCGATGCCCGCGCCCTCATGCCAGTTGCCGCTGAACGGCTCGCCGTTCGATCTGACCTGTCCCGCGTCGATGAACCCCACCACCCCGTAATTCCCCAGAATTCGCTGGCGGAACTCGATCGTCCCGGTCGAGATCGCAGTGCCCCCCGTCGGCTTCTCGTCCGGGAACTGCGGTCCCAGCGTTTGATACCGGTACCCGCGCACCGTGCCGCTGCCGCCGGCATAGAACCGCTGGTCCGGCGGCAGCCCGAACACGTCCACTCCGGACGCCTCGCCCACCAGCCCGCGCACCGCGATGATGCTGCGCCCGTCATTGAAAATGTCGAAATAGGTCGAGCCGGAAAGCTGCATGATCAGGAACGCGGCACTCGGCGTGCCCATCGAATAGGTCGGGGTTGCAAACAGCGCGGCGCGAATTCCCTTTGTCGGGTTCAGCAGGTTGTCGGTGCTGTCGTATTTCAGGCTGGCCGGGATGCCTATGAGATTATAATCGCGTGTCACGTCCTGCTGAAGGATGGACTCCTGCTCGGCTGACAGGCCGAGACTGACCGACCAGTGCGGCGACAATTTCCGGTTCAGCGCGATCTTCTCCAGCAGGGCCCTCTGGTCGTAGGCCTGCAAACTCTGATCGACCGCGTTGACGTCTGCCTCCAGCGTCTGGTCGCGCATCAGGAAGTCCGGCTTGAGGAACTGCGCGCCGATATTGTAGCCCGGCTTGGTGATGGCATCGCCGCCAAGCAGCGCCGCGGCCGTCAGGTTCAATTGTTCCGCGTTGCCGAACAGGTTGCGGTCGTGCCAGGAGGTGGAGAAATTCACCCCAAGGTCGGTCGAATACGCCACCGTCGCATCCACCGCATGCAGCGGACGCTCCGTCAGGTCGAAATTGATCGGCAACTGCCCTTCCGGGTCCAGCGCATTGGCCGGCACGGCGCGGACGACCGAGAACACCCCGATCGACGCCAGGTCCGCGCGCGCCTGTTCAATGGCTTGCGGGCTATACTGCTCGCCCTGGTGCAGCAGCAGCCGCCTGCGGACGAACGATTCGTTCATGTTCTTCAACCCGGTGAAGGTGATCGGCCCGATATCCGCCTTCGGCCCGGCGTCCGGCTGGAACTCCACATCCAGCAGGTTCTGGTCCGGATGCAGCAGCGCAATCGGCACCGGCACCTGCGCCATCGGATACCCGTCCGCCCGCAGCGCCGCCAGCAGCCGCCCCTGAGCCGCCAGCACATCGGCCGACATCGCCGGCTGCCCCGATTCGAGGTTCAGGTGCCCGGCAATATCCGGCGGCACCTGGCCGGAGATGGTCACCTTTCCGAGCCGGAAGCGCGGCCCGAGATCGAACGATACCGCCACCTCCAGCGGCGGATTGGCCGGAGCAGCATCGAGCATCGAGGGCAGCCCCGGATCGTCCAACGGATGCCCGGCAATTGTCGTGACGACTTTGGCCTTATAATAGCCGAAGCTGTGCAGCGCCGTCAGGAACCTCCGGCTGTCCTGCCGCGCCCGCTCGGTCAGGGCGAATCCGCCGACGGGCGCGGATTGTTGTAAGGAGATCAGCGTCGAGCTGCCTTGCAGTGCAGCATCCAATGCGCCATCTCCGGTGGGCTTAAGCGTGACCGTGTAAGGCTGAGGATCAGCCGCATGGGATGGACCCGCCATGATGGCGGCTGCCATCGCAAGCAGGCCGATCGCCAGCCACCGCGCGGCGGTCGGTATCAGGATCCGGAGGCGGTGCATGAAGGGAAACTAGCTCAGTTCTGTCTCGGGCGGTTTCGCAAAATTTGTCCCGGGCGGTTTCGCTAAACGGTCACGGTTGCGCCATTGTTCCGCGGCATGCATCAGGGTATCGCAAACGTCATGATAGACCCTTCGACCGTTGTTCAGGCCAAGCGGACTCCCCGCCCGGGACGCAGAAAGACGATGGTTCCTAACCTGGATCATAATCCGGGGTTCCTGCTGGATCTGCCAAAAGGCCGCGAGGGCTGGCTGGTGGCGCGGCGCATCCGGGTGGCGCGACGCGGGCTGGCGGTGTTGGCATGGACCATTCCGTCGATCTTCATACAGCTTGTCTGCCTGATGTTGCCCGGTCATGCCAAGGTGGTGTTCGCGCGCATTTACTGGGCAGTATTCACCCGCCTGATCGGCATCAGGGTGCGGGTCATCGGCAGCCCGGCGGCCGGATCGGATGGGCGGCCGGTGATGTTCGTGTCCAACCACTCGTCCTGGATCGATGTTCCGACGCTGGGCGGCGTGCTCGATGGCTGCTTCGTCTCCAAGGATGACGTGGCGAAATGGCCGATCATCAGTGTCATAGCGCGGCTGGGCCGGACGGTGTTCGTGTCGCGGACCCGGGCATCGACGGTGCGAGAGCGCGATGCGATGCGCGAGACGCTGCGGGGCGGGGATAAACTGATCCTGTTTCCGGAGGGCACGAGTTCGGACGGTTCGCGGGTGCTGCCGTTCCGATCTTCATTCTTTGCGTTGGCGGAGGCCAAGCCGGGCGACGATTTGCGGGACATCCCGCTGATCCAGCCGGTGTCCGTGGTTTACGACCGTCTGGGCGGGTTGCCGGCGGGGCGGGCGAGCCGGCCGGTATTCGCGTGGTACGGCGATATGAACATCGCCTCGCATTTCTGGCGGCTGACGCAGCATATCGGCCTGCGCGCGACTGTGCTGCTGCACGCGCCGATTGATCCGGTGCGGTATGCGGACCGGAAGGAGCTGGCGCAGGCGGTCTGGCAAATCGTCGCGGATGGCGCATCCACGCTGCGGCAGAACCGCCCGGCGCGTCCGCTGAATGCGCCGGAGGTAGTCGCCCCCGATGTGACGGGCGGGGAACCGGCGTTCGCTTAGGCGGGTGCGGCTTCCGCAGCGGCCCATCGGCACGTCCGCGAAGGCGTGCCCGGCAGGATCATCGGCGTTGCGACCACCGGGATGGAACCTGTTGGTGAGTGGGACAGCTTTGGCGATCCCGCCACCGTCGCGCCGCCCCGTCGGGGAGCCCGGGCACGCCAGCCGCCGGAGGTTGGGGTTTATCGCAGCGCGCCCTGGACGGGCTGGACCCGATCCGTCAGACCGTGGCATCACCACGAAAGGCGCGATGCCCCGCCGCGAACCACGCAAGATGGAGCTATAGGACGCGATCGAAGGCTGATGGAAGGTCCATGCACACAGTCGACAATGCCCGAGTAACGCTATTGCAACTGCCTTGAATAACCTTGGTGTGGGCGCGATCATTGCACGGATCGTAGCGCCCGTTGTAAACGGCCAGGTAGGCGATTTGGTCCATCTCGCAATGTGGCCTGTACTTGGCGTCAACCTCATGACCATGGCACAGGTCGTGCTCGGAAGGCTTCGCACATGACACTGGAAACTTATTGGTTTGTGACTCCTCTTGTGCTGCTCGGACTGTCCGGGTTCGGTTGGCTTGCGTTGTGGCTCACGCGCGGCCACGCTCCGGAACATCAACCGTCACCGGCAAAACCAAAGCGGTAAGATCAGCCTGCATTCCGTCATCTGATCGCTGTCGGCTGGTTTGGCACGCTGCCAATTTTCATGAGCGAACGGCGTGAACGGCGCAGGCATGAAGTAGCTGCGGTGCTGAATCGCGGAACACCTCACTCCACCCGCACCAGCCGGTGCTGCTTCCGCCCGGCGGACAGCTTGATCGCCCCGTCCCGCAGCAGATCCACCCCGATAAGCGCCCCCTCATCCGCCACGGCCGCGTCGTTCACCCGCGCCCCGCCGCCCCGGATCAACCGCCGCGCCTCGGCATTGCTCGCCGCCAGCCCGGCCAGAACGAACAGCCGGAACGCCGGGATCCCGGCCTCCAGCTCCGCCGCCGGAAGCGTGACGCTCGGCAAGGTCGCCGCGGCCTCGCCCTCCTCGAATGCCCGCCGGGCCGTTTCCGCCGCCAGCGCAGCCTGCTCAACCCCATGCGCCAGGGCCGTCGCCGCGGTCGCCAGCACCTTCTTCGCCTCGTTGATCTCCGCACCGCCGAGCGCTTCCAGCCGCGCGATCTCTTCCAAGGGCAGATCGGTGAACAACCTCAGGAAGCGGCCGACATCGCCGTCCTCAGTGTTCCTCCAAAACTGCCAATATTCATAAGGAGACAGCCGATCGGCGGTGAGCCAGATGGCGCCTTGGGCGGTCTTGCCCATTTTGCCGCCCGAGGCTGTGGTGATCAGCGGCGTGGTCAGTCCGTACACCGCTTTCGCGTCCGTCCGCCGCGTCAGTTCCATCCCGGCGACGATGTTGCCCCACTGGTCCGACCCGCCGATTTGCAGCGTGACCCCGTGGCGGCGGCTGAGTTCGCGGAAATCGTAGCTCTGCAGGATCATGTAGTTGAATTCGAGGAAGGTCAGCGGCTGCTCGCGCTCCAGCCGCAGTTTCACGGAGTCGAACCCCAGCATGCGGTTGATGGTGAAGTGCACCCCGACCTCCCGCAGCAGCGGGATGTAGCCGAGCGTGTCCAGCCAATCGGCGTTGTTCGCCAGCATGGCGTCCGACGCACCCTCGCCGAAGCGCAGGAACGGCGTGAAGCAGCGGCGGATGCCCGCCATGTTGGCGGCGATCACCTCATCCGTCAGCAACTGGCGCGACTCGTCCTTGCCGGAGGGATCGCCGATGCGCGTCGTCCCGCCGCCCAGCAGCACCACCGGCTTGTGTCCGTGCTTCTGCAGCAGCCGCAGGATCATGATCTGCACCAGGCTGCCGACATGCAGGCTGTCCGCCGTGCAGTCGAAGCCGATATAGGCGGAGACTGGTCCAGCCTCCATCGCGGCGCGCAACGCATCCGTGTCGGTGCACTGAAACACGAAGCCCCGAGCGGTGGCTTCGTCCAGGAAAGAGGTGGTCGTCATGGCGGCGGACCCGTATCGTGAGAAGGCACGCGGGTTAACACACACCAGCACGGGAACAAATGCCGCGCGTTATTGGCCTCATGAGCGGGACCTCCCTGGACGGCGTCGATGCCGCCTGGCTGGACACCGACGGCGAGCAGATCGCCGCGTTCGGTCCGTCCCTGACACTGCCCTACGACGCCGATCTGCGCCGCGATCTGCGTGCGATCCTGGATCTCGCGCCAACTCTTGCCGAAGACGACCCTCGGCTGAACAATGCGGTGGACCGGCTCACCGATTACCACATCCGGGCGGTGAAGGCGCTCGATCGGCCGGCCGACATCATCGGGTTCCATGGACAGACCATCCTGCATCAGCCCGGGCGGCGCCGGACCTGGCAGGTGGGAGACGCCTCGCGCTTGGCCCGGGAGACGGGATTGCCGGTTGCCCACGATTTCCGCTCAGCGGATGTCGCCGCGGGAGGGCAGGGCGCGCCGCTGGTTCCCGTCTTTCATGCCGCCCTCGCGGCAAACCTGCCCAAGCCTCTGGCCGTACTGAATATAGGTGGCGTCGCGAACGTGACCTTCATCGGCCCCGGCGGCGGGCTTCTCGCCTTTGACACCGGACCCGGCAATGGTCCGCTCGATGACTGGTGTGCTGCGCATATCGGCCAGCCGTTCGACAAGGATGGCGCTCTCGCCCGGTCGGGGCGCGCGGATCAGGCCGTTCTGGCACGGCTGCTGGCTGACCCGTATTTCGCCGCACCCGGGCCCAAGTCCCTCGATCGCCTGGCTTTTGGCCGTACGCTGGCGGCCAGCGGCCTGAACCGGCTTTCGGCATCCGACGGAGCCGCGACCCTGGCGGCATTCACCATCCGCTCCATCGCTGCCGCGGTGTTTCCGGAGCCGCCCGCACGCTGGCTGGTCTGCGGCGGCGGACGGCACAACCCCGTGCTGCTGAATGGGCTACGCCGGACGCTCCTCGTTCCGGTCGGGCCGGTGGAAGCGGAGGGCTGGGATGGCGACGCGCTGGAAGCGCAATGCTTCGGCTTCCTGGCGGCGCGGGTGGCGACGGGACGGCCGATAACGTTCCCCACGACAACAGGAGCGCCTGCCGCACTGTGCGGCGGCCGGATTCAGACTTTATAATGAGGCTGCGGGGCGGCAGCCGCATGACGCTGCCGCCCGGGTGCCGGGTTGACCCGGTCTAATCCGCGGCCAAAGCCATCTGCTTGCGGGCGATCGCCTTGCCGCAGAAATCATCCACCGCGTCCGCCACGACGTCGGCGTGACTCGCGAACACATGATCCGCACCGGGAATGACCCGGTAGTCGACATGCACGCCCTTCTGGGTATTCAACTTGTCCACCAGCTTTCGCACCGCCGGCTCGGGCACCAGTTCATCGACATCCCCATGCAGCATCAAACCACCGCATGGACACGGCGCGAGAAAGCCGAAATCGTAGTGATTGGCCGGAGGCGCGACACTGACCCAGCCGGAAATCTCCGGCCGGCGCATCAGAAGCTGCATGCCGATGAACGCGCCGAACGAATAACCGGCGATCCACAGGCCGCCATGGCCCGGGTTAACCGCCTGCATCCAATCCAGCGCCGCCGCGGCATCGCCAATCTCGCCGATGCCACCGTCGTAGCGACCCTGGCTGCGGCCGACACCGCGGAAATTGAACCGCATCACCGAGCATCCAAGCTTCTGGTAGGCTTGATACATCGAGTATGTGATACGATTGTTCATCGTTCCGCCATGCAGCGGATGCGGATGCAGGATCAGGGCGACCGGCGCCCCTGACTCCTTGGAATGATGATAGCGACCTTCAAGCCGTCCATCTGGACCGGCAAACATGACCTCGGGCATGGCGATAAGTAACCTGTTTCCTGTCCCACCGGCAGCGCACACACCGAGGCCACCGCAGCCTCGCGCATCGTGCCGGGCCTACACATCGCGCGGGTCAGGACAATTCCCCCCTTGGCCCGCGCGACCCCGTTCAAATAGGAACGCAATCCCTGGATTTCAGTTCCGTGGCACGCGTGCAAACCATTAAATCTTGACCTCCGCAGTCGGATATTTTACGTCAGACCTATGTGTTCGCAGGCGACCAGAAGCGCGTTTTTCCTTCTCTAAAAACAACAATAACACCTCCGCGGGGCACCCCGGATGAGCATCTTCCCCTAGGAGAACCTCGTTATAGGGCAATCAAAGCGATCTTTCATCATGGAAATGTCGCATGGCGTTCATGTTCCGTGTAATAGACGGTTGTACCGAATAAAAGAGAAGAGTCCCGATAAGTGATGCAAAATAAAATCAACATTGCTACTGGAGGTTGTGTTTTTGGCCCCTTCCAAAGCTTTTGAATCGGTTCCTGTCCGACAGCCCGTCTATTTTGGCATGATTATCGCTTCAGGCGAGCCGCTGCGCCGCCTCGGCCGAGTGGCGTCCGGCGCTCAACTCCGGCACTACTCCATGTTTGCCCAGAAGATGGCCTCGATCCGCCCGGCGCTATTTCCCCGGCGGCGCTCTGTTGGCCAAAGACTTTCCCCTATGCCGGCCAACGGCTGAATCGCTGTGCAGCTTTCCACCCGGGGCCGCTACGCGGTGATGGCGATGGCCGATCTCGCGACGCGCAGCGCCGTTCAGTCCGTGGCGGCGGCGGTTTCGCTGGCGGACATCGCCGAGCGCCAGCAACTCAGCCAATCCTATCTTGAGCAGCTTTTCGGCAAGCTGCGCCGCGCCGGGCTGGTCGGCTCCGCCCGCGGTCCGGGGGGCGGCTACCGCCTCGCCCGTCCGGCCGCCGAGATCACCATCGCGGACATCGCCGCCGCCGTCGATGAGCCGACAAAGGCGACGCGCTGCGATGCCGGCCGGGGCGGTTGCCTTCTCTCGTCGTCCCCGGGTATAGGCACCGGCCAGTGCCAGACGCATGAGCTTTGGGTCGAGCTGGGCCGCCAGATCGACCTGTTTCTGGGCGGCATATCCCTGGCGGATGTGGTCAAGGGCCGCGTCAGCGGGCGGGCCGCCGGTGTGGTGCCGGTGCCGGCAGACCCGGCCGGAGTGTAGTGATATGCATTACCTGGATGCCAACGCGACCCAGGCGCTGCGTCCCGCTGCCCGTGCGGCGGTTTTTGCCGCCCTGGACATCGTCGGCAATCCGTCTTCGGTGCATCGGGCCGGCCGCGCCGCCCGGCGCATGATGGAGGATTGCCGCGAAGCGATCGCCCGCCGGTTCGGCGGCCGCCCGGAGGATATGGTCTTTACCTCCGGCGGCACCGAGGCGGACGCGCTCGCGATCCATGCCATGCGGGGCAACCGGCGTCTTATAATAAGTGCGATCGAGCATGACGCGGTGCGGTCCGCAGTCCCCGGAGCCACCGTCGTGCCGGCCGGCGCGGGTGGCGTTGCTGACATCGATGCTCTGAACGCGTTGCTCGGGGACGGGTTGCCGTCGTTGGTCTGCCTGATGTTGGCCAACAACGAAACCGGCATCATCCAGCCGGTGCATGAGGCCGCTTCGGTCTGCCGGCGGCACGGGGCGGTCCTGCATGTGGACGCGGTGCAGGCGGCGGGACGCATGCCGGTGGATCTTGGCGCGCTCGGGGCCCACAGCCTGGCGGTTTCCTCGCACAAGCTGGGCGGACCCGCGGGAGCCGGAGCTCTGTTGCTGGCGCCGGATGCTCCGTTCGGCGCCGCATTGATCGCCGGCGGCGGTCAGGAACGCGGGCGGCGGGGCGGAACGCCGCCCGTCGCGCTGATCGCCGGGTTCGCGGCGGCCGCGGATGCGAGCGCGGAGGATGATCTCGCCCGGGTCGCCGGCTTGCGCGACGCAGCCGAATGCGCAGCCGTGCGGCAGGGAGCGGTCGTTTGCGGCGATCCGGCGTACCGGCTGCCGAATACCACCTCCCTTGCCCTTCCGGGTGTGCGGGCGGACGCGCAGGTCATCGCCCTGGATCTGGAGAGGATCGCGGTCAGCGCGGGGGCGGCGTGCAGTTCCGGCAAGGTGGCGGCCAGCCATGTCCTGCATGCGATGGGTCTCGGCGCGCTGGCCGGCGAGGCCATCCGCGTCTCCCTGCCGTGGAACGTCACGCAGGCGGACATCGACGCCTTCACGGACGCCTACCCCCGCGTGGCTGCCCGGTTGCGCTCCCCACTGGCGACGCGCGCCGCCTGATCTTAAGTCTGGCCGATGACCGAGTCTCCGCCGCGCCCGAACCGGCCCGTCTATCTGGACAACCAGGCGACCACGCGCTGCGACCCGCGCGTGGTGGCGGCGATGCTGCCTTTCTTCACCGAGGAGTATGGCAATCCGCACAGCGCCGAGCACGTCCTCGGCCGCCGCGCCGACGACGCCGTCGAGCGCGCCCGCGCCCGGGTTGCCGCGCTGCTCGGCGCCGGCAGCAACGAAATCGTGTTCACCTCCGGCGCCACCGAGGCGAACAACATCGCCATCAAGGGCGCCGCCCGGTTCGCCGTGGCCAGCGGCGACCCGAGGCGGCGCATCGTTACCGTCGCCACGGAGCATAAGTGCGTGCTTGAATCCGCGGCCGACCTGGCGGCCGAGGGCTTCGAGCCTATCGTCCTGCCGGTGAGCAGCGACGGGCTGCTCGACCCGGACGTGCTGCGCGAGGCGCTGGCCGAACCGGCGCTGCTGGTCAGCGTGATGGCGGTCAACAACGAAACCGGCGTGATCCAGGATATTCGCGGACTTGCCGCGATCGCGAAGACCGCCGGCGCGCTGTTCCACACGGACATCGCCCAGGCGTTCGGCAAGATCCCGGTCGATCTCACCGGCTGGAAGGTGGATCTGGCATCCGTCAGCGGGCACAAGCTGTACGGCCCGAAGGGCGTCGGCGCGCTGTTCGTCCGCCGCCGCCCGCGCGTGCGTCTGACGCCGCTGTTCTCAGGCGGCGGCCAGGAGAGGGGGCTGCGCTCCGGCACGCTGCCCGCCCCGCTGATCGCCGGGCTGGGCGCGGCCTGCGACATCGCCGCGGCCGAGATGCACGCCGACGCCGGGCGCATCGCTTCCCTGCGCAGCCGTCTGCTCGACCGCCTGTCCGCCGCCATCCCCGGCCTCCGGGTCAATGGCAGCATGCCTGCGCGCATCGCCGGCAACCTGAACCTGACATTTCCAGGACGCACCGCCGCCGCGCTGATGCAGGCCGCGCCCGACCTGTGCGTCTCGACCGGGTCCGCCTGCTCCTCCGCCGAGATCGAGCCGTCCTATGTGCTGCGCGCGATGGGGCTTTCCGAGCGCGAGGCCGCTTCCACCTTGCGCATCGGGATTGGACGCTTTACCTCCGCCGCCGATATCGACTACGCCGCCGCGGCGCTCGTGGCGGCCTATGCCGATGACCCAGCCGGGGCCTGATCCGCATGCCAAAGATGACTTTCATTGAACGGGACGGTGCCCGTCGCGAGGTTGACGCGCCGCTCGGGCTGTCCGTGCTGGAAATCGCCCACAAGCATGGGGTCGATGTCGAGGGCGCGTGCGAGGGCTCGCTGGCCTGCTCGACCTGCCACGTCATCGTCGATGCAGCCTGGTTCAAGAAGCTGGAGCAGCCGACGGAGGACGAGGAGGACATGCTGGACCTGGCGTTCGGGCTGACCCGGACATCCCGGCTCGGCTGCCAGATCGTCATGACGGAGAAGCTGGACGGCCTCGTCGTCACTTTGCCGGCGGCAACGCGGAACGCTCAGGGGTGACCATGCGGGTCCTGGTCGCCATGTCCGGCGGCGTGGACAGCAGCGTGGTCGCCGGGCTGCTGCATGAAGCCGGGCACGAGGTCATCGGCGTCACGCTGCAGTTGTACGACCACGGCGCCGCGTCCGGCCGCAAGGGCGCCTGCTGCGCCGGCCAGGACATACACGACGCCCGCCGCGTCGCCGATACGCTGGGGATCGCGCATTACGTGATCGATGCGGAGGAGCGGTTCGCGAAAGCCGTGATCGCCGACTTCGCCGACAGCTACGCCGGCGGCGAGACTCCGGTGCCCTGCATCCGCTGCAACCAGACGGTCAAATTTGGCGACCTGTCCGAGCTGGCGCGCGGCCTCGGCGCGGAACGCCTGGCCACCGGCCATTACGTCCGCCGCATCGACGGCCCCTGCGGACCCGAACTGCACCGCGCCGCCGATGCGCTGCGGGACCAGAGCTGGTTCCTGTTCGCGACGACCCGGGAGCAGTTGGCGCTAAGCCTGTTTCCGCTCGGCGGGATGCAGGACAAGCGGGCGGTGCGCGATGTCGCGCAGCGGCTGGGGCTGGCCGTTGCCGAGAAGCCGGACAGCCAGGACATCTGCTTCGTGCCGTCGGGCGACTACACCGGCGTGGTGGGGCGGTTTCGCCCCGACGCGCTGGAGCCGGGCGAGATCGTCACCGCTGACGGCCGCGTCGTCGGCAGCCATGACGGCATCGGGCGCTACACGGTGGGGCAGGGCAAGCGGCTCGGCGATGCCGCGGTGGTGGCGGGTCAGCGTCAATATGTCGTCGCAACCGACCCGGCAAGGCGCCGCGTGGTCATTGGCTCGCGCGACAGCGGGACGCGCGAGATCCCGTTGCGGGATGTCAACTGGCTGGCGGAGACGGACGGGTCGGTCCGCTGCATGGTCAAGCTGAGGGCGCATGACCGGTTGCGGCCTGCGAGCGTCCGCACCGCAAGCGGCGAGACCGCGGTTCAACTGGATGAGCCCGCCTTGCCGGCTCCGGGCCAGGCCTGCGTGTTTTACCGCGACGACCGGGTGCTGGGCGGCGGCATCATCGCGCGGACGAAGCCGGGCCGCGCGGGTGGGACGTAGAGCCGCGCCCAAAAACTCCCGCTTTACGGAGCAATGTTGCCCAAACCGTAGGGGCCGTCGCCAGAGCCTCGCGCCCGGCCGCCCGACGGCATCACAAGCCTTGACCCGCGACCGTCACAAGCGCACATCCCCGGCCGCCAGACAGTCGGGCGGCCGCCGCTGACGGATCAATCCGCCGGCGGAGGAAAGTCCGGGCTCCACGGGAATACGGTGCCGGCTAACGGCCGGCGGGGGCGACCCCAGGGACAGTGCCACAGAAAACAAACCGCCCGCGCAAGATCATCCCCGGCGCAAGCCGGGTTGGTCCCGCGGGCAAGGGCGAAACGGTGCGGCAAGAGCGCACCGCGCCCCTGGCAACAGGGGCGGCAGGGTAAACCCCACCGGGAGCAAGACCGAATAGGGGCGGCCGCGATATCCGGGATTACCGTTCCGTGATGATCGCAGGGACATTCCCGTCCCGCCGCCCGGGTTGGTCGCGTGAGGCGCATCGCAAGTTGCGTCCCAGAGGAATGGCCGCCCCGACTCGCAAGAGGCGGACAGAACCCGGCTTACAGACTGTCTGGCACGCATCAATACGTCATGGCCCGGCCCGCAAAGACGTCATGGCCCGGCTCGCAAAGACGTCATGGCCCGGCTCGCAAAGACGTCATGGCCCGGCTCGCAAACGTCATGGCCCGGCTTGTCCGGGCCATCTCGCGCGGCACGATCCGGCCGCGGCTGGTCCGAACGAGCCGGGCCATGACGGCTCCCGGGAACCGCCGGTCAATTCCGCCGGCAGCCACTTATCCCCGGGCCTGCTTGTCCACAGCACCCCGGCGTGACAGTCGTTTCAGCCCCCCGTCCACAGGGTTGTCCACAGGAACGAAACGCGAATATTCGCGTGAGAAAGAATTGCCTTGGAGTGAATCGGGACGCCCTCGGTAAGTGTTTGACTCACAGCGAATTTTACCCGTCCGAACGGCCAGTACAGTGGGGAATCCTTTTGACGAACCATGAATTCCCATGCTATCCCATCTCACCCCATGACGGACCATCGTCCACCACCGGGTGCGACCGGATCTGGCCTGAATCCCCCCTCGCCAAAACCGGCCGCCGGCTTCACCGCTCGACACGAAAGGCGCACCGGTCCGCATGGGCCTCTTCATCGGCACGCACCAGAACAAGCTGGACGCCAAGGGGCGTGTGTCGGTGCCTGCGCCGTTTCGTTCGGTCCTCAAAAAGATGAGCGGCGCGGGCGAAGGCGCCCTGGTGGCGCCGCTGGTGCTGCGGCCCTCGCACCAGCACCCGTGCATCGAGGGCTGGACCGAAAAAGGCTTCGAAGCGCTCAGCGCGCCGCTGGATCAATTCGACCAGTTCAGCGCCGAACACGACAACTTCGCCATGGCGCTGTTCGGCGACGCCTGCGCGATGGAGACAGACAAGGAAGGCCGCATCCAACTGCCGCCCGAACTCGTCGCCTATGCCAGGCTGACCGACAGCGCCGTGTTCATCGGCGCCAGCAAGACCTTCCAGATCTGGGAGCCGGAGGCCGGCGCCCGCCGCCTCGCCGAAGCCAAGGCGGCGGTCAAGGCCGCCCAGATGACCCTTCGGACGGGAGCGCCGGCATGAGCGGCCATGTCCCCGTCCTGCTCGACGAAGTCATCGCCGCGCTCGCCCCGCGCGACGGCGGCGTCTATCTCGACGGCACCTTCGGCGGCGGCGGCTATGCGCGCGCCATCCTTGAGCATGCCGCCTGCACCCTGTGGGCGATCGACCGCGATCCCGAGGCGATCCGGCGCGGCGCCAGCCTCGTTGCCGGGTTCCCCGGCCGCCTGCACCTGCTGCACGGCGAGTTCGGCGGCATGGTCACGCTGCTCGCCGGCGCCGGTGTCAGCGCGCTGGACGGCGTGGTGCTCGATCTCGGCGTCTCGTCGTTCCAGATCGACGATCCGGCGCGCGGATTCTCCTTCCGCTTCGACGGGCCGCTCGACATGCGCATGGGAAAGCATGGGATCAGCGCCGCCGATGTGGTAAATACGCTGCCGGAACGGGAGATCGCGGACGTGCTGTATGAACTCGGTGAGGAACGGGCGTCGCGGCGGATCGCCAAGGCCATCGTGGCCGCTCGCCGGGAGGCCCCGATCGAGACCACCGGGCGGCTCGCGTCGATCATCCGCTCGGTCATGCCGCGCGACAAGTCGGGGATCGATCCCGCCACCCGCAGCTTCCAGGCGCTGCGGATCAAGGTCAACGACGAACTTCGCCAGATCGAGGATGCGCTCGCCGGAGCGGTCAGCCTGCTCGCGCCCGGCGGTAGATTGGTCGTCGTATCGTTCCACAGCCTGGAGGACCGCATCGTCAAGCGGTTCATGAGCGAGGCCGCCGGCCGCACGGCCGCCCCGTCCCGGCACGACCCGGGCGGGCTGCTCGCGCGCGAAGCGCCGCGCTTCCGCCTGCTGACCTCGCGCGCCGTGCGGCCCGGCGCAGCCGAGATCGCTGCGAACGCCCGATCCCGCAGCGCCCGGCTGCGGGCGCTCGAACGTCTGACGCCTCCCGCCGCGCGCGGGCACGACAAGGGCCTGAACCCATGATCCGCCCCCTGACGATCGTCACCTTCCTGATGGCCACCGGTTCCGGGCTGTACCTGTACCAGTCCAAGCACGAAGTGCAGATGCTCGACAAGACGATCGAGCGCACGGTGCATGAGACCAGTGCGATGCGCGACCAAAGCCGGCTGCTGGCGGCGGAATGGACGATGCTGAACGACCCGGAGCGGCTGCGGCAGTTCTCCGACAGCTTCCTCAGCCTGCGCACCATCTCGCCGTCGCAGTTCACCAGCCTGGCGGATCTCGACAGCCGGTTGCCGGCCGTGCATGTCGATCCGCCGCATGTGGAGGAGCCGCCGGTGGCGGCCGCCGCCCCGGATGCGCCGGCTTCTGAAGCGGCGCCCGCTGAGCCGGAGAGCCCGGCCGTCGCGGAGGAGCAGGAGGATCTGCCGGTTCCGCCAATGCCGGCAGCGCCGCCGGCGATGGCCGCGGCAGTACCGCATCCGGTTGAGCACAAGGCCGCTCCGCCGCGGGCGGTGGCGGCGGCCGAGCCGCGTCCGATCGAATTGCACCCGGCGCATCCGCCGGAGAACCGCCAGGCCGAAGCCAGAACAGCCGAAGCCAGGCCGGCGGAGCTGCATGCATCCGCCGCCCCGCCGCGGCAGGCTCCGCCACCCGCGCCCGTGCCGGCGAAGGCTCCGCCGACGGTCGTTGCGATGGCGCCGAAACCGGCGCCGGTGCCGGCGGTGGCGCCAAGGCCGGCTCCGCCCGCTCCGGCGGCCGCCCCTGTTGCCGCGGCTTCGCCGTACGGCGGATCGTTGCTCGGCATGGCGCGCGGAACGATGGCCCCGTCGCCGCGGCCGATGCCGGTCAGTTCCACGCAGTGGTCCAACACCAACTGAGTGCGCAGCACACATGAGCTATCCAGGCGATCCGTTTCCCCCGTCCGATCCGCCGCCGCAAGACGGCCGGTTCGGCAGGCTGGCCTCCCGGCGCGGGGCAGGCCGCGCCGATTCCGTTCCGCGGATGGAGAATGTCCGGGTCACCGCGCCGGATCTGGCGCGGCGGGCGGCGCTGGAAAAATCCCGCTCGCGGCTGGTCATTGCCGCCGGCGGCTTCACCTTCCTGTTTGGCGCCGTGCTGGCGAAACTTGCGCTGGCAACCATCTTCACGCCGCTGGCGCCGCACCGGGTGGAGCGTCCCGTGAGCGAGATCGTTGCTGCCGTGCCGCGTGACCCGATCGAATCGACCTTGCCCGGCCAGCGCGCCGCGATCGTCGATCGTAACGGTCAGCCGATGGCAATTTCTCTCAACACCGTCTCCCTGTTTGCCGATCCCCGGCAGATCGGCAATGCGGAAGAGGCTGCGGCGAAGCTGAAGAAGGTGCTGCCGCGGCTTGATCTCGAAGAAACAACCGAACGTCTGAAACGCGACAACAAGAAATTCATTTATCTTGCGCGAGAAATAACTCCGCGCGAGGAAATGGCGGTCAATGACCTGGGCATTCCCGGCATCGATTTCCGCCCGACGCAGCATCGCCAGTACCCGCTCGGCCGCACCGCCGCGCAGGTGCTGGGCGGTGTCGATGTCGACCAGAGCGGCTTCGCCGGCGTGGAGAAATATTTCGATGAACGCCTGCGGAACAGTCAGGATCCGTTGCGCCTGTCGATAGACCTTCAGGTCCAGGCCGCGGTGCGCGAGGAGCTGATCACTGCGATGCAGACCTTCAGCGCCATCGGCGGCTGCGGCATCGTCATGGACGTGCACACCGGCGAGGTCCTGGCGATGGTCAGCCTGCCGGATTATGATGCCAACCTGGTGCGCACCGCCCCGGCGGACGACCGCTTCAACCGCGCGGTCGAGGGGACTTACGAGCCGGGCAGCACCTTCAAGCTGCAGACCGCGTCAATGGCGCTCGACCTCGGCGTCGCCCATATCTGGGATGAGTTCGATGCGTCCCACAACATTTCCATCGGCCGGTTCACCATCTCCGACTTCGAGGGCAAGCATCGCTGGCTGTACCTGCCGGAGGTTCTGGCCTATTCGTCCAACATCGGCGCCGCCCACATCGCCCAGGCGGTGGGGTCGGAGCGGCAGCGGAACTGGCTGAAGGGCATGGGGATGTTCGGCCGCACCGGGATCGAGCTGCCGGAATCCGCGCACCCGATCATCCAGCCGGCGGCGAACTGGAAGGAAATCGCCACCCTGACCGTGGGCTTCGGCCACGGCATCTCCGTCACGCCGCTGCATGTGGTGCGCGGCACCGCGGCGATCGCCAATGGCGGGTTGCTGGTGCGTCCGACCATTCAGGCGCTTGAGCCGGGCGCTCAGCCGGAGACGGTTCGGGTGATGCAGCAATCCACCTCGGACATCATGCGCCGGCTGATGCGGCTGGTGGTGACCGACGGGTTCGGCAAGTCGGCCGAGGTGCCGGGCTACTACCCCGGCGGCAAGACCGGCACGGCGGAGAAGGTGCAGGCGCATGGCGGCTACAAGAAGCACGCCAACGTCGCCGCGTTCATGAGCGTGTTCCCGATGAACGCGCCGCGTTTCGCCGTCTACATGATGCTGGATGAGCCGCATGCGACCAAGGCAACCTATGGCTATGCGACGGCGGGCTGGGTGGTCGCACCCGCCGCCGGCAAGGTGATCGCCCGGATCGCGCCGATGATGGGCATGCTGCCGGACCTGGCGAACATGCAGGCGATCAACCAGGCGCTTGCCATTCCGCTGGAGCCCGGCCGGCCTCCCGGCGCGCCCGCTCGCGGCCCCGGCGCCCCGGCTCCGGCCGTCGATGCCACGGCGAAGACGGTGCGGGATACCAAGCCGAACCTGACGGTGCCCGCCACGGTGCTGCCGCCGGCCATCAGCCGCCCGCTCCCGGATGTCCGGCGGCAGACCCGTCTGTTCGGGGCGCCGTTTGTCGTGACGCAAGCCCGCACGTCCTACCCGTTCCCGGCGGGCGAAGGGCCTCGCTCCCACGTCATGGCGGCCGAAGGGCCGCCATCCACGCCTTTGCCGCCACCGGCACAAGGCGTGGATGGCCCGCCCTCGCAGGCCATGACGGTCGCTGCCGCAGCGGCCGCCTCCGTTGCGGCTCGCTGACATCATGAGCATCGTTTCAGGCGCGCCCGGCACCCTCCAGGCGCTGGCGCAACTGGACATCGCCGGCGTCACCGCCGACAGCCGCCACGTCGTGCCCGGCGACCTGTTCGCGGCTCTTCCGGGCACCCGGGTCGACGGCCGCAACTACATCGCCGACGCGGTCAAGCGCGGCGCGGTCGCGGTTCTGGCGCCGATCGGCACGATCTGGCCGGCGGGCGTGCCGCAGCGGCCAATCATCTGCGATCCCGAGCCGAGGCGGTGTTTGGCGCGGATCGCGGCGGTGCTGGCCGGGCCGCAGCCGGAGACGGTGGTCGCCGTCACCGGCACCAACGGCAAGACCAGCACGGTGGAGTTCACCCGGCAGCTTTGGACGTCCGCGGGCGAGAAGGCGGCCAGCCTGGGCACGCTCGGCCTCATCGCCCCCGGCTTTGAACCCGGCCCGGGGCTGACCACGCCCGATCCTGTCAGCCTCGCCGAGACGATGGCCGGCCTTGCCCGGCACGGCGTCAGCCGGGCGGCGATCGAGGCGTCATCGCACGGCCTCGACCAGTTCCGGCTGGACGGCGTGCGCCTGGCCGCCGCGGCATTCACCAATCTGACGCGCGACCACCTGGATTATCATGGCACGCTGGAGGCCTATCGCCAGGCCAAGCTGCGCCTGTTCGGCGTGCTGCTGCCGGAAGGCGCCCCCGCCATCGCTCACGCCGAGATGGACAGGGCGACCCTGGACGCTCTGCGCGAAATCGCGCAACGCCGCCGGCTCGATCTGCGCACTGTCGGCGAAACCGGCGATTTCTTCCGCCTGATCGACGCGCGTCCCCGCCCGGACGGCCAGGACCTGACGATCCTGGCGGACGGACACCGGCATCAGGTCGTGCTCAACCTGCCCGGCCGCTTCCAGGCCGACAACGCGCTGGTCGCCGCCGCGCTGGCCGAAACGCTCGGCCTGTCCGGCGCGCTGGAGCGGTTGCCGGCGCTACAGGGCGTGCGCGGCCGGATGGAGCGCGCCGCGCTGCTGCCCAACGGCGCCGCCGCCTATGTCGATTACGCCCACACGCCGGACGCGCTGGAGCGCCTGCTCTCGGCGCTGCGTCCGCATACGCATGGCCGGCTGCACGTGGTGTTCGGCGCCGGCGGCGACCGCGACCGCGGCAAGCGCCCGCTGATGGGGCAGGCGGCCGATCGGCTGGCCGACTGCCTGATCGTCACCGATGACAACCCGCGCAGCGAAGATCCTGCCAGCATCCGCGCGGCCATTCTCGCCGCCTGCCCCGGCGCGCGGGAAATCGGCGATCGCGCCCGCGCCATCGAAACAGCGCTGAACGACCTCGCCCCCGGGGACGTTCTCGTGGTGGCCGGCAAGGGCCATGAGCAGGGGCAAATCATCGGCGCGAGCGTCCTGCCGTTCGACGACGCCAGTGTCATCCGCAGCCTGGCCGGCACGGAGGCGCGCGCATGAGCCTGTGGACCGCGCATGAACTGGCCGAAGCGGCGGGCGGCGTGCTCTCCGCCCCGTTCGATGCCAATGGCGTGTCGATCGACACCCGCACGCTGACGCCGGGCGACCTTTTTATTGCGCTGCTCGGCGAAGGCCGCGACGGCCACGCCTTCGTGGCGGACGCCATCGCCAGGGGCGCCGCCGGGGCAATGGTGCATGCCGATGTCGCGCCCGCCGCGCCAACCCTGCGCGTGGATGACACCCTGGCGGGTCTGACGCGCCTCGGCGGCTTCGCCCGCGCCCGGTTCGCCGGCCGCCTGGTCGCCGTCACCGGCAGCGTCGGCAAAACCACCACGAAAGAGATGCTGCGCGCCGCGCTGTCCGCGTTCGGGCCGACTCACGCGGCGGCGGCGTCCTATAACAACCACTGGGGCCTGCCGCTGACCCTGGCCGTTATCCCGCGCGCCGCTCGGTTCTGCATCGCCGAAATCGGCATGAACCACGCCGGCGAAATCGAGCCGCTGGCCCGGCTTGCCCGGCCGCATGTCGCGCTGATCACCGCCATCGCCAAGGCGCATATCGGGCATCTCGGCAGCATCGAGGCCATTGCCGACGAAAAGGCCGCCATCGCGCGCGGCCTGGAACCGGGCGGGATTGCGGTTTTCCCGGCCGATTCGCCGCACCTGCCGCGGCTGCGTGCCGCCGCATCCGGCGCCTCGGTGCTGACCTTCGGCAGCGATCCCGCGGCCGATGTCCGGCTGCTGCACGCCGAGGCGGATGCCGGCGGGTCGCTGATCCAGGTGGACGTCCTCGGCCGTAGCGTTGGTTTGCGCCTGAACGCGCCGGGGCGGCATATGGCGCTGAATGCGACCGCCACGCTGGCCGCCATCGCCGCGCTCGGCCTGGACGCCGCCAAGGCCGCTGCCGCGCTGGAATCCTTCGCGCCGCTCGCCGGCCGGGGCTCCCGCCGCGAGCTCGCCATCCCGGGCGGAACGATCCTGCTGCTGGACGAAAGCTACAACGGCAACGGCGCTTCCATGCGCGCCGCACTGGAGGTGCTGCGGCTGCAGCCGGACCGGCGCCGCATCGCCGTTCTCGGCGACATGCTCGAACTCGGCGACGAGGGCCCGGCGGAACACGCGGGCCTTGCCGAGGCGGTGGAACAGTGCGCCGACGTATTGTTTACCTGCGGCCCGCTCATGCGCCATTTGCATGACTCCGTCCCATCAGGGCGGCGCGGCGCACATGCCGCCGATTCCAATGCGCTGGCGCCCATCGTTGCAAAAGCAATCGCAGACGGCGATGCGGTCCTGGTCAAAGGCAGCCTCGGCAGCGGTATGAAACGTATTATTGCCACCCTCGAAGCTGCTACTTCCCGCCCCTTAACGACCTCGGCGGGAGCCGCCTGATGCTGTACATTTTCCTCCGCCCCCTGGCGGACCAGTTCATCCTGTTCAACCTGTTCCGCTACATCACGTTCCGCGCGGGCGCGGCCTGCCTGACCGCGCTGATCGTCAGCTTCCTGATGGGACCCTGCGTCATCCGCTGGCTGAAATCGTTTCAGCGGCAGGGCCAGCCGATACGCCTGGACGGACCGGAACGGCATCTGATCGAGAAGAAAGGCACGCCGACGATGGGCGGCCTGCTGATCCTCGGCAGCCTGTCCGTTTCCACCCTGCTGTGGGCCGATATGCGCAACGGTTACGTCTGGGCCGTGCTATTCGTTACGATCGGCTATGGCGCGTTGGGCTTCTGGGACGATTACTTAAAGGTAACGAAACTCAATACGCGCGGCGTGCCCGGCCGGGTCAAGCTGTTCGTCCAGGCGGTTGTCGGCCTGATCGCCGCCATCTGGATCACCCAGTTGGCGCGCGGACCGCTCGGCACCGCGCTGACGGTGCCGGTGTTCAAGGAAGTCGCCATCCAGTTGGGCTATTTCTTTCCGGTGTTCGGCACGCTGGTGATGATGGGCGCGTCGAACGCGGTGAACCTGACGGACGGACTCGACGGGCTGGCGATCGTTCCGACGATGATCGCGGCCGCGGTGTTCACCCTGATCGCCTACCTCGTCGGCAACCGCGTCTTCGCCGACTACCTTCAGCTCAATCCGGTCGTCGGCGCGGGCGAGCTGGCGGTGTTCTGCTCGGCTCTTGTGGGGGCTGGCCTGGGCTTCCTCTGGTTCAACGCGCCGCCGGCCAAGGTGTTCATGGGCGATATCGGCGCGCTGGCGCTCGGCGGCGCGCTCGGGGCCGTGGCGATGGTCACCAAGCACGAGATCGTCCTGATGATCGTCGGCGGCCTGTTCGTGGTCGAGACGCTGTCGGTCGTGATCCAGGTGTTCTGGTTCAAGCGCACCGGCCAGCGGGTGTTCCTGATGGCGCCGCTGCATCACCATTTCGAGAAGAAGGGCTGGGCTGAACCCACCATCGTGATCCGTTTCTGGATCATCTCCATGATCCTCGCCCTCGTCGGTCTGGCGACGTTGAAGATCCGATGAGCACCTTCCCCCCAACCCTGTTCAGCGGCCAGCGCTTCGCCGTCGTCGGCCTCGGCAAGAACGGCCTGCCCGCGGCGCATGCGCTGCGCGCCATGGGCGCCGAGGTCGTCGCCTGGGACGACAAGCCGGAGGCGCGCGAGGCTGCGGCCGATCTGAATGTGCGCGACCCGGGCGAGGGAAAATTCGATTTCGACGCGCTGGTGCTGTCGCCCGGCATCCCGCACCGCCTGCCGAAGCCGCATCCGGTGGCGCAGCGGGCGAGCGAGGCGGGCGTGCCCATCCTGTCCGACACCGAGCTGCTGTTCCGCGCGGTGCGGGCGGCCGGGTCCCGGGCACGGTTCGCCGGGATCACCGGCACCAACGGCAAATCCACCACCACGGCGCTGCTGGCGCACATCCTGCAGCGCGCCGGCCTGAGCGTCGCGGCGGGCGCGAATCTGGGGCCGGCGGCTCTGTCGCTGCCCCTGCTGCCACATGATGGAGTGTACGTGCTGGAAATGTCCTCCTATATGTTGGAGCGACTCGCAAGCCTGCGCTTCAATGCCGCCGCAATGCTCAACCTCAGCGCGGACCATATCGATCGGCATGGCGACATGGGCGGCTACGCCCTGGCCAAGCGCGCGATTTTCGATCGTCAACAGTCGGACGACCTCGCGGTCATCGGCGTGGACGACGCGGGATCGCGCGACATGGCGGCGTGGCTCGATGGGCGTCCGGCTGCGGTCGTGCGCGTCTCCGGCGCCGAGTCGCCGCTGGCGTCCGGCCCGGCCCTGCCCGGGGCGCACAACGCGCAGAACGCCGCCGCCGCCACCGCCATGGCACGGTATTTCGGCGCCACGGACGACGTTATCGCCGCGGGGCTGGTCAGCTTCCCCGGCCTGCCGCACCGCCAGCAGCGCATCGTGACCATCGACGGAGTCACGTTCATCAACGACAGCAAGGCGACCAACGCCGACGCGGCCGAGCGGGCGCTGGTCTGCTACGACCGCCTGGTCTGGATTGCCGGCGGCATGGCCAAGGAAGGCGGCATCGAGCCGCTGGTCCCGCTGTTCCCCCGCATCGCCCGCGCCCTGCTGATCGGGCGCGACGCCGATCAGTTCGCCGCAACCCTGTCCCGCCACGGCGTTCCCTTCGATCTGGTGGGCACGCTGGAAGCCGCGGTGCCCGCCGCCTTCGCCGCCGCCAAGGCCACCGCCTCCCCCGTCGTCCTGCTGTCGCCCGCCTGCGCGAGCTGGGACCAGTTCACCGGCTACGACCAGCGCGGCGACCGCTTCGCGGACCTGGCGCGCGGCCTGCAGGCGGGAGGCGCCTGATGTCGATGACCCGCACCGATGATTCGCTGCTCGGCCGCTGGTGGTGGAGCGTCGATCGCTGGACCCTCAGCGCCATCGGCATCCTGATTGGCTTCGGCTACATCATGATGCTGGCCGCCAGCCCCGCCGTCGCCGAACGCATCGGCTCCTCACGCGAAACCTTCATCTTCAAGCAGGTTTTCTTCCTGGCGCTCGCGGCGGTGATCGTCGTCGCGGTGTCGCTGATGTCGCCGCGCGGCATCAAGCGCCTGGCCATCGCCGGCTGCGTCATCGCCCTGGCGCTGACCGCGGCGACCATGGTGATGGGCGTGGAGATCAAGGGCGCCCGCCGCTGGATTTCCGTCCCCGGCATGACGATCCAGCCGAGCGAGTTCCTCAAGCCGTGCTTCGCCATCGTCGCCGCCTGGCTGCTGAGCGAGGGCAGGAAGTCGCCACGTTTCCCCGGCATGATCCTGGCCTTCCTGGTGTTCGGCGGCATCGTCATGCTGCTGAAGTCGCAGCCGGACATCGGCATGCTCGCGGTGGTCACCGTGGTGTTCCTGGCGCAACTCTATATCGCCGGGCTGCCGCTCATTCTTGTCACCATCGCCGTCGGCATGCTCGGCGGCGCCTCGGTCATGGCCTACACCTTGTTCCCGCATGTTCGCAGCCGCGTGACGCGGTTCTGGGACGGCACCGGCGACAACTACCAGGTGACCACCGCGCTGGAAGCCTTCGGCAATGGCGGCCTGATGGGCCGCGGCCCGGGCGAGGGGCATGTCAAGGACGTGCTGCCGGACGCGCACGCGGACTTCGTGTTCGCGGTGGCCGGCGAGGAGTTCGGCATGCTGGTCTGCGTCTTCATCCTGTGCGTGTTCGCCTTCATCGTTCTGCGCGGCCTGCTGCGCCTGCTGCGCGAGCATGACCAGTTCATCGTCCTGTCCTGCACCGGCCTGGTCACCGGGTTCGGCCTGCAGGCTTTCGTCAACATGGCGTCCACCCTGAAGCTGATCCCGACCAAGGGGATGACCCTGCCGTTCATCTCCTATGGCGGCTCGTCGGCGATCGCGGTGGCGCTCGGCATGGGCATGCTGCTGGCCCTGACCCGCCGCCGCAGCCGGGACGAGCCGGCATGAGGCCCCCCGCCGTGCAAACGATCGTCATTGCCGCCGGCGGCACCGGGGGACACTTCTTCCCCGCCGAGGCGCTCGCCGCCGAAATGATGGCCCGCGGGCATCGCATCGTCCTGATGACCGACGGCCGATCGGCTGCGATCAGGAGCGCGGTGTTCGCGGGATGCGAGCAGCATGTCATTTACGGCGCCGGCATCGCCGGGCGTGGCGCGTTGCGTGGCGCGGCGGCCATCGGCCTGCTCGCCGCCGGCGTGGTGCAGGCGCGCAAGCTGCTGGTGCGGCTGGATGCCTCCGCCATTGCCGGCTTCGGCGGCTACCCCTGTGTGCCGCCGATACTGGCGGCCGGTTTGCTGCGGCGGCGGCCGGCGGTGGTGCTTCAAGAGCAGAACGCGGTGCTCGGCCGCGCCAACCGCTTCCTCGCCCGCCGGGCCGATTGCCTGGCGTTGGGCTTTGAGGGCACCGAGCGGGTGCCCGCCGGGATACAGGCGATCGTCACCGGCAACCCGGTCCGCCCGGCCGTCGCGGCGCTGGCCGGCATCGCCTATGTGCCGCCGTCGGACCGGATCAATCTGCTGGTCCTCGGCGGCTCGCTCGGGGCACGCGTGTTCAGCGATACCGTGCCGGATGCGGTCCGCATGCTGCCGGACGGCTTGCGGGCGCGCATCGGCGTTGTCCAGCAATGCCGCAAGGAGGATCTGGACCGGGTCCGCGCCGCTTACGCCGGTGCCGGGATCCCCGCCGAACTGTCCGCCTTCTTTCCGGATGTCGCGGACCGCCTGGCGGCGGCGCATCTGGTGATCGCCCGCGCCGGCGCGTCCACGGTGGCGGAGTTGGCGGTGGCGGGCCGCCCGTCGATCCTGGTCCCGCTGCCCGGCGCGATCGACGACCACCAGTCCGCCAACGCACGCGCCCTGTTGCGTGTGGGCGCGGCACTCGTCACGCCGCAGTCGCGGTTCACCGCCGGATCGCTGGCGGAGCAGCTCAATCACCTGCTTGCGGCGCCGGAACTGCTGGCGGCCGCGGCGGCAGGGGCGCGGTCGCAGGCCCGTGCCGATGCCGCCGCGCGCCTCGCCGATACCGTCGAAGCACGCATCTGCCTGCGGGCGGGAGAACGCGCATGAGGGCCCTTCCGCTCTCCATCGGCACCATCCATTTCGTCGGCATCGGCGGCATCGGCATGTCGGGCATCGCCGAGGTGCTGCACGAACTCGGCTACGCCGTGCAGGGCAGCGACATCGCCGAGAACGCCAACGTGGTGCGGCTGCGCGCGTCGGGGATCAAGATCGCCGTCGGCCACGACGCCGCCAACCTGGGCGAGGCGCATGTCGTCGTCGTCTCCACCGCGGTGAAGAAGGACAATCCGGAGGTTGCCGCGGCGCGCGCGCGGCTGATCCCGGTGGTGCGGCGCGCCGAAATGCTGGCCGAGCTGATGCGGCTGAAATGGTCCGTCGCGGTGGGCGGCACGCATGGCAAAACCACCACCACCAGCCTGATCGCCTGCGTGCTGGAAGCGGCGCACCTGGATCCCACCGTCATCAACGGCGGCATCATCAACGCCTACGGCACCAACACCCGCATGGGCAGCGGTGACTGGATGGTGGTCGAGGCCGACGAAAGCGACGGCTCCTTCCTGCGCCTGCCGGCGATCATCGCGGTCGTCACCAACATGGATCCGGAGCACCTCGACCACTGGGGCACGCCGGAGGCGATGATCGCCGGCTACGACCAGTTCGTCGACAACATCCCGTTCTACGGTTTCGCGGTGCTCTGCATCGACCATCCGGCGGTGCAGCAGATGATTCCGCGCCTGTCGGACCATCGCATCGTCACCTACGGCTTCTCGCAGCAGGCCGATGTGCGCGCGGACCGCGTGACGCCTGACAAGCTGGGATCGACGTTCGAGGTCGTGGTGACCGACCGTTATCGCAACCGGTCGCGGCGGATGGGGCCGTTTCGCTTGCCGATGCTCGGCTCGCACAACGTGCAGAACGCGCTGGCCGCGATCGCCGTCGGGATCGAGATGGAGATCGACGACGCCACCCTGCGCAGCGCGTTCCTCGGATTCAAGGGCGTCAAGCGGCGCTTCACCAAAATCGGCGAGGCCGGCGGCATCACGGTGATCGATGACTACGGCCACCACCCGGTGGAGATCGCCGCGGTGCTGAAGGCAGCCCGGCAGGCCGGGGCGAGGGACGTCGTCGCCGTGGTGCAGCCGCACCGCTATACGCGGCTGCAATCGCTGTTCAACGACTTCTGCACCTGCATGAACGATGCGGGCACCGTCATCGTCGCCGATGTCTATGCCGCCGGGGAGCAGCCGATAGCCGGGATCAACCGGGATGCGCTGGTGGAGGGGCTGCGCGCGCGCGGCCACCGCAGCGTCGTCGCGTTGCCGAACCCGGGGCGGCTGCCGGAGATGGTGAACGCCATCGCACGGGCCGGTGATTTCGTCGTCTGCCTCGGTGCCGGTTCGATCACCCAGTGGGCGGCGGCCTTGCCGGCGGAACTGACCGCGTTGCAGACGCCGAGCACGAAACGGGCGGTGGGGACATGAGCGGGGGAGCGAGCCGCATGCGCGCCGAACCGGCGAGAGGGCTGCGGTCTATAGACACCGACCTGAGGGCCGACGGCGCGGTCATCGTCGACCTGAGAGCCGACGGCGCGGTCATCGTCCCACGAGGAGCAGCCTGCGCCCGCCACAGCGGAACAAGAACAGCGGCCTGCGCCCACCACACCGGAAACGGGGCGGGCTTCCCATGATGACCGCGGCGCACATCCCCGGCTTCCTGGAAACCCTGCCGCCGCTGCGCGGGCGCATCCAGGCCGATGCCCCGCTGGCGCCGTTCACCTGGTTCCGCGCGGGCGGCGCGGCCGAGGCGCTGGTGCGCCCGGCCGATGCGGACGACCTGGCGGCCTTCCTGGGCGCTTTGCCCGGTGAAATCCCGGTGCATGTCATCGGCGCCTGCTCGAACCTGATCATCCGCGACGGCGGCCTGCCGGGGGTGACGATTCGCCTGGCGCGCGGGTTTTCGGCGATCACCGCGGAACCGGACGGCATCGTCGCGGGCGCGGCGGCGCTGGACGTGACGGTCGCCGAACACGCCGCCGCCGCCGGTCTGACCGGTCTGGAGTTTCTGTCGGGCATCCCCGGCTCGCTCGGCGGCGCCGTGGTGATGAACGCCGGGGCTTACGGCGGCGACATGGCGACCGTGCTCGACTGGGCCGAGATCGTCACCCGCACCGGGGAGCAGCGGCGGCTGGCCGCGCCCGCATTGTCCTTCGCTTATCGCCACGCCGCCTTGCCGCCAGGCGCGATCGTCACCCGCGTCCGGTTGCGCGGCCAGCGCGGCGCGCCGGCTCTGATCGCCGCGCGGATGGCTGAGATCCGGGCGTCGCGGGAGGCGACGCAGCCCATCCGCGCACGCACCGGCGGCTCCACTTTCCGCAATCCCGACGGCCAGAAAGCCTGGGAACTGATCGACGCCGCCGGCTGCCGCGGCCTGACCCGCGGTGGCGCGCAGGTGTCGGAGAAGCACTGCAACTTCCTGATCAACACCGGCGGCGCGACCGCCGCCGACATCGAGGGCCTCGGCGAGGAAGTCCGCCGCCGCGTGCTCGCCGCGACCGGGGTCACGCTGCACTGGGAAATCCGCCGCATCGGTGTCCCGGCCGGCAAGCCGGAGGTCGTCGCATGACCCGCGTCACGGTCCTGTATGGCGGCATCTCCGCCGAACGCGAGGTCAGCCTCGCCAGCGGCATCCAGGTGATCGCCGCGCTGCGCGAGTCCGGCTTCGAGGTCACCCCGGTCGATGTCGGCGCCGATCTCGGCGCGGTGATCGGCGCGCTGTCGCCGAAGCCCGATGTCGTGTTCAACGCGCTGCATGGCCGCTTCGGCGAGGACGGCGCGATCCAGGGCGTGCTCGACTGGCTCGGCATTCGCTACACCCATTCCGGGGTGCGCGCCTCCGCCGTGGCCATGGACAAGGAGGCGGCGAAGGCGCTGTTCGCATCCGCCGGCTTGCCCGTCGCCGCCGGCCGGATGGTGTCGATCGAGGAGCTTGCAGCCGGCGATCCGCTGCCGCTGCCCTATGTGATCAAGCCGGTGAATGAAGGCTCCTCCGTCGGCGTCACCGTGGTGCGCGGCGGCGACAACCGGCGCGCCGAGATCGCCCGGAGCTGGACGTTCGGGCCACGGGCGATGGTCGAAGCCTATATCCCCGGCCGCGAACTGACCGTGGCGGTGCTGGACGACCGGGCCCTGGCGGTGACGGAAATCCGCGCCGTCGCCGGCGCCTTCTACGACTACGAGTCGAAATATTCCGACGGCGGTTCGCGCCACATCATCCCGGCGGAGGTCCATCCGGACATTTACGCCCGGGCGATGGAGATGGCCATCGCGGCGCATCGCGCCATCGGCTGCCGCGGCGCAACCCGCACCGACTTCCGCTACGACGATACGCAGGGTGAACCCGGCCGTCTCGTGCTGCTGGAGATCAACACCCAGCCCGGCATGACTCCGGTGTCTTTGCTGCCGGAACAGGCGGCTCATTGCGGGATCAGCTTCCCGCAGCTCTGCGCCTGGATGGTGGAGAACGCTGCATGCCGCGCGTAGCCCGCTCCCCCCGCAACTCGCTGAATGATCGCCCTTCGGCGTGGCGCCTGATGCTGCGCCGTCAGCGCCGCCTGCTCTGGCCGGCCGCCGTGCTGGGCTGCGCCGGGATCGCCGGCGTGCTGATCACCTCGGCGGTGCATTCGCTGGGCGGCGGCGTGTCCGGCAATGCGCTGGCCAGCCTGCGCGAAAAGCTCGGGACCGCGACCGCGGCGTCCGGCCTGCGGGTGACCGAGGTGGTGATCGAAGGCCGCGCCAACACGCCGGAAGCGCTGCTGCGCGCCGCCCTCGGCGTCAGCAAGGGCGATCCGATTCTCGGCTTTTCCCTGGAGCAGGCGCGGGCGCGGATCGAGACTCTGTCCTGGGTCGAGCACGCCACGGTCGAGCGCCGCCTGCCGGGCACCGTGGTGGTCTACCTGCAGGAGCGCGCGCCGTTCGCGATCTGGCAGAACCAGGGCAAATACGTGCTGGTGGACCGCGTCGGCCAGGTTGTCGCCAACCAGGATGTGTCGCTGTTCAAGAAGCTGCCGCAGATCGTCGGGGCCGGCGCCCCCGCCGCCGCGGCGGAACTGCTCGATGCGCTGACAGACCGTCCGGCGCTGCTGGAAAAAGTCGCCGCCAGCGTGCGCGTCGGCGAACGCCGCTGGAACCTCGTGATGAGCAACGGCATCGACGTGATGCTGCCCGAAGGCCACGTCGCCGCCGCGCTCGATCGCCTGATCCAGTTGCAGCGCGACCATGCCGTGCTCGATCGCCCGCTGGCTGCGATCGATCTGCGCCTGCCGGACCGTCTTGTCATGCGGCCGCGCGCCGAGGCGAAGGACGGCTCGGTGACGCCGCCGCTTCCGCCTGCCGGGGCGGCCACCGTCCCCGTTATCGCCAAGAAACCAACCTGAGGAGCACGAACGGATGGCAGACAATCCTCGGCGCGTGCTTCCGCCCCCCGAAACCGGGCCGCCCGACATCGACCTGTCGCGCCACCATCGCGCCGGTCCGTTCGGCGTCGTCGATATCGGCACCACGAAGATCGCCTGCCTGATTGGCCGCGTGGAAAGCGACGGAACGCCGCGCGTGCTGGGCTTCGGCTGGCAGAAGGGCAGGGGTGTCAACGGCGGCGACATCACCGACATCGATGCAGCGGTGAAGGCGATCCGCACCTGCGTCGGCCAGGCGGAGGACATGGCCGATGTCCGGCTGCGCTCGGTGACCGTGAACCTAAGCTGCGGCCAGCCGGAATCGCGCCTGTTCAGCGTGCAGTGGCCTGTCGGCGGCCGGGCGGTGACCGAGACCGACGTGCGCGGCGTGGTCAATGAGGGCCGCGGCCGCGCGGAGGTGGACGGTCGCGAGCCGATCCATGTGCTGCCGCTGAATTTCGCGGTGGATGCGACGGATCATGTGGCGGACCCGCGCGGCCTGTTCTGCGGCGTATTGAACGCCCGGCTGCACGTGATCGACGCGGCGGCGACATCGCTGCACACGCTGGAAGCCTGCATGGCGCGCTGCGAGCTGGAGATCGAGGATCTCGTTTCGGCTCCATTGGCCGCCGGCCTGTCCAGCCTGGTGCGCGAGGAGCGCGAGCTCGGCGCGACGGTGATCGACATGGGCGGCGGCACGACGGGGATGGCGGTCTATGCCGACAACCAGATCATGCACACGTCGCATCTTGCCATCGGCGGGCTGCATGTCACCAAGGACCTCGCCATCGGGCTGTCGACGACGCTGATTCATGCCGAACGGCTGAAGACGCTGTACGGCAATGTCGAGGCCAGTCCCGACGATGACCGGGAATTGCTTCCGGTTCCTCTGGTCGGGGAAGAAGACCATCAGCTCGCGAAGGTGCCGCGCAGCATGGTGGTCAACATCATCCGTCCGCGGATCGAGGAAACCTTTGAGTACATCAGGGACCGCCTCGATTCGTCGGGTCTGGGACGCGCCGCCGGGAATCGGGTGGTGCTGACCGGTGGCGCATGCCAGTTGCCCGGCGTGCGCGAAATGGCGGCCCGGATGCTCGGCCGCCAGGTGCGACTGGGCCGCCCGGCGACGCTGCGCGGCTTGCCTGAACTCGCCTCCGGACCGGCGTTTTCGACCGCCGCGGGACTGCTCGCCTGGGCTGCCGGAGACGGGCGAACGTTTCATGACATGAATCTGGGGGGAGAACCGCCAGCGGGGTTTTTCCGCCGCCTGGTCAATTTTTTGAAAGAACGTGTCTGATCTGCCGCGAATCGACCGCCGACTGGTAACAAGAACCTTACAGCCGTACCCGTAGCACGGGGGAGAGAGCCAAAATGACCCTTAACCTGACGATACCGCCGATGAGCCACACCGATTTTTCACCGCGCATCACCGTCATCGGAGTCGGTGGCGGCGGCACCAATGCAGTTGACAACATGATCGCCGCCAATCTTCAGGGCGTCGAATTCGTCGTTGCCAATACAGACGCCCAGCAATTGATGCACAGCCGCGCCGATCGGCGGATTCAGCTTGGCCCGCACATAACGCAGGGGCTGGGCGCCGGGGCGAAGCCGGAGATCGGCAAGGCGGCGGCCGAGGAAGCCGCCGACGAGCTGTATCGTCACCTGGACGGTGCGCACATGGTGTTCATCACCGCGGGCATGGGCGGCGGCACCGGCACCGGCGCCGCCCCGGTCATCGCGCGCATGGCGCGGGAGCGGAACATCCTGACCGTCGGCGTTGTAACGAAGCCGTTCGGCTTCGAAGGCGTCCGCCGCGCCCGGTCCGCGGACCAGGGCATCGAGGAACTCCAGCAGTATGTGGATACGCTGATCGTCATCCCGAACCAGAACCTGTTCAGGATGGCCAACGAGCGCACCACCTGGCGCGACGCCTTCAAGATGGCGGACCAAGTACTGTACATGGGCGTGCGCGGCGTAACTGACCTGATGATGGTGCACGGGCTGGTCAACCTCGACTTCGCTGATATCCGCACGGTGATGGCGGAGATGGGCAAGGCGATGATGGGCACCGGCGAGGCGGAGGGCGAAAACCGCGCCATCAAGGCCGCCGAGGCCGCGATC
>CAINOE010000198.1 GCA_903851415.1 uncultured Rhodopila sp. | reverse complement strand
GCTCCGGCCCGCAGACGGTCGGCTTTGTAGATATCTCGCGCCAGTTCCCGCAGGTCATGCGCGAACTGCCGGACCGAGTCGTCGGGCTCGAACGCCCCGACACTGGTGTTCCGCGCTCTCTGTTCGGGGGTTGGGATGTTGCGGGCCAGGTCTCCAAAGGCTTCGTCGATCACCCGCCTGTCCGGCACCGGAGCCATTTCGTATCGGTAAGTTGCATGCTCCCGCGCCGCCCTGTCGGAGACGGCCCGTTCCATGTCAGCGTTGTATATCGTCGGGTCATGCGCTGCGCCGGAGGCTTCCCGTGCGTCGGCCGCAGCTCCGGCCCGCAGACGGTCGGCTTTGTAGATATCTCGCGCCAGTTCCCGCAGGTCATGCGCGAACTGCCGGACCGCCGGGTCGGGTTCGAACGCCGGCAAAGGTAACGCCGCCCGCTTGTCGCCCGGCTCGTCCGGTTGTTTTCGTGCCTGTTCGGCAAGCTCATGCGCCTGTCGGCGGATGGGCGCGAGTTCCTTATCCCAATCGACTTCCGTGGATGGCCTCGATACCAGATCCGCCATCTCTACCCCGCTGCTGTTGAAACGAAACGGTTGGCCTGCATCAGCCGGGCGATCTCCGGATAGCGGAAATACGGCGCGGTATTGCACCGGATGGGCCAAGGAAAATCTCTCGCCAGGACGAACATCTCATCGGCCGGGGCGCGCATGATCTCATCGGCTTTGATCAGCCGCCGCTTGATTTCGTGAACGTTCTGGTTTGATCCCTTCGACCGGGAGCCGAGGGCGATGCCCCACGGCTTCGACTGCCCGGTATTGTCGCCCTCCGAATACGCCAGGACGGCATGCTCGCCGAGATCGCGCGACAGCCGCTCGGCAATATCGCCGTCGCTGATGGCGTTATACGAGCGCCACGACACGGTGTCGCGCATCGTCTTGGCGCCATCCTTGCCCCATACTTCCTCTATCTGGCCTTCACTTTGCCAGATCGTATGCACAAGACCCTTGTACTTGCGCGCCGTCGTGTGGCACAGCAGGATTTCCTTCAGGCGGCCGAGCAACCACGCCTCATCGATCTCGAACAGTATCCGGTCGGCAATACCGGTCCCGTCGGCGTGGAACATGGCATTGAACAGCGCGCCCATCACGGCGCGGCCGACAGCCGGGGTGGCGAGCAGGGTCCGCAGCGGAAGCTGGATGAAGACGACGGTTTCGGGCTTGAGGATGTCCGAAGTGCGCAGGGCGCCGCCGGATACGACGTCAGCGTAGACTCCTACCGACAGCCACTCGGTCGCGGCGAAGCAATTGGCATAGATGCCGCTGAAGGTCTCGCCGGCCTCCATGTCCATCAGCCCGCCCGCCAGATCGCGGGCCATGCGGCTGGCCGACGACGCGTGGATGCCGCGCAGCAGGGTCTTCATGGTCGTTTCCCCGACCGCGATGAAGCGGCGAAGCGTCGCCAGCGTCTTCGGCGTGCGGCTGTCGGGGTGGTAGAGGATGTGCGCCATCAGGCAGGCGGTCAGCGCCCGGCCCCAGGTGCCCCAGAAGGGATCGCCCGCGCGGTCCGCACCGCTGCGGCTGGTGGCGTTCTCGTTGTAAATCCAATCGACGGCGGAGCGGATATGCGCGTCGGCCTCGGGGTCCGCGACGTCGATCCAATCGAGCGCGTTGAGGCCGCCGCCGCCCGGGCCGATCGTGGTGACGGTGCAGCCGCCCGCCCGCAAGGCGCCGGCCATGATCGGGCCGAGCTCAAGCGACGGGTCGAACACCACGCGCGGGCCGCTCCATTGCCACAGGCGGGTCACCGCCGCCGTGGTCTTTCCGGATCCCGGACCGGAGAACGTCATGCAGTGGCCGGGGCCGGCGTCGGTGTCGTCGTAGATCAGCCGCGCGCGCGGGCTGCGGTCCATCGCACCGATCAGACACCCGGGGCCGCCGAAGCGCTCGGCGATCCGCCGCGGCGGGGCGAAGGACGCATGCCCGTGGTTATCGCTGGCGCCTGGCTCCAACGGCCGCAATCCTCCGCCGGATGGCGGGACGAGACGGCGGCGAACCGAGCGTTGCCACAGCCGCCAGACTCCGAAGCCGATCAACAGTGCCGCCATGGCCGGCGGGAGGGCGCTGCCGATCAGCAACGTCTTGCCCCACCAGCTTACCTGCCAATAGGGCAGGGCGCGCCACCATCCCAGCGGCTCGAAGGCGCGGCCGGTGGCTTCCGCCAAAAACCAGGACGCGGAGGCTTCCCAGGCCGCCGGCAGTGCCGCCAGGGCGGTTGTGGCCGCAAGCGCCCGGCGCATCACTGGCCGCCCCCCATGATTGCCAGAACGCTCGCCAGCCCCGCATCGGCCCGGGCACCCGCCGTGTTCGCCTGTTGCACGGTGGCGGCGACGGTGGGGGCCTGCGCATCCGCGGCGGCGATGGCGGCATTCGAAGCGTCCGCCTGTGCCGCGGCGGTGCTGTCCAGCGCCGTTGTGTCGGGCGTCGCCACCGCCGCGGCGGCCTGCTGAGATGTGTCGGCGGTGCCCGATGTGCCGGCGCTGGCCACCGCCACATTTGCCACCTTGGACCCCGAGGCGGCGAATGCCGCAGTCGTCGCCGCCGGCGTAGCGGCTGTGGTAACCGGCGCTCCGTTGCAGCTTGCCGACCAGATCGACGCAGGGGCGCCCGAGACCAGCGCGATATACCCGGCTACCTCCTGACCATAGGATGACAGGCTGTTGCCGCCGGACAGCAAGGCGTCACCGTCACCGGACAACCAGGCCCAGGCGGCGCTGCCGTATCCGCTCGACTGGACTGCCGTGAGCACCTGCTGCCAGTTCGCGTCGATTGACGTGCCGTTGGTCGAATTCCCGTATTCGCCGATAATCACCGGTATCTTGCCGGTCGCCGTCATCTGTTGCTGATCAGTGCTTATCATCTGCATCAGGTCGTTAGTGACGGTTGTCTGATTAGTGCTGTATCCGCTGTTCCAGCCATAGTAGTGGTGATCGTCAACGACGCCGGTCATGCTTGAAACATTGGCGGCTTCGACGGGTGCCGATATCATGATGATGGTGTTGTTTCCGGCGGCTCGGATCGTCTGGTAGTTGGATGATTGCTCGGTCCCGAGACCACCTCCGGACGCCGGCTCATTGATGGTGCCGAACCAGACATACGGGTTGGATTTGAAGGCTGTCGCCAACCCCTGGAACCAGTTGTTTTCGGCGGTCAGGGCCGAACCGGTCAGCGCCGGGACACCGCCGCCCGCGCCGATATGGTGCTCGATCTCGACCACGATGCCCGCAGACGTGAGCGATGTCACCCAGGGGGACAAAGTGGACGCGCCCGCCTCGTCATAGACCGCGAAACGGACGAAATTTATGCCCGGGAAATCCGCTTTCAGCGTGGATACCGACGGCTGATCGCCCTCCATGACGTCAATGCCCTTGGCGATGAATACAGAGCCGTCCGGCGCGAGGATATTGCCGTTCGACGTGGTGAAGCCGGACGAGGCCGCACCGCCTGCCGTGGCCGCGCAGGTCGTGACCGGCAGCGTCGTGGCGGCGGCTGTGGCGGATGCCGTGTTCCCGGGCGCAGACTGCCCGGCCGGTGCCGTTGCCTGCGCGGAGGGCACCATCACGCCCGTCGGCGCCGCCGATCCGCTCCAGTATTGGCCGTTGCCGGACAGGGTAAACCAGCCCTTCCCGCTCGCATCCAGGCCGTAGACGGTGCCGTTCATGATGGTCAGCGCGGCGGTGCCGCCGCCGCCGGGCGTCCATTGGCCGTTTTCCTGGATCGAGCCGTCCTCGGTGATCAGCCAGACATTGCCGCCGGCGTCGGTGAGAGAGCCGCCGCCCGGGTTGATGGCGGTTTGCGCGGCGGCGATGCCCGTGCCAAGCGCCAGCATGGTTGATGCAAGCCATAACGATCTCATTGAGCACCTTCCTCTTCGGCGGCACGGAACCACACGGACGGCACGGAAAACCCGCTCTCATCCCGTTTGCAGTAAGCAACGATGTCGATGAAGCTGCGCAGGATCGTCATCAGCTTGTCGTCCGGAATATTGCGCCCGGCTTCGCTCTGCTTGGCCATCAGCGCCAGCGGCGTGAACGCATCGCCGTCCTCGGCATGCCACGTGGTCAGCCCGCCGGGATGCCCGGCGGCCAGCAGCCGGATGTAGGCCCATGCCTCGGCGCCGCGCAGTTCCTGCATGGCGACACGATCCGGCCGCATGCGCAGCGACGCCTCCACCGCCTTTTCCGCCGTCACGTTGGCCGAGCCGAAGAACATCGAGACGCGGTTGCGCTGCGGCAGCGTGCCGAACTCATCGGTGTCCTCGATGGTGATCAGCCGCTCGAAGGCTTCGATCTCCCGCATCAGCCGCTTCAAGAACGTGGTCTTGCCGGAGCCGGTCGTGCCGGTGGCCGCAATCGTCTTATGGCTCTTGACCGCGAGACTGAAGAACTCCGGCCATGCCTTCGCCCGATACAGCGCCAGAAGCGTTTCATCCGCCTTGCCGCGGCCCTTCGTCCCGGTCGTAGCCGCGCGCATCAGCGCATCGAAATCGGGATCGAACACCGTCCGCTTGTCATGCGACGGGTTGCGGATGGTGATCGACATCGTGTCGCGGCTGACCGCCGGGGAGCGGACGATGGTGCAGCGCTGGCCGTCCGGCAGCGTGGTCATGCAGATCGGGTTGTCGGCATCCAGGTCCTTCGACAGCGCCCAGCCCGCCAGGATGCCGATCTGGTCCAGGCGGTCCAGGGTGAACTGCGGCACCTCGCGCCACGTCCAGCCCGTGCTGCGCTCAATGCCGATCTCGCCCGGCCGGTTGATCACGATCTCCCGCACCGTCGGGTCATTCAGTTCCGGGACCGGCTCCAGGAACGACCGCAAGGGTAATTCTCCGGCTTGCATAAGCATTCTACCCTCGCTTTACTTTGAGGTCATAGCACGGGCTGAAGTCCAGTATCTTCGTCACGAAGACGGACGTGGTGCTCCCCTGGTTGGTGGTGATCAGCGGCGGAATGTCGATCTGCTTGCGCAGAATCGTGGTGGCCAGGGTATCCAGGCCGTTGCTGCCGCCGTTGAAGTTGAGATAGGTGTTGCCGCCCTTCGACAGCGCCGCCTGCGCGAGGCTTTCGCCACCCTGTCCGATAGTGATCAGCGCCGCGGCACCGAAGCGCTGGAGATAGCGCTGATCGACGCTGCCGGTCATGCCCGTCTGGCCGACGCCATCGGCGATCGGCGCATTGTCGAACTTGATGAAGCAGCCGCTGGCCGGGTCATGCACCCAATCGACCTGCGCGAACAAACGTGTCTGCGCCTCCTGGATCTTGTTGCTGTAGTAGCCGTGAACGATCGAGCCGCGCCCGAGCAGGGTGACACCGTGCGGGCGGATGTCGGCCGGCACGTGGCACTGGATCGGGCCTTCGAAGGTGCTGTTGATCGCGGTGTCCATCACGCACGGCATCAGGCCGGGCATCAGCAGGAAGGTCTGGTCGCCCAGCAGGCCGGCCTTGACGCCATCCACCACGCTGGCGGCGTAGTTGACCTTGCTCTCGCCACCCTCCGCTTCGCCGGGCGCTCCGCCGGCTCCGGCCGCTCGGGCGTCCCCGGGGGGCTTCGCCGCGGCCGGGGCCACATAGGTCAGCATGTAGGGCTTCGGCCGCTCCGCCTTGGTGACGGCTCCGAGGCCGATGCGCGGCGCCGGAGGCAACGGCTGCATCTGCAACGGCTCATAGTGGGGCAGGGCCGGCGGGACGAACGCGGCGGCCGTGGCCGTCTGCTGCGGCTGCGGCTGGCGCGGCGGCACGATCATCTGCGGTGCGGTGTAGGGCACGGCGGCGCCGAGAGAGGCCGGCAGCTTTTCCTTGACCGGCTCGTCCGGCGGGTTGGCGCTGTACCACCAGGCGACGCCGATCGCCGCCGCCATGAGGGCGACGACAACGCCCGCCACCAGCCTCTTCGACACCAGCGGCTTGGCGTTTCCCGCTACCGGCGAGATGCCGCGCTGACCGCCGGCAGGCGGCGTGCCGCTCATTTAGCCGCCGTTTCACGCGTCACGCGCAGCACATCGGGGGATGTCGTCCCGGTGTAGGGGTTCGCGCCGATCGGGTCGTAGCCGGCGTTGTAGAGATCGACGACCTGAGACCCTGACCGCAGCCGCCAGTGCCGGGCGGTCTCCTGCACCACCAGCAGGTCTTTATCCGGGTTCGGCGTCACCTGCCGCTCGGTGCCGTCCGGGTCCACGATATAGATCGACGGGGCCTTGCGGTTGCCGAGATACAGCAGACCGGTGACCGCGGTGTTGTCGGATATCTGGTCCGGCACCAAAGCCGCTTGCGCCGCGGGCGTTCCCTTGGCGACATACTTCCAGTTGCGCGGCCCGTAGAAAATGTCGGTCTTCAGCCGTTCCTCGGCAGCCAGCTTCTGCTGCGCCTTCCAGCGCGCCACGGCTGCCGCCTGAGCGGCCGGATCGGCCTTAGGGCGGTCGGGCGGATAGATGAACGACAGGCCGTAGGCCACACGGGCGTCGTCGCAGTCCGGCGTATCGTTCGGCCGTTTGGGATCAAAGCAGTCATCCGGTTGCGGAGGTAACGCCACCAGAACAAACTGATAGGTGCGAAGAGTGCCGTCATCCCGACTGGTGGTGATTTGCGCATTGGAGCGGCCGGTGCGCGTCGCCCATAACGGCACGATACTTCCAGGCGCATCCTTCATCGCCTCGGGTGGCGGACCGTTCCAGGGCGCATCCGTTTTTTTGCCGTCCGCATCGACATAACCGGTATCGAGATTGATCGTACGAACGTGTTCATCCGGACCGAAGTTGACTGTGACCGGTCGGCCGACCGCACTGATCAGCAGGATGGGATCGCTCGGGTTGTAGCGCGCCACTTGCACGTGCGGGTCGCCGCCCCGGTCAAGCGGCACCGCGGGCTGCGGCTGTTGCAGAGCGTGCGCCGCCGTCGCGGCGCAGATCAAACCGGCGCTGATCAGGTATTTCATGGGTTCTCCCATCTCAGTCGGCCGCACTGTTGTAACTGATGACCATCAGCCCGGCCTCGTTGTCGAGCCTGTCCTGGTCGTTCATCAGTAATTCCGGATGCATCTGGAAGACGATGCGCGCGGTCATATGGCTGGCCTTGATCTGGCCATTGTCGCTCGCCAGCAGTTCGCTCTTGATGAACTGCACGTCGTACTCCAGGGTCTTGTCCTTGCCTTTGGCGCGCGGCGTAAACGCCGTGTAGTGCGTCACCCTGGCATAGCCGGTCATGCCGTAGCGGTCGGCCGGATTGTTCTTGTCGCGGTCGGCCTGATAGCGCTGCTGCTCGGCCGGGGCGGACATCAGCTTGACGCGGTGATCCGTCTCCGGGTCCATCTGCCAGACGAACCGCTCGCGCAGCCCGACATATTCGGACAGGTAGTGGTTGATGACCCGCTCGTTGAAGTGGTCCGGCGCGTCCTTCGCGCCGTAGCTGTCGCGGATCAGCCCGGCCGCATCGTCTATTTCCGTGTAGATGCGGACCGGCTTGGCGTAGATTGCCACCGTGGCCGCGGTCGCGATGCCGAGCACGCCGATCGCCGCGCCGATGCCGCCAATCCACCAGCCGGCGCGGCTGCGCTCCCGGTTATAGGCCCGCTCGGCGTCATGCGCAGCAATAACCTCATGAAAGATGCCGTCGCGCAGCTCCGACACGCGCTCGTCGGTCGGTTCGAGCAGGTCGTTCTCCGGAAAATCATTCATAGCCGCTGTCCCTTGTCGGGACCGAGGTTGACCGGCTGCGGAAGCTGGCGCGGTGCGCCGTCGCCGGATGGCACGGTCAGGTCATTGACCGTCGCCTGCCAGCGGTCCGGGTTGAGTTGCGATACCGGGTCCTTGTCCTTCACCTCCGGGAGCGGAATGTACTGGTTGCCGCACCCGGCGAGGCCAAGCGCCAGCAGCGCCGCTGCGGCGCTTCGCTTCATTGTTGCCACGGGTTTTTCCTCTGTTTTGCCGGCGCGATGAGGTAGCCCAGCGCGGTGCCGATGCCGGCTATGACGAAGGGCACGAGCATCATCCGCACCCGGGCCAAGCCGTCGTGCGGCAGGCCAACCAGCACAATCCCGACGCAGGCCGCGGTGGTGACGGTCAGAAAGAACGCCACAGCCATGGCGCGGATGAGAATAAAGCGGGTCATTTCCGTCTCCATGCTGTGGTGTAGAACGTCGCGACACCGCGCCAGACCCATTTCGCTGCCGTCATGGCCCTGAACGCAGCGAGGCAGAACATGACGACCCCGAACAAGAAGACGATCCACTTCGAGACATGATCGTCAGGATGTCCGGGCGGGTGAAAAATCGATGCCCATACGAGCGCACCCCACGCTCCGCACCAGAACACCGACCAGAACAGGACCGTTCCTGGCTTGTAAGTGAAGATCACAACGCGCGCCCCGCAATGTTGTTAATCGACCGCATGCCGGCGACACTGGACGAGCTGAGTGCCGCGCCCGCCGTCTGCGCCCCGGACACCGCAGCGTTGCCCGCCGCCACGTGACCGGCAGCAATCTTGCCGGTCGCCCAACGGGTGACCGGGGCAAGTTCCGCCGCAGCGCCGCCACCGATGGCGCGCGCTATCGGAATGGCCGACAAGGCGACAATGGCCGCGACGGTGAACATCAGTCCGGCGTTGACCAGTTGATGGATCTGGCCACCGATGTCGTTGCCGTTGACACCCGTTGCGGCATTCCCGGTCAATATCTGCGCGAGCGTGTTGTTGACGGTCGCAATCAACACGCTGAATATCGTTACAAACATTACCTGTGCAATGATAAAGCTGACCACTGTTGACAGCCAGCCGTTGAAGAACCGGGCCGTTTGCGGGTTTATGAGGCATGCGAGCGCGAGCGGGCCGATGGCGACGGTCATCCCAAGGCCAACCTGCGTGATAACCCAAAGAGCGAAACACAAGCTGATGGCGATAATCGCGTCGATCAGGTAGAGACTGGCAAATATAATAGGCACGTATGTCTTCGGAGAATCCCAGGAGAAGTTGTTCCAGACCTGGACCACAGACGCCCACGCCTGCCCGGCGAGGTGGTCAAAAGCAGCGCCACCGACTGCGATTCCGCCGGCGACAGCCGCCGCCAAACCCGCCGGGAGCGTCGTCAGCAACAGATTATTGACTACCCCGACATAGGTGCCCGCGCCGAGAGCGGCCAGGATGAGTGCCAAACGTGCGCAACGACGTACAATGTCGAGTACGGGGTTACCGCTTCCTCCGCTCATCAAGTCCAGTGAGGCGGTAACGGCGAGGTAGACGGTCGCTGCCAGCATGGCAGGTCCCGCGACGGCCGTTGCCAGTTGCGTTGACTGAGTGTTCACAGCGGCCAGGAATGGCGCGTTGAACGACTGATACAGATTTGTGAATATCATCCAGTCGTTCATTTCAACACCCCATGCGCCTTGGCCTCGGCGATCTGTCGCTCCCACGACAATTTGCTGGCCGCTTCATCTGCGTTGAGGCATTCCGGGTCATGCCGGCCGACACCCGGGTTGTCGCCGCACACAGCCAGTTTGGCGCTCATCTCGCCCGGGTGCTCCTTGAACCACGTCACGGTCCGGATCGGAGGCGCCCCCGGCGCGACGGGTGCGGCCTCGGCCCTCTGCGGCGGCTGTGCAGGCCGCAAGTAGACCGCACCGGTAGCACCGAGGCCAGCCGACAGCGCCATCAGGCCCGCTACGCTGAGACGTTCTAAAGGTGTCATGGAATTATCCCCGCGGCTTGTGCTTGTTGGATTTGTCCGTCCAGACTCTTGGTGATCTGCTCGTCCTGCTGCTGCTGGCGACTGGCCTGCTGTGCATCGTAGGCGAGTTGCGTTGCGGTCAGCTTCGCCTGCTCGTTGACCGTCCAGGTGTCCTCAAGCGCGATCTCGGCTTGCGCGTCCTGGACCTGCTTCGGTGTCGTCGCGTCATTGAGGTGGTCCCGCAGCGCCTGGAAGGCGGCAGCGTGGGTTTGGAGGTCCTGATAACTGGTCAGCGCGGTGCCCTGTGTCCCGGCGATGCTGTTGGCGTTGGCAATGATCTGCTGCGACGTCCACGAGCCATCGGTCGGCGTGTAGACGTGGTTTGCGCTGTAGGCCGTGCCGGACAGCGTACTGAGCGAGCCGAGGATGCCCTGTATCTGCGGCAGGCCGCCTGCGCCGTATTGGACGCCGTTCATGAGGCCCATCAACGCATAGGGCGACACTGGCATGGTCGAGCCGAGACCGGCCTGGTTCATCAGGCCCATGGCGGTGCCGAGGCTCGGGTTCTGGACGAACGCCTCCAGTTGCGTCACCTCGGTCAAATACTGTTGCCCTTGCATCGCATACTGCTGCGCTTGCGTCGCCCATGACAGTTCGTCGCCGATTAGTTGTTTGGTCTCAGTGAGTTCCTGTTGCAGTTCGACGCCGTATTCCTTGACCTGTTGGGCAATGCTGCTGAAGTCGATCACGGAGACCTGCGCATGCGCCCCGCCGCACAGCGCCAGAAGGCAGATCCCTGAAAACACGATACGTTTCATGCCGTAACTCCTCTGCGAACGCGGTGGAACTCTTCGATTAGCCAGTCCGGGTCTTCCTCGATGTCGGCGTTTCGCTCGCGCACCGCGTCGAGTATCCGGACGTTCTTTTCGTTGCCCGACAGCACCGCCAACTCGTCCGCCAAACCGTGCAGCGCCAGTTGCGCAACGACGCTGCGGCCACCCTGCCGCAGCAGGAACAGCCCGGTGCCCGGTTTCAGGTCTTCAATGATTTCGCACTCCCGGTCGCTGTATTTCAGCGCCTTGAAGTCCTCGCGGTCCGGCCGCTCGACACCGAAGCCGACCACGGTCTTGCACTGTTCCCTTATCGTGTATCCGATGGGACTGGTCAGCGCGTCGCGGATCGACTGGGTGCCGAAGATGACGGCGGCGTTTTTCTTGCGGTCGGTCTTCAGCCCGTCCATCGCGGCTTCGGCGAAGGCCGGGATGTTCACCACCTTCCAGCCTTCGTCCACGATGTAGAGGATGCGCCGCCCGTCAGCGAGTTTGCCGGTGCGGTAAAGCAGGTGCGTCATGATCGGCCCGCACACCATCGGGTCCGACAGGAACTCGGTCACGTCGAAGCCGAGCACGTGCGCGTCGAGTTTGACCATGTCGCGCGCATTGTCACAGACCCAGGCGTATTCGCCATCGAAGTGACGGCACCATTTCTCCAGACGGCCGCCGGCACCGCCGGACACGCCGAGGAAGGCCCGCAGATCGCCGAGCCAGCGGTCCTCCGGCGGCAGCGCCATGATCGCGCGGAGGCCGAGGAACAGGCGGCGGTCCTCTTCGTGGGTCATGACGTAGCCGTCGCGCAGGACGATCATGCCCCTGACAAGCTGAGCCAGATGGTGGATGTCATCGGGGCTGTCGGTCAGCGCCTTCAGCGGCGCGACACCGGTCGGATTGCGCAGCGACAGGTAACGCCCGCCCACGGCCCGGGTGACGATTTCCAGGCCGCGGTCCTTGTCCCACAGCACGACCTGGATGCCGAGGCGCTCGCACTGCGTCACCAGGAACGCCAGAAACGACGACTTGCCCGAACCGGTCTCGCCGAAGATGAAGGTGTTGCCGACGCCGTTGACGTGCAGATGGAACCGCAGCGGCGTGCCGCCCGTCGTCCGCAACAGCATCAGCGGATCGCCCCAATGACCCTGCTCAGCGCCGGCCGGAAAGGCATGCATCCCCGCCAGCGCAGCGTAATTCCAGGTACTGATGGTGCCCGGGCGCGGGCGCTTCTCGGCGTTGCCTGGCAACATGGTGAAGTAGGCGGCTTCCAGCGCCATATCCTCGCGGGCAACCTGTGCGCCGGCGTTTTGCAGCACCTGCCATGTCCGGGTGGCAGTTTGCCGCATCGCCTCCAACTCGTCGGTGAACACGGTGACGACCCCATGGTAGTCGCCCATCGCCATGCGGCCCGACTGCACTTCATCCATCGCGAGATCGAGCGAGGCGATCTGACTGGCCGCCCGGTCACCTGCGGACACCATGCGGTTCTGCTTGCGACCCATGATCTCCAGGGTTTTCTGCGTCAGCAGCGGCCGAAACGACTGGTGGACGGTCGAGCGGATGGGCGCCGACAGAAAGCCGTCCAGCACGCCAGGCGGGCAGGTTTCCATCATGTGCTTGGCGCTGAAGCAGGCCGCATATACCGACGCGCCGGGACCGCGTATCTCGATGGTTTCCGGCCCGACGATGATCCGCTCGCTGAACAGCATGCCGATGCGACGGCCTGATTGCAGCCCGATCGAACGCCACACACCCGTCATGGCGAAGGCCAGCGCCTCGCCGATCTCACTGAACCGCTGGCCGTTCTCGGTGCGCAGACCGAGCCGGCGCGGCTTGTAGGGTTCCAGGTCGGCCTGCAGAATGTCGCAGACGCGCATCAGGCGGCGGATGCGCTCGACCGGGGTTTCATCGGTGATGTCGCGCTCGCGGCGAAAGCGCTTCAGCTTGCGATGCACCCAGTCTCCCGCCGGGCGGGACGGTTGCAGCATGACGCCGACATAGGTCTTGTTGAGATACAGAAAGCGATCCATCAGTTTGGCGCGGTATCTCTCATTGAGATCGTGCGCGAAGCGCGAGCGAAACACCCCGCTCGGATAGACCGAGTCCGGCGCGAAACCCCGGCACACCCAACTGAACAAGGTCAGCCCCTCGGTGGACGACAGGCCGGTCCAGCCGTGGTTGAGGGACTTCCGCCCGCGATACAGGTCCGCGACGTCCAAGGTCTGCGCCGGCAGCCCGTCAACTTCGTACATCGCGAACGCGCTGCCGTCCTTCAGCAGCACGACGCGCGGCGAGGCGTGGTCGTAGACCTGGACGTAGATGTCGGTAGAGCGGTCGCCAAACGGGAAGGCCATAACGATCCTACAGGTTGATGGACAAATCCCTGGCCTTGCTCGGCCAGCGGACGGGGATCGGAGTCAGGGTTGATCCGCCCCACTTCGCGGTGCCGAAGCCCTTGGTCTCGATCCCGAGCTTCCAGACCCGGAACCAGTTATGATCGCGGGCGAAAGCGTAGCGCTGGATCATGTGGATGCTGCCGATAAGAACGGGCCAGTAAATCAGCTTGTGCCACGAGTGAATGCTCGCCCAGCCGCCGACGAGGATTGAGCCGACGATGTTCAGAAGGAACGCTTCGGCCTGCACGCCAAACATCATCGTCGGCCGCGTGCAGGCCACGTAAAGCGTGTCCTCGATCGCGGCGCGGGGGTCCGGATCGCTCATTGATTTACGTAACCAGTGCGGACGCGATCGCACCGGCACCCAGCAGGATGACGGAAACCATGGCGGCCTTCCAGAGCCAATGCATCGGCAGATGGAACAGCAATACGCCGAGGGCGGTGCCGCCCAGGCCGACCGTGACGACGGCAATGCCCATCGTGCCGCCGAACGCGGTTGCCACAGCCTGTAATAGTGTCGTTAAGCCGGTAAGTATGCCACCCATAACAGTTGCCTCTCACTCTTTACTTTGTTGCAGGCATTGAGCAGTCCCGGCGGCGAGTGCCCCGGTTCTGACGTCTTACGGTTTGTCTTGCGGTTACACAGATGGCGCCGCCGACAGCGACGGACATCGAGCACGCGGCTTGCCCCTACCGGCAGTTGGAACAGCAACACGCCGAGGGCGGTGCCGCTCAGGCCGACCGTGGCGGCAATGCCCGGCGCGCCGCCGAACGCCGTTGCCAGGGCCTGCGATGGCACGGTTAGACCGGTGAGTACGCGACCCATAGCGATTACCTCGCATTACTTGATGCAGCGAATACCAACTCACGTCCGGACGTCGGGTGGGTGAAAACTGGTGGGTTCGCCGGTTTCGGCGCCGGGACACGCGAGGCGGGTGGCCCGGTGCTCGCGACGTCGAGCCGCACCGCCTGGACAGCCACCGCATAGCCGTTCGCGATACCCCGCGTCGGCGAGCCGGTGTTGTAACGGCTGTAAGACGTCAGCACCGCTGCGCTCGCCGCAAGGTTTGCACAGGGGTCCAGCGCCGTCGCCAGCGACAACCCGAGCCACGCGAAGTTCGCCGTGTTGATCTGCGACAGGCCGACATCCACGCTGTGGCCCGCCGCGATCAGCCCTTCGGCCAGCCGGTAGGCATCCGGCCTGGATTCCGGGATGTAACTGCCTCCCGTCGTGTTGTCGTGCAGGGCAAACGGCTCGCGGCGACTTTCGTGCTGTACGATCCTGGCGATGGTCGCCGGGTCCGCGGCCGACTGGCAGGCACCGGCCAAGGCCAGAACAGCGGCGATAGAAAGCGCAGTCATCGTCCCGCACCGCCGACGATGTTGCGGACCGCCGCTCCGTTCGGAATGCGAGTCATGGCTTTTCTCCGTTGTGGGGACAGAACAGCAACCAGTCTTTGATCCGATCCTTCGGGATCAGCAGGCCGATGACGTTGCCGAGCAGCGCGACGACGAGGCGTGCCAGAACGATTGCGATCGCGACCCTCATGGCGTGGCTCTCCGCCGCCGGACCAGCGCCAGCAGCGACAGCAGCCAGTCTGGCAGCCGCAGGACGAGCCAGATGCCGCCGCCAAACGCCGCGGTCATCCAGGACCCGGCAATCGCGCCATCCCCATAGGCAGTATCGTGCCCCGCCAGCAGGTTGCAGACGTGCGCCTCGGTCTCGTAGCCGGGCGTCGGGCCGATCTGCCACTCCCGGCAGGACAGCCGCAACGCGGAAAGAGCTTCCACAACGTTGCCCGGCGGCGGCAGGGACGCCTTTGGGGGTTCCGGGAGTTGCACCGGACGCGCGGGCCGCGGGTCGATCGGGCGCAAAGACGTTTCGCCGTCAACGACCGGTAGCACCCACTTGGCGGCATCGCTACGTGGCTCCTGTGCCGAGACCGGGGCGGCCAGCAGCAGCGCCAGCCCGGCGGCGGCGAGCACTCCCTTGCTGCCGTGGCGGCGGCGCGGCTGGACGCCGTCGATGGCCCGTGACAACCACTCAGCCGCCTTGATCCGAGTGGCAAAGTTGCGGTGGATGTCCGCGGGGGCGCTGCCATTCGGGCAGCCAGTCGTCTTCGCGACAAACAGACCGCTGCCGGCATCATGCCGGACGGTGCCAATTCTGACCGAGCCGGCTAGCACGACATAAGTGTCGAAGCGGTCCCGTATCTCGACAAATCGGAACGGCGAGTCGGGGATGGCGAACGGATCGGCGGCCGCTTCTTGGACCGAGTATAGCCTCTGCATTGCGCTCATGCTGACACCCGCACGCGAGTGACATGACGTAGGCACAAGCGTCTCCCCACAAGAAACCCTGTGACGGATTTCATTGCACAAAACTCCTTTTGGCTGTGCTTGCGCGTTCCTTAAGCGGAACGTAGAAAGCTACGTGCCATTCTAAAAAAGTGCGAATTGTAGTCTCAAAAATCTTGTAGCGACGCCAAGGCCAGAATATCCGCCGGCCGTTGCAATGATCCGTTCCGATTGCGGTCTGTATCTACGCACACACGCTCAGGTGGAGTGAGAATTCAGGCGGCTGTGAGATTTGTCAATTGCGGATTTTTACGGCGCGACAAATTAATCTGTAACGAGAACGTTCTGCTTTGGTTCTGCAACGGAAAAATACTCGGCACTGACTGCAACTTTTCGCTGTTAACGTATTTCATGCAACGGATATGTCGCGGTTACCGAGTCGTTCCACCGTTCGCGCCTTACCGTCGTGGACCGCATCAGCGGATCGGTTGCAACCATGAGCGGTGCAGGCAGAGGTCGCGTCGGTCGCCGGTCCGTGCTGCCGCAGACAAAGCGAAACGGAGCGGGTGGGATGGCGAACGGGTCAGCGTCCACCTCCTGGACGGCATAGAGCCGGTGCACGACAGCACTCACGCCGTAGTCCTCCGCTTGCCGCGCGAGCGTTGCATGACGGGCCTGGAGAATGTCGCGTCGCTCCACAGCGCCGGCTGGTGTGGCTCCATCGGCTCGGCGATCACGTCGAGCAGGGCGCGCAGTTCGCAGACCGCACCGTAGGTCAGCCGCATGGTCGCGTGATCACGCTGGACCTGGCCCGCGACATCGAAATGGACGGACTGGACGTCGATTAACGTGTGGCCCGTTCGAGTGTGAACGACCTGAAGGTCACCGTCGATGCCCGGGATCAGCGAGCAGACGGGATCGTCGCCGAACGTTGCCGATACCGAAAACAGACGGGACGTGTTAGCAGGCTGTGGCTGCGGCATGGGTGACTCCATGTTCCGGAAAGAGCGCGGGTTGGCATTTGCCGTGCCGCTCGCGCTCGTTCCCCGGTGGCTCAGGGGCGGTCGTCTATCCGACGTTTGTCAAACTATGGGTTGACAAACGAGACGTCAAGCGATTGTTTGTCACCCCATGGATAGAAAACGCTTATTCTGAAACCAGCGCTGCGACGGTTGTGCCGAGGCCGCTAGCGATCTGCACTAGGACGGACACGCTTACGTCAGGCATCCCGCGTTCGAGTTCCGAGAGGTAGTTGGCGGACACGTTACATCGGACTTCGGACTGGCGCAGCGTCAAACCGGCGGCGGTGCGGGCGGCCTTGATATTACGCCCGATGCGCAGTTTCATTTCGGCCTTCAAGCGGTCAACCTTGGCGGCCTCTGCCCGGGTCGGCGGCGTCTCCAGCGGTACGCGTCTCGCAGCCATCCCCGTCTCAGAAGCTCCCATCGGTCGGTGCGATAATTCCTTACAGGATCGACTCGCTGCCGCGCAATGCGGGGGCACCTTCGCCGAGGCCTTAGCTTCTGCCGCTGACAATCTCCCGATGCCCGGGCCGCCGCAGGCGGATCAGTGGCGTGTCGCCGTGCCCAGCGGCGATCAGCCCTGTAGGTATCTGCCGGATTTATGCCCGAATGGACAAGGCTGGGGGCGGGGTGCAGGGGGGGATGTTGCAGGTCAGCCTACAGTTTCGTGAGATGACGGAACGCTGACCGGTGCTTAGCCGTCGGCGTGGCTCGCGGCGGCCAAGCCCGACGCGACGAACGGCCCCACCCCCCGGAGTTGAGGGATGCCCGGATTAGTGCTGCGCGAATGCAGGTTTACCCTTTGTCAGCCGCTTTGTAGCGCGTTCGATCTGTGACCGGGCAGCCCGCCGTTCCGCGGGTGTGGGAGGCGTCTTAGGCAGGAGTTCGGACATCGGTCCCTCAAGCTCGCCATCGCCCTCCGGAATTGTAATCGGAGTTGTGCCGGTAGCCTCGCCGTCATCACCCCGGACGATTTCTCGAAGGGACATTCGGCTAACGATGGTGTCGTTGATCCGGCCGCAGGCCAGGATCGCAACGACCTCGCGACGGCGGTCTGAGTGGGATGGCGCAAGCCCTGGGGTATAGTCACCGAGGACAATCCAGGCTTCGGCGCGGCTCAGGACGAGCTCCGCGTCGGCGGCGACGGCCAACAATCGCACGAGTTCCATGGATGCGATCTTGCGCTCCGGCGTGCTGTTGTCCGCGCCGACGAGCTGACCGTGGCCGCTGCGGTCGACGACGAGATACATCGGTGCCAGGTTCCCGCCATCGACGAGTGCCTGTTCGGCGTCGGCTATCGCAAGGTCGAAATGGCGGTCGAAATCGGATGGCGTCATAGGTGCCGTGTGCCCGATTTCCAGCCGACAGGCTACGGTCGGACGATCGACAGTAAGTGGCTGCTGTCCGCTCGGTCAATGCGGTCGCACCGCTGCTTCAATCGGACTGCTCCGTATCTCGGTCGCCTACGATCCCGGGCCGTCCCAGCCCTCAACCCACCACTGAACCGGTTCTTGTCCGGCGGCCTGTCGGTTTCGGGCCTTCTTTTCGAGTTTGCCTGCCGTCCGGGCGATGGTCTCATCAGAACCCATGGCCTTCACGCCGGTTTTGTTCGATGCCGGGGCGGGCGCCGTCGCCGCCGTCTTGCGTGGCCTCCCGACCGGTCGCCGAATCGTTTGAATGACCGCGTCACCGTGGCTTCCAGGAAGAGCCGCCCCCCGTGCTGTTGCTATCGGCGCCTCTTGCCATGAGTCGTCAGCCCTCGGCCGAGGTTGACGCTCAGCAGCCGGTTCCGCCTTTGCGGTGTCGAAACCGCGGGCAAGGCCATCCAATTTCGCTTTCAGATCGCGGTTGGCTACGAGAGCATCTCGCAACGCCCGATCGCTACGATCACGAGACGCCTCGGCGTCAAGCATGCCGCGCTGGGCCGCGAGCTTTGCCGCCGTCGCGAGGCGTGCCGCTTCAATGGCTGCATCTTTCTCCCGATGCGCGTGGTGCAGCTTGGTGCGGAGTTCCTGGATGGTTGCCTCGGCATGAACAAGCTCGCGTTCCGCGTAGTCCAGGGCGGCCATCGACCGGATGACCTGGCGCGCAGCTTTCATCGGATCGTTCGACAACGGTGCCGCCGGGTCCGGGTCGGCCCCCGTTCCAAAACCGAGACCCCGCCGCGTTCCGGTTTCCGCGTCATTGCCTTCAGGCATCGTCGGAACGGAGGGTCTGCCAGATGCCACGGTGTTTGCCTTCATCGACAGGCGATCATACTCCCGGCGGATCGAATTGCCAAAGTGGCTGGCTTGCGACCTCCGCCCGCCGGGCCGCATGCTTCCGATCCAGCAACAAGGCGACCCGATCGCCGCGAATCATCCGAGCCTGCTCCGACGCTTCAGGTCGCCGCCAGGATCTTGTCGATCTCCAGCACTGCCTTCGCCGCCCAGCCTGCGTTCCCCGGCGGCAGGTCCGGGCGAAATCTCTCGTAGAGCCTGAACCCGATCCGGTTGAGTTCGGCCGGCTCGTACCGCGCCGCCAGCATTGCCTTCGCCGTTCTGACCTCGGCCAGGCGGGCGCTGAACGCCTTGACGAGGTAGCGCTCGACCGCGGCGGGATCATCGGGCCGGTCGCCATCGGCGGCACGCAACTCGCCGTTGTCGTCGGGCAGCAGCCGGATGGTTTTGCCCAGCAGAAACGCCGGCGCCGTCACATGGACCTCGGCCAGTCGCGGCGTTTCGGTGTTCCGGTCGG
>CAINOE010000197.1 GCA_903851415.1 uncultured Rhodopila sp. | reverse complement strand
GCAGCCCCCGGGTGACCCTCTCAAGGTCATGGACGGAATCCGGTTGCTACCTGCTCTTGGCTTTTCCGTGCCGGCGCAGGTCGCCGCAACGGACGAGACGGACCTTGCCTTTCAGCTCATGGGCTATGCCGGGGCGCTCTGGTATTACAAGGGCCGGCCAACTACCTCGCGACCCCTGGGGCAGGCCGTTGCGATAGATGTGCCGAGCCGGCCGGCATGGCGGGTGCGGCATGAACTGGGCGTCTTGCTGAACGGAATCAGGGCGTGCCAGGAAACCTATGGTCTGCGTGGTGACGTAGTGTTTGCCTGGCTGCTGCCGTTCCTGCCAAACGGCAAGCCCATCCCGCGTGCTGAGCAGCATCCGCTGCTGATCGACGTACCGTCGCCATTGCGTGTCCAGGTCAATGGACACTTGGCCGTTTATGATCGGCCATGCGTTGTCGGAGGAAGTGGCCTCGCCTTGTCGGCGGCCGCTCTCGCACGCAGAGAATGGTGGGCCGCCAGCGGCTTGCCGTGCATCGCAGTCACCCGAGTAACAAAGAAGAGCAGCGGCAAGGTCGGTGCGGATGCCTTCAGGGAAGCCGGACTCGATCCCGCACCGGACGGAACGTGTCAATGACTTTGATACAGCCGGTTTCGGTATTTAAGCTTGGACCAGTGACTTCGCTGGCGGCGGGTTGATCCAAGCGGCGGTGGGTTTGGCGGGCGGCTGCGGCGGTTTGTTGACGAACCGCTCCGGATTGTCCCGAAACGCCTGATCCAGCGTGGCTTGGCGTGCGGCATGGACCGCGTCGGCCTGGCCGTAGTGGACCTGATCGGGTGTCATCAGACCGATCCCGGCATGATGATGCTCTTGGTTATACCAGTCAAAGAACCGCCGGCAAAACGCCTTGGCATCCTCGATGCAGCCGAACCGTTTGGGGAATGTCGGCTGGTATTTCAGGGTCTTGAAGTGGCTCTCGGAGAACGGATTGTCGTTCGACACATGGGGCCGGTTGTGCGAGCGGGTGACGCCGAGATCGGCCAGCAGCAGCGCCGTCGCCTTGGCTTTCATCGGACTGCCGCGATCCGCATGCAGCGTCAGTTGACCGGGCGGCACGGCGTGTTTGGCGACGGCGTCGAGGAACAGCGGCTCGAACAGCGCCGCGGTTTCGGCATCCGCCACACACCATCCGACCACCCGGCGGCTGAAGATGTCGAGGATGACATACAGGTAAAAGTAGCTCCATTTGGTTGGCCCCATCAACTTGGTGATGTCCCAAGACCAGACTTGGTTCGGCGCCTCGGCCAGCAGCTCGGGCTTCTGGTAGACCGGATGGCGCAACTGGGCGCGGCGTTCGCGGACTTCGCTGTGGCGGTTGAGGATGCGATAGAAGGTGCGGATCGAGCAGAGGTAGACGCCCTCGTCGAGCAGGGTGGCATAGATTTCCGCCGGCGCCTGGTCTGCGAAGCGGGGTTCGTGCAGCAGGTCCAGCACCGCCTGCTCTTGAAGGGGTGTGAGGGTTCGCGGCGGGGCGGGGCGCGGTTTGACGATGCGAGGCGGCGCGGCGAGGCGGGCGCGCTTGCGCTGGACGGTGGCGCGCGCCACCCCGAGCGCCTGGCAGGCGGCGGTGGTCAGGCCGCTGGCCGGGTTGAGGGCGACGACCGCGTCGGTCAAGGCTCGTTTCCGCTGGCTGCCAGTGGTATCCCCAGCAGCGCCGCAACTTTTTTTTGGATGTCGATGATGGCTTCGGCCCGCGTCAGGCGCATCGTCAGGCGGGCGTTGTCCTGCTCAAGCCGGGCAACCCGGGTGGCCAGCGGGTTGGCGCCGGCGGCCTTGGGACCGCGCCTGGCGGGCGCCAATGCGGCCAGGGCCCCGGCGTCGCGCAGCCGGCGCCAATCGGTCAGGCTGGAGGAATACAGGCCCTCGCGGCGCAGGATGGCGCCCACTCCGCCGGTATCGGCGGCGGCATCGGTTTCGGCCAGGATACGCAGCTTGTCCTGGACGGTGAAGGTCCGGCGGCGGGGGAGGTCCGTCAATTCGGGCGACGCTGCGACCGGCGCCGGCACGACCGTCGGCCTGCGGCCTTGGTCTGAGCCGGCGCCGGTCGCAGCATTGGTCTGGGGGAGACGCATGGGCATGGGAGCGATGATCCTTCGGCGCCCTCAAGGCTAAACTTCCGGGGGGGAGATGTCTCATCTTCATTGGCACGGAGGGCTACGGGACGCCAATCTTTTCAATGTTTTACAGTCGCAGCGGCGACAGCCATCCAATATGGTGTCCAATATCCACTTCTGGACATCAGATGAGGACATGCGCTCGACCCACCCGCGGTTGAGGCTCGGTAGTCCCTCTTCAGCGAAAAATGCCGGCAATCGATCGAGGGACCCGCAGGATCAACAAGCGCGGGCTGGCATTGGCAATGACAGTCCGGATGACCGTTTCCCGTAAGGGAGCTACTCGCCAAAGGGAGCCTCACGGCTCCCTTTGGTTTGTCCGGCGATAGTCGCCGCGCTTCGCGCCGTAGCCGAAGCCGCGTTCCATTTCTATCATATCTCCGACGGCCTGAGCTTGCCTTCCCGTTCTTCGATGTCGCGCATTTTTTTAAGGGAAGTCGTCGCCGTTGTCATG